>CAYMLO010000071.1:0-50926 GCA_964390905.1 uncultured Planctomycetales bacterium | reverse complement strand
CGACATCGCCACGATCCGAACTTGCGTGGGAAGCAACTTTGCGCTGTAGTGCTAAGAGCTCATTGCTTGACTTGACAACCTGCGTCGAAGCGGTCCACGCCACACCGTCCCATCAACACGCCGGTGCGCAGTCGGTTCTCCTCGCACTCAGCGACCCCCAAGCGGCCCACAGCACCAGCCCGACCACGGCCATCAGCCACGCCTCGTCGGCCGGGGAGGAATCTGCGTAGAGACGCGCGGGCGTTTCGGGAGAGGGGACCTTGTAGGTTATAAACAGAGGCTTCTCGGTAACGTCTACCACGTCGTCCAGCAGGTGCTTGGTGTAGCCGGAGGTGATGTCGTGCATGACGGCGGGGTCTTTGAGCTGGCCCAGGTCGAGCGTGACACGTGCGTGAGCTCCGGGTCGCAGGCCCGGCTCGAACCACATGATCAGGACCGACTCGCCGCCATCGCGCCGGTACAGGGCCGTGCGAAGCTGGCGCGCCGCGATCCCGCCTGAAACGTCGAGGAGATCCGTTCGGATCACGCTGTTGCTGCAGTTCTTGGCGAAGAGGCTGTAGGCGTGCGCGGCCGGCTTCCACTGGCCGCCTGGTCCGACGAGTCCGAAGGACGCCTCGGAGTTGTCGGGGTCCTTGCGCTGCGAGTCAAGGCCCGAGTCCTCGTAGCAGTACCATATGAGCTTCTCGATGCCCATCGACGTGGCGATCGTGTATGCCTTTGTGGCGTGCTCTGCGAGCAGGTCGCTCGACGCGCGCCACGGATAGACGCCGCCGTCGGGGTCGCCCAGCTCGGTGATCCAGACCGAGCCGGGGTGGCCGTGCTTTGCCGCGGCGTTCTGCACCCTTCGGAACTCGTTGTAGTAGCCGCGCGGGTCGGTGATGTACGTGTGCATCGTCGGGTGGTCGACCTCCTTGAGCGCGCCCGACGTGTGCATCCCCTCGACTTCCTTGGCCGAGTATGCCCCGACCCCTGAGGTCATCGCCGTTCCCAGCAGCAGGGCCTCGGGATGGACCTCACGCACGGTCTGGGCCGTTCGGCGTGCCAGTTCGTAGAACTCCTCGGCCGTGCCCGTCCAGAAGCGCGGCATGTCGGGCTCGTTCCAGATCTCCCACGCGTAGACTTTGTCCTTGTAGCGGCCGACCGTGCGTCGGACATACTCGAGAAACAGCGGGATGTCCTCCGGCGCGATGTACTTGTCGCGCTTGGAGCCCGAGGGCGACCGCTCAACGGCCTTGTTGTCGAAAACGAGTAGCGCCAGGACGTTGACTTTGTGCTTGTTGGCCGAGGCCGTATACCTATCGAAGTGATCGAAGTCCCACGTGTCAGGGCCGGGCTGGATGGACTTCCAATGGTAGTCCACGCGCATGATCCGAACGCCGAGCTTGTCGAGAACGGCGTACTCCTCATCTGATCGCGACTTGCCCGCGTGGCAGACCCCTGCCGGTTCGCCCACCTCGACCCGCGCAGGACGCTCAAACCAGATCGGAGGCCACATGGCCGTCTTGACCAGATAGACGATGGGGCCCAAGACCAAGATCCACATCACCACGTACGTTACGCCGCAGGCCAGGCCAGAGATCGACCTCTCCTGGCGTGGCTCCGGCGACGCCTCGGCCCCGGTTCGCCATAACCTCCTGCCGGTCAATGCTAAAAACAAGACACAGAGCACCAGCGCCAGCACGCGCATGTTCGCTGCCAGGTCCCTGGCGAAGTCGAGCCCTACCTCGAAGACGATGATCACCCCCGCCAGCGTGAAGCTCAGCATGCCGAGAATCCACATCGTTGTCGCGGCGGTTGTCGACAGGGCATACGCCAACGTGCCCACACGCCTCGATGCAAGGAACAGCACCGGCAAGCCGTATCCCATGGCAAGCGCGATGGTCTGCATCGAGAAGCCTTCCCATACCCGCGCTGAGATAGCGTCGCTCAGTAGCAGCACACCAAGCGTCAGGGCGTGGATCACGAATCCGAACCGAAACCGAGACGCAACCAGCGCCAAGACGACGCCCACCGCGAACCACGGATGGGTGCCGATATCGACAAACTGAAAGTACTTCAGCTCCGCCGTGCCCGTCATGTGGCACTCGAATAGGAAACGAAGCAGGGCCGTCAGCATCAAGGCAACGGCGAACATGCCCTCGACGAAAGACGTTGCGCCTTCCCCACGGCGGCCTCGGGCCACGATCCGATTCCCCTCGCCGCGGTGTGCGCGGCGGGCGGATCTGGCCATGATCGAGTGGAACGCAACCGATACGGTCAGGAAGTAGGGGGCCCAGGTCATGCTCGCCGCGATCCACACGAGCGCAATCCACAACGCCAGCGCCGTCCCGACCGCCGCTGCCCATCCTCCCCACGACGCAGTGTCGATCCGGTACCTTCGCATACGTTCATGCAGCGCGAGATTCGACAGCATCGCAAACGCAACCGCGATGCTCCAGAAGCAAAGCGGCCACGTGATCGGGACGATTGGGTCAAACGGATCGTTGAGCGCCACGGTGAGCAGTACGACGGCCATGCACGCCGCGGCGGTAAGGTGGCAAAGCCCCTCGGCCCCTATGATCGCCGCTCTGAACCCGCGAAGCTGCCCCGCCAGTCCCACAACCATCATCGCGCCGAGCGGTACTGCTGCCACCAGTGCGCTCGGGGTGTTCTCCGCGATAAAGGGCGTGGACTTGTACAGCATCCAGAAGGCATGCAGCGGTATGAGGAGGAAGACCTCGGCCCATCCAAACGCCCGCGCCATAAGGTCGCCCGGGGTCATTCCCGCGGGATGTGGCGAAGAATCTGCTGCCGTTGAGCTCATGTTCACGCCCATACTGGTTGGGCCCTCGGCAACCATGCTGACTTAGAACACCAGTTTGGTCAATCATCAAGCGCTGGTGTCAAGTAGACTGATCCTGTGCCGAGCGGCACGTTGATATGAACCCGAAGACGCATTCCTAGGACAT
This sequence comes from uncultured Planctomycetales bacterium, assembly GCA_964390905.1. GTDB lineage: Bacteria > Planctomycetota > Phycisphaerae > UBA1845 > JAFGLZ01 > JAFGLZ01. Next base: position 47,978 of record CAYMLO010000071.1, on the reverse strand, counting down.
TGGCTCGTGTCATTGCTGTGACCTTCGGCTGTCAGGCACGGCGCGGGAAGGGAAGGGTGGGGGACGGAGTTGCCCGAGTCAGCTCGCAGTGCGTTTCTGTCCCCCACCCTTTCCGAGCGCCCGCCTTCCGCGGCCACTCGAAAAGGATGGGGCACCCGCGCTTCAATCAGATCCCTTGGTCGGGCAGGATCCCTGGCGCAGGGACTGGCGTTTCCTGCGGGGGGCCGCTCGTCCCGCGACCAGCGCGGCACCGGCACAGACAGCCGACGCGATGGCGAAGACCAACGCCGCCGTGGCGACTTCTGTGATCGTGCTTCTCAGTTGGATCGCCAGCGCGACACCGAGGTCGCGGAAGGAGAAGATGTAGCCGATCACCGAGCCGCGGTCGGGCGGGGGGGTGTTGTCGCCGATCCAGGCGAAGGCGGACAGGGGGACGATCGCAAACTCGATGCCGATCAGCAGCATCGCCACCATCAGGACGGGTGCGCTGGTGGACCCCCAGGCCAGGAACATCCCAGTCGCCCCGATCGCGAACCCCCAGCCGAACGTCTTCCATCGACCGACGCGGTCGCAGACCCAGCCGCCCAGGAAGTTGGACAGGATCCCCGCCAGAAAGAAGACCGGCAGGATGATCTTCAGCCAGTCCTTACCGCAGTGCGTCTCGATGTGCGACTTGAAACCGTTGAGCACGATCCCGTAGGCCAGGCCCGAACAGACCAGAAAGACGGTGACGGTCTTGGCCTCATGGCTGCGCATCACCTGAAAGAACATGCGGAGGTGCGGCTTGCGGCGTTTGAACCTCCTGTTGGGCGAGCAGACCATCGCGACGATGCCGCCCAGGCACAGGGCGGCTGCGAGGCCGAAGAGGGCTTCATACCCCCTGCAGGCGTAAACGAAGGCCAGGAGGTACGCGCCCGCGAAGACGGCCAGCATGACCGTGCCCCGCAGGACGCCGGTGTGGGTCGCGTACCGTGTGGGGGCCGAGGTGTTGAGGATCTGGACCAAGGAGCTGGTCCACAGCATCGGCGCCCCGATGCCCCAGATCACGCTGGCGGCCAGGAAGACCGGGAACGATCCGGCCTGGCAGAGGATGAACGGGAAGACGGCGTAGGCGGCGACGCCGAGGATTTTGGCGAGGTGCAGCCCGACGGCGTCGATGATGACCCCGATGAAGAAGCGAAAGACGGCGAACGTGAAGTAGACCATTGCCAGCACGAGCGAGGCCTGGGCGAGCGTCAGGCCCTTTTCTGCGGTCAGGAACCCGATGACGAACGGCTGGCAGGCCCCCGCCCCGAGAAACGCGAAGAAGAACGCCAGCGAGATGCAGATCAGATCGCGGGCGTTGTTGGTCTGCACGGAAGAGACACTCCTGTCGGTGAGTCCCTGTTAGCCGAAGACGGCGCGCTTGACAACCTGGCACCTGTTCCTGATGAGAAACTGGCCTGAGTGACCCACTTGCGATCGATCTGTTTGCGACCTAGGGAGGTGCAGGCTAGACTGTCCTTTGACGCTAGGACAAGGCGTCCAGGACGACGCAGGCGCGTCCACAGGAGGGCGGCGTCGTCGCCGTCCTTTCCGAGATCCCGACCACGGGTTCACCAGTGAGCTTGTCCGGAAAGGACCATGACCCAAGACGCCACGTCGGTGGGACAACGGTCGTCGGGGGGTTCTCCCCGGCTGTGGATGCTTGCGCGGAACGTCCCCCGCCTGGCTGACGTATGGCTGAGCCGCCGCCTGCGGTGTCGTCCCAGGCATCTGCCCATCCTGCTCATCTTCGTCACGGACAAATGCAACCTGCAGTGCAGGATGTGCGGCGTGTGGGAGCATGCGGAATCGGACCTCGCTGACGAGCTGTCCACGGAGGAATGGAAGACGGTGATTCGCTCGGCGGCGAAGCTTCGGACCATGCTCCTGTCGATTACCGGAGGGGAAGCCCTGCTCCGACCTGACGTGTTTGAACTGATCAAGTACGCGCGCCTGCACGGGATATCGGTTCACCTCTGCAGCAACGGAACGGTGCTCAACGAGACAACCGTTGATGCGCTCCGGGCGTCGGATGTCGACACGGTATCGATCTCCGTGGAGAGCACGGTTGCGGAGGTGCACGACCGACTCAGGGGCGCCGGGACGTTCGACAGGGCGGTGCGCGGGATACGTCTGCTCCGCGAGTTGGCGCCAGGCATCAAGGTCGGCATCAACTACCTGATCACGGCCGAGAACTTCAGAAACACGGCTGAGATGATTCCGTTCGCCGAGCGCTTGGGGGTGCATCAGATCAAGTTCGCGCCGATTCACACGAACCTTCAGCACAAGGGAAAACGCCTGCAGGAGTTCGCGGACCTGATCTTCACCGAGGAGGACCTCGACGAGCTGGAGGCCGAGATGCAGAAACTCATCGAGGCCGCCAGCAAGAGCAAGCTCCAGACGACGTCGAAGATGTTCCTCCGCGGGGTCGTCGACCTCTATCGCCATCCCCGCAAGGGCTTCCGCTGCTACGCCGGATACGCCGCGTGCGCAATCAACCCGCACGGGATGGTCGCCCCCTGTTGCGACATGGAGGGGGTGGTCAGCGTTCGGGACCGCCCGCTGGAGGAAATCTGGCGGAGTGCGGACTTCCAGCAGCTCCGTCTGGGCGTGCACACGTGCGATCGCCCGTGCTGGGATACCACGAACACGGAGCTGAGCCTTCGGCTTGGCGTGCGGTCCATGCTGGGCGAGATCGGTCAGACCTGGCGCGACTTGAAGTTCTACTTCGGGAGTGGTCAGCGGTGATCCCGCGGCGCAGGGCATTCATGGATCCGGGCGAGCCGGCTGAGGTGCTGAACCGGTGCCGCAATCCCCGCCCCCAAGACGCCGACGTGATCGCCCGGTGGGAGAAGGCGGTCGCCGACCACGTCGGCGTGCCCCACGCAGCGGGGGTGAACTCCGGTCGCCGCGGGATGACGCTCATACTGGAACACTTGGGGGTCGGGTCCGGCGACGAAGTCATCGTGCCCGCCTACACGCTCAAGGATCTCATTGGGCTCATTGAAGGCCTCGGCGCGAAGGCCGTGCCCGCCGACATCGAGGCGGAGACGCTGAACCTCTCGCCAGAGGCCTGCGCGCGGAGAATCACCCCGCAGACCAAGGCCATTCTCGCATTGCACGCGTTCGGTTCGCCCTGCCGGATTGACGAGATCGTCTCTCTGGCCGATGGACATGGCATCCCCGTGATCGAAGATTGCGCACATTCCCTCGGCGCGACGTTCAAGGGGGAACAGACCGGCTCCTTCGGGCGCGCCGCCTTCTTCAGCTTCGAGACAACCAAGCCCGTCAACACGTTCGGCGGAGGCATGGTCGTTTCCAGAGACGCCGGGCTGATTGAGCGCATCCATGCCAGCACGGCCGATGACCCCGTGGATAGTTCGCCGATCGAAGGGAAGGTCCGCGCGACCAAGACGGAGAACCTTCTTTTTGCCACGGGCCTTGGGTTCCCGTTTCTGTATCTGCTGGCGAGCCCGAGCTTCAAGGCGCTGGCCGGTCGTCTGTACCGGCGATTCCAGCATGCGCCGCCCGCCAGCATCGCGTACACGTCCCTCCAGGCTGAGATCGGGCTCAAGAAGCTCGCGACGCTGCCCGGCCGCATCGCCGAAAGGAAGGACAACGCGGCGCTCCTGCGAACGCTCCTGTCGCCCGAGATACGCACGCAGCGTGTGGCGGCTGACTGCGAATCGACGTGGTATTTCTTCGTGGCGCTCCTGCCTTGCGGCGCGGGGAGGGTCCGCAAGCGGCTGCTGATGCGAGGCATTGACGCGGGCATTGCCGATGAAATCGCCGATGACTGCGCCGCCCTGCTGAGATACGAAGACTGTCCTGTGGTGGCGGACGTCACCGATCGGGCGATTGCGCTGCCGATGTATGATGGCATCTCGGAGACGGCGATCAGGAAGGTTGCCCGGGTCGTCAACAAGGTGGGCACGTGAAGATCCTGCTGATAGACGTTCCGTTCGGCGCAGAGGAGATCGGGGGCGAGCGGGAGACCTTCGCCGACGTCCTCAACGTGATCCCTGCGTTGGGACTGGCCTACCTGGCAGCCGTGGCTGAAAGGGAGGGGCACGAGGTCCGGATCCTCGACTGCGCACGTGGCCTCGGTTGGGACACCGTCGAGCAGGAGGGTCGCGCCTTCGCGCCGGAAGTCGTTGGATTCACCGCCACGACGCCGACGTTCAGCAACGCAGTTAGGGCCGCAAAGCTCCTGCGCGAGATCGTGCCGCGCGCAACCTTCATCGTGGGCGGCCCTCATCCGACGGCGGTGCCCGAGCACGCGGCCTCGGCCGGCGTGTTCGACTACCTGGTCCTGGGTGAGGGAGAGGTGACGTTCCTCGAGCTGCTCGGGCATCTGGCGGGCGCGGGCCCGACGAACGCCGAGGACATCCCAGGACTGGCCTATCGGCGAGACGGCCAGTTGGTCATGACGCCCCCTCGGACACGCATCAAGGATCTATCGTCGATCCCCTTCCCGGCGAGGCACCTGCTGCCGCCGCTAAAGGTCTATCGTCCGACGCCGGCATCGTATCGCAAGCTTCCGCTCGCCCATATCATGACCTCTAGGGGGTGTCCGTCGCGGTGCAATTTCTGCGACAGGTCGATCTTCGGCGAGAAGTACAGGGCGCGAGGCGCCGAGAACGTGTTGGCGGAGGTGGAAGAGGTCGTCAGCAAACACGGTGCGCGGGAGATACGGTTCTTCGACGACACGTTCACGCTGAACCGGAAGCGCCTCGAGCGGATCTGTCAGGGGATGAGGGCGCTTCGCCCCCGGATCCCGTGGACGTGCCTGACGAAGGTCGACTGCGTCGATTTGGACATGCTTCGCATGATGCGTGATTCGGGATGCTGGCAGGTCCTGTACGGCCTGGAGTCGGGCGATGACGACGTGCTGGCGACGCTGGGCAAGAAGACGACGGTCGAGATGAACCGCCGTGCCGTGACGTGGGCGCGTCAGGCGGGGATCCGGGTCCGCGCGGACTTCCTCGTCGGATCACCCAGCGAGACGATGGAGAGCCTCGAGCATACGCTCGAATTCGCCAAGTCGCTTCCGCTCGACTTCGCTCACTTCAACAAGTTCGTGCCTTTCCCCGGTACCGCGTTCTACAGGCAGCTCGTCGAGCAGGGGCATCGGTTCGATTTCTCCGGCAGCTCCTCCACGCTCGATCATGACGCCCTCGTCTTCGTCCCACCCGCCATCGATCCGGAAGCGTACCGAAGATTCCTGGATAAGTCCTACAAGGAGTTCTATCTTCGTCCGAGTTACGTCCTGCGGCGAGTGTTGGGTCTACGGACGTTCACGGAGCTGTGGGGACAGGTGAGGGGATTCTTGGCGATCCGGTCTATCTAGCAGAGGGCGGGCCGTCGGGAGGACATTCGATGCGGATTCTAGACAAGGCACCAGCGCTCTTGGCTGTGGGGTTGCTGGCCGTCTAGATAGATGGAAGCGTCAGCGAGACCTTCGCGGTCAAGCGCAGAGAGCGATAGGGAAGAGGCAATGCCGCAAGCGAAAGGTAAAGACAAGACGGATCCGGTCGTGCGTCTCGAGGGGTCGCCGACGGAGGTGGGCAAGGCGTTTGGCGCCTCGAACGCCTCGGACATCCGGGCGGAGGTGGCGGGTAACTTCGGTGACGGGGCTCGCCGAGACGCGCTGCTCCGCGCGACCGAGCAGTACCGGTCGCTCGTGAAGCGGGCCGCGCCGCATTGGCTGGAGGAGGCCGCGGCACTGGCGAGCGCGGCCGGTGTGAACGCCGACGACTACGTCGCGTATCAGGGGGCGAAGTACCGCGGGATCAACCGTCCCGAGTGCTTCACCTACTTTTCTGCCCCGCGGCACAACTTCGGCGGGGTGACGCTGTTCCACAAGAACCGGGACAACCGGAACCGTCCGCAGGCCGCCTACGTCAAGGGGGTGAGCGTTCCGGGCCGAACGGTCTACCGCTTTGCCGCCACGGGCGACACGTCGGACATGGGCACGATGATGGGGGTGAACGAGAAGGGTCTCGCCGCTGCGGCCGACACGGGAGCGCGCGACCCCAATCCGCGGTTCCGGGGGATGATGAACCCGGACACGATGCGTCTCATCCTCGAGCAGGCGGGCGATATCGACGAAGCGCGCGAGATGCTCAAGCAGCAGAATGCCGACCGGATCTACGCGGGGGGCAAGATCGCCACCAACTGGATGTTCGCCGACGCGGGTGGCCGGGCGGTCCAGATCGTGCAGTGTCACGAATCGTTTCGGGAGACACCCGACCGGGACGGCCTGTTGGTGATGAGGCCACAGGACAAGCGAGGCAAGCTCGTCCGGAGCACGCTGGAACCACTCAAGGGCAAGATCACACCGGAGCACATGAACCGGCTCTCGCGCACGCCCCCGATACTGCACAAGACGAACATCTCGACGATGACGGCTGCCATTCCTCGGCGCCACGTCGAGCTGTTCGGCTGCGCGCAGTTCTGCGTCTTTCGGGCGGGTCAGACGGTCTACGTGCCCATCTACCTGGGCGTGACCGCCACGCCTCGCGTCCTTCTGGACGGCACACTGTACCGACTGTCGACGGGTCAGGACGAAGGCTTCGGTCGCGCCGCCGAGGCGTTCGAGGGGAAGCTCCAGGAAGAGCGCTCCGTCGCGGAGCTGCGGGCGCGTGAGGCCCTCGAGAAATCCGGAACGGGCCAGGCCCGCCAGCTACTCACCGAAGCCTGTGCTGCCCTCGCCACCCGTGCAGCCGCGTACCTCCGCAGCAAGCGTCCGGCCAAGTTCTGACCCCTCCTGCGGACACGCGGCCGCGGCGTCGAGGAGCAAGTGCCATGCAAGCGTCTTCCCTGCGGACAAGGTGGCCGATCCCAAGACGGAGAGGGAACATGCCGTGGGCGTTGAGTTGCCTGCCCGGTCTGATTGTCGTCGCGTCGGTGTCCGGAGTGCTCGGGGCCGGCAAGGCGCCGCCGCCGGATGCGTGGATCGACCCAACGACCGGGCATCGGGTAATGCGCCTGTCGCGCCGGGAGGGGAGCAACTCGAGCTTCTACTTTCATCAGAACCCCTTCACGGCCCAGGGCGACAAGATGGTCTTCATGGGAACGACGCCCGGGGGTCGACGCGCGTTTGCGGTCCACCTCGAGACGCTCGAGATCGAACAGATCACCGATCGGAACTCGGGCCACGAGGTCGTTGCGCCCAAGCGACGCGAGCTGATCTATCGAACCGGGCCCGTCGTCTACGCGACCCACGTCGATACGCACAAGACCCGTCAAATCGGGAGGATCCGCGATGCATGGACGCGGGGCGGGGGGTTCTCGGTCAACGCGGACGAGACGCTGCTGCTGGGCTGTTTCGCCGAAGGGATCGCACCGTTCTTCAAGAAGCCGAGGAGTAAGTGGTTCACCGAAATCTACGAAGCCAAGCTGCCCAACGCCCTGTACACGATCGAGATCGAGACCGGCAAGGCGCGGGTGATCTACCGCCGGAATACCTGGCTGGGGCATGTCCAGTTCTCGCCGACGAATCCTGGCCTGCTGATGTTCTGCCACGAAGGCCCGTGGCATCTGTTGGATCGGATCTGGCTGATCCGGTCGGACGGCACGGGCCTCGAGCAGATCCACCGGCGGACCGTCGCGCGCGAGATCTGGGGCCATGAGTTCTGGGGACCGGCGGGTCGGCGGGTCTGGTTCGACCTGCAGATCCCAAGGGGCAAGACCTTCTACCTTGCCGGCGCGGACGTCGCGACCGGCAACGAGATCCGATATCCGTTGACCCGCGACCAGTGGTGCGTCCACTACAACGTGTCGGCGGATGGCACGATGTTCTGCGGCGACGGCGGGGGCGCCAGGTCGGTCGCGGGCGCCAAGGACGGCAAGTGGATCCACCTGTTCAGACCCCGCGGCGCCCGACTGGACGTGGAACGTCTCTGCAACCTGGCCGAGCACGACTACCGTCTCGAGCCGAACGTGCATTTCACACCGGACGGGAAGTGGGTGGTGTTTCGGTCCAACAGGCACGGCACGAGCCAGGTCTACGCCGTCGAGGTCGCCCGGTCCGGGAGCCGACGGCCCGAGTCCAGACCGCCGCGGTGAACCCACTGGAGAGACCAAGATCGCGAGGGTCTACGCCAGACTCGGGGCGGGCGACAAGTTCAAGTGCAACTATTATGATGAACCACACGCACTGAAGGTCCCTGCGCAAGATGACGCAATTGCCTGGCTGGCGAGACGGCTCAAGGGGAGGTCGAACGATGAACCGACGGACGTTCCTGCGACTCGTTCCCGGGGGGATCGCGACCGCGGTCGCCGGTGGGATGGCCGCCGAGACGACGACGCGGGCGAGGCGGCCGAACATCCTGTTGATCACGGCCGACGACATGAATCATGACTCGCTCGGCGTGACGGGCTGCAAGATCCCCGGCATCACGCCGAACCTCGATCGACTCGCGTCTGAAGGAATGCGGTTCCGGCACGCGCACGTGTCCATCGCCGTCTGTCAGCCCTGCCGGTCCGTGCTGATGACGGGTCGGTACCCGCACAGGAACGGCGCGGAGGGGTTCGAGCAAATCGACCCGGACGTGCCGACGCTGCAGGAATCGCTCCGTGCGGGCGGGTATCTGAACGGCATCATGGGCAAGGTCAGCCACCTGACGCCGAAGCGCAAGTTCTGCTGGGATACCGAGGTCACGCCGGACAAGCTGCGTGCCGGGCGCGATCCCGCGATGTTCTACGAGCACGCCAAGGCATTCTTCGAGCAAGCGAAGGACGCGGGCAAGCCGTTCTTCTTGATGGCCAACTCGCACGACCCGCACCGTCCGTTCCCCGCCAGCGAGCAGGAACAGCGGGCCAGGAAGAAGAAGAGGAAGCGGAAAATGCCGTGGGACTTCCCGCCGGCAAGCAAGCACTACCGGGCGGAGGAGGTCCGCGTGCCCGGTTTCCTGCCGGACCTGCCCAACGTGCGAAAGGAGGTCGCGCGGTATTACGCAGCCGTTCACCGATGCGACGAGACGGTGGGACAGATCCTGCGAGCGCTTCACGAGACCGGTCAGGTCGCCAACACGCTGGTGATGTTCCTGAGCGATCACGGCATGGCGTTTCCGTTCGCCAAGACCAATTGTTATCTCAACAGCACGCGAACGCCCTGGATCGTTCGCTGGCCCGGGCGGGTCAAGCGGGGCGCGGTCGATCGCGAGCATTTCATCTCGGGCATCGACTTCATGCCGACCGTCCTGGATGCGACGGGCCTGTCGCCGGTCGAGGGCGTGGACGGGCGGACGTTCCTGCCACTGCTGAAGGGGCGCCAGCAAGCGGGGCGGGACAGGGTCTTCACGGTCTTCTTCAAGACGGCCGCCCGCAGGGAGTACCCCATGCGCTGCGTTCAGACGCGCAAGTACGGGTACATCTTCAACGCGTGGTCTGACGGCGAGACGGTCTTCAAGAACGAATCGCAGTCGGGCCTGACGTTCAAGGCGATGCAGGCGGCGGCGAAGATGGACGCGGCGGTCGCGGCGCGGGTCAAGCTGTTTCAGTATCGGGCGCCCGAGGAGCTCTACGATTTCGCGAAGGACCCCGACGCCTTGCACAATCTGATCGACGATCCGACACTGAAGGACGAGGTCAGGAAGCTACAGGCGGCACTGCTGGAGATGATGGTCCGCACCAACGACCCGTTGCTGGAGAGATTCAAGAAGCACCTGGGCCGATCTTGATTGCGATGGTGTGATATGCTGACGGAACCGCCTGCCGAGAATCGGCAGTTCGTAACGAAGCGGATCGACAGCGACTTGGTCGTGGTCGGCGGCGGGATTGCGGGGACGTGTTGCGCGATCACGGCCGCGCGGGCGGGCATCCGGGCGGTCCTGATCCAAGATCGACCCGTGCTGGGCGGGAATGCATCGAGCGAGGTGCGGCTGTGGGTACTGGGCGCGACGGCCCACATGCAGAACAACAACCGCTGGGCCCGCGAGGGCGGGGTGACCGACGAGATCCTCGTCGAAAACGTCTACCGGAACCCGGCGGGCAATGCGGTTGTCTTCGACGGCATTCTGCTGGAGAAGGTGGTCGAGGAGCCGAACATCACGCTGCTGCTCAACGCGGCCGCACTCGAGGTGACCAAGTCCGGGCCGCACACCATCGCGTCGATCCGCGCGTTCAACAGCCAGAACGCGACGATGTACGAGGTGCACGCGCCGCTGTTCTGCGACGCGTCCGGGGACGGCGTGGTGGGGTTCCTGTCCGGCGCAGCGTTTCGGATGGGGGCGGAGAAGCGCGAGGAGTTCGGCGAGAAGTTCGCGCCGGACGTCGAGGAATACGGCGAGCTGCTGGGTCACTCGATCTACTTTTTCAGCAAGGACCTCGGTCGGCCGGTCACGTTCGTCCCGCCCAGCTTCGCGCTGACCGACATCAAGCAGATCCCGCGCTACAGGCAATTCGGCCCCGACAAGCACGGTCCATGGCTGTGGTGGCTGGAGTACGGCGGGCGGCTCGACACGGTGCACGACACCGAGCAGATCAAGTGGGAGCTGTGGAAGGTCGTCTACGGGGTGTGGGATTACATCAAGAACTCCGGTGAGTTCCCCCAGGCCGAAAACCTAACGCTCGAGTGGGTAGGACTCATCCCGGGCAAGCGCGAGAGCCGACGGTTCGAGGGTCCGTACCTGCTGCGACAGCAAGACATCGTCGAGCAGCGTCCGCACGATGACGCCGTCTCGTTCGGCGGCTGGTCGATTGACTTACATCCGGCCGACGGGGTCTACAGCCCGTGCCCGGGGTGCAACCAATGGCACGCGCGCGGGGTGTACCAGATCCCCTACCGTTGCTTGTACAGCCGGAACATCACGAACCTGTTTCTGGCGGGGCGGATCATCAGCGCGACGCACGTGGCCTTCGGGTCGACGCGTGTGATGGCCACGTGCGGCGACGCGGCCCAGCCCGTGGGCGTGGCGGCTGCACTATGCATTCGTGACCGCCTCCGGCCCGCCGATCTGAACGATCCGGAGCGAATGGGCGAGCTGCAGACCGAGCTGATGCGACGGGGGCAGTACATCCCGCGGCGCCATCTGAAGGATCCGGACGACCTGGCAAGGACGGCCACGATCACGGCGAGCAGCGAGTATCGGTTGTCGCGGCTCGAGCCTGACGGCCCGCTGCTGCCGCTGGAAGACTCATGGGCCCAGATGCTGCCCGTGCCGACCGGGCCGGTGCCCGAGGTCTCGTTCATCGTCGACGTCGCCAAACCGACGACGCTGCGGTGCGAGCTTCGGACGAGCGACAGGCCCGACAACCACACGCCGGACGTCCTGTTGGGTGCGAAGGACGTCGACCTTGAACCGGGCGGCGACCAGCAAGTCGCGTTCGGGTTCGATGCGGAGGTCCGTCATCCGCGGTACGTCTTCGTGTGTCTGATGAAGAACGTCGACGTCGCCGTGCGATGCAGCCAGCAGCGTCTGACCGGCGTCCTGGCCGTCCGGCATCACCGAACGCAATCGCCCGACCAGGACATCGGTGTGCAGACGTTCGAGTTCTGGAGCCCGATCCGCCGACCTGACGGACACAACCTCGCGGTTGCCGTCGACCCGCCGATCGCCGTCTGCGGACCGCAGCGTGTGACGAACGGCAGGACACGTCCGACGTGTTGGCCGAATGCCTGGGTGGCCGATGCTGACGATCCGGCCCCGAGCTTGACCCTCCAGTGGGACCAGCCACAGAGCATCGGGCGCATCGAGCTGACGTTCGACACCGACCGCGATCACCCGTTGGAGTCCGTCTTCTTCCCGCATCCCGAGCGGGTGATGCCGTTTTGCGTCGAGCGCTACCGGATTCGCGACGCCGAGGGGCGGGTCATCGCCGAGCGAACGGACAACCATCAGACGCGCAACGGCCTGGTTCTGGAATCGCCCGTCACGACGAATCGGCTGGTCATCGAGTTGCTCGCGAGCCACGGCCCGGTGCCCGCGGCGCTGTTCGAAGTCCGCTGCTACAACGAGCAGCACCGCGATCCGCGTGTGGTGCGTTCTTGACACGGAGGGACCAGAACGACGATGGGCCGTCCCAACATCCTGCTTGTTCACTCCGACCAGCATCGGTTCGATTGCGTTGACGTCAACGGGCACGCAATGCTCCGCACGCCCAACCTCGGGCGGTTGGCGTCGGAGGGCGTCAACTTCACGCACGCGTTCTGTCCGATTCCGCTGTGCGTTCCCGTGCGGAACAGCCTGCTGAACGGGCAATGGCCGACCGAGCACTTGTGCGTCGCCAACTGGGACACCGAGGCCCCGCGTGGGGCCAGAGACGATCTGCCGACGTACAGCCGGCTGCTCCGTGAGGCGGGCTACTGGTTGGGGTACGTGGGCAAGTGGCACGTTGACCGCCAGAAGGGTCCACGGGCGTACGGGTTCAACGAGTACGTCGACGAGGCCGAGTACACGCGGTATCGCGAGGGGAAAGGCCTGCCGCCGAAGCCGCTGCTCAACCGCTGGTTCGGCGAGGTCGACCCGCACATCGGACCGCAGGACTCGAGGCTGGCGTGGGGGGCGGACCACACGATCCGGATGCTGGAGGCCTGCGCCGCCAAGGCCCAGGCGTTCTTCATCCGGTGGGACCCCAGCGAGCCGCACCTGCCCAACGTCGTGCCCGAGCCATACGGCTCGATGTATCCGCCGGAGGAGATCCCGCCCTGGCCCAGCTTCCCGGACCCACTGGCGGGCAAGCCCTACATCCAAGCGCAACAACGACGCACGTGGAAGCTGGATGCGTGGACCTGGACCGAGTGGGCGCCGGTGGTGAGCCGCTACCTCGGCGAGATCAGCCTGATGGACGCGCAGATCGGTCGGATCCTGGATGCTGTGGACCGACTCGGCCTGGCCGACGACACGCTCGTGATCTACACGACCGACCACGGCGACATGTGTGGTGGGCACGGGATGATCGACAAGCATTTCATCATGTACGACGACGTGGTGCGCGTCCCGTTGATGATGCGCTGGCCCGGACGGATCGCGCCCGCGAGCGTGTCGGATGCGTTCGTCACCCACGCCATCGATCTGGCGGCGACGTTCTGCGAGGTGGCCGGCATGCCCATCCCCGAGACGTTCCGGGGCCAGAGCCTCGTGCCGCTGATGTCCGGGCAGCCGGACAACGGTCGGCAGGACATCTTCAGCACGTATCACGGCAACCAGTTCGGGCTGTACAGCCAGCGGATGGTCCGCGACCGCAGATGGAAGTACATCTGGAACGCCACGGCCGAGGACGAGCTGTACGACCTGGCATCCGACGCCGGCGAGCTGAACAACCTCGCCACCGATCCCGCGCACGCCGACGAGCTGCGTCGGCTGCGCCGTCGGCTCGTCGCGTGGATGGAACAGACGCACGACACGCTGCTGAATCCCTGGACGCGAACGCAGCTTCTGGAGGGGTTGAAGCGATAGCGCACCGCCCGGTCGACGGGGAGGGCCCGAGCCGCGGGATTCATCCCGCGCGGACCGGCTGCCGCGCGGGGTGAATCCCGCGGCTCGGGCTATGCCCTCCATGGACGGGGACGATCCTGATACACTTGTCGACCGGCATGGAGGGTGAAAGGGCCCAAACACAAGGCAGCTCGTCATGCAGATACTCGTTTTGGGCATGCATCGTTCCGGCACGTCGGCGGTGATCCGGGTGCTGAACATGATGGGCGCGTCCCTGGGGCCGCCGGACCGTGTGAAGGGTGCCAATCCGGAGAACCCCAAGGGATTCTGGGAGAACGACGACGTCGTCGAGCTCAACAACCAGGTGCTGGCTGCGCAGGGGTGTCTGTGGTGCCGGCTGTCGGCGTTCGACGCGTCGAAGCTCACCGACGAAGCCCTCTCGACGTTGGCGCGACGGGCCCGAGATCTGGTGATCGGTCTGGACGGGTCTCGGCCGTGGGCGGTCAAGGACCCGCGGATGTGTCTGCTGCTGCCGTTCTGGCGGCTTCTGCTGGAGGTGCCGGTCTGCGTGATCGTCAATCGCAACGCCCTGGAGGTCGCGCAGTCGCTGCGGACGCGGAACCACATTCCCCTGCACGCCGGGATCGCCATGTGGGAGCTGCACAGTCTCGAAGCACTGCGGGGCTCTCTGGGACTGCCGCGGATCCTGATTCAGTACGCGGACGTCATCCGCGACCCGGTCGGGTCGGCGCGCTGGTTGCTCGAGAAGCTCGAGGGGCTGGGGGTCCGAGGGCTCGAGTGCCCCGGCGACGAAGAGATCACGGCCTTCATCGACCCGCAGCTGTATCGCCAGAAGGCGGACGAAGCGGCGGTGGCCCGCTTCCTGACGCCGTCGCAGCGTCGTCTCTCCGACGCGCTGGCCGACGGGTCGGCGCTGGACATGACGGACGTCCCGTCGTTCTCCGACGCCGGCTTGGATGCTCTACAGGGATACGACACGACGCTCCGCATGCAGATGCGCGTTCGACAGCTCAAGGACATCGTGGAGGAACGGGAGGGCGAGATCCGCGACGTCCAGCAGCGTCTCGACGAGAGCACAGAGGACCGAGGGCGTCTCGAGGCGGCGCTGCGTGAGGCGGGCCAGGGGGACACGAGCGGAGCCGGCCTGGCGGCGATGGCCGTCGAGATGCAGCGACTGAACGCGAGGGTGAGCGCGCTGGAGCGAGCGCTCGGCGAGGCGAACGAGGGGATCCGCGAGATCAAGGGCCGCCTCAGCGAACCGTAAGAGTCAGCCAGCCGCCCCGTCGCTTCAGACGGGAAGCGGACGTCGTGCGTCGAGAACGAGGACACCGAGAAAGACTGCGCAAATGCAAGACAAAGCAGATCACACCGAAGACATTTATTCTGACTCAGGCGGAGGGGAGGCGGACGGCAAGACGGTTGACGTTATCGTCTGCGTCCATGATGCACTCGAGTACGTGAGGCGCTGCCTGGAATCCGTTGCGGCCAACACACCATCCGACCGGACGCATCTGTACGTCGTCAACGACGGGTCGCATGAGGAGACGTCGCGGTACGTCCGCGAGTTCTGTCAGGGATGCGACTTCGCCACGCTGATCGAGTCGGAGCAGGCTGAGGGGTACACCAAGGCGGCCAACAAGGGCATGCGGGCGTCGTCGGCCGACTACGTCGTGCTCCTGAACAGCGACAGCGTCGTGTCGGCGCATTGGGTCGACCGGCTTGTCGAATGCGGGGAGAGCGACGAGCGGGTCGGCGTCGTCGGGCCGCTGTCCAATGCGGCCTCGTATCAGTCCGTCCCGAACATCCGCACGCCGTTGGGAGACTGGTCGGTCAATCCGTTGCCCGACGGGTTCGCGGTCGGGGACATGGCGGCCAGGGTCGAGGAGCTGTCGACGAGGCGGTTCCCGCGGATGCCGTTCATCAACGGATTCTGCTACGTGATCAAGCGCGAGGTGATCGACGCGATCGGGCATTTCGACGAGGTGTCCTTTCCGCTGGGGTTCGGTGAGGAGAACGACTACTCGGTCCGCGCGCGGCAGGCCGGCTTCGAACTGGCCGTGGCCGACCAGGCATACGTCCACCACGCCAAGTCGAAGAGCTACGGCGAGGAACGCCGCAAGGAACTCTCGCGCGCCGGACGGGAGGCGCTGGAGGCGAAACACGGCGCCGACAAGATCGCCGCGGACATCGAGGCGATGGAGAACAACCACGCGCTCGAGCCGCTTCGCCGCGTGCTCCGCGGGCAACTCGAGTTTCACAGCTGCGCAAACGAATTCCCGGACGTGCGCGGCCTGCGGATCCTGTACCTGCTGCGGGGCAAGGGCGGCGGAGGCGGCGTGCACTCGATCTACCAGGAATCGTCAGGGATGCGGCACTTCGGCGTGCACACGGAGATCGCCCTGCCGAGAGGCGTGGCGGAGAGCTATCAGCGATTCTATCCCCACGCGCCGGAAGGGTTGTTCTTTTACTTCAAGGACGAGTCGGAGCTGTGGGCGCACGCGGCCGGTTTCGACGTGGTCGTTGCGACGATCTTCACGACCGTCCGGCCGCTCAAGCGGCTGTGCGAGCGCGTGCCCGACGTCCTGCCGGCCTACTACATCCAGGACTACGAGCCCTGGATCCTTCGCGAGCCCGAGCCCGAGCTGGTTCGCGAGGCGGAGGAATCCTACACGGCCATCCCCGAGATGGTCTGCTTCGCCAAGACTGATTGGATTCGGCAGACGGTCCACGAGCGCCATGGCACGGAGGTCAGAAAGGTCCGGCCCAGCCTGGACCGGTCGGTCTACCATCCGGACCTCATCAAGAAGCGGAAGTCGGGCCCGGTGCGGATCGTCGCCATGGTGCGTCCGACGACGCCGCGGCGGGCCCCGGCCGAGACGATGGTGCTGCTGCGGACCATCCAGCAGCGCTATCCCGACGGAGTGACGGTCACCATCTTCGGGAACGATCCGGCCAGCGAGGACTTCCTGGCGCTCCGGCGGGATTTCGAATTCGACAACCGCGGGGTCCTGGTCCGCGAAGAGGTGGCCGAGTTGATGGGTGCGTCTGACATCTTCGTGGACCTTTCGGTCTACCAGGCGTTCGGACGGACGGGGTTGGAGGCGATGGCCGTGGGGTGCGCGACGATCCTGCCTGCCAGGGGCGGCGTGCACGAGTACGCCGTGCACCGGCAGAATGCGCTGATCGTGGACACGTCGGACATGGACGCGTGCGTGGCGGCGCTGGACGAGCTGGTCCAGAACCGAAAGCTGCGAAGGCAACTAAAGCAGAACGGGTTGGAGACCGCGTCGCGGTTCAGCGTGCGATCGGCCGTGGTGTCCGAGTTGGAAGTGCTTCGCGACGCCCTGGACAAGAGACGGGGGTGAAGGACGCGGGCGGATGACGCTGGACATCAGGGGAATGGCGGCGGGCGATATCGAGGATGTGCTCGCCCTCTGGCGTGCGACGGAGAACCTGGGGCTCGACGAGGACGCCGACACCCACGAGGGCATTGCGGCGTACCTCGAGCGCAATCCGGGCATGAGCCTGGTGGCCTGCGAGGGCGAGACACTGATCGGGGCGGTCCTGTGTGGGACGGACGGGCGTCGAGGGTATCTCCACCACTTGGCCGTGGCGACAACGCATCGTCGGCAGGGCATCGGCAAGGCGCTGGTGGGGGCATGCATGGATGCCCTGAAGCGAGCGGGGATTCCGCGCTGCCACACCTTCGTCTACGTCAAGAACCAAGCCGGTCTGGCCTTCTGGCGGTCGATCGGGTGGCAGGGCTGGGAGGAAGTCGGCATCACGGGCATGTCCTACAACATCGAGTAGGGCGCGGCATCAGACAAGGCGTCTTTGGTCTTGTCGAGTGCGCTCGCTGCGGCAAGGGAGTCTACCGGTGAAGCTGAATCTGTTGGTGGTGCATGCGATCGTCCCTCTGTTGCTGGGTCTCCGCGCTGCTGAGGGCGCGCCGGGACCCACCAAGGTGGTGTTCGTCGAGAAGGGCGTGCCGAAGCTCGTACGGGAGGCGGGCAAGCCCTGGAAACGGGGCAAGGGCTACCTCGAGGGCACGGGCCGCGGCAACGACCTGTTCGGAACCAAAGGCGTCGACGCGGGAGATTTCCACATCACCGCACGGCTGACGATCTTGAACCTGAAGCGCAGCGCGGCTGCGTTCAAGATCGGCGAGGGGTACTTCGGGTTCGAGGGCGCCAACGGGCAGATCTTCACGAGCGGTCGGTTGTTCGGCAAGCTTCGCGCGCTGGGCAAGCCCGATCGGTTTCTGAAGGCCGGCCGACCGTTTACGTTCGAGGTGACCCGCGAGGGCAAGGACCTGACGTTTCTCATCGACGGGAAGCGGGCGCACGGGATCCGACTGGACGCGGAGGCCCTGGGCCCGGTCGGCTTTGTCCCGACGCGAAGCACAATGCGGATCAGCGCGTTTGCGATGACAGGAAACGCCATGGACATCAAGCCGCCGCCGCCCCGCACGCAGCCCGACTACTACACCGTTCCCATCGTCGACGTATCGAACGAGACGCATCGGCAGGTCATCATCGACAAGGAGCCGGGCCAGTACCTCGGCCACCCGAGCACGGTGATGCTGCCGGACAACAAGACGATCTACGTTGCCTATCCGAAGGGCCACGGCCGGGGCGCGATCGTGCTCAAGCGGAGCGACGACGGCGGACGGACGTGGAGCGATCGCCTGGGCATCCCCGACAACTGGTCGACGTCGCTGGAGGTCCCGACGCTGTTTCGCATGATCGACCCGAAGGGCAAGGCGCGGCTGATCCTGTTTTCGGGGCTGTATCCCGCCCGCCGGGCGATCTCCGAGGACGACGGCAAGACGTGGACGCCGCTCGAGCCCGTCGGTGATTGGGGCGGCATCGTGGTGATGGGCGAGTGCGTTCGCCTGAAGGACGGCCGCTATCTGGCCATGTTCCATGACGACGGCCGGTTCTTCACCAAGAACGGCCGGCGAAAGACGTTCAAGTTGTACCAGTCGATCTCTGCAGATGGCGGGGTGACGTGGAGCACGCCACGGGTCGTGGGAGAGCATCCAGCCGCCCATCCCTGCGAGCCGGGCATCGTCCGGTCGCCGGACGGCAAGCAGCTTGCCGTCTTGCTGCGTGAGAACAGCCGCAAGTACAACTCGTTCCTGATGGTCAGCAACGACGAGGCCGAGACCTGGTCTGACCTCATCGAACTGCCCGCGGCGCTGACGGGCGACCGACACGTGATCCGATACGCGCCGGATGGTCGGCTGGTCATGAGCTTCCGCGACACGACGCTCGAAAGCCCCACGCGCGGGAATTTCGTACTGTGGGTCGGGACCTACGACGACATCATCCACCTCCGCCAGGGCCAGTATCGCGTTCTGTTGCTCAGGCATTACGGCAGGCCGGGCGACTGCGGCTATGCGGGTTTGGAGCTCCTACCCGACGGCACGTTCGTCTCGACCACGTACGTCGTCCACAAACCGGGGGAGAAGAACTCGGTCGTCAGCGTGCGGTTCAAGCTGGCGGAGTTCGACGAGAAGGTCGCGCGGCAGAAGCTCGCGCAGACGGACGTCTACGTGTCCGGCAAGGAGGGCTATCACACGTTTCGCATCCCGGCGGTGCTGACGACGAAGCAGGGCACGCTGTTGGCCTTCTGCGAGGGGCGCAAAAACAGCCGCCGCGACGACGGGGACATCGACCTGCTGCTCAAGCGGAGCTTCGACGGGGGCAAGACGTGGCAAAGGACGCAGCTCGTCCACGAAGAGGGCGGCGGGGCGGAGATCACCATCGGCAATCCCTGCCCCGTGTTGGACCGCGCGACCGGCAAGATCCACCTGCTGTTCTGTCGGAACAACCAGCGGGCCTTCTACACCTGCAGCGACGACGACGGGGCGACCTGGGCCGGCCCCGTCGAGATCACCGAGGTGTTCAGGGGATTCGACTTTGACTGGACCCGCCTGGCCACCGGTCCGGGTCATGGCATCCAACTGCAGGCGGGCCCGCACAAGGGTCGGTTGATCGTGCCGGCCTGGCTGAACGAGGGCTTGGGCAAGGGATACCGCGCAGCCGCGATCATCAGCGACGACGGCGCGCGGACGTGGCGCGCGGGCGGCCTGATCGGCCCGGCGGTCGAGAACACCAACGAATGTATGGCCGTCGAGACCGCAGGCCACACGGTGTGTCTCAACATCCGCGCCCGGGGCAGCAAGCAACGGTCGGTGGCGTGGAGCCGAGACGGCGGCGCGACCTGGACCGCGCCCAAGCCTGTCACGCCGCTGATCGGCCCGACCTGTCAGGCCAGCATCGTACGGCTCACCGGGGGGCCGGCGGGTGGGGACAGCCGGGTCCTGTTCGCCAACCCCGCCAGCAAGAAGCGGGAGCGGATGACGGTGCGAATCAGCACCGATGAGGCCAAAACGTGGTCGGCGGGCAAGCTGCTCCACCGCGGCCCGTCGGCTTACTCCGACCTGTGTGTCTTGCCCGATCAGACCGTCGGGTGTCTGTACGAGCGCGGCGAAAAGCACCCGTACGAGAAGATCACGTTCGCCCGGTTCAACCTCGAGTGGCTGACTGACAGCGCTGACCAGCTCGGCGCGAGGTGAACCGAGACGATCCGCTTGTCGTTGCAATCCGTTCGGCATCGGACTATACCTCCGCTATCGTGATCGAGATCGCCTTGGAGAACGTGACCAAGCGGTTCGGCAGTGTGGTCGCCGTTGATGACGTTTCGTTGACGATCGACGCCGGCGAGCTGTTCTTCTTGCTGGGCCCCAGCGGCTGCGGCAAGACGACGCTGCTCCGTTGCGTGGCCGGGTTCTGGCAGCCCGACGCCGGGCGGATCGGGTTTGGCGAGCGGGACATCACCCACGTGCCCCCGCACCTCCGGAACACGGGAATGGTGTTCCAGAACTACGCGCTGTGGCCGCACATGTCGGTCCACGAGAACGTGTCGTTCGGCCTGCGGGTCCGCAAGGCGCCCCGAACCGAGCGACGGCGGCGCGTCGAGGCGGCGTTGGGCATGGTGCAGATGTCCGACTACGCCTCGCGGAAACCCAACGAGCTGTCCGGCGGCCAGCAGCAGCGGGTCGCACTCGCGCGGGCCCTCGTCGTCGAACCCCAATGTCTCCTGCTGGACGAGCCGCTGAGCAACCTCGACGCCAAGCTCCGCCTGGAGATGCGGGGCGAGATCCGCCGCATCTGCAAGCAGGCCGGGCTGACCGCCATCTACGTGACGCACGATCAGAAGGAGGCGCTGTCCATCGCCGACCGCATCGCCGTGCTTCGCGACGGGCGCGTCGAGCAAATAGGCCGGCCGCACGAGCTCTACGGCAGGCCCGCCAGCCGCTTCGTCGCCGATTTCCTCGGCGAGACGAATTTCATCGAGGGTGAGTTGGTGGCCGTTGACGCAGCGTCCGCCCAGATCAAGACCGCGTTTGGCGTACTCCACTCAGCCGTGCCTCCGTCCGGACCGGTCGTTGGCGACGCCGTTCTGGTCTCGATCCGTCCGGAGAGCGTGCGGATCAACGCGCCCCCGGCCGACGCCATCAACGCGTTCGACGGACAACTGGGCGAGACGATCTACCTCGGCGAGTCGGCCCAGCACCAGGTAACGCTCGAAGATGGTCCGACCCTCAAGGTGATCGAGCTGAACCCCAAGATCGACCCCACCGGCCGAGTCAAGTGCATCTTCGACCCCGCCGACGTCGTCGTCTTGGACAATGAAGGATAGCCCCGTCAGACGCCCAGCCCCACGTCGTCCCGGCGTTTGGACGTTCGGCTGTTTCGACGTTTTGACGTTTCGATGTTTTGACGTTTCGACGTTTCCGCAGGTAGCTCATGCTGTATCGCGGCCTGGCGATCGTCATTCTGGTACCGATCATCCTGGGCGTGCCGTACCTGCTTCGCCCGGCCCAGGAGCAGTTCGGTCCCGATGCGCTGACGCTGACGGCGCTGTCGCCGCACAACGAAGCCATCCGCTTCGAGTTCGAACGGGCCTTCAGCCGGTGGCACCAGGAGCATCACGGCCAACCGGTGCGGATCGACTGGCGGAGCATCGGCGGCACGGGCGAGATCGCCCGCTACCTGGCCAGCGAGTACGTCTCCGCGTTCCGCGCCCACTGGACCGACACGTTGCACAAGCCGTGGACGTCGGCGGTCGAGAGCGGCTTCGCCAACCGCCACATCGACCCCGCCAAGCCCAGATCCGGCACGCCCGCCGAGGCCGTCGAGGGCCGTCGGGCGTTCCTGGCATCCAACGTCGGCATCGGCGTGGACATGTTCTTCGGCGGCGGCTGGTACGACCACGACAAGCAGGCCCGTATCGGCAACACGGTTCCGTGTGGCATCCAGGCCGACTATCCCGAGCTCCGCCGGCCCGAGATCATGCCCCGGACGGCGAGCGGCGAGATCATGTACGACGAGCACGACCGCTACTACGGCTGCTGCCTGACGTGCTTCGGCATCTGCTACAACCGCGACGCG
Organism: uncultured Planctomycetales bacterium; assembly: GCA_964390905.1. GTDB lineage: Bacteria > Planctomycetota > Phycisphaerae > UBA1845 > JAFGLZ01 > JAFGLZ01. Next base: position 26,089 of record CAYMLO010000071.1, on the reverse strand, counting down.
CTCGAGCGGCTGGGCATCGACCAGACCCCCGCTCAATGGCGGGACCTGGCCGACCCGCGCTTCAGCGGTCAGATCGGCCTGGCGGACCCGACCAAGAGCGGCTCGGCCAACAAGGCCTTCGAGATGCTCATCCAGCAGCAGATCGCCCTGGAGGTCCGCGAGCGCTGCCGCAAACAAGGAGTTTCCAAGCTTGGCCCGAAAGATGAACAGACGGCGGTCGCCGACGGCTTCTGGCGGGGCATGCGGCTGATCCAACGAATCGCCGCCAACTCCCGCTACTTCACCAACACCTCCAGCAAGGTGCCCATCGACGTGGTCCAGGGCAACGCAGCGGCGGGCATGTGCATCGACTTCTACGGTCGCTTCGAAGCGGGCATGGCTGAAGAGCGCGAGGGCACGCACCGCATGGATTACGTCACGCCTGTCGGCGGGTCCAGCGTCAGCGCCGACCCGATCAGCATGCTCCGTGGGGCGCCGCATCCCGAGCTGGCCAGGCGGTTCGTGTACTTCTGCCTGACGCCCGAGGGGCAGACGCTGTGGTATTACCGCGTCGGCACGCCCGGCGGGCCGGTCAAGTACGCGCTGCGACGTCTGCCGATTCGGCGCGACGTCTACACGCCCGAGCATCGCCGTCACGCCTCCGATCCCGAGGTCGACCCTTACAAGCTGGCGGAGGCCTTCACGTACGACGGGCGCTGGACGGGTCCTCTCTTCGACTTCATCCGCCGGTTCATCCGGGCCATGTGCATCGACACCCATAACGAGCTGACGGCCGCCTGGTCGGCCATCATCGCCGCCGGCGGGCCGGACGCCCGGCCGGATGCGGTCCGGCAGATGCAACAGATGCCCCTCACCTACGACGAAGCCAAGAAGCTCGACCTCCGCAACAAGCTCGAGGCCGTTCGGCTTGCGCGGGAATGGGACGCCCACTTCCGAACCAACTACCTCGCCGCTCGGCGGCTCGCGCTGCGAGGCGTCGCCGCACACGGCTCGCCGGGGCAAGGGGGGACGGGGCGATGATGCGACGTCGGAACGCCATCCTGATCGCGGTGGGCGTCGGCGTCTTCTTCGCAGCGTTCTTCGTCTGGCCGCTCTACGAAACGGTCCGCGGCGGGTTCGTCTATGAGGGGGAACCGACCGTCCGGTTCGTGCTGGAGGTCTTCGGCAACCCCATCTATCTGGAGGGCCTGGCCAACTCACTCCAGATCGCCCTGGCCACCACCGCGCTCGTCCTGCTCATCACGCTGCCGTTGGCCGTCCTGAGCGATCGATACGACTTCGCGGGCAAGGGCCTCGTCAACGCCCTGCTGCTCGTGCCCATGATCCTGCCGCCCTTCGTCGGAGCGATCGGGTTGCGGCAGATCGTCGGACAGTACGGGGCCCTCAACGCCGCCCTGACCTGGCTGGGCGTGCTCGCGGATGGCCAGACGATCGACTGGATGGGCCGGTCGCGGTTCTGGGGCGTGGTCGTGCTCGAGGCGCTGCACCTGTATCCGATCATGTACCTCAACGCGACGGCGTCGCTGGCCAACGTCGATCCGGCCATGCTCGAGGCGGCGGAGAACCTGGGGTGCGTGGGCTGGCGGCGGTTCCGGCGGATCACGCTGCCGCTGATCATGCCCGGGCTGTTTGCCGGCGGGACGATCGTCTTGATCTGGAGCTTCACCGAGCTGGGTACGCCGCTCATGTTCGACTACATGCGCGTCACGCCCGTCCAGGTCTTCGAGGGCATCAAAGAAATCGGCGACAACCCGTTTCCTTATGCGCTGACCGTGGTGATGCTCGTCGCTTCGGTGCTGATGTATCTGGTGGGTCGGGGGATCTTCGGCCGGCACGCCTACGCGATGATGGCCAAGGCGACCGTAGCCCGTCCCGCCAAACGCCTGACGGGCCTGCGGAACCTGCTGATCGTCACGCCCTTCGTCGTCGTCATCGGCCTGGCCCTGGTGCCCCATGTCGGCGTGATCCTCAATTCGCTCAGCGCCGGCTGGTATCGCAGCGTCCTGCCGAACGCCTTCACGCTGCACCACTACCGCGAGGCCCTGTCGCATGGCCTGACGATCAGCAGCATCGGCAACAGCATCGAGTACGCCTCGCTGGCCATGGTCATCGACCTGCTGTTGGGGATCGCCATCGCCTACGTCGTGGTCCGCAGCGATCTGCCCGGCCGGGGCCTGCTCGACGCGATCGCGATGATGCCGCTGGCCGTCCCGGGCCTGGTCTTGGCGTTCGGCTACCTGGCCATGACCCGCCAGGGCGAGGTCTTCGCCTTCCTCGACCCCCGCGAGGACCCGACGGTGCTGCTGGTGATCGCCTACGCGGTCCGCCGCCTGCCGTACGTCGTCCGTTCGATCGCCGCGGGTCTGCAGCAGACGTCGGTAACGCTGGAGGAGGCAGCCTGGAACCTCGGCGCGTCGCCGCTCCGCACGGTCCGCAAGATCGTCCTGCCGCTGATCGCCGCCAACCTGCTCGCCGGCGGCCTGCTCGCCTTCAGCTTCGCGATGCTCGAGGTCTCCGACTCGCTCATGCTCGCCCAGCGCGGCATGCACTACCCCATCACCAAGGCCATCTTCGAGCTGTTCAACCTGTTGGGCGAAGGCCGCTACATCGCCAGCGCCCTCGGCGTCTGGGCGATGGCCCTGCTCACCGTCACGCTCGTCTCGGCATCGCTCCTGTTGGGCAAACGACTGGGGGCGCTGTTTCGGGTGTGAGGTCAGCCGCCCCAATAGGGGCCGAATCGACCGTCGCGGATGTGATTGCCGAGAAGGTGGAAGCGGTGCAGGACGTGGGGCGGTTTGGCGGCTTTGATGTGCTGAAGGTGCAGCCGGGCGTCTTCCAAGCGTCCCAACCGGGACCTTACGCGCCATTCGTAGATGTCCGAGATCCCGGCATCCCAGACGGCCACACCAGCCGCTTGGCCTTCGTAGAACGAGATGACCTGCTTGAGCCGCCGCGGCATTTCAGGCCAATGCACCGCCAGCGACGGGCGGAACGGGATCCGCTTCGGCCCGCAGACCTCGCGGAAGAAGGCCAGCTCATACCCGGTGCGCTTGTTGCCGAAGCCCCACCCGTAGACCATGATCTCATCGAGCAATCCCTCGTTGATGAGCCTGCGGACATCGACGCCGTATCGCAGGTTGTCCTGCTCGTGTCCCAGGACGCAGGCGCTGATGGCCAGCCGGCGCCCGTCGCCGCGCCGCTGCTGCTCGGCATCGAGCATCGTGCGGAGCTCGCGGAAGAATGTCGCAACGACGTCGGACCACGCAGCGACGATCCGCGGATCCGATTCTGGGATCTTGCATGGGTCCGTCCCGTGTTGCTTCTCGAAGAGATCGCGGAACGGCCGTTCGTACAGAACCACGGGGTAGCCCCGGTTGAAGACAATGTGCGCGCCGTCGGCGCCGAAGGCCACCTGCTCGGCCAAGAGGTCGATCATGTGCTTGCGGACCTCGGGCACGGCCCAGCTCATCCGAGTCACGGGCGTGCCGTCCCTGTCCTGACAGCGCCATTGGGGATGCTGCCGGTAGAAGGGCGATTCCCAGTAGTCGGCGAAGGGCTCGAAGAAGCTCCAGCCCGCGGGGCGGATTCCAACGTGGACCTTCATCCCCACGTCGTGTGCCCCGCCGATCAGGACCTTGGTGGGATTGATGTTCTGCCTGGCCAACTCCTGAACGGCCTCAACGAAGTAGCGGTAGCCGATCCCCGGGAAATCGTCGACGCCGGTCCCTTTCATGTAGCCGACCTTCGAGGGGTAGTTGACCTTGTCCGCCCCCGGCGAGTGCAGGTAGAGCGTGCCGAAATCCGTGTCGCGGTAGATCTCCACTTCGCTAAGCAGCTCCTCGGCGGTCGTTGGAAGGCGCTGGTAGATGAAGCTGAATCCGTCGCAGGTTGCAGCCAGGTTCCGGCGCGAGGGGTCGCTGCGGCGTCGGCGGACCCTCTCGATTTCAGCCTCCGCGAGCGGGACGAGCTTGACGTACACCACGCCGCAGCCGCACTTGGTCCCCGAGGACTGCTGGCGAATGTGCAGGTGACAGGACTCGGCCAAGTCGGCCACCTTGAAAAAGACATCTTCAACGTTTCCGTAGTGGGCGTTTGCCCGGTTGTAGCGGGGTGTCGGCGCCGGGTCCCCATCCAACTTGAGCCACACCTGGCTTGGTGCATGGGATGTGCTGAAGACACCGACGAAGATCGCGTGCCATCCGACAAGGCCAAGTCGCAGCCGCAGCGGCGGTGCGCCCGTTTCGGGACCCGCGCAGACCATCTTGCCGCGCTGACCGCCTTTCAGAACGTAGGGTATGACCTTCCAACGGCCCTTCTTGACACGCGGCGACAGGGCCGAACTCGGCGTGCACTGCGTCAGGTCGCCGATCACGATGGCCTTTGAGGCGTTTGCCCATTCGTTGAGTGCCGCGCCGCCCCATGGCTGGAAGGGCTCGGCGGGACTACGTCCAGCGCCGCACGCTAGGAACAAAGCGACCGCAAGCCACGTTGATGATCGACGCATCACCAGAGCTCCCTATCCCGCTCATCACACCGGATGTGGGAATCTCTCACATCCGGCTCTCGGACTCGGGTTCACGCCTTCGCCCACGAGAAGCCGCCCGTACCCAGCGCCGGTCGAGCGGATCGCAACCTATCATACGGGTCCGCGTCAGGGAAGCACACGCTGACCGATACCCTCGATCTCCCACACCGACTGGCCCAGACAGACCGACATGGGTCTCCAAGGTCGAATCCCAATACGCTTCTGCAACGCCCTCCTCAGGTCGACGCAGGGATGGAGCATTCGTGCGAGGGACGCGCTCCGCCAGGAGTGAAAGCGGTGTCGAGCCACCGCAGTCCGGAAATGGGGGGCGGACATGGCGGATGCCGGATCGCCGAACTGCCGTTCTTCGCCTGACACATCAGGCCGTTGGACCGGTGGCCGCATCGCCAGCGCCCTGGGCGCTTGGGCGATGGCCCTACTCACCGTCACGCTCGTCTCGGCGTCGTTGCTGTTGGGCAAGCGACCGGCGGCGTTGTTTCAGGTGTGAGGTCTGCCGCCCGCGCCGGAGAAGAGAAACGCCCCTTCCGTTAGAAAGGGCGTCGGCCCGGAGATGCTATCTCCGGGGGGATCCTCAGGTACCCCATGCTACCCGCCGCAGCACGTCGATCAGCCTGGCAGAATAGAGAAGCAGTCTGTCGGCGATTCTGCGGTGGTAGCATCATTTTGGTTCCGCGGTCTTTGCGATTTCCACGAATTCCCAGTCTTTGAGGTCTTTCACCACCTTGGCGTCTACGTTCAGTTCTGCGTCCTTTTTGGTCTTGATCTCGAACCAAGCGTCTTCGGCAACACAGTACCCCTCCCATCGAAGAACAGCACGTGCGCCGGAAGGCGCCGGCAGTACCTGACGGTTGCGTACGTACATAAGCCAGAAAGGGTACTGCTGAAACGCACCGGACTGCTTCTCCACGAATCCGCGGCGGCGGAAGTCGAATCGCCCTGCAGGATCGTGGACAACGAGATACTTCTTGCCAGCTCGCTCGGTCGCCCCGACAACCAAGACCACGTGTCCTGATCGAGTTAGCCGGGTCGAAAGGAGAACGGGATTCCCTCGACCGAGGGAAGCGGTGATCCGGTCCCAAGCGGCGCGAGGGTCGGCCACATAACTGAACTGCACATGATGGTTTGGCAGCCGAGATCTGAGGCACCGAATGCGCGCCGCATGGCTCGTGTGTCCCCCAATCTGCTGAAGCTCACGGAACAGCCGTTCCTGACTCACGGGGGTACGGGTCAGATACTCGATTAGCATGGACATTGCCGCCGACTGACAGGAGTTCTCAGTCTTCTGGCGCTGGTATCGTACAGGAAGTGCAGGAACCTTGGGCCTGGTACATGCGCTCTGTGACACAGCACCGCTCAGGACTACAGATACCACCAATACTTGCATCACGCATGCCCAGCTCATCGCTACTCTCGAATAACCGCGTTCGCGTGACAGCCACGAATGAAGAAACGACTCAGTCGCCAATCGGCCCCGACCTTTGTCACTTCTACTTTGTAGCTCTCAACCACATCATAGTGCCGGAGGCCCCCGCCAGGCAAGTCGCCACGAGGTCCAGCCTTCAGGGAGAGTTTGAATGCAGCGGCCACTTGTGTAACCAGACGTGGGCCGACTACGCGATTCGAATAGTCTTCCAACAGCTTCTCTTTGATCCTCGCCTTCAGCTGCTCCTCTGGGACCTTTGCGGCCTTCGCGGCGGAAGCGATGTCGTAGTTGGATGCAAGGCTTTCCATGATGTCCTGGCAGATCGTGTCTACCGCTAGATCCTTGGGCCAGTCCTTCAGCCTCTTGGTGGTCTGCGCGGAGAAGTACCGAAGGAGCGGGTTCTCAACGTGCCCCTCGGTGAGCGTCAGCACGACCATGTAGCTCCGACGAGACTCGCTAGTTCCCGCCAGTTCTCTTACCTCAAGGAGTTTGTGGTGCCCGCTCCTACTATACAGCCGGGCGTAGTCATTCGGAAAGCTATGGTCGGGGTATTGGCGACTCTTCCGCTTCTGGGCGCTTCCGCTCAAGAAGGCCCACGCCTCGATGAATCCTCCCCCCTCGCCTTCCAGTCCGCGATTGATGGCTTCGTAGTAATCCCGGATCGCCTGCTCAGCTGGGTCTACCTGCGGGGGAGGGGGAGGAGGAGGCCAGGGAGGTCGCTCGCCGAGCTTGATCCCCACGTAGATCATTAACGCTGCAAGCCCCATCTCGAGCACCACGAAGGCCGCCCCCTTGACCGTGAAGAACCCCAGGAATTTCGTCTGGGTTTGTCGGCCCGCAAGCATGTCTTCGCGGAACCGATGGCTGACAATCATCGCTACGATGACTATAAGGAATGCAATTGCGAGCACCGCAAGAACAGCCCACAAGGCCATTGAATCACTCCTTGTTATAGCGCGACCACGAGATCCCGAGGATTCTCTAGTAGGTAACCAGTTCTAGGTCCTGACTGCAAGGAAAATCTGGGTGAACTTACCCAGCACTCAACCACGACGGGGCCCGCAATCTAGTAAAAGGACGTTTCCTTGCCGGACGTTACGATGTCCGGCGGTGACTTGACACTTTCAGCAAACGGTTTTGCATGAGAAGACGCCTGCGACCCTTGGTCACGCCTCTTAGGCTGATCTCTTGTGACAGACAAGGCGTCCCTTGACAACCGGTCTCGTGGCCGGGTTAGCTATCGGCGTTGGGACACGTCTTTGTGGGAGAGCGGATCATGTCCAAGTTCAGGGTGGTCGACCTGTCGCGTTTGTACAACGTTCCGCTGGACAACAAGCCGCCTCGCGGCAAGAAGCGCCGGCCTTGGGCGACGTGGCTCGAGGACGAGGTGAAGCGGCTGCCTCGGGGGCGACGGCAGTTCTGGGGGATTCGGTTCAGGCTGGGGCCCAAGTCGGCCCGCGCCAAGGCCATGATCCTCATGCCGGCCGGGGACAAGAATGAGGTCCGCATCCCACTCAACCAGGCGGCGAGGTACCTGTGCTTCGTGCATGGCTGCGACTCGCCGGACGACCCGACGCTGAAGCACCTGGGCGAGACGCTGGCCGATTACATCATCGAGTATGCCGACGGGCAGCACCATATCCAGCCGATTCGGGCGCGGTTCGAGATCAACGGGCTGGGCGTGCCGTGGGGGGGCGACGCGTTCGCGGCGGTCCGGCCGAACATGCCCCGACGGCTGAAGGACGCCAAGGCCCAGGATTGGGGCTGGGCGCAGTGCGGCGTCCTGCACGACGGGCCGGCCTACCCCTGGGTCTACGCCATGGAAAACCCCCGTCCGGACGAGCCGATCGCTACGGTGATCTTGCGGCCGACCGGCGCGCTGACGATGGGCGTGCTGGGCTTGACGCTCTACGACGGCCCGGCGCATCCGCTGCGTCACGTCCCGCGGCGGGCGTACCGACTCGTCCTGCCGCCGAACGAGAAGGTCCTGCCCGATCAGCTCGCGGTCGACGTCGACCTGGGCAGCGTGATCCAGATGTACGCGCTGCCGGGGCTCAACGAGCGGCGGTGGCTGGCCGCCGTCGACGCGGGGCTGGGCGCCAAGCCGCCTGAGCCGAAGCCGGCCCGGCAGTTCTACGTCGAGGCCGAGGGCGCCCTCGACGCGACCGTGTCCGTCAAGGCCGGCAAGAAGCCGAAGCGCGAGCTGTCGCTCGGGCGGGCCTTCGAGACCGGGTCGGCCCGCAGCGACGACAAGAGGATCCGCATCGAGCTGATCTATCCGCACAAGACGTGGCTGCACGTGAACGTCACCGACTCGGCGACGGGCCGGCCGGTCGCGACGCGGGCGCATTTCCGAGGTCGGCATGGCGAGTACCTGCCGCCGTACGGCCATCCCGCCGACATCAACGACCGTTGGTTCGAGGACGTCGGGGGCGATCTGAAGCTGGGCGAGATGTCGTACGCCTACGTACCCGGGCGGTTCCAGACCGAGCTGCCCGTCGGCGAGGTCTACGTCGAGTTGAGCAAGGGGTTCGAGTATCGCCCGCTCCGCAAGAAGCTGACCATCGAGCCCGGCCAGCGCGAGCTGAACCTGACGATCGAGCGGTGGGTCGACCTGGCCGGCGAGGGCTGGCGGACGGCCGACACGCACGTCCATTTCCTCTCGCCCCAGACGGCACACCTGGAGGCCCAATGCGAAGGGCTGAACCTGCTCAATCTGTTGGCCAGTCAGTGGGGACGGCTGTTCACCAACGTGGGCGACATCACCGGCGAGCTGAGCGGATCGAGCAGCGACGAAACGCTGGTCTGGGTCGGCACGGAGAATCGGCACCACATCCTGGGCCACATCAGCATGCTGGGCGTGCGGGGCGATCCGGTCTTCCCGATGTGCACCGGCGGGCCGGGCGAGGCCGACGTCGGCGACCCCGACTACATGACGCTGGCCGAATGGTCCGACCTCTGCCGGCAGCGCGAGGGCCTGGTCGTGTTGCCGCACTTCCCCTACCCGCTGATGGAGAACGCCGCCGACCTGGTGCTAGGCAAGATCGACGGCGTGGAGGTCCGCGACTTCGGCGGGCTGCGGAACCTGCAGGGGCTCGACACGTTCGCCGTCCGCGAGTGGTACCGCTACTTGAACTGCGGCTATCGCGTGGCGGCGGTGGGCGGGACGGACAAGATGTCGGCGGGCATGCCCGTCGGCGGCGTGCGGACGTACGCCCGCATCGACACGAACGAGCCGTTCACGTTCGCCAACTGGGCCGGCGCGGTTCGGGCCGGGCAGACGTTCACCTCGAGCGGGCCGCTGATCGATCTGACGGTCGACGGCCGGCCGATCGGGTCGGAGATCCGGGTCGGCTCCGGCGGCGCGACGCTCGAGTGTCGGACGACCGTGCGGTCAGCGCATCCGATCCACTCGCTCGAGCTCGTCGTCAACGGCCAGGTGGTCGGTCGGGAGATGGACAAGAAGGGCGCGCTGTCCCTGTCGCTGCACAAGCACGTCGAGCTGCCCGGCAGCGGATGGATCGCCGCGCGGGCGCTGAGCCGGCATACGGTCTGGCACTGCTGGCCCATCCACCTGGCCGCCCACACGAGCCCCGTCTACGTCGTCGCGGACGGCCAGACGCTGTTCAGCCCGTCCGACGCGACGTACATGCTGACGCTCATCGACGGCGGCCTGACCTGGGCCGACACGCTCAGCGTCCGCTACGACGCCGACCGCCACGCCAAGCTCAAGGCCGTCTTCCAACACGCCAAGGCCCATCTCCAAGACCGCATGCACCAACACCGGCACGATCATCCGCACGGACACGGGAGTAACCTGTAGGGTGGGTCCTCCGGACCCACCTTTTTGCGTCCCATGCCCAGGAGAAGGAGGTGGGTCGAAACGACCCACCCTACGGTTGGCCACTCGCTATCTGAACCAGTTGGGGGATGGACTCGCATCGGCGCTTGCATCAGGTGGGCGTACCGTAACGGTCCAGTGAGACGTGCGACTGGGCGTTCCAAAGATGATCCCGAACAGATCGGTGCAGGAGTAGTAGCGCCCGCGCACGTCGAACGTGGCGCCGTCTTTGCGCAACTCCTTCAATGTCCACTTCTCGGTGCAGTTCGTGCCCCTCGCGTTGAACGACTGATGCGGGCGGACGGTGAGCTTCTCGCAACGCCGGTCGCGGCTGTCGCGGAGCATACCGTGCACCACGACCTCGTCCTGCAGGAGCTCGAACCGATCGATGTGCGTCGTCGTCTGCGGATTCTCGGCCCGGATCGTGTGCGCGCCTGTGCTGACGCACCCGGCCGACAGCACAGACGCGGTGCTGCACAGTGACAACGCAAGCGCCCGCGCTGCGGTTGTGCCTCCCTTGCGATTCATCCTGCTGTTGCCTCCGCCTGTTCCTGGTCGCTGCGTCTTCCGGTCGTAGGTCGTAGGGTGCGTCTTGACGCACCTTTCGGATCGGTAGCGTGTCTGACAGAAGAAGGTGCGTCAAGTCAGTAGGGTGGGTCCTCCGGACCCACCATTTTGCGTCCCATGCCCGGGAGAAGAAGGTGGGTCGAAACGACCCACCCGACGGTTGACTACGAGCTGGGCACCGCTTGGTCAACCCCCTATACTGGGCGTTGTACCCTTGCGTGGAAAATGAGCGTTCTGCGTCTCTTGGACGGGAGCCCAGTTCCCGAGCGAGGACGACACCGTGGCCGAAGATACTGCCGGGCGTCGAAGGCGGTGGCTGCTGATGCCCGTGGCCATCTACGTTCTGGCGGTGGGGGTCCGGCTCGCGTTCCTCTCCGAGGCCCGGCACAATCCACTGTATCAGTTCCTAACGATAGATGAGCGGACGCATCACCAGGTGGCCGAAGCCATCTGCAACGACGCGCTGCCCCCCACCGTGTACCTCAAGTCCCCCCTTTACGTCTACTTCTTGGGCAACGTGTACAGGCTCATCGGCGTGGATTCGCTGCGGGCCAGGTTTGTCCAGGTCTTCATCGCCGGTCTCATGCCGGTCTTGATCTTCCTGATCGGTCGCCGTCTCTTCGGCCCGGCGTTGGGCCTGTGTGCGGGGATCCTCGCTGCGGTGTACTGGACGTTCGTCTTCTTCAGCACGGAACTGCTCGACGTCACGCTGACCACTGTGCTTTACCTGTCGCTCGCCTACGTGCTGGTGCGCGTCGACGACGATCGGACATGGAAGTGGTTCCTCGCCGGCACGCTCTTGGGCGTGGGCGCGGTCTCCCGTCCGAACATCCTGGTCTTTGCTCCGGTCCTGGCCGTCATGATCGTCCTGGCCAACCGGCGCCGGGGTCGCGAGACACCTCCATCGCGGGGCCCAAACCGCTCGGGGCGAACCGGCCTGGTGCGAGTCGCACTGCTGATCGTGGGCTGCGCACTGCCCATCGCGCCGGTCACGCTTCGGAATGTGTTTGTCGCTGGAGAACCCGCCCTGATCGGCGCATGGGGACCGGGTGTGTTCTACATGAGCAACAACCCGCGTTCCGACGGCAAGAACGCCGTATGTCCTCAGGCCGTCGGCGTGACAGCCGATCTGAAGCGGGAGTTCAACGAGGACCCGTGGTTCAGGGGGGACGTCGGGACGCAAGGATGGTATGTCTTCGCCGCCCAGGAGCTGGGCCACCGGCCGACCTACAGAGAGGCGCGACGGTTGTATTTCCGTCTCTCTTGGGACTACCTCCGCCAGTACCCCCGCAAGTTCCTGACCGACACTTTGAAGCGCCTTTGCTACCTGTTCAACGCCTATGAGTACCCGATGAACAAGGACCTCTACCACTTCACCCGGTCGAGCTGGGTGTTGACGGCCCTGTCCTGGCTGCATTTGGGGCTGATCGGCCCGCTAGGCGTTCTGGGGCTCGCGATCGTCGCCGTCCGTCGCCCGTGGCCACGGGGGGTTGGCTACTGCCTGGCCATGATCCTCACGCTCGCGGTGCCCAGCATCTTCTTCCTGGTCATCTCCCGCTACCGCGTGCCGGTTGTCTGTCTGCTCATGCCCTTTGCCTGTTACGCTGTGCGTGAGCTGATCGGATCACTGGCCCGCCCGGTTCAGTGGTGGCGTCCCGTCGCGATGACGGCCGGGCTCGCGGCGCTGGTGGTGTTTGCGAACGTCAACGTGTTCGGGTATCGCCCGCCCTATCACGGCTATCTTCTGTACAACTTCGCCATGGCGTCCGCGGCCGTCGGGCGCGACGATCTCAGAGACGAGGCCGTCAAGGAAATCGAGCAGCTACTGGCAGACGAATCCCACCGCCCTGTCCTCAGTGCAGGCACCATGGGCTTGCTGTTCCGTCACCACCATCAGCGGGGCAATCTGGAGCGGACCGCCCACTACGGGCTTCGCATCGTCGAGCGACGCGAGAAGACCGACGCGTGGACGCTGGCGGCCCTGGTCGATGTCCTGGTTCGCCTCGACCGTCGCGACGAGGCCAAGGACGTCCTGGACCTGCTTGTCAGACGTTTCGAGACCCAGCCGAATCCGTTGCTGGCCTGGGCGTTGCTCCGATACGGAACCGAGTACGACGACCGCCCTGTGCTCGAGAACGCCTTGCAACAATACGAGGCGCTGGTGCGCGTGCACATCAGCGAGGCGGACTACCACCATGGTCGGGCCGCCGCGCGAGAGGCGCTCGAGCGCCTTTGTAGCCCGGCGTCGTCGAGCGCACCGGCCTCGCGGCCGGGCCCGTCATCAGAGACGCGACCGTAAGGGAGCGTTCACGCCAGCGGGCACGCTGGCGTCTACGCTGGCGTGCCCGGGCAGCACATACACGGCACGACGGGAGCTCCACTGCCGTCTGCATCCTTCGCGCAGCGGGTCAGACCGATCTTGGTAAGATCGGTCCGACTGAACGCTCCCTAACGGTCGCGTCTCTGATGCGTGCGTCCCTGAGGGGGACACAGGTCTGACGGTGTTGGTGGATGAAACGACAGGAGACAAAGACGATGGCGGGACAAAGACGCGATCGCCATCAGAGACGCGACCGTCAGGGAGCGTTCACCTCAACACCCGTCGCATACCTGATCACGTTCACGACGTATGGCACGTGGATGCACGGCGACGCCCGCAGCTCGGTGGACGCCGATCATCGTGTCTACGGTACGCCGTACGCCAAGCCCAACGTCCGTCGCGAGCGGGTGGAGCGCGCGAAGCTCAAACATCCGTCGGTCGTGCTCAGCGACGTGCAACGGGCCATTGTCGACCAAGCGGTTCGAGGGGTCTGCGACCACCGCGAGTGGACGCTGTATGCACTCAACGTCCGCACCAACCACGTTCACGTGGTGGTCAGCGCGCCCGCCCCGCCGGAGCGCCTCATGAACAGCTTGAAGTCATGGTCAACGCGGCGGATGGTCGAGGCAGGCGTTTGGAGCGCAGGCACCAAGGCCTGGACCCGCCACGGCAGTACGCGGTACGTTTGGACCCGCGAGCAACTGCTCGCCGCCTGTCGCTACGTCGCCGAGGCTCAAGGCGACGATCTGTGATCAGCAACGCCCACGATTGGAGATGCCCGCATCAGAGATGCGCGCATCAGAGACGCGACCGTAAGGGAGCGTTCACGCCAGCGGCTACGCTGGCGTGCCGGGGTTGCATACACCGGGCGCGACGGCAGATCCACTGCGGTTTCCATCGTTTGCGCTGCGGGGCAGACCGATCTTGGCAAGATCGGTCTGACTGAACGCTCCCTGACGGTCGCGTCTCTGATGGGTGCGTCTCCGATGCGTGCGGCGTCTCGCCGGGCGGGGAAAGGGAAAGGGCGATCGCGGTGCCGCGATCGCCCTTGAGTTCATACAACGAAGATGTTGTCCGCGACGCTACGTCCGGCGCCGACGCCGTAGCAGGGCGAGTCCGCCCAGCATCAGCAGCCCCAACGTCGTTGGTTCGGGCGTGATCACAAACGCCAGATCGAGCGACGCGCCGGTGATCGGGTCGGTCAGTTCGTACCATTCCTCGTCACCGACCTCATAGACGGCATTGTCCTCAAACTGTGGGGAGACCGACGTCTTCCAGCCAGGGAAATGAATGTCCGTAAGGCCCCCACACGCCACCTCGATGCCGAGCCAGTAGATCTCGCCGACCTGTTGCTCGAACGCGCCGCCGGCGACCTTCTGGTCGATGTCCTCGATGTTGACCTGGTAGTAGTTCGTGTGGTCATGCTCATGGTAAACGAAAGGATAATTGGGGTCGGGACCCGGCTGTGAAGGCATCATGAACCCCTGATCCCCTTGGAGGGCGGGCCCAATCGTGAAATCCTCCGGGAGGAACTCGGCCCCCCAAAGGTAATCGCCCGGCCTGCTGAACGGCTCGTTGGCATCGTTAGAGTAGATGCGCACGATAAACGCGTCGATCGTCGTCGCGTCGTCGTCCATCCACGAGATCCAGAAGTGGACGTCGTCTACCAGTCCCGTCTGCGAGCACTGCCAGTCGTCCGCTAACGCATAACTGAACTCGAGCAGGCCCGTCCCCGCCGAGTCGAAATAGACATCCCACCCGTTCGGGTCGGGCAGTTGCGGGTAGTGCATCTTGTGCCCGTCGCCGGGCTCCCAATCGGCCAGGGCCGGACTAGCCACAACCATCACCAACGCCGCGGCAACACCAATTCGCACTGTCATCGACTCGCCCTCTCCACGCCCCCGTGATGATCTTGAGATATGCTGTTGGGAGATGCGTCCCCGACCAGAAAGGCCTCGGGAATTCCTCTCCCTCCTACTCCCGTCCCACAACAGTAAGTGAAGTATACACCACGAGAACACAAATACAAGCGACACTTCACTTTATGCCAAACAATTACTATTGACTAACAGTGCCCACTTACTTGCCTTCAAAGGCAACGGCGTAGGTCACCCGGCAATGGCGGCGGCAGGAAGGGGGCTCTACTTGCCCAACCAGCAGTAGGGTGAGTCCTCCGGACCCGCCATTCTGCGTTCCATGCGGGGAGGAGATGGTGGGTCGAAGCGACCCACCCTATCCCGTTCGAACGCGCTCAAGCATAGCCGCGCAGGCGCGGGCCGTGTCACGCGTGGATGATCTGCCGATATTCCTCGACGGCGCGGGCGTGGCCGACGAGCACGGGGCTGCGGATGGCCTGGCCCCCGAGCAGCGCGTCGTCCAGCACGAACGGTTCGCCGTCAAGGTACTGGGCGACGGCCCCGTTCAGGGCGGCCATGGCCAGGCCGGCGGCAAGATCCCAGATACAGACGCCGGAGACAAGCGCCGCATCGGCGCTACCGGTCGCCGCGTAGCACAGATGCGCGATCGTCGAGCCCAGACTCCGGATCTTGCCGGGATAGCCGTCGTTGACACGGTACTTCCTGTGGAACCGGGACACCGTGAGCAGAACCGACTCCCGCCGGTGAACGGTCTGCGGCTCGACAGCCGGCACCCTCGCGTCGTTCCGATACACGCACCCATCGGCCGTCGTGTAGAAGAAGTCCCCCGTCACTGGCATATAGAAGTAGCCGGCCACCGGCTGCAGTCGGTCGACCACGCCGACGGCAATCCCCCAGACAGGCAAACCAGAGACAAACGAGGCCGTCCCGTCGATCGGGTCAATGACGAAGTAGGTCTCGCCCTCTGTCGGGGCCTTACGCAGATCGTCCTCCTCAGCGACAAGCCCAACCGAAGGAAACCTCTCAGCGAATTTCCCCGTCAGATACGCCTGCACGGCCAGATCGGCCTCCGTAACCAACGTCTTGTCCTGCTTAAGCGAAGGCGTCACCTTGCGGAAGTGTTCCATCGCAAGCCCGCCAGCGTGTTTCAGCAGCTCTCCCGCAAGTCCGTGATCAAGCATATGTCTATGGCCTCATCGTTCGTCAGCCAACGCGCGCATCAGCGAAGACGCACCATTTCCCTCGCACGCAAGAGTAGGATGCGTCTTGACGCATCATTCCTCTCTGTCATCCTGATGCCGCTTGCCGGTTTCCCTTACCTTGGACCTCGAACGGCGGAGGCGCGAATTCCAGGTCGATGTCGAGCCAGTGTCCTCGCTTGATCTCGATGTCGTCGATGGACCACTCAACGCGAGCGCCTGCCTCCCCGGCTTTCTCCGGCTTTACCTGCCAGCCCTCCACCGTTTTCCTGCTCGTATAGGCGAAGAACACCGCGTCGACGACGTGGCACTTGCGAACGTCCTTGATGCCGAGGAACCGCACGTTCTTCGGAAGCTGATCGACAAGCCTCAACGGCCCTCGGTAGTCCGCTGAGCCGAAGCTGTAAACCCTGAAGCGGTACACGAGCTTCTCGGGCGGTGGCTCGTCGTAGAACAGCTCCCTCGACTCCGACCTCCCATCCTTGATCGTCTTGCCGAAGATGAGAAGTGGCTCCCGAGCCGGCTTCGGTTTTGGCTTCTTCGCCTTGTCGACCTTCGGTGGCTTCTCCTTATGGCCATAGTAAATGACGGCCATGCGCGCGCCGGTTTCGCGGTTCATCGCACCGCCTTCGCGACTGGACCAGTGCAGCACGCTCTCGGTGGGCAAGAAAGCCAGTTTCAACTGCGCTGCGTGTTCCTTGATCGGCCGATCAGCATCCCTGCTTCTGCGTACCGATTCGGGGACCTCAAGCTTCGGCATGCCGCCATTGACGATCGCCATGTCCGGCACGAAGGTCGTACTTGGGGCACAGCCCGCAGAGACCACCGGTAGAAGGACCAGGACAAGCATCCGGACTCCTTCCTTCTCGCGATGGGGCCTGTGTTTCATACGGTTGCTCATGAGAGATCCCTCAAGGCGGCGACAGCTGGCATGGCCCACGCTCCCGTGGCCATGCGGAATGGGAACGCCCATCGTCCCCTATGTTTCTCCGCGCAAGTGCGCACATGTCCGCAAGTCGCATCACGCGCTTGAGCGCTCGGATGATCGCGGTTCACGCAAGAGTAGGATGCGTCTTGACGCATCACTTCCTTCGCCCCCGCACGAAGAAGATGGTGCGTCAAGACGCACGCTACGCGCCCCACCGTCGCCGTGCGCGACAATCCGACGCCACCCGTGCCCTACCGGCTTCATCCCGGCAACGGGTGGATTCTGATGCCGTGATGCTGCGTTGCGTATCCAATGAACTGCTGTATCACGTCCGTTGTCATCCATGTCTTATCCAAGAGATGGTCGACCCAGCCGAGAATCGCTTCAGGCGTCGCACAGCGACGCAGAGCGATTGGATACTCATGCCCCAGGTTAATGATGATGGAATCGTCCTCAACGTAGCACTGCTTCGCGAGGATCTCCCCCCGTTTCTCGGACTCCTCGGGGAATTCCCCCATCGACATGGGCTCTGGCATGTCATCCATCATTCGCCCTTTCGTTTCTCGGTCCCTCCAGTGCGAGCGGAGTGGAGGGCCTCAGGACGCACACAACGCGCCTTCAGGAGAACACTGATTTGGCATCGACATCCGCAATCCCACACTTCTTCAGCGCCTTGCGCAGAATATCATAGCCAACCTGGAAGCCGACGGGAGTGATCCCGTCGGCGTAGAACTCCCTCTTGTATGTGTAGCCTCCCTCCCTTTCCTTCTGCACGACCTTGATGCTGTCAGGAGTCTGCTCATAGGTCTCCTTGTACCCCCACCCGTGTCGTTGAGAGACCGTGACTTCGGCAGGGAGCAGCTCAAGGATGGCTTCCATCAGAGAGTGCCGCATGTAGGGGCAGAAGCGGAATGTGTGGATGTTGCTGTTGAGCTCGTGGCGGATGCGTTGCTTGTCGAGAACGAACCTGTCGCCGCGCGTGAACCTTCCGTAAGAGAGCCACCTGGCCCAACCGGTCCACTCCATATTCGCCTGTCTGCACCCACACAGATTCGGCTGCTTCTCGTCGGTGCCGAAACAGTACAGCACCGGGCGGTAGGCGGTCTGTCGCTGACGCATGCACGACAGAAACCCGAACACCTCATCCCACGCCAGCTCCTTGCCGTTCATGTACGCTTTACGGTTGCGAATGCCCTTGAGATGCTCTGCGAGAGGGATCGCCGCGGAAACGTTGGCCTCAAGCCAACTGGCAAGGAACCATCTCTTGCGGGAACGCTCACATTCCTGGAACCCCGGGGAGCTTCTGGCGACTTCGAGTGCGCTATCGAAAGACGCTGCCGTGGATTCTGCGAACTCGATGGCGATCCCGCGCGTGGGGTAATCGAACGCCACTTTCGTTCCCTGGCATGCTGGGGCTGGAGCGATGGCGCGCCCGCATTCTGGGCAGAACTTCGCCGTCGCAGCTACGGACGCCCCGCAGCCCGGGCAGGGCATCTGGCCCTGTTTCGTTCTGCACCGATCCTTGGTTTCAGCAACGATCCGCTTGACCTGGTCTTGAGTTACCTCGAGTTGCTTCGCGAACCCGAGGATGGTCTGTTTCTCTGACGGATCAAGCTCGCGGTCAACGAGGGCGATGAAGACCATGTCCTCCAGGTTGCGAATTCTCTCTGAGTAGCGCCCCACCGGGACGGGTTGGGAGTCCTCCCGTTCCGCCAACTTCTGAGCGTCTTTGAGGTCCTTCTTCTTCGCACCGATGTCCGTGCGGACCTGCTCGATGGCCGCCTCCTCTTGAGGACCGAGGACGTCGTCCGAGCGAGCGACGGCCAGAACGTTGGCAAGGTACTGAACGACATCGTTATCGTTCATGCGCACCTGCCTCCTTCAGTTTCCTCAGCTGCGTCCTGTCGATCGAACAGTCGCTGTGGCGCCGTCGGCGGAAGACGACCCGAAAGAACCTACCCCAACCGCTCTGGCTAAGACATCGGCGCCGAGAGTTTGGATCGTCAGAAGCGATCTGTGTCGGTGGGGTTTTACACGATTCTATGGGGGATGACAAGGGCTTGTCGGCGGCAGGCCATGACGCAGCCTACTTGGTGCGTTGCGTCGTCGCGGGCGCCTGGCGCAGGCCGGCGACGGTTTTGTAGTAGGCCTCCAGCAGGTCGCGGTAGTCTTTGCCGACCTGCTGGCGGCGGACCTCTAGGAGGCGGCGGATCTGGTCGGCTTCGCGTCGGTCGATGACGGCGCCGGAGCGGACGTCGGTGTCGCGGCCCTTGCCGGTTTGCAGGCGATCCTCGCCGGGTTGGCGCGTGGCAGTCTGCTTGACCTCTTGCGGGCCGTCGGGGCTGCGATGGGTCCGCGGGGACCTGTCCTTGAGCTGGCGGAATTCGCGGACGAACCGGGACGCCTGCTCCGGCGTCCACTCCAGGGCGTTGAGCAGGTTCGGGTCGGGCTCGCCGGTGCGGAGCTGTCGCTCCAACTCGCTGACCAGCCGCTCCGCCCGATCGACCGTCTCCGACCGCGGCTGACGGCCGGCCGGCGCCTCGGTCAGGCGGGCGTCGTCGTCGAGCTGCGGCTGCGTCGTGGCCAGCTCCGGCGTCGGCCCGGCCGGGCCCGATGTCGGGAGTCTGGTCCCCTCGCCAGACACGTCTCCCGAACCCATCCCGCCGTCACTCGGCCGGTCGCTGCCGCCGCCTTCACCCGACCCCTTGCCTTGGCCGGATCCCTCGCTCTGACCAGACCCTTCGCCCTGACCTTCACCCGATCCCTTGCCGGAGCCCGATTGACCTTGGCCCTCGCCCTTGCCTTGACCTTCCCCTTCCCCTTGGCCAGATCCCTTCCCCTGACCGCTCCCTTCGCCCTGTCCCGATCCTTCGCCTTGACCGGCGCCTTTGCCCTCGCCCGACCCCTCGCCCTCGCCAGATCCTTCCCCTTGTCCGCTGCCTTCACCTTTGCCCGATCCTTCGCCCTGTCCGCTTCCTTCGCCTTGGCCAGAGCCTTCGCCTTCCCCCTTGCCCATCCCTTCGCCCTGGCCGCTTCCTTCACCTTGACCGGACCCTTCGCCTTCGCCTTGACCGGTCCCTTCGCCCTGGCCCTTGCCCGAACCCTCGCCTTCGCCCGAACCTTCGCCCTGGCCGGCGCCTTCGCCGGATTCGGACTCACCTTTGCCTTGACCTTCGCCCGCCCCCTCGCCGGAACCCGATTCGCCCTGGCCTTGCCCCGATCCAGATTGACCTTCGCCTGATCCCTTGCCGGACTCCCCCTGGCCCTTCCCGCTGCCCTCACCCGATCCGGATTGACCCTCACCTTGGCCCTCGCCGGCCTCGGACTGACCCTTGCCCGATCCTTCACCGGTGCCCGATTCGCCTTGACCCTCACCCGATCCCTTGCCGGATTCCCCTTGGCCCTGGCCGGCGCCCTCGCCGGATCCGGACTGACCTTCACCTTCGCCCTGACCCGACCCGGACTGGCCCTCCCCTGATCCCTCACCGGACTTGGACTGTCCCTGACCCGTACCTTCGCCCGATCCAGATTGACCTTCCCCCTGGCCCTCGCCGGCCTCGGACTGGCCCTTGCCCGACCCTTCACCGGCGCCCGATTCGCTTTGGCCGTCGCCCTTGCTCGATTCGGACTGGCCCTTGCCCTGACCGGTTCCCTCGTCCTTCCCTTCGCCTTGATCTTTACCCGACCCCTCGCCAGACTCAGACTCGCCCTTGCCTTGTGCCTGACCGGATCCGGTCTCGCCCTCGCCCGATCCCTTGCCAGACTCAGACTCGGATTCGCCCTGGCCGGCCCCCTCGCTGGACTTGGACTTTCCCTTGCCCTGGGCTTGACCGGATTCAGACTGCCCTTCGCCCGATCCGGCTTGGCGTTCGTCCGACTTCTGGCCCGATTCCGACTTGCCCTGACCGGCGCCCTTCCCTGATTCGGACTTGCCTTCACGTTGGCCCTCGCCGGGCTGACGGATCGCCTCGTCTCCGGTTCCTTGGCCCTTCAGCCGGGGCTCTCCGTCCTGGGCAGTGTGTTCCTCGTCAGACGTCGGGGCCGACGTCTCGCGCTTGTCTTCGCTGTCGGGGGTGGCCCGCTCCGCCAGATGCTTCTGTATGGCCTCCAGGTCGTCACGGTGATCCTCGACGAACCGCTCGAGATCGTCCCCCGGCGGCGACGGGGTTTCCTGGGACGTCGGCGTTGCCCCCGGCAACTTCGCGCTCGGCGCCGAGGTCGTCGGCAGTTTCGTCGCGCCTTCCTTCACATCGCCAGCCGGCGCCGGCCGGCCCGTCGGCGCCTTGGGCCGATCTTCGCTCGGACGCGTCGCGGTCGGCCGTCGTTCCTTGGCTTCGGCCGGCGACGTCTCTTTGCGAATGATGATCTTCCGCTTCTCGCTCTGCGTGGACTGATAGGCAGGATCCCCGCGGTCATCGTGCCGGTTGTCCCGAACGGTCACCCACCACGTGATCTGTCCGCCCGGCTTGGCGCCGAGCTCGCGAAGCGGCACAGACCGTTCGATGCGGACCGCCCGTCCGCCGATCCCTTGGGGGCCCGGCAAGGACAAGGGGAGCTGCCTCGTCTGATCTCCCACCTGATAGGCCAACGCCGCGTCCGTCAGTCCGAAGTCGTCGCTCGCCCTGCAGGCCAGATCCATCGACACGCCGGCCGACAGCCGGACGCCGTCCTTGGGTCGCTCCAGCTCGATCTGCGGCGGTTGGTCCTGCCGGGCTTCCACGGTGTAGACGATCGGCTTGCGGTTGCGGACGCCGTATCGGTCGCGGAAATCGATCGTGTACGCGTCGCTGGCTTCAATGCGGAATCGCCCTTCGAAGCGGACCCCACTCGTGTCGACCGCCTGCGTGCGGAACCTGCCCCGTTCGGTCTTGCGGAAGTCCAATACCGGCGGCGTGTCGGACGCGACCGAGGTGCGAATCCTCACCGTCACCCACGTGCCCACGACGGCAGCCACATCGCCGCCCGGATGGTCCGTCGGCGGCAGCCCCGTGTACGTCGGGTATTCGCAATGAACGCCGACCTCCGCGATCTCGGGATAGGGTCGCACCCGCAGCAGCCGGATCTCCGATGTCGCGTCGCCGGCGACGAACTGATACGACATCGACTGCTGGACTTCCCTGCCGGGCTTGACCGCTTTCCACCGCCGACGTTCACGGGCGTCCACCATCTTGACCGTGGGCGGCGGGGACAAGGCCAGTTGCTGGTCCGGCAGCCAGGTCTCCCCGCCGTCCAGACTGAACCGAACGAACGCGTGGTCGGGCCGACGGCCCGTGATCTGGGCCACCATCCGCACGGGCGTGTCGACCAGTGTCTCCAGATCCGCCGGGGGGTGTTCGATGACGATCTGCGTCCGCGTCGGCGCGGGCAGCTCCACCCCCAGCGCTCGACGAATGGATGGCAAGACGGGCTTGGGCGCCAAAGCTGCGTACAGCAGGAACAGCCCGGCCGTCGCCCCCGTCGCCACCCCCGCGCGGCGCATGGATCGTTTGTCGACGGCCCGCCACAAGTCGGTCGCGGCCAGATCCTCCGCCGCCCGCGACGCCAGCGCCGCCCGCATCGACCCGGGCAGCTCGCCCCGCCACACCAGTTGCAGCGCCGACACCAGCGAGTTCCTGAACTCCGGGTGACGCTGCTCGATGGTCCGCGCGGCGAACAGGTCGTTGATCCGACGGACCACCGGAACGGCCGCCAGCCACCCCAGCAACCCCAGTGCGCCGATCAGATAGCACCAGCGGGCCGTCAGCCGCGCCTCAGACGACAAGCCGCCCGACCGGACGTGATCGGCGATCACCACCAGCGTCAGGCCGGCAAGCGTGTAGGCGGCCAGCGTGAGCAACGCCGAACAGACCTCCGCCAGCTTGACCCGTCGCTTGGCCGATCGGAGGCGCGCGTCGACGAATCCAACGTCCTCGTTGCCGTCGTGGCCCGTCATTGCGAGACGTCCGTTGCCCCAGGCGTGTCACCCCTCATCCCGCGGGATCATTGAATTGTACCCCACCGGACGGGAGGAGACCCGGACGTTCCGGCTTTTCCTTGGGTTCAAAAAAGGGGACTGGCTCCGAGCCGGGTACGCCCAGTTCTCCTGGGAGGATCCACATGACGGCGAGGTGCCTGTCCCCTTTTTCGAACCCGCCCAGAAAAAACGCCTCGGTCGCGAACTTCGCCGCAGGCCCGTCGTATCACCTCCAGAGCACAAGGAACTCCTAACCACCTGACCAATGAACGCCGGGCGAGACCACAACATCGCCTGGCGGGACCCTGAAAGGCCGCACTCCCCTCCGGTGCGGCCTTTAGTCTGCGCAGCCGGCGGGGCGCTGCGAGAATGCTTATTATCACAAATTACACCTTTAAAGAATTACACGGCATGCGAATGCTGGCCATCGACATTTGGCGCCCCATCGTGTATCCTAGGACGGCGTGCACGCCCACCAGAACGAACCACTATCTCCAGACGAGCGGCGTCGGGGCGAGCGGCTCCTGCTGATGGAATCCGCCCTGGCGCGGCTGATGGCCACGTCACTGGCCGGTCTGTTCCTGACCGGCTTTGCGCTGTCCCTGGGCGCCAACGAGATGCAGTTCGGCAAGCTGGCAGGGGCGGTCTTCGTGGGCGGGGCCCTGAACTTCCTCGTCGTGCCGCTGTTACATAACTTCGGTTCGCGTAAGCGGTTCTGTCTGGCTGGCCTGGGGACGACCCGCGTGGTCCGCGTCGGCATCGCCTCCGCACCGATCCTGGCCGTCTATGGGGTGTCGCCTGCCGGGTTGATGTGGGTCCTCTTTGCCTTGTTGGTGCTTGCCGCGCTCACGGGCACCGCCTCCGAGACCGGCCGGCTGAGCTGGATGACCGATCTGGTTCCCGGCGTTCGGCTGGGTCGGTTCATCGGCTGGCGCTCGGCCGTCATGCGATGTGCGGCCATCGTGGCCGTCTTCGTCTACTCGCAGTTTATCGAGTTCTGGCGAGGGGCCGGCTACGCCATGGTCACGGCCTTCCAGTGTGTCATCCTCTTCGCCACCGGCCTGGGCGTGGTCGGGTTGTTCTGCATGGCCAAGGCGCCCGAGCCGCCGATGTCCGAACGGTTCAGCCCCGCGACGCGTTGGGCGGCGACCAGCCTGCCATTCCGGGACGTCGGTTTCCGGCGCCTGATGGCCTTTCACTGTTCGTGGTCGTTCTCGGCCGCCATCGCCGGGATGTTCTTCCACATGTACATGCTCAAGTACCTGCACCTGCAGGACCGACCGATGGGCTACGTCTGGGTGGCGGCCACGGACGCCATCAGCATGGTGCTGGCGATGGTGGCGGCGCCGATCTGGGGCCGGCTGGCCGATCGGTGGGGACCCCGGCGCGTGCTCATGCGGGCGGCGTTCGTCATGGCCCTCTTCCCGCTGTTCTGGATTCCCATCACGCCCGCGGTCTGGCCCCTCATCTTCGTGGTCATCCTGGCCCGGGTGTGTGTCAGCGGCGTGGAGATCGGGCCGATCACGATGGCGATGCAGATGGCCCCGGAGCGCCAGCGGTCCGTGTTCTTGAGCGTCTACCGCAGCGTCGGTTGCGCTGCCCACGCCATTGCACCGATGATCGGGGGGGCCATTGCCTACGCCGCCGGGCCGGAGCTGTGGCAGCTCGGCGGGTTCACGTTCAACGGGCTGCACCTCCTGTTCGTGATCAGCACCGTCGGTCGGCTGGCCAGCTTGTGGTGGCTCCGACGGATCCCCTACACGCCGCCGAACTCCCGCTGACCCGAGTCACGCGAGGGCCACGCGGTGGGTCCGTGACATTTCCGGCGGCCCCATCAGAGACGCGACCGTCAGGGAGCGTTCACGCCAGCGGTCACGCTGGCGTGCCGGGATGGCATACACCGGACGCAACGGCAGATCCGCCGTGGTTTGCGTCATTCCCCGTGCGGGCCAGACCGATTCAGGCAGAATCGGTCTGACCGAACGCTTCCTGACGGTCGCGTCTCTGATGCGGATGGCGTCTCCGATCCGTCCATGCTCGAAGATCGTGCGGTGGCCCCGTGGCAATGGGGCATCCGCTCGCGCCGATTGTGTCACGGCCCCCCCCCGGCGCTCAACGAGGCGACGGATTGACACCTGCCGCGCGCCCAACTAGATATCTTGGGCTGCCACGGGGTCCGGCACGGACACGTTGTCGAGCAAGCATCCAAGAAGGGAGAACCGCCATGGGTCAGCGCATCACCATCATGCCCTGCCTGGACATGCAGAACGGTCGCGTGGTCAAGGGCGTCCACTTCGTCGACATCCGCGACGCGGGCGATCCGGTCGCGTGTGCCCGCGCCTACTGTCAGGCGGGCGCGGACGAGCTCGCGCTGTTGGACATCACTGCGACTGTCGAGGGCCGGGCCACCATGCTCGACGTCGTTCGCCGGGTCGCCGAGGCCACGACCGTGCCGTTCACGGTTGGCGGCGGCATCACCGACGTCGCTGCCGCGTCAGCCGTTCTGGAGGCGGGTGCCGACAAGGTCTCGACGAGCAGCGCCGCGTTCCGCAAGCCCGAGGTCATCGCGGAGATGGTCAAGGAATTCGGGCCCGAGAAGGTCACCGTGGCGATCGACGTCGACCAGAACGGGGACTTGCCGTCCGGCTACGAGGTCTACATCGACGGGGGCCGGACCGCGACCGGGGCGGACGCCGTTGAGTGGGCCAAGACGGTGGACGGCTTCGGCGTCGGCGTGATCCTGCCGACCAGCAAGGCCGGCGACGGCGCCAAGACCGGATATGACCTCCCCGTGATCCGCGCGATGGCAGACGCGGTCTCCGCGACGATCGTGGCTTCAGGCGGCGCGGGAAAGCTGGAGCATTTCTACGAAGCCGTCGAGGCAGGCGCGACCGTTCTGCTCGCCGCGTCGGTGTTCCATTTCCACATGATCGACATCGGCGAACTCAAGGAATATCTCCGCAGCCGGGGGGTGGACGTAGGCTAGGGCCGATGCATCATTCTGGGGACGTGCTCGCGCGTCGGACGCAGCGGAAGCCGATGGCATCGCGGGCGAAGCACGCGTCCTGGAACCCGGGATCCTCGCCCACGCGATAGGCGGACCGGCAGGCCGTCGCGCTGGCGTTCCAGGCGCCGCCGCGCAGCACGTACTTCTCGCCCTCTGCAGGGCCGCGGGGGTTGGCCTTCGGGCTGGTCTTGTAGGTGTCCTTGTCGTAGACGTCGTTGCACCACTCGGCCACGTTGCCGTGCATGTCGAACAGTCCCCAGGCGTTGGGCTGGGTCTGGCGGACGGGGTGCGTCGTCTTGGCGGCGTTGGCCTCAAACCACGCGTGGGGCTTCAGCTGGCGCGGGTCGCTGCCGAAGCAGTAGTCCGTCTTCGATCCCGCCCGGCAGGCGTATTCCCATTCCGCTTCCGTGGGAAGCCGGTATCCGTCG
>CAYMLO010000070.1:50780-52232 GCA_964390905.1 uncultured Planctomycetales bacterium | reverse complement strand
GAACCAGCCGGCCTCGATGTACCCGCCGGCCTTGATGTACCCGCCGGCCTTGATGGACCAGCCGGCCTTGATGAACCAGCCGGCCTTGATGAACCAGCCGGCCTCGATGTACCCGCCGGCCTTGATGTACCCGCCGGCCTTGATGAGCCAGCCGGCCTCGATGGACCCGTCGGCCTTGATGCCCGAGCCGGTCTTGGCGACAATCATCCCAGTAGCTGCAATGCTGCCTTCGACGTAGACGGACCCAAGGTTCGCCTCGAATCGAAGATGCCCGACAATCTGGGAGAGGTCGGCCCTCCCGACGTACTGCCCGTTTTCTACCTGTGACTTGTCAACTACATATGTCTCCACTCTTTGCCTCCTTTAGATCTTTCCGATCTCCTTCGCCAGCTCAGACATCCTCGCCTCCTTCGCGCTTGGTACTACCAGCCGCTATTCTGGTTGCGTTTGGCCTTAGGTAGTAATCATGCCCGCGGCTCGTCCCCGGCCGCTTCTGAATCGACGGCCGCTCGCCGTTGCGCCGCGGGTCCGGCCGGCCACGCGCATCCCAGTCCTCGGCCATCGCCAGGTACCGCTCGAAGTTCGACGTCCGAAACGGCGTCACGCAGTCGAAGAACTGGCGCGACTTCTCATCGCCGCGGTCCTTGGCCGCGAGATACTCGAGGACGAGAACCAACTGCGCTTCGGTGAAGCCGTCCGACAACCGGCCGTTGATATGCTCGACGTTCTTCGCGTGCGTGGCCGACAACGGGCGGAAGCTCGCCCAGGTCCAGTTGGCCTCGCGCAGTTCGTTCAGCCGCCTGATGACTCGGTCGGTGGGGGACTCCTTCTCTTCTGGGTCTTGGTCTGGGTCTTGGTCTGGGTCTAGCGGTACGTTCTCGTCCCGCGCGCGGCCCGCGTTCGTTACGTGTTCGGAAAGTGCCTTCTCTTCTATATTCCCGGGCTCTCGCGGGAACCTCTCATCGGGCTTCACATCGCCGCGCAACCGCCGCCTCGGACTGATGAGGTGAAGGTACTCAGACCCGTTGACGGAGTAGAGCGCGGCGAGTGGCCCGACCGCGTTCGCTACGAGTTCGGCCCGCCAACGGCCCACGTCCGTCTCGGTCACCTCCTTCTTCGCCCAACGATGAGGGAAAAGGCTGGCAAGCAGCATCCGCGGCGAGCCGTAGTAGTTCCCATAGTCATCTGCCTGAGCGATCAGTCGGACGAACAGAACCTCGGCGCCGACGGAGACTGCGTTCACTCTCTCGCTGAATGGGTAGCTCTTGAGTAACGGATTCCACGACTCGTTAGGCATTCCTCCCCCTCGCCGCGCTGCTGGCGCGCCGTATATGCGGTGCCTCAGATGCGATGGTTCCGCCGCCTCCAGTTATAGAGATCGACCAGTGCCTGACAGACGGCCTGCTCGCCATGCGGGCGATACGGGAATCGTTCCTGCGCCTTCGTGATGAC
>CAYMLO010000070.1:0-50770 GCA_964390905.1 uncultured Planctomycetales bacterium | reverse complement strand
AGCGTGAATCGCGCCCCGATCTTCTGGCGCGCAGTAGAAACAAGGTTCTTATATGCCGCTAGTGTGCCAGATGGCTCAAGCCCCCATAGTTGTTCCTGAAAGGCGGCAACTCCCCGCAGGATCCATCCCTGGAATCTCCGTGGGTCATTCGGCCACGCCTTCTCAACAAACAACATGGCTTCTTTGAGGCGCTCTGCCCCGTACTTCTCAATGATGTGGCTAACCGCTGCAGCACAGGTAAGGCGCATTCCAGTATCCTGCTTGCTAACAGCAAGTCCGTACCTCCGAAGAATCTCGACGGCTTCAACGTAGCGCGAATCGCCGGTGCTTGCCTTATTCCGGAGCTTATCACGCGCGCCAACGCCGTGCCGCTGCTCGTTGAGGTCCAAGAACAACCTCGACCTTTCCGGATCCCCGCACTTGCTGTGCACGCGGCACGGGAGTTTGCTGATGCCAGCGCGGCGGGCTGCAAGTAGACGATGCTGCCCATCGAGAACGGTGTATCCTGCGCCGTTTCTCACAACATCAAGTGGTTGACAGAGCGCCCAATCCCAGTTATCTGCGATCTTCCGGACGAAGTGCCAGTTCACGTGTTCGCGCTGGCATGAGACATCAACCACGAGATCTTGGACGCTTAGTTCCTCTGCGCTTACCTTCTTCACTGCATACCCCCCTTGGTGGCTTGATTCAGGATTCCATTGAGACGATCGCGAATGCCTACGACCGCCGCTACATACTGCTCTGCCAAACCGTGTTCCCGCACTTCCTTTTCTCCCATCTCGGTCGCGCGGCGGAGCCGAGTGATGAATCTCGGTTCTGCCACAGTTTGTTGGCACGCTGTCCCGCGCGCCGCCCGGGCCATCTCCGCTCCCTTGGTGATCGACACCGCGCCCGACCGCACTTTCTCCTTGATCTCGGCAGGCGTCTCGTCATCCTCGATTGCCCTCACACGCTCAACCGTGCTGCGCGAAACGCCGAGCGCCCTGCCGGTCTGTTCGGCCGATTCACCCTTGGAACCCTTCCCTTCTTTGGAAGGTAAGGGTCCCTGGCCAAGATCGGTGCGCGCCGCCTGCCGACCAAGCTCCTTCTGCCGCTCCTTCGCCTGCTCCCGGTACTCGGCGTCGATCGCCGCGATGGCATTCATCAGCCCCTCATTGGACAGGTTGCGCCGGTCGCGCTGACAGTGAACGGCGTAGGCGAGCGCCTCGCGCACCGAGCCGAATGCCTTGTCAACAACAAGGGCTTGGATCTTTAGATCGGTAGCTACTTTTGCGCGCGTGTGCCCATCTACGATAGCGCCTTCCCAAACCACAATTGGGAAGGCGGGATCATAGCCGTTTGCCGCCATGTCTTCCCTGATCGCATCGGCTACTGCCTGCGACCAGGGGAAGAGGCCAGAAAACGGCTTGCGCACCTGGAGTGTTTCTGGGACTGCCTGTCTCACCCGGCCCTTGCCGGGGCCTGCTGTTTCTTCCCTCACGCTGCCCCCTCATCTGGGGCTACGCTACTCCTACCAGCCTGGCAGCCGGTTCAGCTCCCCTTGCGTGCGTTTGAACTACGTCCATCACGCCCAACCAGTCTCCAGTTTCGACCGCTGACGCTACCGCGTCGAAGGGCGGCCTGTAGTTGGGGAGGACGTTTTCGCGACTGAGCACGCAGTTTGAAGCTAGTGCCTGGAGCAGCTCGGCCCTCTCCTCGTGACCCCACTTATTATACCGTATCGGTGCGAGCTTGAGAAGTTTGAACGTCGCGGCCACGTCGTTCGGGCATCTCGCGCCCCCTGACATGCCCTCGATCTCATCGGCGACGACTGCCCCTCTCGCTGCGAGGTCGCGGTCGACGTCGGCCCACTGCTTCGGTTCGATGATCTGCTCAATCTTCTCGAGGAGCAGCGCGTTCCGCATCTCCTCGAGCCGCCGCTGTTCCGCCTTCAGTTGGATCAACTTGGCCTTGCGCGTGCGCTCGGCTTGTTCGGCGTTCTCCCGGAACTCGCGGAGCAGCCGGCTCACAACCGGGCCGGGCACATGGATGCCCTCTACGATGCAGCGTAGCCGCTCAGACAGTACATCCTCGCGCCAGAACGGCTGCTCGCACTTGCCGCCCTTACACCGCGTCGAGCGCGTACAGTGGTAGTAGACGTACTCCCCGCCGTGGCGATTCGTGATCCGACTCGCCGTGATCTGCCCGCCGCAGTAGGCGCACGTCAGTGTGAACGTGTCGCGGAAGGGGAAGTGTCGGTGCTGACGCCGTGGGCCAGTCCGCCCATGGAGCTTGTCCTGCACCGCTCGCCATGTCTGCGGGTCGACGATCGCCTCATGCTTACCCGGATACTCCTCGCCGTGCCAGACGACCGCGCCGCGGTAGATCGGATCCTGCAGCATCTTGTGGACCGCGCTTTTGTAGATCTTGCCGCCGTAGCGCGAGCGCAGCCCGGCTGCCCGCGCCCAGGCCGCGACTTCCGCAACGCTCATCTGCGTGTGGGCGTACATCGTGAACAGCTTTGTGATGATCGGCGCGGAGCTTTGATCTGGCTCGATCCACGCATCCCGGCCATCGCGCTTGTTGACGTAGCCAGTCGGCGCGTAGGTCGGCCACTCGCCGCGCCGCGCTTTCGTCTTCAGGCCGAGCGCAACGCGCTGAGAGAGCTGCTGAGAGTAGTGCCGGGCGACGACCGCGTGAATCCCGCCGATCAGCGACGTCCCGCTGTCACGGTCCGACACCTCGCCCTCAGTCATCGAGATCAGCGTCGCGCCCAGGTCTTCGGTGAGGAGTGCGAAGTCCGTCATGTTCCGGGCGAGGCGGTCGAGCTTGTAGACGAGGACAGCATTCACGTCGGACCTAACTCGAAGCGCCGCACACATCCGCGCGAACTCGGGCCGCTTGCCCGAAGTGAACGCCGACTCGCTTTCGACGAACGAGGCGGCGATCTCAAGCTGATGCCCAGCAGCGTAGTCACGGAGTACCTGGTCCTGTGCCTCCAACGAGTAGCCGTGCTCGGCTTGCTGGTCGGTCGAGACTCGCATGTAGCGGAAGACCTTACGTATCATCGCTCCTGACCGCATCATGGCAAGTGCCTAGGAATCTGCATCGCGCCCGAAGAAGGTCGATGAATGCTGCATACATCGGTTGCGCCCAAGCAAGCCCGGCAGGCAAACAACAGTAACAGTTGACGATCTCGTCATCCATCTGGACTTGATCGCCTCCGCCCTTCATCCCTCCTCCTCTCTGTGAAGAGCCGCATCGAACGCTGCCCGGTCCCATTGTGGCATTCCCATCAGCGCGAAATCGAATGTGAGTTGTCGGCGCAGTCTCCCGCGTGGCCAAGGCAATGTCGGAGCTGCGCGATTCACTGCCAGCATATCGCGCTCGAACCTCCAGGCTGCTACGATCGCTCGGATCATCCGTCCTCCTCAAAGGCTCGCCGCCGACCACACTGTTCAGCCGTCTCGCCAGGGTAACAGACGTGCCCCTGTACCTGTAGTTCAGCGACTGTCACGCCCCTGGTCGGTCGGCCCAGGACGCGATACCAAACATCCTTGCCGGGCATCTTGCTCCATCCGGTACCAGTGGCTGAGTATGTCCCATCCACGTTGCTTGTGGGCACCCAGCAGATCTGCGGCATTGTAGTGGCGATAATCCACTGGCCTCCATATCGCATCGGCAACTGGAGAATGCTTGCAAACCACAGAGCCACAAGGAATCCGCCGATTGCCATGATCGCGATCAATGTCTTCTTCATCCGTCCTCCTCGCCCGACTCTACATCCTCCACCAGCCGCGCGACAAACGCCGCGCTCGGCCGCCGCCCCACGTCCTCCCAGCACTGATCGTCCTCATTCCACCGCATCCCGCGAGTGAGCAGGTCCCGCACGCGCTCGAAGTTCTCCCGCTCCTCAGCCTTGGGCATCAGTAGAGGGCGAGCTGCTCCGCCTCGACATGGACGCGCAAACGGTAGTAGAATCCCTTCCCGCGCTGCGCCGATTCGACCTGCTCGCCCAGTGGGAGCCCGGGGTGGTTCCGCACTTCGGCAATCCGCGTAGAGACGGCGGTCAACGGCCAGTCGGGATCGATTGCGGCGGCTCGTGCCAGTTCCGGGCCACTGACCCACTGGTTTGGTCGGGACCTGAGAACTCTGTACACACGGGCCGTCGCGCCGTTCGAGGTCAGTCCTCCTCGGTGCATCGGTTCCCCCTCTCTGCGCCAGGGCGCGGCCCAAGGCCCCGGCTGCTCATGCTGTTGCGCAATCCGTTGAAGGTGGCTATCGTCCTCCTCCCTGCGCTGTAGCGCTTGGGCCGCTGGCACCCCGCCGGGGCTTGAACCCGGTCGCGTCCGCCGCGGGGCTTCGTTCGGGAGGGCGGGGCGCCCGCAGGCAACCCCGCCCTGAGTCAAGGAGGCCCGCCGATGAAAACGGGTTGTGCGCATGCCAGGCTCTCGTACCCGGCGATCTTGCGGGGCGGCTGGCCGGATTCGAACCGACTCCCCGAGTGGCTCCGCGCGCGAGCCTCGATCGTTTGCAGGCGGGGACATGGGCCTGCGCTTACATCCCATTGCGCGTCACGCGCTGCAGCCTCCCCGTTCATCACGCTTCCTTGCCTAGAATGGTGTCGCTTCCTCGTCACCGGTGTTCTCCATCTGAACACCCGACAGCATCTCAGCAAGGTGCTCGTTGCCGCTGACGTAGGTCATGTAGAGCCCCTCGTACTGCAGGAGCTCGTCGCCGTCAAGCCACCGATGCCCATCGAATGTCAGGCGCGAGTAGGTCTTAGTCCCCGTCCCTGCCTCCTTCGATCCGAACGTCACCTCAGCAGCGAACAGGTCGTTGCCCGACGCCTTGAGCACGGACATCATCCTCTTCGCTGCGGGAATGGCAGTACGCCGAGCGCTGAAGACGAACGGCATGGCGTTCCCTGGCGTGACGCAGAGGAAGTTCCAGAACAGGTCACACTGCGGCGGTGTCTTGTCCGCGCCCCACTGGGCATACTTGCAGCCCATACATGCCTGGGGCCGCTCCTCAGTCCAGAACCCCGGCTCTGACCATGCCGGCTGGTCCCCGTCGGCGGATCGGCAGACGGCTACGATCTTCTCATCGCCTTCCTCGACGAACATCGTCCGCGACCTGGTCATCAGGAGCGGGACGAATATCAGCGTCTTGGTCCCTTCATCGTCTGGCTCAAGATTCGAGACGAAGACGCCTCTCTTTCCGTTGAGCCGGATCCTGGGCAGTAGGGCATCCTCTACCCGGAAGTTCTGGAACCCCCGCCCGACTGATTCCTGGGTTGCCAGTGCGCCAGCTTCGGGCACCTCGACCGGCTTCGTGGTCATGCTTCCTCCTTCGCTCGGCGCTTCGGTTGCCGCCCGCGACGCCGGTTGAACTTCGCCCGCGCCGCCTCTCGCTCGGCGAGCATCGCGTCGGCGATCTCATAGGCAGCGGCTGCGATCGTCTGGTTTAACTCCGCGCCATCCATCCCTTCTCTCTTTGCCTGCGTCAACAGCTCCTTGTCAAAGACGTTAAACCAACCGGCCATCGCCATCCCCGCAAACCAGTCGCGGAGGGACATGCCAGGATGATCTGAGACTCCGACGAGGCGTCCTACGCCACCATCTTCGAATTCCGCAAACCGATTCGGAAACGCCGGCCCTCCGTCTTTCATCACTTCACCCCCGCCCCGTGCCGCTCCTTCGCTGCCACCTCTTGTCCGATCAGGAACTTGAGCTTGGCGAAGTCAGATTGCTTCGGGGAATTGCGCAGATCGATCTCCGTAGAGGCGATCCATTCCAAGAGCCGCTGCTCTGTCCACCCGTGCTGACGCGCAACCACGCCCACCGCACGAAGATCGTTGATACCGCGCTTCCCGCCATGGCTATCGACGAGCGCATCGAACTCCGGATACTGCTCTGGGATGCCCAGGGGCTCTCCCGTGATCTGTTCGCTGGCAGCACTCGCCGCATCGCGAACCCCAGGGATGGCCCACTCCGGCAGTAGCGGCGGCCCCCAGTAGAATACGGTGCCGTCTTTGGTCTTCGCGTACTCTGGCGTCTTGCTGCTCCGCGTGCTGGACGTCTCCGCGAACTGGTCAACGAGCGAGTACAGATACCGCCCGCCGCCAAGCTCTTCAAACGCCCGCTTCTCCGAGTCTGACAGCCCGCCCTTGAAGGGCTCGATCTGCGTCTGTCCCGCCCCGTTCTCCTTCCACTCCCATTCCCCGCTCTCTGGATGCTGATACCACAGCCGGCAGATGACGCCCGCCGTGCCGCCCGGAACCTCCATGACGCGGAACTCAGTGCGCCAGCCCCACGGGTTGAAGGCTTCATCCAGGCGCTCGTGTGCGGCGCGGGCTGTGATGTAGGGAACGACGATCGCCCAGACCTTACCGCCGCTCTCGCCGCTCCGCTGCACTCGCCATTCGATCTCCGTCGTATGGAACGGGCGCTTGATGATCTCGATGGCTTCCGGCATCGTCTGGGCGCTCATTCTTCCACCTCCTTGAGCGCGCCAGCCTTCTCTCGCTCGGCGAGCATCGCGTCGGCGTAGTCATACCGCAACTTGGATTCCGCGCGGCGCGCCAACGCCAGGATCGCTAGCCAATCCGCTGGGTTGGGGATGTCTTTCTCGTCCACGTACTTCGCCATCGTCTCTGTATCCGGAAAACTCACTCGCGAACTATCATACTCTCCCGCGAACCAGTCGCGGAGGGATATCTCCTCTGCTGTTAGAACTGTCACCGGGTCGTCGCGGCCGGCGCGAAACGCATCCACAGATTCTTTCGCCTGCAGAATCGAACAGCCTACCCGGGTTCTTACCGCCTTGATTGCCTCGAAGGCACTCGCGCGGGCAAGAATCTTTTCGTCATCCGTTAGGTCAATTACAATCATCACGCCTCCTCAAGCGTGCCCATCCCGCACTCCGGGCACTCGCCGTCCTCGATCAGCCTCACTACCTCCTCGTCGAAGCGCGCCGCCGCCGCACACCGCTCGGCGAACCGCTCCTCGGCGATCTCGAAGCCGCACCTCTCGCAGCGGAGCATCATCGCTATCCCTCCTCTTGTGCCGCATGGAGCCAGACCGGCCCTCGGCGCTTCGGTTGCCGCCCGCGACGCCGGTTGAACTTCGCCCGCGCCGCACCAGGCGAACTCGCCTTCGGCCCCTCCATTCCACAAGCACCGCACTCGGCCCAGAACCACACACCGTCGCCGTGGACGATCAGCAACTCGTGGGGGCACTTGCCGCTATCCATCGCGCTTTCCTTCGACCGTGGCGGGGGCTGCGTGCGGCGCTCCCTTTTCCGCCGCCCGCGAATCGCGCTCCAGCCTGTCCCAGACGAGATAGGCTTGGTCGGAAACATGGCGCGGGTACTCGTTGCGGCGGAGGTAGTGGTAGACGGTCGCCGCCGCTGTAACAGCCTCGTCGATGGTGGTCATCACACCACCTCCGTCCGGATCAGCGAGGCGTTCGCCGCTGCGATCATCCCGTCCCGCTCGCGCGCGCAATCCTCGGCCCAGTCAATCAGATCCAGCAGGTCCGCCGGAAGCGCCGCGTGCAGATCGGGATTGACCGCAAGCGCGGCCCAGAGTTCGTCGGGGATCAACCAGTCGACCGTCGCGTTGTTAGGAAGCTCGAGGAGATACGAGCAATCCTTCTCAACGGCGAGGCCCTGCTGGGGATGCCAGTAGACGCGCTCGCCGTGCAGCGTGTGGCCGACGTGGTAGTAGGTTGGATGATCGACAGAGCGCCCCCTATTGACATCCTGGGCGGTTCGCTCTATTCTTTGGTCGCTGTTTGCTTCACGTCCGCTCTGGCAAGCGGACAACTCACGTTGCCCCCGGGCCTCAGGGCTCGGGGGCACTTTCCATCTGTCTCCCTTCATCTGGGACCTCCTTCAGGTATGCCCGGACTGCTTCCTCAATCAACGCATACAGACCTTCCCCGCGTTCAGCAGCGGCGATCTTCGCCTTCTGGTGTAGATCTGGGTCGATCATCACTGTCTTCCGCCTCTTCATTGCGCTACCACAATATCACAATAGCGCGCCGCCGTCAAGAGAAAAGGGACAGATGTCCCCTTCGGCGAATCTGACGGCCCGGGAACTGATCCGTCCCCCATGGTTCCCCCTCACCCTCCAAGCGCAAGTATACTACGGGAGCGCCGCCTGTCTAGTGTACTCACGTCTCCTCATGTATCCGCAGATATTCGGCGCAAGCAGCCAAGATCATGTAGCTTAGGGAACGTTTCCGCTTTCCTGCTAAGGCTTCCATCCGTGGGATCACCCGTTCGCGGCGGAAGCGCAAATTGACATAGACCACAAGTCGCCCCCTCCGCGTTCGATGTTCGCAGTACAAGCATGGATCCATAGCCACCGTCCAGCATAGCAGCCTAGCATCATTTCGGTACACTGTCTAGTCCGCGGCGCGGCGCTTGGATTTTCGCGGGCAGCCGCTACAATAGGTTTGTCTTTCACTCCTATGGCCTGACCGCTGAGGATGAAGACGGCCAAGGCCCCGCGCAATGCGGGGTCTTGTGCTTTTCCAGAACTCCAGGCTAGTATCTTCGCCGAGGTGATGCACATGCGCGCGCGTAGTCTCTCAGGGAAGGTACATGGACTGGTGCTCCTGACTCTGTGCCTCCTGAATGCCGTTGCCTGCTCTGTCATCCACCCACCAGCCGCCGAGGTTGAGATCATCGAATGGCAGCAACTCACGTTTCTCGGGTCACCTACAGATGTCCGAATCGACTACCGCATAACCAACACCGGCGATGTCCCCATCAGTTACTACCAGGTCTGGTTCGAGATCGAGTGTGTTGACGGCACTTCATTCCAGGAATGGGACAACGGGAGCGACGTAGCGGTCGGTCAGTATCTGACCGATCATACGTATGTAGACGTCATGGGGAAACGTGCAACGACCGCCAAGATCGTCGAAGTTGAACTTACTAGCTACTGATCGCGCGGAAGCCGATTCAGAACCTCCTTGAGAACCTCCGTGTGTTCGCGGATCGCTAGACGCGTCTCAGTCCGCTCTTCGCGATCATGATCGAGGTGGTTGCTTACGACCTCCTTGAGTTGGCCCACGCTCTCGCGCTGTGCCTCGGCCAGTGGCTCGACGATCGTCTCCGAGACGGTCCTGATCGTCTCAATGGTCGACCTCTTGTCATGCCGCAGGGCGTAGACGAACAGCGCAACGACAACGACGACGAATAGCCCGATCGCCACCCAAGGCGTTAGCTGTCCGATTGCCTCGATCCACTCAGGACCCTTTTCGACCACCGCTACTGCTGTATCCAACCGTCACCCACCTCACACCCGCCGGCCGGGGCTCCAGGTAAGGAGGTGGCCTGGAGAATGGCCGTGGGAACCCTGGAGGGCGCCAGTTCCCCGGCCGGCTCGCCTGATGTCCTAGCTTTGCCCCCAGTCGTGGCCGAGGAGGTTCAGAATCCCCACGATCAAGTCGACGATCCCGCTGATGATCGCAAGGACTGATTCCTTCACGTCGTCTGCAATCTCCCAGGGCAAGTTGTCAATGATTCCCCCGACAGCCTCGAGCACAGCCGCTTTCTTCGCAGTGCCGTTGCCCGGGATTTCCACTGCCTCGATGAGCTGCCGGATGAATGGAATCAGCGCGATGATGATCCTCAGGATCTCAATCGCTTTGCCGATCTTCTTGAACACCGCACACCTCCTACCAGTCGAACCGCGCTTCTACATACGGCGTTGCCATCAGATGCGCCAGCTCCGCGCCGAGCGTGATGGCCGCATATGCCGCCGGCGTCCATACCAAAGCAACGTCCGCAGCCCACCCAGCGAACACGAGCCGGCCGAGACGCAGTTGGTTGCTGTCTACGGTTACCTCGTACGTGCCGCCAAGCGCGAGCCCGCCGAATGCCACGTCGGCCTCAAAGGTGGCCGCGTAGTCGTCGGCGAAGTCCCACACGTTCGGATTGCCAATCGATACGCCGAACTCAATGGACGATGCTTCGGTCAGTACATCCGCGAACCGCGGCGACTCCCATCCAAGCTCAAGCGAGAGTGCCGGGATGAAACCAACTGGAGCTACCTCGAAGTCAAGCCGTGAGTCTGCATAGAATCCCAGGTCGGCGAACGCCGCCAACGACAACCCAACTACCGCCGCGCTAATCAGAACTGCCTTCAGAGCCTTTCTCATCGGATCCCTCCCATGTGACCATACTGTCTTTCGGCTGCTTGCCTAGTTTGAACTGCCACGTCTTCTGCTCTCCTTGCGCACCCACGCGCTCCCCGATCTTCTTGACAACGGAATCGCGCATGAGCGTTTCCGTCGCGAGGTCCTGGGGAATGAGTTGGATGCGCTGCTCGATCTGTCCATACCTAGTCTCAATGAACGCCTTCTCGTTGAGAAGGGCCTGCCGCTCCTGTTGGAGTGCAGCAATTGAGGCCTGGCGTGCAGACAGCTCCCAATGCTCCGTGGGTGTGAGGTTGCCGCTCGGCATGGCCTGACCGCCTCCTTTGACGCGCAAGGCCCCGACCGTAGCCGGGGCCTCGTGTCTGAGGTCGTCCCTCACAACGGAGTCTAGGGCATTCCCTGTTCGCTGTCAAGACCCCTGCCGGCGAGGGGTTGACATCTGGCCCGCCGTGCTTATACTGGTCGATGGTGAGAATCTATGAGAGTCGAGTTTCCGCTCCTCTCAGTTCTGTCAACCGCTGCGCTCATCGGAGCGCTGATCTTCGGCGCGGATGTGTCGCTCTACGATGTGCGTGCCCACGTGGAAACCACCGAGTCGGGGTTCAGCGTCTCAGTTCATCCCACATGGCTTTGCTGGATGGATACTCGCGATCTCTTCCGTGGCCTGTGCTACGGCAACGTGATGATCTGCGATGAGTCACTTCCGTCCGAGCTGCACAGAACTGAGATGGTTGCCCACGAGGCGGCTCACCTAGAACAGTGGTGTGCGCTTGGGCCGTGGCTGTGGCTTGCTCAATCAGCCAACTTGCTCTCAAGCGGCACCCTGGACATCCTCCCACTTGAGCCCGAATACAGGGACATCAACGATCCATCTGTCGGCATTGCTCAGATGTGGATGCCGCCGAATGGGTGGCTAGATCAGTGGGGATTCCTACGCATCAGCATAGATCGCGATACGGCCAACAACGCCGTTCACCTCTACGCGGACGCTCTTCACGGAACTAGTCCCTTCATCGATCGCTCCTCGATCTGAACCAACGAAGTCAATAAACCCTTCTGAGATATCGTCTTGATCCAACTTCAATACTGGCTTCCCGGCAGTAGTAGAGTCACAACGGAAGAAGGCCATGTAATCATTAGCGCCAGAATCGCTGTCCACGATCTGCGATTGGGCAGTCCCGCCGGAATCGTAAAGTATAAGCGCTCCCGCCCCCAGGAAAACACGCTGTCTTGTCGCATCATAGATTGTGAACGTATGGGCCTCGAACAATCCGCCTGCATCAAGCTGTGCCCTTGCTCCGCTTGCAGCTGTGCGGATATCGCAAGAAGTGAGTGTCCCGGCGCTGATTGTACCCGCATCCACGGATGTGATCTTGTTGGATGTAATGCCCCCCGCCAGCTCCGAGTTCAATACCGACAGCGATTGCTTCGTGATGTGCGCGAAGTCGAGCGTTCCGCGGACCGTTACGTTGTTGAACTCGGCCGACCCATCGCCATTGACAATAAACCCCGCCGAGCCTGCCGAGTAGTTCGACGATTTGAGGTAGCCCGCCCCGCCGATCACGAGGCTTGCGGTGTTCGTCGCAGCCGTGATCTTGTCGAAGGTCATACTCACGATGTCAGCGTTCTCGATCGAGACGTTCTGGATGTAGGACCACTCCAGATCCGCGCGACGCAGGAAGCAGTTGTCGAAGCCGGCCCAGCCGTCAGAGTCGTACGCCTGCAGGTAGAACTTCAGGAACTTGACCGTCGCGGCCACTGTGTACGTCGTCGACTCGGAGCCCCATGCTGCGTTGTTCCGCGACAAGACGGTCGCCCATCCGACATTGCTCTTGTCTGCGTCGAGCGCCTGGACGAGGATGCGCCCCGTGCAGGCCCCGTCCGTCTTGATGTCCCCGCCGAACTCCCAGATCTCGCCGGGGTTGACCTCGATGTAGCGAATGCCGCCGTCGTGGTCGAGGGCGTTGTCGTTGACGTTGCTACCCGCCCGCGTGATCTTCCACCACGCGTTTGACTGATTCCCTCCGCTTGCCTGGCGCGCGCCATTGCTTCCCCAGTAGGGCGTGCTCGCCTGTTCCATCCCTGCGTCGTAAAGGACGTTCGCCCCGCCGCTCTGGCCGAGGAGCGGGCCGCCTGTCACGGTGATCGTGCCGGAGATCACCGCGCCGGTCATGTAGGCAACGCCGGCCTTCGTTACGCGGAACGGAGCACTCGCTGGCGTTGCGTGGCCAGCGTAGATCCGATACGTCCCGTCCGCGCCGTCGAGTACGCCAACGTCGTTGCCTGTGCCAGCGGTGATCGTGGTCGTGCTTGAGATCTTGTCGCCGGTGATCGTGCCGGCCTTGAGGTGCGCAGTACGCACCTCGTTGATGGCGATGATGTACTTCGCCACTACAGCAACGGCCGTGATGTTCGAGTTGTCCGCCTGATTCGGCGTGAAGCCCGAACCGCTGTTGTCCTCTTCGTCAGCTATCGAGCTCGGCGTCCCGTCGGTTGCGACGATGATCGCCTTGAACTTGAACGCGTGCGTTGTGTCGAGGTCTTGGAGTAGGTGCCCCCACCGCTCGACGTGGGCGATCTCCGTCCACGCACCGTAGCCACCGCCTGAGTCCTCGGCATACCATAGCTGGTAGTGATCGAAGTTGCGCCAGGTTGTCGCCGGGTCTTGGAAGACAACAGCAATCATCCCGTCGCCTGTAGTCACCCCGCCTGTGCCGATTGTGTCATCGAACACAAGCCCGCTCGCATTGTCCGGGATGTCTGTCGTCGGGTCGACGTCCCCGGCTGTCGCATGAACTTCGCTAGAGGCTAGGCTTTGATTCCTTGTGCGATCGAACGCGGTGACTTTGTAATACTTGGTGATGCCCGCGCCTACGTCGTCGCGGTACTGCTCGGTCCACCCGATGTCCGTTGTGTCGTCGAAGGTGGCCGAGTTGTCAATGTTGATCGATGCAGCGGAACTACGGTAGAGCCGAACTCGGTCCTGGTCTCTCAGTGTAGACCCGTCTCGGTTGAGGGACGGGTTGTCCCACGTGAGCAGGATTGCGCCTTGCTTCGCTGTCGCGCTCAGTCCACTCACAGCGGCCGGCGGCGTTACATCACCGAGCGCCGTGATGGTCTTCACTACAGAGAAGTCCGACGCCCACTGGTCGGGGTAGGCACGGAGGTGGATCATCTGTGCGGTGATGCGGTCGTTACCCATGCTTTACCCGGTCCTTGAGCCACTTCGGGAGATCCTTCCGGAACTCCTTCTTGGCGGCTGCTTCTGCCGCTTCCCTTGTCGGCGTGACGAGGCGATAGGCCTTGCCGGTCTCTTCGTCGAAGCGGTGTCCTGCCTTCAGGACGCGCCGCCGGGCTGGCTTTGTACTCCGGTCATGGACTTCATGAACCACGCCGTCTACCAGCTCATACCGCCGCTTCCCTTTCCCGCCGACAATCCGCTCCTCGACAGCATTCTCGACAGGGACCTCCTCTTCGGCCGTGTTCTCCTCGATCCACTGCACGACGAACTGCTCGCGTTTCAGTGCAAGCCAGTCCTCGTATTCGACCTTCCGCGGAATCTCTGCCGTGTGAATGAACTGCTTGCCGGTGATCTCCTCTAGCGCGTGGATCGCCCCGTACATGTCAACGTTGATCTCCACTCCAAGTAGGCCGTTACGCCCGTAGAACGACCACGGGTAAACCGCGTTTGGGTCCGGGTCGAAGAGCTTGAACACGTGCGGGGCCAACTCCGCCTCATTCTCTTCCTCGTCGATAGCAAAGGGGGAGGCCGTGCCCGCGCCCCCTGCATCCTCAACGAAGAAGGACGAGCAATCAGCCGCCTCGGCCGTTGGGTGTGTCCCCGCCTTGATGGTCAGAACGCCTACTGCGTTTGCGCCGAAGGCCGATGTCCCAACACCAACACAACCGCCTCCACTCGGGATCAACTTCAGGTCCCTTTCCGACACGTCGAACTGAAGCACGTACTCAGAATCCGTGTACGACCAGATATACAAGTCGCCGGTGGATTGCTGGTAGTTGATGCCGTACTTCTGGACTGCGGTATCCAGGAACTTCAGCGTGGCATACTTGTCGTCCGTAGCTACCGCACAGTCGATTCCGACCACGACCGTGTCGTCTGCTCGGCGGAACGTCGTGTTAGCGGTGACGATCGAGCTATTCGCCCACTTGCCGGTAGTGCTGTTGTAGACGAGGAGCTGCCCAGTCGAAGCAGATGCTACAGCGACATCGGCAAGCCGGTTGATCCCGCCGCCTGGGAGTTTGCCTGGAATCATCTTCGCCTCCTATGTCGGGTCGATCTCTTGGCCGACATACGCGACCGTGACCGTAGCGGCTACTGTGTCGTCGTAGTTCGTCGCCACGAACTTGAGGTAGAGTGGATCGCTCCACAGTGGCACCGTCTTGCGCACGGTGTTGCCTGCATCACAAGTCACATCGAAATACCCAGTCTCGTCAGCGCCGTAGTCAACGCATTGCGACCATGCAGCCGTCGTATCTTCCGTGCTTGCCCGCGCATGGATTCGCACGTCGCCCGATGCCGATGCGTGGAACTGCACGACCGCTTCACAGATCAACTCCGCGAACTTCGTGCAGTCCACCTTGGTGCATTGCCCGAGTGTCGTAGAGCTTGAATTGCTGACCGCCACGCTCGACATGATTTCGGTTCTGTCCTTCGTCAGTGCCATCTCATCCCCCCATCGCACGACCCTGATCGTTTATCGGATTCCACGGAATATGCTTCACTCGCACCCAAACCTGAGCCCCTGTCGGAACAGGGGAGATCATTGCGTAGTTCTTGCGCGTCTGCGTATACGGAGCAGAGCCCCAACGCCCCTCCCTGCCGATCGACGCCCAAACGTCCGTATGGTCAAACTGCCATGACCGGCAGGCATTCCAGCTCGCATGAACGGCACTCACCCACGTTCCATCGTCTCCCTGGGTAACGAACGTCCGAAGGTGAAGACCGCTCGGAGTGGGCAGCTTTTCCATCGCGCCGAGCAACCACGCCTGATACCGCGCCTGGCGCTCTTCTTCGGTGAGGTCCTGCCCGAGCCAGTACGCGCGTTCGCCGATCACCTTGTTGACCGTGCCGGAGATGATGGTCTGCCCTACTTGGTTCTCCACGTCGAATGTCCACTCAACGCTCATGACTCCAACGTCGATTGTGTAGTCGTTCCCCACGAAGCGGATGTAGTCGTGCGGCTCCGCATTCGGGTACACATAGGGGATCGTGATCCGCACATCCGGCGTTGGATCCATGAGGTCATGAAGGCAGGCGTAAGCATAGTCCTCGGCCTCTCCCTCAGTGTCGATGCAGGACCCTCGCTCCTCGACAAGGCGCATCTTGCAGTACTTACGCGCCGTCCCGCCTGACGGGATTCCATAGTTGTCGCGCGAGGTCGAGTCGCTAACGATGATGTTGTTGGTGCGGGCAATCGTCCGGTCGTAGTAGTAGAGTTGAATGAAGTTCCGAACGTCCTCAATGCCCACCTCAACGTCGCGAACGGAGAACTGCCCGGTGAACGTGGCGTCTACTCCACGAGCAGCCTGGACCAACGCTGTCTCAGCGCTGAGACCTGTCCCGTAGCGCAGCGGGTCGTAGAGGACGGGATAGAATCCCTCCCCGCTTGTTGACAACGCAGATCCATCGTTGAATGCGGTTGCGTTTGCCTTGTACCGACAGGCCAGGACGTAGCCTGTCGGATGGACCGCGTTCTGTAGCGCCTCCCACGTCGTGACCTCGCCCGTCGCGTACGTGTCGATCGCGAAGTTCGGATTGTCCTCAACGACCACGTGGGCTAGGTTCCCCGAGAACTCTGAGTCGGCCAGAACCGACGCGGTGAGATCAGCGATGGTCCGGCCTTCGTAGACCCACTTGCTCATGCGCTGGTCGCGCTTGTACCGAGAGGAAATGCCATACGGCTCGAACGACACCGTGTCGTCCATCTCGACCTCAGTGTGTGAACTCGCTCCTAGCGCATAGCCCTGAAAGGCAAGCTCCCACGAGTCGCCAGCGTCCTTGCGGATGTAGGCACGCACGTCGTGAGACCGTTCGAGCAGAGGGTCGTATACGCTCGATCCATCCTTGTTGAGAGTCGAACTAGAGTCCAGCGGATCGAGCGAGTTCAGGTTCGGATGATTCGTCAGGTCGACACGGCAGTACCAATCCTTGCGATCGACATCCGAGCCAACGGTGATTCGCCTGACGCGATCGGCGATGTTCCTAGTCGTTCCATCGGTATGATCGACCTCGAACTTGAGCAAGACCGCTTGCTTGTTCGTGGCCTTCGTGAAGGACCTCACCCGATTCTCCTAGTCAGACCTGATGCGGAATGCGACTTCCCAACGTATTCGCGCCCATTGCGGTCGATCACCTTGACCATATAGTCGGCACACTCGCGGTAGAACCCGGAACCGAGATAGACCTTGACATCCATGCCGCCAGCCCCTGCCCCAGCGAACGCGGGAGATCGCCCTATCGGCGCAATCGTTTCTCCTACATGCGCCTTGACTGCTACCGGAGCACCGATCGGCAATGCCGGCATTCCCGGCAAGGCACCGATCTCCCCTCCGTGTTGGAAGCCCGGCGACAAGAGGTCGAAGAGGAAGGCAGCCAGCCCGCCGCCGATAGCCCCAAGTGCTGCCGCGCCCCACCGGACAGGATTGATCCCTGCGGTCGCCCCGACGATCGCGCCGCCAACAACTGCTAGGGCGTAGACAAGCGCGCGCTTCAAAAGCCCGATCTGCGTCTCGATTC
This sequence comes from uncultured Planctomycetales bacterium, assembly GCA_964390905.1. Taxonomy (GTDB): domain Bacteria; phylum Planctomycetota; class Phycisphaerae; order UBA1845; family JAFGLZ01; genus JAFGLZ01. Next base: position 33,862 of record CAYMLO010000070.1, on the reverse strand, counting down.
CAGACAGCTCGGACTTCACGCCATCGAAGTCCATCAGGCCGCCGAGTTCGTCGATCCAGTTGTCGATGGACGCCGAGAGTTCATTCCATGTTGGGAGGTTCTCTGTCAGCCAGGCCGCGCCCGCTTCGATTGCGTCCACAACGCGGTCTAGCCAGTCTGTCAGGTCCTCGATCCACCCGGGGCCTTCCTCAATGAACCATGTGATCCCGCGTTGGATCCAACTGATGATCCCATCGAGCGTGATCCCGTTGCGTTCGAGGAAGTCCCCGACGATGCGGATGGACTGGTCGGCCGCATCCATGATGTCCGGAAGGCGCGAGGTGATCCACGACCAGAGCCGCGACGCTTTCTCGCGAACGCCCTCAAGGATGTCCGTCCAGCTTGAGATCCCGAAGCCCTCGAGCAAGCCGATGATCGCCTCTCCGAGTGCCTGGCCGAACGGCTCGGCCCACGGCGGGATTTCGATCTCTGCGCCGCCCCCTGTGGAGGGCGGTGGTTCGCCGGGTCGGATGGCTTCATAGCGTAGCCGCTCCATCTTCCAGCCGATCGGGACGTTGAGGTTCTGTAGCGCCTCCCTCGTTTCATCGTTGACATCGCTCTGGATGCCGAGCCACTCACGGACCACCTTGATTGCAGCGGCAATCGGCCACAAGAACTCGCCGATCAAGTCGTAGAACGCCTGCCAGATTGGCCGGGCTTCCTCTTGGATTGCCTGATAGGCCGCGCTCTTTTGGATCAGGCTTGTGAACGAACTGATGAGGGAGCCGACTACTCCGAGGAGGGCATTGAATCCTTCGACCAGCAAGTCCACGCCCTCGAGCGTCGTCATCTTCACCGCAGATACCGCGAGGTTCGCCAGTGCGCCGAGGATGCCGCCGCCGCCGAGCAGGCCGGCGATTCGGTCAAACGATGAAACGTAGAAGTCAAGCACCTTCTGCAGCTCGCGCCGCCGTTCCTCAAGGCCGGAAACGAACATGTCAAGCACAGAGCCCGCGAGGCCAAGCGCGCTCGTGATCGCAGCAAGCGGATCGGTAAGTCCCTTCTTGAATACGTCGAACAAGCCACTAGCGAACGTGCTGACTTTCTCGGGCAGGACGCCAATTGCCTCTTGGATCAGCGCAGACCATCCTTTGTCAAGCCACTCCGCCGCCTTCTCCTTCCACGTCTTCTCTGGCGCGAAGAATGCCTTGGCCTCCCCTGCGGCCGCCCTCAGGGCCTCCGCCAAGTCAAACTCGCCAGCCTGTTCGGCGAGCTGGATTCGCTTCTCGAGGACGCCCAGCAAGTCGCCCTCCATGCCGGTCAACATGTTGAGCACGTCAACCTGATTGAGTCCCGCCATCCCAACGCCGGCGAGAACTTCGGAGACCGTCTCCGCTTCAGCCGACAGGGCCGGGAAGTCAGCGGACATCTGACGAATTGCCTCTGCTGCTGTCATCCAGTCGCCGGTAGCGAGCGCCTGTGCGATGGGCGCTGTGAACTGCTCGCGGAATGCGTCAAGCATGGCCGTTGCCGCATCCTTCGCAGCCTGCTCCTGTTCCCGGCGCGCTTCCTCAGCTGCCCGCTCTTGTTCCCGGAGTGCCTGCTTGGCCTGGGATTCCGCTTCGCGTGCAGCCGTCTCCTTCTCGCGTGCGGCCTTCTCTTCAGCGGCCTGCATCTCGGCTGCGATCTCCTCGGGGTTCATTCCGCTCGTGTATTGCTGGATGCGCTGGTAGAGCTCTTCGATCGCTGTCCCGGCCTCCCCTGTGCCAGCGCCCAAGCGCCACATGCCATCTCGCAGCATGGACAGCACGCCCGATGCGCCGGAGATCTCCGAGATACGCTCCGCCATCTCGCCGATGGAAAGCTCGGCCTCGTATGCCACCTCCTCCGGGATGCCCTTTGGGATACCCGCCCGCGTTTCAAAGGGAGCGTGCGTCGTGGTTGTGATCGTCTGCGTGCCCGTAGTCAGCTCTTCGATGACTCGGTCGATCTCATCGAAGATCGTCCCGGCCTCGGAGATCGCCTTTGCCTGGAGGCTCTGTGCGAGCGTCTGGGCGGCACTAGCGGCCTGACGCATCGAGGATGCAGCCTCGGCCGCGGCGTCGCTTGTGACCCCCAATGCTCGCTCGAGATAGGCGATCGTGCTTTCTGTCTCTCTAGTCGCTTGGCCGAAGTCCCTCTGTGCCTCCAGCAAGTCACGTTGCTCAACGAGTGCGCCCTCAAGGATGCTGTGGATCTCTCTGAGCAAGTCGGGCTTGTCTCCCAGTTCATCGGCGAAGCGGACGAACATGTCGACCAGCTCTCTTGTCGGCGTGCCCATTCCCTCAAGCTGGTCCCAGACGTCTCGGAGCGTGCCGACGGTGAAACCCGCGAGCTGCTCTCCGTCCTGAATCGCTGCAGTCGTGGACCGCTGTAGCTCGTCGAAGGCGTCGACGATCGCCTGCCAGTTCTCCGGGCGGAGTTGCTCGGGCAGCGCAGCGAGGTTGGCGACAAAGCTCTCTAGCTGCCTCAGAGACGCGCCGATCATCGCCATCTCTGTTGGCTTGCTGTACTGCTGGCTCAGTTGATACAACTCGCCAAGGGCGGCAACCGGGTCGTCGAAGTTGAGTCCGCCAAGCGCTTCCGCCAAAGCAGAGACATCCGCGGCGGAGGTCTGGGTTTCAGCAGCAACGCGGCCGAGGATGTCCTCCAGTATGGCGATCTCGTCTTCGAGCCCTTCCATGCCGAGGCGCTGGAGCTGCTCGAAGTCGCCGAGCAATGTACGAGCGGCACTTCCGCCGGAAAGCAGGGCCGCCGGGATCTCGCCATACGTTGCGAGGAAATCCTGAAGCGGGGCGAGAGCCTGCGTTGGGTCTTCCTCCATTGCCGCTCGAAGCTGCTCGAATGCGTCAGCCCACGCCAGGGCGCTCGCTGCATCCTCTGGACTCGGCACCGCGCCCGGTGCCGTGCCTGGTGCTCCGCCCGGTGCTTCACCCGGCGGTTGCGGGGCACCCCACGTAAAGACCTGCGGAGGCTGCGCACCGAAAGTCGGTCCAGTTCCTGCCGGTGCCGCCCCAGCCCCGAACGTGATGCCGCTGAATACGGCCGACGCGGCTCCCTCTGCTTCCTCGGTCATCTCTTCGAGGTCGCCAGTAATCAAGGCAATGGTCGCCCGTAGGTTGAGGAGGTCGGCCTCCCAGGTCGTTGTCATCTGGCTCATGGCTGTCTCGATGTCGCCAAGGACGGGGAACATGCCCTCCCAATCCGCGAAGAGTTCGCGCAGGCCAGCATTCCACGCGTCCACGGCTTCTCCCAGCGGGAGGTCCATGACCTCCTTCTGAAGGTCAAACAGGGCAATGGAGAACCGATAGAGTGCCCTACGGCCTTGGATGTCTAGATCCTCGGTCTCCTCAATGGCCTCTCGGATGGCGATCCGGATCCTCTCGAAAACGCCGGCCAACTGCTGTTCGCTGCCTGTCGCGACAGCGAGATTCAGCAGGTAGTCGAGTTGGGCGCCGAACGCCTGCAGGCTTCGCTCTGCCTGTGCAACCGGCCTGTCGATTCCCCCACCAGCGAGCGCCATCCCGAGGGCGGTAAGCGCAGAGACGAGAGCGAGGATTGGGTTCGTGAAGACAACGATCGCCGCCAAGGCTGCCCCAACGGCTTCGAGCCCCGTTACAACCTGACGCCAGTTACCGATCACCCACTCGAAGGAGCCGGCCAAGGTGCTGAAAAGGCTTTCGAGCGCAGTTTCCAGCGCCCCGGACTCCTCAGCCCACTCAACAACTCTGTTGACGGTTGGGATTAGCGTGTCCTGTACAAGCCTAGTGAGGATCGGGATGACCTTCTCTCCGATCGTGACCTTGAGCAACTCCCACGAGCCTCGGAGGACTTCGAGCTGGCCGGAGAGCGTTTGCAGGCGAACTTCGGCCATCTCCCGCGCGGCACCACTCGCGTTCTCGAGCAGTGTCACCATCTCGCGCAGTCCATCGTTGTTCTGAATCAGCGCCGCGAGGGCCGGCCCGGCGCGCTTGCCGACCATTGCGATGACCTCAGCAGTTGTCGCTCCGTGCTCTGTGAGCACTCCGAGAATCTCCGAGAACTGCAGCAACTCGCCGCCCGGCCCCGTGATGTCCGCGAGGCTCACTCCCATCTCGTGTAGCTGGTCTACAAAGTCACCAGACGTAGCGATGAGTTCGGAGAAGGCAAAGCGAAGGGAGGTGCCGGCCATCGAGTTGCCGGATACAATGGCTTTCCCGTTCCGCCGCACAATGAGGAGGTGGTTTGGAACTTCGGCACAGAATACCTCTCCGTCGTATTCAACCCATCCCTCAAACGCCTCGTGGCGCGATCCATCTAGTCTCGCACCATGTGCGCCCGTGTATTCACTCGGCGTGAACCATGGGTGCGATCGCTTGCGGATATTGACCTTCCATTGGTCAAAACGAGCGCGGATCGGCCGCCCCTCTGATTCCAGATTCGTCTCATGGCCAGCACGCGCAACCAGGTATATTGATGTAGAGAACCCTAGCTTGAGCGCGGTCTCCATAACATCGTCGCGAAGCTGGATGGAAGATGTGTAGTATGCTCCGTTTTGGTCTCCGTCTCCTTCAATCAAGGCCGCGAGCAGGAGCCGCAACAACCTCGGAGACCACTCCTTCGCGTACTGTGGAATGCGCTTTTCATGAGCCTTCCCAAGCCGACGAACTTCATTCCAAAGCTGCTGATTGGTGATCGAAAAGCCATCCTTGCTTTCAACAACAGCCCACGGGAGCATGGCGAGAACACTGCGCATCCGGTCGCGCACATCCCCAGGGCGCTGAGTGATCCTCACGCGGTAGTTACCGCGATGCACATCCGAACTCCCCTCTGAGATGTACCACCCCAGAAATGCCGCCCAAAGCTCAGCGTCGACCTCAAGCGCGGAGACTTCCTTCACCCAACTACCGCGATACTGCTGGAATCCTGGGAGTCGATACGTAGCAGCATCATTGCCGCGCCATTCCATTGCGCCCGTTTGATAGCGTACTTGCCGCCCAGCAACTTCTTCGGCCGTCAAAACCTCATAGGCCTCTTGCCCGCGTCCCATAACCCACATCCGGTGATCTGGCGTGACAGACAAGTCAATTGATTGGTTCCGCACTTGATACATGCACCCATTGTGCCGATAGCGCACAAGCCGCGACGGGCTCTGGTACTCAATCTCGTTGGACTCTGGATTCAATGTGGCAAACTCGTCGTCCATGCGCGCGTCTTGCCACGAGATCCATCCGCGGCGCGTTAGCACATCCGTCTGGTCGTCGTAACAACCTTGAATGCCAACATCGCCGAGCTTCGCTACAGCAGCCACGGTTTCCTCGAGTGAGAACCCGGCCGATCGCGCGATGGGTGCGATGTACTTCAGGGATTCGCCAAGCATGGTGACCGTCGTGTTAGAGCTGGCCGCCGCCTGGGCGAGAACGTCAGCAACTCGCGTGCTCTCAGAGGCTTCGAGGCCAAGCGCGCGGATGGTCTTCGACGCGATGTCCGCCGCCTCGCCGAGGGAGATGGACGCCGCGGCGGCCATGTCGGCAACGCCGGCCATTGAGCCGATGATCTCAGTCGTGGAGAATCCCGCGCGGCCCAGCGCCTCCATGCCGGCCGCGATGTCTGTCATGGTGAACTTGGTCGTCTTGCCGAGTTCCTTGGCCGTCTGCTCAAGCTGCTCGAATTGCTGGGCGGTCGGCTGCGTGACGGCCCGCACGTCGGCCATCGCCTGCTCGAAGCTAGCGGCTGCACTGACGACAGAGTTGAGGCCCTTGACTACAGCAGCAATGCCGACGACGCCGATGGCGATCGTGGCGAACTTCGCCATGCGGCCATGCCAGCCGCGAAGCGTGTTTCCCGCCGCGAGTAGGCCAGCATTGAGCCCCTGCTGGCGGGCCATGAGGTCAAAGTAAGCTGTGCCAAGGGCTTCGCCTTGTGCCATGGCCTGACCGCCTTCCTAGGGGTGTCTTGTCGGCACCCCCTTCATCCTGCACTCCGCATCGAGCCAGATCTCGTCGTCTACCATCGGGCTAGGAGCCGCCGCGCGGATGACTTCTATGCCGTCCTCGCCATACATGCCGGCTGGATTCTGTGCGCGCTCTAGCGAGGCCTTGGCGCACACGAGATCTATCGCATAGCCGAACTGGATGTCGTCCAGGTCCCACACAAACTCGACGCCGAAGATCGCCTTGAGGTTGAGGCCTGCTACAATTCCGGCGTACTCTCGGACGTTGAGTTCGCTTCCAGCTCGGTCGCGGATTCCCCCGTGTCACCACCTGCCTCTTCAGCAAAGAACTCTTTAGCCGTCTCTGGCTCTTCCCCTGAAATCTCACCATCCCTCATGTTCACAAGGCCTGTCACGGACAGGAACATCGCATCAAGCAAGTTCCCGTTGTCGCCAGCAAGCCAGCGGTCTACGAAGTCGCGATTGAGTAGAATCTTGTTGCCGGCGCTATCAAGTGCCGGCTTGCCGTTGTCTGGGTCAATGACTTGCTCGCCGCCGTGCGCTTGTCGTAGCGACATGGCGATTGCGTCCATCATCAGTTCGCGGTCGAAGTCTGGGAACAGTTCCTTGGCGTAGGACCCCCACGTTAGGTATATGTTCGACTGCCTCCGGGTTTTGATGAACTCAACATCGCGTTCATCCATGTCCTTGAAAGGAATGTCCATATCGATCCCGCGCTCAATGGCTTCTGTGATAGTCTTCTTGTGGGCTTCGTCTACTGCCTCGGCCCACCGGACTGCAGCAGTGTTACGCAGCGTTGAGAGCGAGAAGTCCATCCGCTCGCCGCGTTCCTTCTGCGCCGCGCGGACCATCTTCTCCAGCTTCGCCTGCCGCCCCAACGAGAGGCGGGGGAGCTCAACAGCCACCCCCGCCACCTCGAAGGACTTTGAATGCTCGCTCTGCTGTGCCGCCTCATACGACCGCAACAGATTCGACTTCACGATTCCCCCCTTACACTTCCGTGAATCCCGGAATCCCCGAAGGCACCAGAGTCACTGTGCGCGTCTGTATGCCGTCTCGCTCAATGCCATGCTCGACCGAGCTGATCCGGCACGGACACTCCCACCGCTCATAGCTATTCCCCTTGCGGGTGAATGCCACGAGGAAGGTCTCGACGTCCTCTGCGACCTCGGGATAGGTATCCGACCCGTTCCACCATGTTTCGATCGGGCCGATCTCCTTCGTGTGCATCGTTGGCGTATGCTTGGGATACGCCCCATCGCCGAACTCCGTCGTCTCCCGCATCTCAACGCGCTCTGACACGGCGAGGTTTCCGTGTGCCCCGTTCAGCTTCTCGAGGAAACGGAACTCGAGGTTGTCGAAGTAGCTCGTCTGCGAGCCGGCGCCGATACTCGTTGTCACCTTCACCATGACTCGCTGCGTCGTTGCGGGCGCTTCGGTAAAGAGCGACCAGTAGCCCCACTTCGCATCGCCGTACCACTTGTTGTTCGCTTCGATCGTATCCTGAGCAGAGGCCAACGCTGTTCCGTTGGAATCCTGGAACTCGACGTACAGAGTGCCCGTATTCGTCGTGGGTAGCTTGGCCCACACAGAAGCGACGCCCGACACTGACGCTGTGAGCGACGTGTCGAATGTGCGAACCTGGTAGAGGCCACATTCGCCCAAGGCCTTGTTGACGACCTTCGCGCCGTAGGACCGCTCATTCCAGCCCTTCAGGGCTTCGACCGTTACCGTATCGCCGGCACCAGCCGACGCGACAATCGGCGTCCAGAAGTAGATCTCATAGGACTCGTTCGTGTCCATGATGTCTGCGTCGAGTGTTAGCTCGCCGCTGTCTACAACGGCTGCGACTGTCGCATAGGTCGCATCGCTTGTGTTGTGAACGACCGCCCCAAGCAGATCCTTGGTGAATCCGCCGTCTGCATCGTGTAGCTTGAGCGCCTCTTTGTCATCGGCCTTGCTTGCGAGAATCACCGGCCAGTTGCTCAACTCCAAGTCGGAATCGCGCATGAGCTGATACGTCGTCTGCGAAGAGATCTGAACGTCCTTCGCCTTCCAGAGGACGGCGAGATAGCCTTTCTTCGTCGCCATCTGCCCTCACCCCCTCACTACAGCCCGACCGTGCTCGGCGTACCGTAGAAGAGCCACGTGATGTTGACCGTCTGCACGTCATCCATCGAGGCACCCCACTCGATCGCCTCGCACAGCGCACTGCCGGAAAGGAGAGTCGTTCCGCTCGCTGTATCCTTGATCGTGAGCAGTTTCGAGGTGTCGTTGGTCATGCACGACTGTGCAGCAACGATCGCCACGTTGGTCGCATCCCACAGCACCGGCAGTGTCATCCGAATCGGATCGTACATGCCGCCTTCAAAGACCCTGTACGGCACGTTGCCGTCACCGATGCACGTGAACTCGATCTGATTTCGCGTGCGGCCGACACGGACTTCGCCGCGAGTCTGCACCTGCGTTCCCGAGAACTCTACGTACCCGAGATACCCCTTCCTATTCGCCATCTTTCCTCACCCCCATGCCTGACCGCCATGTGTGTGTCGCCTGCTCCAAGTGACTGAGCAAGCTCGCCTTCATCTCTTCGCCTACGCTTGCGACGCCGTTCTGGAATTGCTTCCGCCCAACATCTGCAAGCAGCTTGTTCGCGTCTGCTATGTCAATCCTCACGTAGTGCCTACACAACGCCGTGTAGTCCACGTAGGTTTCAAAGCCCAAGTCCTTCGCCTTGCGGAAGAACACGAAGTCCTCGCCCCAGCCCTTCGTGCCCCATTCGTCGGTTTCCTCCCATGCAAACACTCCATGCGGCATGGCTTCCATTACTTCTGCCTTGACCAAGCAACAGGCTAGGCTCGCAATGTCTACCCTCTGAACCCCCGGGCTGTTCGGCTCGCGGTAGTGCGGTGAGTACCCATTCGCCTTCTCATTCCAGTTGAGGGCAATGTGCATCGGCCCATGATCCTTCCATGCCTGAACGAGGAAGCCACAGATGTCCTTGTCGTGTCGCAGAAGTACATCGATGGCGTCCTCCGGCGGCTCCGTATCCGAATCGACCCACAGCATGTGCGTAAACGGACGGATGCCCTTGCCCCTCAGCCGCTCTTGTGTCTGCACGAACTCCCGGTGGCAGACGTTCCGTGCGCGGTGATGAGGCACGACGTTCATCGGTCCGTATACATGCAGGACGTACTTTCCTGACTCGCCCCACTCGAATAGCCGCTTGGCCGTCGGCCACGCGATGTCCACCTTGTTCGGCATGGCGATGAAGATGCGCGGCTTGTCGAGCACATCCCCCGCCGTCGCCCCAACGAGCTTCTCAGAGACGTGAACCTGCGCCACGTCTCCTGCCGGCGCACGCTTCGTCAATCGCCCGGACTCATCGCGGACAAGCTCGTAGCTGTTGCCTTCAGCGTCTTCGCGCACGGGATTCGCGCCAGCAACGTCGCTCGGGCCTACGTTGTAATGCGCGTCGTCGTAGTCGTAGGATTCAATCCCGAGGAATGCGAAGATCCGATCCTGCTCTTCGTGGCTACTCAGATCCTCCATTCGCACGACCAGTACGTTGTCATGCTCCTTGGCCATCTCCATGATCGCGCGGTTGTAGTCGTCGTAGTAGCGGCCCAACGCCTCGCGCTTGGTCTCCGCATCGTAGGACGGATGGATCATCGACCAGATGTTTCGCTGCCACTTCGTCCCGTCGTGGTCGATCCAGTGGTTGACCCCATCCTCGCCGCCCGTCTTCTTCACGAACGACTCGACGAACGCCTGCTTGTCTGCGCGGATCAGCGCAATGACCTTGAAGTCGGGGAAGTCCTCCGCGATGTTGTCGAGGTAGGGCAGCCAGAAGCTCGCAACATCGCCAACAAGCCGATGCGTCTTCAGCCGCTCCTTGAACCGCTCGGCGTGAATGCGATACGGCTGCATCGGATCTTCAAGACCGTAGACCCGGCGCAGAATCTCTCGCTCCTCCTGAGTCGCTTCCTCCTTCAGCCAAGGCATGAGCGGCTCGGCTTCATGCGTCACCTTGCAGCCGTCCTGCTTGTTCAGCAGGCGAGCAAGAGACACCGTGCCACAACGCCCTGTTCCGATCCCGATTACCAACATGGCCTGACCGCCTTTCTCCTAGATCACCGTCTTGTATCGCTTGAACCCCTGGTGATACCCCGCGCCCTTGATGTCGTGGAACTCATGCGCCGGCCCAAGTAGCCCGTCTAGCCGGACCTTGCTCACACCTGCCAGCGTCAACTCCGCGCCGTCTAGTGCGCCCTCTACCGCCTCGCCTACCGCCAAGTAGCTCGCGTAGGTCGCCGCGAACCAACTCACCTGCAAGCTCGGGAACCGCACTGCTACGGCGCTGTTGCCCGTCACGCCGATCAAGTAGTCCTCGCGATTCGACAGTGGGCAGTCGATCACGATGTACGGATAGCTCGGGCTGTCTGGTATCTCGCCGCGCAGGTACACGCCGCTCAGACTCCCATCTGCCACCAGCGCCGACGTTGCGGAGTCCGTGGCCAGCGTATTCTTGACGTGCCATGCAAGCTGCGCCTGCCAGCCCATCACTCCTCGCCCCCAAAGAATGCACCGCCTGTCCGTCCTTGGGTGTACTTCAGGTCCACACCAAGGATCTTCTGCCAGCGATCCCAGCATTCATCCTTTGTCAGCGTGATCCATGGGCGCGGGTCCATGTTTTCGGTCCCTGTTTCCAGATGCTTCGCATAGATGAGCTTCTTTCCGCCAGCCGTCATGCTAAGAACACCCCAATATCCCGTAAGGCGGTTCCCATCTAGTTTGAACGTGATGCGCCCTTTCAGTGTCGCGGTATCTACATGCGGGTACTCATATGCCTTCGACGGTTCTCCCGTGCGTTCCATGTTTTCCTTGGCTGTCGCAACAGCCAGGACACAGCAATCGCGCAGCTTCTCCATCACAGCGTCCCGGGCCATTCTCTCGAAGGCCTTCGTGTTGATCGTTACACTCACGTCAGCCCCCTCACATGCACCGTGTGGACCTCAAGGTGATGCCCCGTCTCGTCAGGATTCACCACACTCAGCACCTTGTACAAACTCGACCCGTAGGACACGTAATAGCCCTCGTCGATCGTCTCGCTTGGGCGGAACAGAAACGTGTGTGTCGCCACTTCCGCTTCCCCGCCCGCCTCAATCTCCAGCCGCTCTCTTCGGAAGTAGGACCCCGAGAGCACCCGGCACTTCACATCCGCCGCTGAGAGCGTTAGTGAATCGGTCACTCCGAAGCTGCCCTCGACCTCAACGTTTCGGTAGAGGTCGCAGACCTGATTCAGCCAACTCACGCGATGGCCCCCGCGAATACGTTCACCGACCCGCCGAGCCGGTCGAGCCGCCGCAACAGGTCAGAGAAGAGCACGTCGTCTTCCTTCCACGTCACGTTGTACTCACCGACTTGCAGCTTCTTTGGGTTCCCATCCTGGCGGTATTGCTGGTCGATCTTCATCAACGCCCGCGTCGCCATCTCCAACACGACGTCCTTCAACTCCGTCGGGATCGCCCGGGCGCCGGATGTCGAATCCGAGAACCCACCCGTGTAGGTCAGCGTCACATACTTCCGGTATCTCGGCCGCACGGTCGCTGGCTCTAGGTCGTCCTTGTCCGATTCGACGATCCGGATGTAGTCATCGTAGGCGTAGAACTCCTCGTTTGACTCACTCAGCGTGTCCGTATCCCACACGACCGTTGCTGACCCCTGGATTGGGGGGTGGATGACCGGGATGGTCAAACACCCCCCGTCTAGCTTCTCTGTCACGCTGGCCTCGTCAAAGCCGTAGCGCGGATCGCGGCCGCAATGGGCCGCTGCGAGCGCCTTCGCATTCGTCAGCAGCGACGATACTGCCGCTGTAGTCGTCCACTCGGCGCTCGACAGGGTCGCCCCTGCCCGCGTTGCTACGTCGCTCGCCGTAGGCCAGGCCATGACTAGCTCGCCGTGTTCGGCCTCACGGGCCGGTTGAAGCCAACTAGCACCGCCGCGAAGTCGCAAGCCTCCGCCGCCCCCATGTCGTACTGGAGCGCTACGTAGGGGTAGAGATCCTGCAGCTCGTAGGTATGCACGCCGTCAGTCGTGATCGCCTGGTCCGAAGACAGGGCATCCGTCGAACTCGTGCCGCTCGTGTCCTTTGCCGTCAGAAGTTGTACCGTCAACGTCTCAGAGCTCAGGCCCGAAACGTCGATAATGAGTCCGCCATCACGGCAGTTGTCAATCGATGTCCAGCCGGTCGTCTGCTCTTTCGCTCCGCCCGTGTCCGTGTAGGTCTTCGCCCGGAACAGTTCCCGAGTGTAGAAGTTGTCGTCAAAGCTCATTCGGGGCATCTATGTCACCTCCCCTACGAAGTCGCCAGATTCGAGATGATGTCGAAGTTGACTGTCCGGCGAAGCGCGAAGTCCACCCGATGCACGCCAATGATGCCGTGCTGGAGCTTCTCGCCGTAGGAGCCGTCCTTCAGCACCCGAATCTCGATTCCGCCACCCTCGGCAATCACACAATCGCTGAAGTTCCCGAGGATGATCTTGTCGTTGTCGTACTGCGTCGAGGCGTAGTAGTTCATCCCAAGAATCATCTTCTTCTCGCCTTCCCAGAAGCTCGGGATCAAGATGTACTCGGAATCGCCTGTCTTCAGCTTGCGGATCAGATCTATCTGCGTCGGATGCGTCATCCACCCGCTGTAATCGCCGTTGCGGCCTTCGATGTTCGCCTTGCGCGTCAGCAGCAAATCGCCGGTGATCTTGCTGCCCGAGTTGTCCGTCGTGTAGGACGAGATACCCGGCCAGTTCAGAAGACCAAGCGGCTGCGTACCGCCCGTGCCATCGTAGAAAGCTGCGTCCTCTGCCAGTGCAATTTGCTCAGCCAGATCCTGCCGAACCAACGACTCAACCGCCTCGTTCGACGCCCGAAGCAGGTCCTCGTCGATCACGACACGCCCAGCACATCGGCGCAGTCGCATCTCGACTTGACCGAATGTCAGATCGGACGCGGTGATCGCACCCGGCTGTGCCTCCATCCCAATCCAGTAGCCACTAGACGCCGACTCCTGAGTGTTCAGCATGAAGTGGTACGGCGCGTTCTGGATGACCGTCGCGCCCGCAGCGTAGAACTGCGCCTTCGCCTTGACCATCGAGATGATGCCGCTTGCCGTCACGCTCGGGACAAGGAACCCACCGTACAGATCATCGGCCGAATCTAGCGTTGCCTTCTCTACGCCATAAGAAGGATTCGCCCGGCACCATTCGCGCTCAAGTTCCGCTCCACGCCAATCACCGTAGATCTTCCCGCGAATCGCCGCCGCGATGCTGAACGATTCCAGCTTGCGCTCCGGCTGCGGATGAACTGCTGGTGCCGCGAACTTCTGCTCCGGCTGCTTCTCACCCGCCTGCGCAGGATCGACCGCCTTCACCTGCGCCGGAATTGAATCCGCCCTCTGGACGGTCTTCCCGTCCTCCGTCTCTGCGCTATCCGCCCCGCTATCCAGTAGCTTGCTGGCGACCTGGACGGCAAGCGCATCGAGCTGCTCTTCTGTCAGCTCAGTCGTCAACTGCTCTTGGTCCATCTCTTTCACCCCCAAAGGCCTGACCGCCTTTCGATCGGATCACCTTCGCCGCCAGCTCGCGTGCTCTACCGCGCCACATTTCGGCGGCCTCTATTGCCTTCGCTTCCGCCTCTACCGCCGACCGGAGTTCGATCTCCAGGCCAGCGACCAATCCTTCTATCTCTTCATAGGCTTCGTCCGCCGTGAGCGCGCCTGCTACATGAGCCAGGCGGATCTCATCCAAGGATGCGAGGCCCTTTGCGTCTTTCAGCTCGGGCACGTCATCGGGATCAACCCCGAAGTCATCGACCAGGTGTTTGCGCACGTGCGCGTATACACCCTTCCGATCTCCCTCGGGGATGTTCGTCCCGCCACGACCGCCGTTGAGCACACCGATCGCCGCCGAGCACGCCCGCTTGTTGACCGCCTTGCCGTCCTGATGATGGTGAGCGAACTTGTACGAGCCCTTGTTGTCCGGCTCCTCCGAGTCAACCCACGCACACATGACCTTGAGATCGTCGATGTCCGCAGGCGCGCGCTCCTTGCCGTTGTCCCACTCAGTGCCGGGATCGGCCTTCGGCGTGCCGTCAGGATGGGCTCGGGCGTAGGTGATAACGCCCTTGTCTGCGGTCGCAGACATACCGTCATCACCGGGCTCGTCCTCGATCTTGACCAGGTTCTCCCCAATCGTGATCGTGACCGTGTTGCCGCGCTCGTCCTTGAAGGTCGTCGACGGCACTGCCACCTGCTTCGGCCGCCCCTGAGACTCACCAGCAACCCACAGCGACTTCATGACCGGACTCGGGCCGGCCATCACCATCTCGCCGAACGCCTCAAGCGATCGCACGGCATCTCGGTTGCTCGGGATGACTACAGGCGAGAACTCGAGCAGCTCCCACTCTTCGTAGACCCAGCCCTCGTATCCTTCCTTCGTCGGCCCCCACTTGATCGGAAGGAAGCCGATCGACGTGGCATTGATCGCATTCGCATCCCACCACGCCTGATACTTGGCTGCGAGGGAATCCGGCAGGTCAACGAGCCACTGCCACTGCGCCCATGCTGAGTTCTTGAGGACCTTCAGCTTCTCGGCCAATCCGACAGGGAAGTCGTGCATGTGCATCGGTAGCACAACCGGATTCTTCAGGTAGTGCTCGACGAGCATCCCGCCTGTCTGTACCACGTCGCCATCACGATCGACATTGGCCGAAGTGATGACGCTCGACGCTGTGGGCCGATCGGATTTCAGCCCGGCGTAGTCCAGCGTGTGAACCGCCTTCACTTCGCCTTGCGGCTCATCCCGTGCAGCCAGCCCATACTTGAACACGCCGTCAACCTGCCCAGCCTCAAGCAAGCGCCCGAGCTCTTCGCGGGGGACCACCTGATGCTCGGCTTCGCCCTTCACCCTGACTTCGGTGATGCGCATGGTCCCCCCTTCCGCTTGACCGCCTTGGATCGCACGAGCCGCCCGCCGCAGCGGGGACACTCACGCGCCCACGATTTCACGACCATTCCGCACTGCTCGCACTTAAGCTTCATGGCTACTGCGTGTTCACCACGCCTACGTCGTAGTTCCAACGCACTCCGTAGAGGTAGAAGTCATCCGTGTCCGCCGTAGAGGTCAGCTCGACGATCAGGTAGGTATCGTCGCCGGTGAGGTCCGTATCCTGGCCAATGCCCGTGCTGTTGGTCACAAGGCTGGCCCACCCTCGCGCCGTGGTATCGGGAACAGCCAGCGTGTCGGTAAGGATCGCCGTGGTGTTGCCGTACTCGAACAGCCGCACGTCCATGTTGCATTCCTCGTTGGTTTGCTCGTGGACGTTGAACTGGAGAACCAGCGAGCCGGTCTGCCCGTTGTCGAGCCACAGCGGAGGCAGCGGGATTGCGAATCGACAGTAGTCCGCCGCATCGCCAATCGACACGTAGCCCTCAGTAGATCCGACAGAAGCCGCGCCACCGTCAAGGCCAGCACAAGTCAGTGGCATACCGCCGCCGAGCACCTCAAGGCCATTCACCGACGGCGTCTGCGCATCGGTGTTGTAGCCAATGCCGAACACCATGAACCGTTCGTCAAGCGAGTTGGTCGTCAGCGAGATCGTCCCGGCCGTCGATGAGATGTTCCCACCGGTGACCGTCGCAGTACCGTCAGTCAGAGAACCACCAGTAACCGCGCCGTCGCTCGTGATCGCGCCGTTTGCTTGGATGACACCTGCCGTGGAAAGCGAGACGCCGGTCGAGCCGTAGCCACCGCCGATCGCTGCACTGTCGGCCGTCAGGGATCCGTCTGTCGTGAT
Organism: uncultured Planctomycetales bacterium; assembly: GCA_964390905.1. Classification (GTDB taxonomy): domain Bacteria; phylum Planctomycetota; class Phycisphaerae; order UBA1845; family JAFGLZ01; genus JAFGLZ01. Next base: position 18,063 of record CAYMLO010000070.1, on the reverse strand, counting down.
CGCCCCGTTAGCCTGAATCACGCCAGCCGCCGACACCGTGACTCCCGTCGCGCCGTAGCCGCCGCCAATCGTTGCGTAGGTGATGCTGCCCGTCTGGCAGGTCATCGTTGTGAACGTGCCAGCCCCGGCAGATCCTGCGCCGATTGTCGCGCCGTCGACCGTCCCGCCGTTGATGTCCGCTGTAGTGACCGAACCAAGATTCGCAATCGTTGCGCCGGCAAAGGTGGCCGTAGTCGTCACCGTCAGGTCCTGGATGGACGCATCGTCTGCTACCGTGAGGTCCCCGCCAGTGCCTAGAAGCGTGATCGACCCAGTCTGCGATGTATTGCCTGTTCGATAGACTGCCCCAACATGCGTCAGAGCCCCCGCGATGTTCACCGCGTCATCGATGTCAACCACGTCAAGATTGGTTATCCCGTCCACGTCAAGATCGCCCGTGACATCGGCATCGTCCCCGACGGTCAGGTCGCCGCCTGCACCGATCAAGGTGACCGACCCTGTCTGAGTGGTATCGCCTGTAATCCCCAGGCTTGTCAGCCCCGTCAAGTCGCCGCTGGTCAACGTAGCCGTGCCGTCTGTAAGGGACGTGACAGTCGTTGCGTCCAGTGCGGCCGCCCCAACGAAATCGAACCCACCACCAGCCGTCCAGGTAAGCGCCTTGCTCGAACCCGTCTGCGTGATCGTCACATTGCCGGTCGTATCAGCAACTGAGATCTTCATCCACGAGTCAGCGTCGTAGCCGACGTAGTAGGACGGTGTGTAGAATGCGAGCGACGTGTCATTCGTCCACGTAGTCGCCTCGCCTGATCCAGCCTGAGTGATCGCCAGAACGCCGGTCGTGTCTGTCACCGCGAACTTCAGGTACGCCCCAGCGTCGTAGCCAATCGTGTAGCTCGGCGTGTAGAAGCTCAGTGATGTTCCGTTCGTCCATGAGGTCGCCGGCGCACTCCCAGCGTGCGTAATCGCCAGCACGCCAGTTGTGTCCGATACTGCGAACCTGATGTATGCCCCGGAATCATAGCCGAACGTCTGGCTCGATCCGTAGAATGCTGATGCCCCAGTGAACGACACCACGCCGACTAGGCTGATGTTCGTCTCTGTGATCGTCAGCGTGCTCGCCGTTGTGTTGTCAAGTTGCGCCCCGCCTACTAGGTCCATCCGCCCCGTGCTCGTAATGCCCCAGATGCAGGTAGACCCGTCTGGTGCCACGCGCCAGATGTGATAGTCCGAAGTACTGATGGCAAACGAAGACGCCGCCGCCAGCAAGACTACTCCCAGCGCGAGGACAAGTGCTCTCTTCATCTCTTTCACCCCCATGTTTCGCCTGACCGCTATCCGTATATCTGCATCAGGTGCTCGACGTACCGCTCGGCCTCGTGCTCGAAGTAGGCCGCCAGAGCGCCCTGGAATCGCTTGAACTCGTCTCCCTGCTCTAGGCCCTTCATCCAGTCCTCGAAGCCCAGCACGCCGAGCGCCTTGTATGTGGTAAACCCCTTCCTCCCCGGCATATGTGGGATCTCTTCACAGTAGCAGTTGATGTCCTCCGCGCCGATTCCCGTCATTCGCGGGGCAAGCGTCGCGACAGTCCCGCCGTCCATGCCCATGAACTCAAACGGATCGTCAATCGGAATCGCATTGCCCTTGGAATAGGCATCGTGCGCCCGGATGTGAGAAGTACGCGTATGGAACAACGTCGCCTGCCACCAATGCTGCTCTACCTTCACGTCCGAATAGAGCTTGTGCTGCCCGAAGCTCACTGCCTTGCCGCCTTCTGTGCGCGCGATGGTCAGCGCACGAGTACGGCTCATGTCCCTAAACTCACGCCGGAGATCCGCCGCGATGGCCCTCGCGCCTTTGCCCTGATCTATGCCTTCGCGAATGACGCGTGCCCCGCGTGTCCGCGTCCATCCATCCATGTCCGCAACGCGCTCGCCCAGTTCTGAATCAAGCCATCGCTGAATCTCGTCCTGGAAGTTGAACACCTGCTCCCAGTCAGGCGGAACCGTCACCCCAAGCCCCGTCACGATGTCCACGCCGCGCCCTGCGCCCGACACTGCGATGTCGGGCATGTACTCCTCGCAGACCTCTTCGAGTACTGCCGTCTCAGGCGGAGGCATCAGTGCACCGATGTCGTCTGCTACGTCCTTTACAACGCGTCTACCCGTTCCGAGCGTGCGGACTTCATTCCCGCTGTTGTCCATGAGGTCAACGGTGTTCCCCTGTGGGTCCATCGCCACGAACGTGCGCGGAATCAGCACCGTCTCGCCGAGGACGCCTCCGATCGGCTCTTGATCCCACGCTACCCGGATCTCATCGATCTTGTTCGGGAGGTCCTTGCGAATGCGCCAGATCCGCGCCTTGCGCTCGACGTCCTCTTGCAGTGCCTCGATTGCTGACACATCGAACATCAACCGGATGTTCTCCTCGGGGACTAGCGCGTGATCTAGCACTGCCTCGATCTTGTCACACCACGGCAGGACCGTGTTCTCCCAGAACATCCGCCGCTCAGTCTGGGAGATCGCCTTGTTCGCTCCCTCGCGCAGTCCGACCAGAATCGGCGGCACACCCAGCACGGCGAGCACCTCATCGCGCGTCCACTCACGGAGGCTGAGAAACTCCATGTCCTTGTGCGAGCGGTCGAGATACTCATACTTCGTTCCATCCGCGAGGACCGCCGTCCGATGCGACCGCTGGCGCCCCATGTGCTGCTCTTCCCAAAGCTCTCGGATCATCTTCGCGTTCGGCTTCTCTAGGTGCTTCTCAGTCGTCAGGTAGCCGCTAGGAATCGCCGAGTTCTCGAAGAACATCCGGTTCCAGTCCATCGCCCGCACATCCGCAATGAGGCTCTGCTTCAGCACTTCCGTCGGCGATAGCCCGTAGTACGGATTCTCCGGGTTGAACGTCTTGAAGTGGATGAACTGATCCGCTTCAAACGCCACGTAGCCCGTAGACTTGCGCCACACGTAGCCCTTGACGAGCCGCTCCTCTCCCGGCATGACATACACGCTCCGCGGGTCGATGAACGGCCATAGGCCGTTGGGCTCCTTCGCGTTCTCCGATGGATAGCACTTCTCGATGAAAGCGTTGCCATCCGTTCCGAGGTAGATGACGACTGCATAGAGCAGGTCATGGCTTGTCACGTTCTCGCCCGGCAGTGGTTTGTAGAGCAGGCCAAGCGCCGGATGGTCAACGAGTTCCGCGCCCTCGTCTTCGGCGTACTTCTCGAGCAGCTTCTCCCAGCCTAGCCGCTCTTGCGCTTTGAATGCCTTGATCGTTCGCGTCGGGCGCTGTTTCATCTTCAACGCGACAAGCGGGACGCTCGCTGCCGCCTTGCCGATGGCATCAAGGCCCGCATAGATCCACGGATGGACCCGATACGCTTGCACGAGATCCCTTGACTGGCTCGTGTGCGCAACGCTCGGGCCGTAGTACGTGGCTAGATGGGGCCAGATCTGGCTTTCCTTCTCGACAGCAAGGCCCTGCTCCAAGGTTTTGAGTAGACCCATGCCTGACCGCCTTCTGCCAATGCAAAAGCCCCTGGCGCAATGCCAGGGGCCGTTGTCATGGCTCGTCCTGTGAGGCTAGTGTATGCTATCTAGTCCACGCTGTCAAGAACCGCTGCAGCCAGGCTACTCTCATTCCGCCGCCCGATCTGTACCCGATCCCGGTACGATCGTACCCAGTCTTGGTCCGCGCCCAACGCCAAGATCAGCATCTCAGGGAAGCCGTCTTTGTACGCTTCCTCAACTTGTACGCGCGTCGCGTACATCGATGCGCCCGGCTTGCCGTCAACCACGTCGCGCATGGATCTGGAACACATAGCCCCGATCGCGGCCGGGCAATGTCACAGCACAATTGTCCACCGGGAGTTGACCTGCACCCGCCATTTCAAACCCCGCTCAGTAGCCGGATCAGGCTATAGCCAAGGTTGGCTAACATCCATCCCCCCTGCTGTCCCGCGTGCGGCTTGGTCGAAACATAGCCCGCCTCCAACCACTGACAGACAATAGCTGCAATCAGCCGAGCCGGCGGTGCTCCCACTACCACTCTATCACCGTCCCATTCGCAAGCACTGTCGCCGTGACCTTGAGCGGCCGATCCATATAGACCGTCACGAGCACCCCGTCGCTCTCCTCGTTCGGCACGACTTCGATGAATCGCACAACCCATCCGTACTGCGGCCCGACGAGGATCGAGCCCTCGTGGTCTACCTTCATGGCACACTCGGCCGCGTTGATGATGCGGTCAGTGTCGCCTACGTCGCGGAACTCCCACTCGTGGTCTATGGCCCAATCACCTCAGTAGCCTCACGGAGTCGGCGATAGCGCTTCTCCCAAGCAGCCCGGCTCTTTTGGACTCCGAACTGCTTGTTGAACGCCGCCGCGATTGCCGTCCAGCTCAACTGCGAGCCCTGCACCTTCGAGCCGTACTCCATGAGGGCCGCGTCCATCTCTTCGGTGTATCCAGACTTCCGGCGATATGGCTGCCCCGCGAGCTCGTCTAGTGCCTGGATCCGGATCTCTCCATGCTTCACTTGGCTTGGCATAGGTGTAGTACCTCCGGAACATCCGATCGGATGACCATGGTGTGTGACCGCCGGTCGACGATACGTCCGTCCTCGATGTCCATCACGACCACTCCCCAGTGCGCGTCGCCTTCGGAGTTCTCGTCTGCGAACTCTGTCCGGCAACAGAGCGCCGGCAGGGTCATTGCAGTCCATTCCGGGACCTCAACAATGAGGTGATAGTGGACGTGGCCAAACAGGAGTACGTCCGCCTTCGGCTCTCTCTCGCGCGCGGCATTCAGTTCATTCCAGATCGCCTGGCGCATCACCGGCGTCGCCTTGCCGTGAGGGATCCGCGATCGGCCTACCTTGTGCCGCGCAACGAACTTGACGCCCTCGATCTCGAAGAAGACCCGCGAGCCAAACTTGGCGCTTACCGACGCAGCCAGTACGCGCTCCCATTTCTCGATGTCGCCGGTATGGCGTGGCGTCCCCGCGATGATGAGATTCTCGGACGCGCCAACGAGGTTGACGATGGCCGCTGCTTGCTCAACTTGCTCGTCGCGGTCCATCGTAGTCATCAGCGCGTCGGGCATCCGGCCATGGATCATGTCGCCAGCCCATACCGCAGCATCGAATGGCTGCTCGGCCTTGATGATCTCCCGGAGCTTCTCTTCGGACTCTAGCTGGACTTCGCCGGCACGGTTGCGGCGCTCTGTCCCGCCAACGGTAGGCCACTGCCAGGGAGGCAGCGTCGTTGCCTTGGCGTGGCCGGCATGAAGGTCAGCCCCCAACAGCACGCGCCTCATGATTCACCCAGCCGCGCCATCAGGAACCGCCCAAGACAACCGTGTAGCTCGTCATCCCCCCGCGTCCGTCTCGCACGGCATAGGTGAACGGTGTCTGTTGCACTCCAGGATCACAGCCCATCGCCGCCAGGTTCGGTTCCTCGTCTTGCGTGCCGAACGGATACGGCGGGATCTCGCCTTGCCAGCCGATGATGATTGTCACCAGCGCAAGCTGCTCGCCGCGATCGTCTTCCGGGAACGTAATCCACTGGTCGTTGACCTTCTCATAGGTCGCCGTGTACACGCTCCACTCACACGTCACGCGGTACTCAAGCGGATCGCCATCCGGATCCCATGCGCCCGTCGCCCAGGTCGGTGCGCCGCCCGAGTCGCATCCATGCTCGCGATACCTCAGGTCAAACCGCACGAGATCGCCCGACACGAAGCTCGGATCGCCGGGGATGAACGCCGCATGTGCAATGGGCGCCGTGTTTGTCTCAACGATCGGCGGCTCCTCCTCGTCTGGAAGCTGCTTCTTCCCGCAACCTGCAGCGAGCAAGCCGATGATCGTGCCAAGCATTGCCAGGAAGATCACTGCGCGAATCGTCGCGCGGCCTATCCATGGTCTATGTCTCATGTCGTCCCCCTATCGATTCCACCACCTGCGCCAGAACCGCATCACGCCACGGCCCAGCAGAATGACGATCACCACACATGCGACTACGATGCCAAGCACTAGCCAGAGCATGTCAGTGAGCCCTCGCCAGGATGAAGGCGCGGGTGATGGCTTTGGCCTCTTCGCCTTCATCGGCTTCTCCCTCGCATAAGCATCCACCTTCAGAATACCCACCGACCGTGCAATACGTCTTCCCATCAAGGTCGTAAAGCATCCGGCGCTTTGGCAGCTTCTCCCACAACTCCCACGCCGCCGCGATGTCGTGCGGGTAGTCGGGGATGATGATCCAAGTTGTTCCAGACCCGCCTGCTGTCTTCACGCATTGCATCCTATCATGAATTTCATGCCTCAAAACACGAAGCCCTGAATCCAGTTCATAAGCCTTGACTAACAGCTCCTTATCCGTCAGCGCCATCACTTCGTCGGGTGTCATCAGCACACCCCCGTCGGCCCCACATTCACGTCGAAGGCGCCATCGATCCAGAACGATTCCAGCGGCACGACCTCGATCCACTGACTCGCGCCCTGCGTCACAACGATGTCGCCTGGCTCGGACAGCCGCCGCCGCGCGAAGCCGCCCGACACCTGCACCGGCACCATCTCGCCCGGCCACAGCACCTCGTAATCGCCGCCGTCTGGCAGCGCCAGCTCGACCTCGATCCACTCAGCCTCAGCCGCGACCTCGATCGTCGCCGTCTGCGCCGGCATGTCGGGTACGGTATGGTCGCCACACGAGTCCCACGGGTAGCCAACGAGCGGATAGGGCGGTAGCGGCAACCCGGAGAAGATCTCGGTCGGCGCCGTCCACCCCGGGAACCACACGCACTCGTTCGGCCCCAGATTCGCCGGCCAGAATACCGTGTCCTCTTCCGTCTTCGCCGTGCACTGGATACGCACTTCGCGGATCGTCCACCGCGTATCGTCGCTCAGGCCGACCCTGTTGCCGTACTGGTCGCGCCCCGTCGCCCAACTGAGCCGAATGAGATCGCCTGGCTGGACGTTCGCGTCGTAGTACAACGGCGTCCCGTTGACCATCGGCAAGTACAGCGCCCCCTCGGCGCTGATGACCTGCAAGACTGGCTCCAATAGGACTGGCTGGAAACACCCGGAGAGGGCGGCGAGCAAGAGTACCGCCCCCAACCCCGCTAATCGTCTCTTCATGCCTGACCGCCTCCGATTCATGATTCGTGCAGTTGCCTCAGATCGCCTCCCCGCAGTACGGACACCAGTGAAGCGAACAGAAGGCCGAATGCCGAACCATCCGCCCAACAACGACCGGCCCCGCTGCGTCGCCTTCCGATACCGGCGTCCATTCCAACCCGCCCTCATGCCGGATCAGTGCATCCCAAAGCTCGCGACAGCAGATCCTCTTCATGCCTGACCGCCTCCAACTAAGGCGCTCGAATGATGCCCTTCTGTTGTATAATCGCTTCCTTCAGCACGCGGAACGCTTCCCGCGCTCGGGCTTCGCTTCCATACCGCCCGAGAATCCACCCGCCGCCATCCGGAGAAACCATGCCCGCAATCTCCCAGATCCCCGTCTTTTCTATCCTACTGCGCTCTTTCTTCATGCCCAGTACACACCGCTCCTGCTCAGACGGCTGCCTGATGCCGGCGATGCAATAGAGATCCCCCCATTGCGTCTCGATCCATACCATCAGTCCCCCCCCTGCTCGTTCTCCGTACTCCTCACAATGTGAAAGCACCGCCTCCCACGATACACCAAGGGGACGCGGCACCATACGTTCAGGAGCTGGCCTTCCCGCCAGTCCATCTCCGTCTTGAGCGAGAGACCCTCTTCGGCCTCAGCGCCCTCAATCTCAGCTCGGATTTGTTCGAGTAGCTGGCCTGACCGCTGCATGTCTCCCTATTCTACATCGGATCCTTTTCGCCGCCCATAGCCAGGATGAAGGCGCGGGTGATGGCGCGGGGAGCAAGCATGTCTTCGGCTTCGCCGCTGCCCACTGCGCGCCCGTCATCGTCAACTTCAATCACAGACGCCTTGACGGGCGGGATATTGCGGGCATCAGTTGCATTCCCGGCAGGGGCAGATAGCGATAGCCAAAGCCGCTGTCTGTCCCCGACTAGTTCCCACGCCGCCGCGATGTCATGGCAGAAGTCGGGCAGCTTGGAAGCCGCGCGCCCATCGTCCGTGTGCCAGTAGTACGCACGGTGAACCTCATGCGCCTCGAATCGCTTGGTCTCCCCCGCGATTTCCTTCTCATAGTACGCAGGCTCACCGACAGGCATGTGGTAAATCAACCCAGTTGGGATAGGCTCATTAGACTCTGGCGGATTCCATCCCGCCAGCTCGGCTGCCTTGGCGTTCCGCTCCTCGTCCGTGACTGCTTTCCTATCCATACCGGCTCTCCACCTTCCGCGCCGCCCACGAGCCCGCGACGACGCGCCACTCCTCGCCAACCTTCACCACCTCGAAGCTGCCCTCTTGCCACATGCGGCCGAAGCCGCCACGCGGCAACAGATAGAGAGCCACGTCGACTGCACGCTTCTCATCAGCGTCCCAGCCCGGCACCTTCGCCGCGTGCATGTCGCGCCAGCGGTCGAACTGCGGCACACTCAGGCCGTCGCCGACAGCAAACGGCTGCCAGTTGCGGTCGCCGCCGAACTTGATCGCCTCAAGATAGCCGGCGAGGACTTCTTTCGTCGCCTCTGCGTCAAGCGATCGCGCCATCATCGTCCCCAAATCCGCTCAACAGCGCCTCGGCATCCCAGCGCAACCAGCGAAAGCAGCCACAACAGCGCTCCCAGTACATCAAACAGGTCATGCGCCCCGATCGCCGATGCGAAGGCACAGCCGATTACAACATATCCTCCAATGCCTATCCACGCTTCCCACGGCACAACCAATCACCCCCCTATCCCCGGCGCCAGACTCGCCGCCGCCATGACCACGTACAACAGTGCTAGCCCAATCTCGGCCAACGTACCCCACGCCGTGAAGTACATCGCCTGCCCGACCAACGTCCGCTCTAGCGGATGCTTCTGGCTCGGCGACTCCCCGCGCAGATAGCCCGACTTCGCCGCGCTGCTGATGAACGTCCATACCGAGACAGCTTGCCAGAACGCGCCGACTACCAGCAGGAACCACAGGTAGGCTCTAAGAATCGACATCCTCCTGCGCCTCCAGCCATTCGAGCAACGTCTTGCGCGGCGACCCGCTTGCCAGCTCTGCCTCGCGTACTTCCGCGATGGACACCACCCCTTCCTCAACCGCCGATCGAATCGTGACAATTGGCGTCGCGGTCCAGTCAACGCCCATTACCTTGTCCGCCTCAAGAAGCTCGGCGGGCTTCACTACGAACCGCCTCTCGTCCAGCACCTCGACGTGGAAGCCGAGCATTTGAAGCTGTTCCACTCGCTTCGCCACGTTCTTCCGTGCCGCCTCACAGACCAACGCCAACCCGCCCTCATGCTGCTCTAGTACCGCCCTCATCGCTACCACCTTCCCTTGTCCTAGTCCGCGCAACGTCTCGATCGGTTCGCCGAGAACGTCGCGGAGATAGCCGTTCACTGCCCTTCTTCCAACCCCGCTAGCTCTTCCTCAATCGCCGCGACCAGGCCGTCGTTCTCTTCCCTCACGCGGTCCAGTTTGGCCCGCAGGAACTCCGCCTCGGAATCGAATACCTGGATGACCTTCCCGCAGTCCTTGCAGACTTCATAGAACCAGAAGATCCATTCGCCCTCTCTGAACTCCTTGTGCTCATGCGGGCACTCTAGTTGCTTCAGGCGCGTCTCGATCTTCGCAAGGCGCTTGTCTGTTTCCTGCTGGTGCTTCCTCACGCTGCCCTTAAACATGCTCGATCCCCCACCCGCCATCAGTTACCTCTTCGGCGCTACTCGGCCAGGGCCGCCGGGGCTCCCCGCACGCACGGGCTCCCTTTCGATCGACTCAAGCCGATCCACGTCAAACCATTCAGACCCCGCGGGCTTGCCTTTATCATCGAGCTTCCTCGGCTGGATAAGGAATTGCGTACATCCAGTGAGATAATGTACCTCGCCCGTGACTAGCCCCTTGAATCCCGTGAACCTGTCCCTTGCGTCTTTGCCTAGCTTCACTTCCATCTCACACTCCTTCCCCCATGTACGCCCCGATGATGCGATCCATCGCCGCTTGGTCTGCATCGCGCGCCATCTTCAGCAGCTCCACCTCGATCTGGAGCCGGAGCCGGTCGGCGTTCACCTGGCCCTCGATCCGCACGCCTTTCATCGCCCGCTCTGCGCGTTCACGGATTTCCATCAGTCCTCCTTCACCAATCGCCATCACACGAACACCCCCGCCCGCTCCCACGCTGTCGCCTCATCTCGCACGAGCTCCGAGTAGACGAACGCGTGGGCGTAGTGATCCGGCTTGCCCTGGTCGTCCCACTTCGCGTACTCGCGCCTTCCGTCTCTCACCACGATTCGCGTCTGTGCTTTCATGTGCGCGAACCAATCCGCCGGCGCGTTGACCGGCACCTCTTCTTCGCCATTCAAGATCCGCGCGAACGCCGTGTCGATCACCTCGGTACGTGCTACGGTCAGCACCGATACGCCGTCCTCCTCCTTCACAGACTGCCCCGTCGCTGTAGGGCTCGGGTTGTACCGAATGAGCGTTACCTTGCCCGAGTGGTCCCTCGCGAACTCCTTCGCCTTCGTCGTCTCCGGCGCGATGTCGATCCCGCACTGGGCGACGTTGTAGTTCACCATGGCCCGACTCATCTCCGTCCAGTCGAGTGTCCCCGCCCACAAAATCCCGCCGCCCATCTTCCGGATCTCGACGTGGTTCTCAGCGCCAACGTCAACGCCCATGCACGTCGGCTTCTTCCACCCCATCACCATCTCGGGGCCGCGTGGCAGTGCGTTCAGCACCTCGTCAGTCAGCCGAGCGCCCTCTGGCGCATAGGGCAGGCCAAGCACCGAGTTGTAGAACTCCTGTAGCCGCGTCGTGTTCCCCTGGGCCGCTCCCCATGCCGCCGCGATCTCCCACGGCTCTACTGCCGGGGAAATGAGCTGGGACATGCGGAACGAGCGGTATGGTGCCCCTGGGTTCGTCGGCACCCATCGCCCATTGAATCGCTCAACCCGCTCACCACAGTGCGGGCAGACGAGGGCGTAGACACCTTCGGCCCGATCGCCCCCGTCTTGCCCTGCACCCGAGGAGGCCTGACTGCTCCATTTCACGCTCTCCGGCCAACACGGCTCTTCTTCCGCGCCGCACGCCTCACACTTCACCTTCCAGACGCTCTGATCCCCGCGCTTGTACTCAAGGTCAATCCCGCTCTCGGGATAGCGCGGGTTGCCCAGGTCTAGCACCCACTTGAACCGCGACGCCCCAAGCCGCGCGGGCATCAGCTCCCGACCTTCCTCCGGCATCTCCCCGTACTCGTCACGAACCAACAGGCCGACCGGGATCTCACGCAGCTTCGACCTCGAAACCGCGCCACGGAAGTACCACGCCTGCCCCCACGCCAGCTTGACGTCCGTGTTGTCCGTATCACGAAACGCGGCCTCGATGTAGGGTGACTTGCGCACGCTCGGATCTACCCGCGCCTGAACGAATGACTTGATCGCGTCCTCCGTCGGCAAGCCGTACATCACGCCTTCATCGCACTCGTCAAGGAACCAAAGGCCGAGCCCGATTCCCGCCTCCGTGCAGCCGACCTGTCCGCACTTCGACCAGACCTGGCGATAGCCCCTCGGCGCATCCTTGCTCCACTCACAGAGCGGCTCGTACAGATAGGGCATGTAGAAATGACGCCGCGAGTCCATGATTTCATACCGCTTCCCCGTCGGCATGACCCGATGCGCAACCTGCCACCAATACGGGTTCAGCGGCGCATACCGAAGCTGTCGCTCGCGAACGTCACTCTTCGTCGCCGCCGTCAAGGACATCCCCACTCATCTTCGCCATCACCTCAGCCTCTTCGCGACTCAGCGGCCGCGGCACACCCGTGACCTTCACCTCGCCGCCGAGATTCACGTTTGACTCTTTCGGCGCATCAAGCCCCAGGTACTTCGACCGCCGCTCCATGATTCGCAGTACCCGGTCCAGCGCGGCGGCATCGCCCTTGACTGCCTTCATCCATAGCCCGGCGAGCAATTCATCTAGCCGCTCAAGTTCAAGCGTTCTCACTTCCTCGGCGGGTTCGCGCAACATCTTCTCAATCGCAGACATGACGGCCTTGTATGCGCCACTCCTGCTGGAGTAGCCAAGCTCACTGGCAATCACATCGAAGCTAGTGCCGCGCTTGCGCATCTCCAATGCACGTCGCTGCTTCTCTACAGCCTCTAGCCGTCGTTTACTCGTCTTGGGTTCACTCATCGCCTCAGTCGCCCGCCTGGATGCTTGTCAGTCACTGGACTTCGCCCCCGCTCACCAGATAGTCCCGCCCTCGCCCTGGACCCGCCGCGCCACCCGATCAAGGACGCCCTGAAGCTGCCTCAGCCCGTCACGAGATAGTTCGATCCGAACGACAGACTCATCCCGGCCCGAGGCCGAATCCGCTTTCCTCGGAGCGCCAACGTTCAGCGCCGCGCTACCGATCCCTATTGCGTAGCCAAGCGCAGCCGCCACGATCAGAACGCCTAGCCTCCACTTCCATCCACCGCCCACGTTCACCCCCTACTGTCGTTCCCTCATCACCCGCTCTACATCCTCCTGGCGATAGAGCCACCCTCGGCCAGCCGCCTCTCTGCGAATGTGGCCCTCCCGGCCAAGACGCCGAACCGTCGCCGGCTTGTACCCAGTCTTGAGCGACACAACCTCAGCAGTCACCCACCCTGAGCTATCCGCTTCCCGCGTCTGGGCAACCGGCTGCCTCGCGGGCTTTCCGCAGACTGGACACTTCGCCGCACCTCGCACAAAGCGGTGCAAGTACCACTTGTATGAGAAGATCCCCAGCGGCGCTTCACAGCTCTCGCAGTAGCGCATCGCACGGGAACGCCGGACATTCTCACGCCGGGTCCGCGCCCTGCGCTCGTTGAGAATGCTCGCCTGGGGCGCCGTCACAATTCCACTTCCCCCAGAATCTCGAAGATCTCGCCAAGGAGCGTCTTCACTACCTGCTGACACAAGGCCCGACCGCTATGCTGGGCGTGCCACTGGATCACTCTTAGCCGCGCTTCGACTCGGGGATCCATGCCGCTCACCCCACCACGCCCAGCACGCTCAGGGCCATCAGGACCAAGACGCCTACTACGCCAACAAACACGCCGATTAGTAGGCCAATGATGAATCCCATTCGCTCACCCCTTGCCCTCTTCGCCTATCATCAAAGATCCGCCCCGCAGAATGGGCACTTCTCGATCATCACCCCGCCCATCTCCCACAGGATTGACCCGCTGAATGGGCTAACACCGCGCACCACATTCGCCTCACATACAGCCCGCTCCATACGACTACAGCAGTAAGTAGGCAGGAACTCCGCCCGCAAAGAGGCTAACGCACCTGCCTGTCGCTCAGTCATTCCCGTGTCCTCGCAAACAAGTGCATCAAGGACATGCACCACGTTGAGCATCTGACTCTTGTCCATCTCACACCCCTTTGATCGCTATCAAGTACCTTCCCACTCCCCCCGCAGACTGGGCGCTTCTCCGCATGTGTCACCTCTCCCCCTGCACCCGGGCGGCCGACCCGGAGAGCGGCCGCCCGGGCTTCCGCTACTGCTGGTTCTGCGAGACCTTGCAGCAGAACAGATGCACGACCTGATTGCCCGACAGGTACAGGTAGTTCGGCTCGGTGATCGGCCGCTGGACTTCGACCTCGACGTCACGCACGTATGCGCCGGCCGCGTCCTCCATGTAGCCGCTACTCCAGCCCGTGATGATCGTCAGATACGGCGTCGCTGCCTCTAGGCCGCGGAAGCACTCGTTGGGCGGGATCGCGTAGAACGCATAGAGCGGAATGTCCCACAGCCACTCATCGTGCGCTTCGATTGCCAAGAGCCGCCGAATCGACAGCGATCTCTCCGCCAGCGGCACCGTCAGCACGCCCTCCGTCGTCCCTGCTAGCCTGACACTGCCGATCATCGCCGCGTCGTAGTCGAGGTAGTCGCTAGGCCCTAGCGACTTCTCAATCGGCGCGAAGAGCTTCCGCGCCTCTGCGATCACCTTGCTTCGGTCGAATCCTGTGAGCTCCATTTGCACCTCCAAAAGCAAAACCCCCACCCTTTCGGGTGAGGGAGTCCGTTCCGACGATGCCCCTCTGGCGCTACCGCTGCAGGTCTACTTCGCTGTTGCCTCCTCAGCCGTCATTGCCAAGATGAAGGCGCGGGTGATGGCGCGGGGAGACAAAGATGCAAAGAACCACCACGCTGTCGGACATTCCGTTGGAATCTCAATAAGCTCCGCATAGAACTCGGAAAACGCATCAATTCGATCCGCCGGAATTGCCTTGGAGAGTTCTAGCGCTGCCGCGATGTCGTGGACAGGATCCCATCGCACCACGGTTACCGCGCCTTCGAGCCCGGCAGATATCTCGGCAATCTTAGCTGCAAGCTCGTCTTCTTCCGCACTATCCTTCCGCGCCAACTCCGCCGCCTCGATCCGCAGCTCTTCATCGCTCATCATCTCGCCGCCACCACCTGCCGCCGATACTCGCGTGCCTCGCGCACGACTTCGGCTAGATCCATCAGCCGCGTCACACGCTCGCCTTGGATCCCCGCCAGCTTCATCCCCGCAAGCGCGCCGTCATCAAACCACACTTCGACGCGAATCGTTTCGTCACGATGGACTGCGTACACGAGATCGACCGCCGCGCCTACGTCGCAACCGAACAGCGGCCTCAAGTAAAGGCTAATCACCTCTGCCGGGAGGCCGACCACTTCCGCGACGGTGGCAACCGCCGCATTGAACTGCGCTGCCTGCTTCTCACTCACGTTGCCCACAGTATACCACGCCCCCTCAAGTTCGCCAAGGGCCTACCGCAGCTCCTCAAGCATGTCCTCGAGCGCCGCGACGGTCTCGTCCGAAAGCTCGACTACCTGCGGGACCGGCCCCGCCGGCTTCGACGGCAGGACGCCGCCTGAGAACGCGACCGCCAGAAAGCCGATGAGCCCGCCCAGCACGAGCGCCGCTATCAATGGCCCGACCCGGGATGCAAACATGTCTCCTCCTAGACCTCGTACCTCACCGCATGGCACGCCGCGACCGTGTCGCCGTCCACAACGAGCAAGACCTCCGCCTTGTACCTGTAGAGCTCCTCATCGTTTTGCACGCCTACCATCCTCCTTCTGCCGGCTTTGCGGTTCCCACAAGACACACCCAAAGTCAGCCCGTGATTCCATCCCAATGAACAGCACCTTGCTGTCGCCCGCCCCGAACTCGCACTCATCATTGACCCTCAGCAGAAACGGCAGATCGTTGAAGTCTGGTTGCCCAGAATCATTGACCCACGCTAGCTCACAGTTCCCCCATGCGCTGTCCCCTTCATGCCACTGCCAATGGCGGCAACTACCACACTTCCCGCGGATTGCCTGTTGCTGCCTTCTGTCTAGCCCCAAGACTACCAGCACAGTAGCCCATGGTCCGTCTCCCCGCCCATATGGGTCGCGGAATACAAGCGGCCACAGCACGATGTCTAAGAAGAGGGAACCCAACGGGACCACGCGCCCATCAACCTCCCGCATCACGTAGGCATCTAGAAGCGCACACCGAATACCTATTACCAGATATGCCGCCGCAATCAACCAGATCCACCATGTCATCTTCCATTCCTCCTACCCCCCGAGCCATCGCCGCGCATTGGTTGTCTCCTTTCGTGGCTGGATCAGTCTTCGGTCTCCTCTTCCGCCGCTATCCATTCCTGATAGTGCTCGTACTGCTCTCTTTCCTCTCGCGCTCGCTCCTCTTCGCGCTCGCGGCGACGTTGGAGTGAGGCGTTCACTACACGGGACGCTTCTGCTTGAGCTGCATCGTGCCAAGGCATCGCTCGGTTGTAGTAGTTGTCCTCAATCCGGTCCATGCTGACGGCATCAGGGTTGCCGCCGCGTCTCCATGCCTCGTAGACAGCATCTCCCCATGCCTGCTCTCGCTCTCGGTCGCGGTGCATTTCCCCCTCCTTGGTTACTGAAGCAGCATCTAGTCCTCTTCCTTCACCCGCCCCGCGCCGATGACAACCGAGCCGCGCATCAGCGCCTCGCCCTCAAGTAGCTCCGGCCGCTCGACCGACTTCACCGATCGCAGGCTACCGTCCAGTTCCTCCACGACGAACGCACGCCTGCGCTTCTTCGAGCGCGCCTTATCCACGCCATCCCAGAAATCGGCTGGCTTCTCCCACAGGCCAAGTAGCTCCGCCTGCGCTTCCGCCGGCAGGGACCGCAGCGCGTCCAGCGCATCGAGATCCACGCCGCGCACGACGCCGCCTAGCTTCTCTTCCACGACCCACTGGCCAACCTTGCGTAGCTTATTGCCGCGCGGCTTGGTCATGCCGAGATAGGAGTAGAGCCGCTGGAAGTCCTGCAGCGGCGTCAGTGCTTCCATCTCGCTGCCATCGCTGTTCTGGCGCAGCTCCTCGCACACGTACTGCAGGGGCGGCTTGCCCTCTCCCGGCGCGAACCAGGCCAGTAGCTCGGCCACACGAAGGCCCGCCTCGTTGAACGTGCGGATCGCCTCCGATAGCCGCGGATACTTCGCAAACGCATCCCACCACCGTTGCTGATTGTGGAAGAAGATCCGTTCGTGTGGCACCTTGCGCTGTTCGTAGTCAACAAACTCGAGGACGCCAGCATCCAGGTCAATCCGCGCCATCGTATACTCGCTATGCGTTAGATCCTGGCACGCTTGGCAGCCCCAGAGGAGATACCGGGGGTCATTGCACTCTGCGTCGCTTGCCGCACCGCCGATGCCTTGATGGCCCGGATGGCCCTTCCCCGTCGGATGGACGATCTGGTTCCCCAGCACCGGGATCTCGTGGAAGAGCTGGCAGTAGCCGCGCGCGCGCGCCTTCACTTTCGCCCGCGCCTCATCGCTCACGCCGCGCTTGGTCTTCATTCGCCCTCCGAGGGCAGGGTGCGGATCAGTGCTATTGCCTCAGCTGCGCCAAGTCTTGAATGCACGGGCATCTCGCCGTCCGGCGCGACACGTAGGATAGCGATACACCGCTGCCTCATCCGCTCCTCGGCCTCGCGCTGGGCTAGCTTCACTGCTATATGGACTCCTTCGTTCTCGCACGTCACATGCTCCCATGCGAGATCCTTGATTGCCTCCAGCTCCGCGATCCGGCGCTCAAGCGCAGCGAGCTTGACAGCGATGATCTCTTCCACAGCATCGCGCTCGCTGTACGCCGCTCGATCCGCTAGGTATCCGTGCGCGTGTAGCGCCTCCGCAATCTCCCTCGCCAGCTCAGACATCCTCGCCTCCTTCGAGTAGGTCAAGGGCTTGCTTTGCAAGGGCGATTGACCCCTCTGCCGTCTGCCGCCAGACAAGTTCGCCTAGCGGCTGCAGCGCAATGCTGCGGATTAGTCCCCGCACCTCTGCATCGCGGGCCGCAAGCCTCATGTCTTCGGTGCAGATCCAGCAGACGATCCGCTCCATGTAGCACCACTCGACGGAACCCTCCTCAAGCTGCTCCGGCATGTGGCCGATGTCGTAGAGTAACGACAGCACCTTCGGCGTCGCGTTGATGTAGGCATACAGGGCCTTCTTACTAACAGGTCCTTCCCGCTCGCCAGACCGGATTTCGGCGATTTCCCTCGCCAGCTCAGACATCGCCATCGGCCCTCTCAACAAGTTCGCCCGTCAGCACTTGCCCGTTCGCAAGACGGATTGTCGCGGTGGATTTCGGCTCGCCTGTGAATCCAGTCACAACGAGCTTCCCGTGAACGATTTCGCCAGAATCATGAGACCCACAACGGATTTCGTCGTCTCCTTCATCCAGCTCCAGCTTCCACGGAGCCAAACCCGCGAACAATCGGCCCCCGAATGCAAGCCCCTCCTTGCAGGTGATCGACAATCCCGCATGAATGCCGAAACCGGCCTTGATGTACCGGCCGGCCTTGATGAACTCGCCGGCCTCGATGTACCAGCCGGCCTTGATGTACCAGCCGGCCTTGATGGACCAGCCGGCCTTGATGAACCAGCCGGCCTTGATGAACCAG
>CAYMLO010000069.1:0-52351 GCA_964390905.1 uncultured Planctomycetales bacterium | reverse complement strand
AGGTCATCCAGAAGAGCAACCTGGGCATTCTGTTGGTGGGCTGCTTCAAGTGCGGCTTTTCCATGAAGAAGGACAACAGCCCCGAGGGCCTGATCACGTCGGCGAGGGACGCGTTCACCGCATCGAAGGGGAAGGACAAGGCCGTGCTCATCCTCGCCTTTGATTGCGGCGGTCGGCGCGGGAAGATGGGCGCCGACCTCCCCAAGGAGCTCGAGGCCATGAAGGCCGTCGCCGGCAAGACGCCGATCTTCGGATTCTACGGCAGCGGCGAGATCGGCCATCGAGACAACAAGACCCCTGCCTGGGGTGACGGATACCACATATCGGTCTGCACCTTGACGCCGAAGTGCCCGCACAAGGAGGGTGGCACACCGAGATAGGATGGGGGATGCAGAAGGCGCTGTCTTGACGGCTGCCCGCGATGTGTCGATCCGCCGGCTCTTCTTCCACCCCGGCGCCGGGATTGAGGGTAGGGGCACAGCCACGAAGCTGAAGGATCAGCCTGTCTGGCCGTCCCGCCCGAGATGCTTCTGGATCGCCTCGATCAGCTCCGTTCGCTGGATGGGCTTGCTGACGAAGTCGTTGCAGCCAGCCCGGAGGCATCTCTCGCGGTCGCTCGCCATTGCGTGCGCCGTCAGGGCAACGATCGGACCCGTGTAGCCCTTCTTGCGGAGCAGGGAAGTGGCCTGATAGCCATCCAGCTCGGGCATCTGCATGTCCATCAGGATCAGATCGAAAGGCTTGAGGTCGGTCTCGCCGGGGTCCTGCATCGACGCCAACGCGAGATCCACCGCGATCCGACCGTTCTCAGCCACGGTCACATCCGCGCCGGCCTTGCTGAGCAGGAATGAGATGAGCCGTTGGTTGTCCGGGCCGTCCTCGGCCATCAGGATGCGGCAATCGAGTCCTTCGCCGTCGAGGTCTGTTTCGGCGGGCCCGCTCGGCTTGACGATCGTGGCTTCCGCCGGCGTATCCACCATCCTGACGCCTTCGAGCCGACCGGACGCCACCGTCACGCTGAAGGTGCTTCCTTTCCCGGGCTCGCTTTGGACGGTGATGTCACCCCCCAACATCTTGGCCAAGCGCTTGCCGATCGCCAGTCCCAATCCGGTGCCACCGAACTTCCGCGTCGTGGACGAGTCGCCCTGGGCGAAGGGGTTGAACAGATTGGCCATCTGCGCTTCGGCCATGCCGATGCCCGTGTCGACCACGACAAACTGCATCATCGGTTCCAAGCAAGAGCCGACCTCGGCAGAGCCGGCGCCTACGAGGCGTATGATCAATCGGATGCCGCCCGTCTCGGTGAACTTGATGGCATTGCCGACCAGGTTGAGGAGGATCTGCTTGAGTTTCGTGGGGTCGCTTTCGATCGTCTCGGGGATCGCCCCGACGTAATCAACGCAGAAAGTCAGGCCCTTGGCGTCGGCCCGTACGCCCATGAGCGACCGCACCTCTGCCACGAGCTGAAGGGGCGAGAACCGGATCCGCTCCACCTCGAGCTTGCCCGCTTCGATCTTCGAGAGATCGAGGATGCCGTTGATGATCTCGAGCAAGTGCGAACCGTTGCTGCAGATCGTGTCGACATAGGCCTGGCCGTCATGACGCGTCTTGCAGGACCCTTGGGCCGGACACGCGGGGCAGCAGCCGATCTCCTCGCGCAGGAGGTCGGCAAACCCCAAGATGGCCGTCATCGGCGTGCGGATCTCGTGGCTCATGTTGGCCAAAAACTCGCTCTTCGCCTGCGTGGCCACCTCCGCCTCCTCCCGGGCCGCCGCGATGTCCTCCATCATGTTGACGGCGGATATCTGCATGTCCTCGAGCCGCTTGCGGTCCCGGGCAAGCTCCTGCTCGCGGATCTCAGCTTCGTGCAGCTTCTCGGCCAGTTCATGCCTCAGTTCCTGCTCTGCTTTGGCCTTCTCCTCCAACCGCTGGAGAATCCCCTCGATCCTGACGAGCTGCTCAACCACGAGCTGCGCGGTGATGTCCGACGCCCGTCGCGCAACGCGCACCTCTTCCCTGAGCAGGGCGTTCTCCTGCATGAGCGACTCGCCGGTCGTCTCTGACGCGTTCGGGTTCATCCGCTCGTTCCCGAGAGCGCCCTTCTTGCGAGGGCATTCGCCGCGCACCCCTCGACGGCAAGGGCCAGGCTCAACTCCGCAGCAGCCAACACCGCCTCCTCGCCGGGGGGACCTTCCAGGCCCACAAGGAAGATCTCCGGCGTTGTGCCTTGGCAGACTTCGGGGAGCACGCGAAGCAAATAAGGCAGCCCTGCGGCGTGGTCGTATGGGGCGCTTGTCTGCTCCATCACCTCGTCGACATCGACCACCACCACGCCGGCGCGATGGCTAAAACCCGACACGGCGTCCACGAAGACCACGCGCTCGCTGCCATCCACGAAGCGAAGCAGGTCCAACCCGGCCAGCCCGCCGTCGATCACCTCGACATCATGCGGCAGTCCGTTCTGGGCCAGCCGGTCGTAGACCTTCGGGCCGGCTTCGTCCCTCGTATCGTAGCGGTTGCCAATACAGATGATGCGCTTCATCACCCATCTCACACCGTCTTGCGTGCCAGGCTTCTTGTTCCTCTAACGACGTGCACGGCGCACACCAGACAGGGGTCGAACGATCGAACCACGTGACCCAGCATCACGGGGTTGGCAGGATCCCCGACAGGGGTGCCGATCAGCGCCTCCTCCCACGGCCCCCTCACGCCTTCGGCGTCACGCGGTGAGCCGTTCCACGCCGTGGGCGTGATGATCTGGTAGTGCTGGATCTTGCGATCCGCGATCTTGACCCAGTGTCCCAGTGCCCCTCGCGTGGCCTCGGTCAGCCCGACCCCTTCACCCTCCGTGACGTCTCCCCGGGGCACATACAGCGTGTCGTCGGCGGTCAACTCGGAAGCCCACCGTTCCATGGCAGGCATCAGTTCGGCCGGCCTGACCAGACGGGCGAGCTCCCGGACGAAGGCGTTGGCGCCGTCCCGGCCGACCAGGTCGGTGAACAACGGGTGCCCGGATATGATCATCTCCGCCAAGGGACCCGTCTCTGCAGGCAAGCCCTCATATCGCGGCGCCTTGGCCCACGAGTACTTCTTGCCTTCCTCGCCGGTGGCATGGGGTCGCGTCTCGCCTTCGAAGGGATGTCTGCCGCCTTCATAGTCCTCGAACCAGGAATGCGCGACGTGTTCGGCCACCTCCTTCTGCTCGAACGGACTGACACGCGTTCCCCGGGCGAATCCGGCGGGGATCAAATGAGTATCGCTGTTCCCTCGACCCCGCACCTGGGAATCGGCAGGCAGCTCCAGAGCCCCGCAGCTGATGAAGTTGTCGTGCCCTCGCCCGACGTCGGCCAGGCCGATCTCCCGTGCGAACCGGATGTAGAAACCCAGGTCGCTGTTCCGATGCGAGTCGTCCTTGTCGAGCCACGCATCCAGGTCGGCGATGCTCTGCACGTCGAGCCAGCGCGCAACGGGGCAACCGAGGACCCTCCGCTCGTACCACGCCTTGAAGCTCGCGAGAAGATGCTGGCACTGGAGTAGGTCCACCTGATTCAGCGTCGTGGCGACGCCCCCGGGCACCATGTATGAGGAGTGGGGCCACTGGCCACCGAGCACGGCCACGATCTCGATCACCTCCTTGGTCTGCCTGATGGTCTCGATCGCCGTTTCGCCCTTGAAAGGCGCGTATCGCCTCACCGCCTCTTCGTAGAGAGGAAGGGCTTCGTAGGCGGGATTGGCGAAGTCGGACATGAACATCAGGAACGCTTGTCGCATGTCGCTCTGCAGATGTTCGGTCATCAGCGCCAGGTTGCGGGCCCTGAGGGCATCGGGGGGCGGTTGGGTTTTGAAGATCACGTCCAGAGCGTTGGCAGCAGCGGTCAAGTGTGCCGTGCCGCAAATCCCGCAGACGCGTGGGGTGATGACGAGCCCGTCGAGTGCGCCGCGGCCGCGCAGCATGTTCTCGAAGCCGCGGTACATGGTTCCCGAACTCCAGGCGTTCGACACGGTGTCGCCGTCCACCTCCACCCGAATCCTCAGATCGCCCTCGACGCGGTTCAGCGGAACGTTGAGGGTCCTGGTGACAGACCGCTTCACCGGAACGTCAGGATTGGCAATCACGGACACCTGGCGTCTCCTTACGGCTATACCCTGGTCTTCCTATCCTTCAGCCTCTTGGGCGCGGCAGCGGCCGCCATGCCCTTGTAGGCCAGGTAATGTGCACGATCCACGCCGTCGGGAAGCTCCCGGGGAATCCCTTCGATGTTGCGCGTCTCATAGAAGGGGTACGGCTGTGGGAAGTCAGGCCGAGTGCAGCCGAAGCATGGTACACCCGCCCGCGTCTTGGAGCTCCGGCGGTTCCATAAGACCTTGTTGCACGGCCCGTAGGCCAACGGGCCGTGGCAGCCCATATGGAAGAACAGGCACCCCTTCTCGCCGAAGTCCTGTTCCTCCACGCGGTACTCGTGGTACTCGTTTCGCGTGCAGCCCTGGTGGACGAGCAGGTTGTACCATGCCGTGGGTGTGTTGTGTTCGCCAAGGGCAATTTGCCCCTTGCGGATCAGCGCGGACAGCGTGCCGGTCACCACGTCACAGTGGCAGGGGCAGCCAGGCAGGTTGATGACCGGAAGGCCACTGCGGGCGGCGAACGCCTCACCCAGGAAGCCGCCCTTCTCCCACTTGAGGAATTGCGCGCCGCAGGCCTCTACCTTGGTGTCCGCGCCGACGCCGCCGAAACTCGCACAGGTTCCCACGGCCACCACGAAACGGGCTTGGCTGGCCAGGCCGGCCACAAGGTCCTTCTTGGGGCCGCCCGCCATCATGTCGTACATGCCCGTGCCACCGGGGCCTCGGATGATGGCGCCTTCGATGCACAGGATGTCCAACCGCTGTTCGCCGGAGAGGAGTCTGGCCAGCAGGTTCTGATGCGCGCAGGGGTCGCCGTTCGACAGAGACGGGTGCCACAGCACCTGGACGTCGTGCATCCCGAAGAACTCCAGGACGTCCGGCGACGCCGCATTCAGGAGCGACATCGTATCCCCCCCGCATCCCCCACATTGAAGCCAGTAGAGCGTGGCACCCATGGCAATCCTTCGTCTATTCCGACTGAAACACGGTGTTCCCGAGGCCCTGCTCGACGATCTCCAGCGGGGCCTGGTACTTCGGCGCCAGTCCGAGTTCCCCCAGCAGGTCGTTGACCTCCTGTTTCAAGTCGACCATCCGCTTCTCTCGCTCCGCGGTGTTGGCGACCAGGACTTCGAGCCGACGCCTGGCCTCGGCTTGCTTCTCGCTGAACTGTCTCAGTTCTTCCTCCGCACGCTTCCGTTCGGAGATGTCGCGGACGACCGCCAGAAGGACCTGTCGTTCGTTGAGGATCATGGTGTTGAGCACCACCTCGGCGGGAAAGACCGTCCCGTCCTTCCGGCTGTGAAGCCACTCGAACTGAGTGCACCCCTTCTGATGCGCCGCTGCGACCCTCTCGGCAGCACCAGCGCGCGAGTCCTGTCCGTCTGCTTGCCGGGGCGGCGAGAACTCGCCGGGATGTCGCGCCAGAAGTTCGTTGCGGGTCGAACAACCGAAGAGCCGAAGCGCCGCTTCGTTGCAGTCGAGGAATCCGCCCTCGGCCGCATAGAGCACCAGCGCGTCGCTGTTGGATTCGAACAGGCCGCGAAACTTGCTCTCCGAGTTCCGAATCCTCTCCTCCGCCTGCTTGCGCTCCGTGACGTCACGGAAGTTGACGACGACGCCCTCGACACTGGGAACGTCGAGCATCCCGGTGACCAGACCATCCAGGGTGACCCAGCGCTCGCCACGGTCCCGCACGCGGAACTCCGGAAGGTGGAACGTCTTGCCCGGTTCGCGCTGCGCCCGGCGAAGCACCTCGCCAACGCCCGGCAGGTCGTCAGGATGGACGAACAGATCCGGCGTGCGTCCGACGATCTCTTCCGGGCGGTAACCCAGCATGCCGCGAACCGACGGGCTGGCGTACTGATACACGCTCTTCCCGTCGAGGATCACGGTCGCATCGGCCGTGTTCTCTGTGATCGCGCGGAACATCCCCTCGCTCTTCCGCAATGCCCGTTCGCGTGCCTTGAGCGAGCTTGCCATCTCGTTGAAGGTCCGCGTCAGCTCACTCACCTCGTCGTTCCCCACGGGCGTGAGCTCCGCGTCCCAATCTCCCCCCGCCAGCCCCTTGGCCGCCGTGCTCAACGCAACGATGGGCTTGGTAACGCTCCGCGCGACAAACAGCGAAACCGAAACCACCAGGACGACCGAAGCGAGCGTGATCACCGTGTAGAACCCTCTCAGCCTTACCACCGGCGCGATGATCTTGGATTTCGGCACCACCATCGCCAGAGCGTAGTTGGCAGACTTCACCGGGGAGTAGACGATGGCCATGTCCTCACCCGTGGCCGAATCGGCGTAGAAGGCAACGCCGGCCTCGCCGCCGGCCATTTCCGCACCGGCCTGAGCGAGATCCGCGTTCGACTCATCCGTGATCCTCTTGCGAACCGCCACCTTCTCGCCAATCTCGTTCAGCACCGGCTCGCCCCGCGCGTCACGCTTCAAGCGGGTAGTCTTCTCCGGGTCCCAGTGATACATGTAGGTGCCCGTTCGAGAGACGAGGCACAGCTTGGCCGAACGCCCGAACTCATGCAGAATCTCGGCTCGGACCTGGTTCACGCGGGCCTCGATCTGTCGCCACGGCAACGACCCGCCCACCATTCCCAGCACCTGGCCCCCCTCGGACAGGATGGTCGCTGCGACGACGACCTGGCGGACACCCGTCGCGTACGAGATCATGGGATCGGATACGTAGGCCACCGGCTCGCCGCGGGTGTTGTCGCCCACGGTGCTTTGCCAGTAGTCCCGCTTGCTGATCGATCTAGGCTTCGCATTCGGATTGCCGTCATCGAAGCTTGCCAACCCGCCATGTGTCGGATTGCCCCCCGCCGTACAGTAGTAGCGTCCGGCGTCCCGCGTGCCCAAGAGGAACTTCTCGTAGGCCCCGTCGTGCCGTTCCAGTTCCGCGTCCAGGAACGGACCGATCGACCGCCAATCCATCGTCCGCAACAGCGGTGTATGTGCATAAGTGGTGATTTCGCCAATGCGTCTGGAGAAGTACGCGGAAAGCTTCTCGGCGCCGGCGTGGAGATTCCCTTCTGCCGAGTTAATCGTCAGAGCGTGAACCTGCCCGGAAGCGTGCAGGAGTGATATGAGCGTGGTGGCCAAAAGAGGTAACGACGCCACGAGCAACGTGGCGAGCGTTATCTTCGTTTTCAACCTCATCCGCTCCGACCTCTCGATTGCCATTCGCCCCGCGGGCTACTGTCCGGACTCAGCCGGCTCGGCCTGCAAGGAGGTGGCTCAAGAAGCGAACCCGCGACGCGCAGCACCTCAGCCGACCCGCGTGCCCCCAACCGCACAACACACAGGTTGCCCCCTGTCCGCCAGGGCGATTACCCAGGGTTCATCGTCGAACGCGGAGGACCTCATGACCTAGTAATGCGCTCCACGGCAGACAGCGAAGGCGATGTCCGATAAGTCCCTGTCTCTCCCCGCAGAGAGCCAAGCGCCGGCCAGACCCCAACAGGATTGCCTGCCGTGGACGTCGGAGTGTCTCGACGCAGATCTCGCGGGCCACCCGCGTGTGGTTGACAGGTCGTCAGCCCAGCGGTACAGTTCCGCCCGGACGATGGACAGGGACTACTAGAGGCCGCAAACAGGTGACCCATGCCGATTCAAGAGTGGTCCGAACAGATCTTACTGGTTGACTTCCAAGACGATCCGCAACTGGCGGATGACCTCAACGCGCTGATCGAGACCGTTGGCGCTCGGGCGGATGTCGACGTCGTCCTGAACTTCGCCCAGGTGACCTACATCAACAGCTCCAACGTGTCCAAGCTGCTCAAGCTTCGCAAGATCGTCGTGGTGACCAACAGGCGGAAGCTGAAGTTCTGCGGGATCAACACCCAGGTCTGGGGGGTGTTCCTGGTAACCGGTCTGGACAAGGTGTTCGAGTTTGCAGACGACGTGACCAGCGGGCTGGCCAGCCTCCAGATGGACGCGAGCTAAGTCCTACCCAGCAGGCCTCCCACTATTAGAGCTTCCGCCGGGGGACCGACGGCTTCCTGTGACTTGGACCTCCGGCAGGGGTCCTAACCGGTGATTGGCAGTCGGGATGCTACTTGGCCCGGGCCGTCTTGCCGGCCTGCGTGCCCACGTCCTGCTTCGCCCACTCCCAAGGCTGGCCGCTCAACAATTTGACGCGCAGAAGCAGCAACGCCGCCTCCGCCTGCGGATCGATGTTCGGTCGGTCCTCAACGGCAAGGGGCGCCGATGTAGTCGCAGGCTGCGAACTGGCCATTGCCGTTGTGCTGCCACGCTTGGTCGCAGACGCAGTCTGCCTCGTGGTCGACCGGCTGGTCGGATCGGCCCCGGCAGCCCCGATGATGTCGCTGTCCCGACGCATCTGGACGACCTTCACCCGCTCTTTGGGACGCAAAGGAACTACGATATCCGGTGGGACCCCCCAAACCTTCGCGTCGGGCTGTCGGTCGGGACACCGATTGCTCGGCAAGTAGTACAGGGCCGTCGTCAGCTTCAGGTAGGCCGTATCGTCGGCCAGCGGGATCAGGTTCTGGACGCTTCCTTTGCCGTGGGTCCGAGTGCCCAGCACGACCGCCCGCCGGTTGTCCTGAAGCGCCCCCGCCAGGATTTCCGAGGCGCTCGCGCTGATCTTGTTCACCAGCACGACCATGTCCTTGGTGAAAAACGCCCCAGACTTGCTGGACACCCCCCACCGCTCGGAATTCTGCCCCCGCGTGCGGACGATGTCCCGACCGGGCGGCAGAAACAATTCGGTGACGTCGATGGCCGTTCGCAGCAGCCCGCCCGGGTTGAACCGAAGGTCCAGGATCAACGCCCGCGCGCCCTGATCCTTGAGCTTCCGGAGCGCCGCCTTCATCTCGGCCACCGTGTCGTCCATGAAGCTCGGATCGATTCGGATGTAACCGATCCGCTGCTTCGGGTCGATCATGTAGTCCCAGTTGCCTTCCTCGTCACGACGGCAGCCGCGGACGGACGTGATCGTGATCACGTCCCGCACGATCGGCACCACGAACAGAGGTTTGTCGCCGCGCTTGACCGTCAGGCGGACCGTGGTTCCCCGCTTCCCGGTGATCATCCGGACGATCTCTTCGATGTCCAGTCGGGCGATTTCCTTGTCGTCGACGCGGAGGATCAGGTCACCGGCCTTGATGCCCGCCCGATGCGCGGGCGTATTGGGCAGGGGCGTGACCACCAAGAGCTTGTCGTCGTCCTTCTCCTTGTGGATCTGGATGCCCACGCCCTGGAACTTGCCCATCGTGTGCTTCTTGAACTCCGACACGTCCGCCGGCCAGATCATTCCGCTGAAGTGATCGAGCGGATACAGCGCACCGTCCATGAAGTCGCTGATCACGAGGGACTCGGGCAGCTGCAGGTACCGCCTGTTGGTCTCGAGGATCTTCTCGAACCAGGCGTAGGCCGCCCTCCAGTCCAGATCAGGTCCCTCCTCGATCTTGTGCGCCCAAGAGGTGGTCTCACCGATGAACCGAACCACCATCTCGCGATCGGCCAAGCCTTCAAAGGCCTCGCCCAGATTGGTCGTCTCGGCCAGGATCCGCAGGTTCTCGATACCCCCGGTCAAGGCCTTCTTGAAGTCGGCCTTGCGAACATAATGCCTGCCCATCTCCCGGAAGGCGTCGTGGACCATGCCCTTCTCGATCCCCTCCAGATCGCTCTGCCACTTGGCCTGGTCCTCCTTCTTGTAGATCACCTCCAGGCGGGCATGTCGGAGGCACCGTCGCTTCATCTGCTCGTACTCGCGATTCTCCCTGTAGATGTGCGCCAGGAACGCGTAGATCCCGGCAGCCTCGGCCCACTCCCCTCTTCCCCGCAAGGTCTCGGCCTCGGCCAATGCCTTCGCCACTGCGTCCTGGGTCCACGGATCGCGCGTGAAGGCGTCGGGATCCTTCGCCGTGTCGAACGCGCTACTGACGCGACCGATGGCTTCCAGCCACTCGCGCTTCTTGATGGCTCGCTTGGCAAGGACGACCTCGCTGTCGTGGTCCGACTGCCGGAATCGGTCCCGCTCGGCCTGTAGCGCGGCGTACTGCGTCAGCCACGTCTCCAGCTGGGCCAGGTCGGCACTTTTGGCGCCAGCGCCAGCAAGTTGGCGGACCATCTGGGCGCCGGCGTCGATCCGGCCGGCGACGATACGCTGACAGGCCTGTTGCCACGGCACCGCCTTGCTTCTCGAGCTGTCGCTCGACGACTCGACGCGAACGCCAAGCGTTGCCCCGACCACGACAACGATGCCCCAAGCAGCGACTACGCGACCGGGGGCAGTGCGATAACAAGATTTTGCCACAACTATTCCTCTTCAGGCTGGTAATCTGAGGTAACTGCCTCTCTCCTCCCGCCTCTCAATCGGGAGATCCGCAGCCAGACCCGTGGCCCGGTGGCCTCGCGTCGGTCCAGAGCCGCATGTAGCGCTGAGGCGACCAGGCGTCACCCCGGAAACATACCACATCTTACGGTTGAAATCCCCCGGCGTCCACTGTGTGACGGTGGCCGCGTGGGCTCGGCCTTGCCCGTTCTAACGTCGGTCTGCAGGGGCCCCGCCCTTGACTTTTCCTTTCCGCGGCTCGCCAGAGGGCTGGCCGTCGACGGTCGGGGGGTCGTCCATTGAGATGACAGCCGCTTCATCAGTCTTCCAGGGCACTTGGAATGCCACGCCGCTCCCCAGCTTGCTTCCCACGATCTCATCCACCACACACGTCTGCCGCTGAGCGAAACGAACCGATAGCTGAACCGTACCTTGCTTGACGTCGCCCCCCCCTGGCTGAGCAGGCCCCCCGAGTTCGCGGGCACTCCCCAGTCGCAACGGGTTCGCGACCACGGAGACGTACAGCCGGCCGTTGCGGTGCCAGTAGGTTGCTTCGGTGGCGGCGGGTTCGGCGTTGTCGACCCTCAGGGAGAGTCGCGGCCTAACGCCCGCGCGTCGGAGAAGGCGAGCGACCATAGTGCGGATCTCGTCCGCCTTGGGCGATCGACGCATGCGATGCAGGCAGTACTCGGCCAGCGAGACGTTCATCAGCATGACCCAAGCCTTTCCCTGCCGGCCCGCGATGAACTCACCGATGCCCCGCTCCGCCACTGGCAGGCCACGAGCTCGACGGCATTTCCGCCAAATCTCCGAACCTGCTCGGAGGAATGTGCCACGCCAGTAGGTCTCCGCGTCGAACTCGCTCAGCAGGCGCCCGCCGAAGACGTTGCCGGCCATCGCCGGCGGGTGATCGGCGAGGTCCAGGAGCTTATCCAGGGCAGGCACCGTTCGCCCCCGACCATGACGATCGAACAAGCCCACCATGTGGTCGGCAATCACGACGCCTCCCTCCTCTACGTAGCGGGTGATCCTCTCGACCTCCTCATCCGACAACGCCAGGACGCGGGGTAAGATGAGCACCTTGTACTCGGCCGGGTCCAGCCCCCGGAGGATCACGTCGGCATCGCTGACGAAGTCGTACTGCAGCCTGGCGTCCTCCAGCAGTCGAGTCCAAGCCCAGAAAGCGGCGTTGCTGCTGGCCAACTGGTTGTTCATCGAACTCAAACGGTTCATCCATGTCCGTCCGTGGGCGTGGCAATCGATGAACCAACTCACCTGAATCGACGGGTGAGAGTAGTAGATGGCGACGCCATCATGCCGCCATTGGGCGCCGATCAGCTTCCGGCTGACCTGCGCGAGTTTCCGGATCCCGGGGCCCAGCCTGAGCGTGTCCATGTCCGGGCCGAACCACCCGTCCGCAAACACGATGGCCCCGCGGTAACCATGGGCCAACCCATACCAGTCCCACCAGACGCCGTCCGGGCCCTCTGGGTCGCCAGCGCCGCTGGTGACCAGGGGCATGCCAATCTGCGTGTTGAAGGACCGGGCGATCTCCATGGCCGCCCCGATGTCATAGACCTCCAGGAACTCCACCTTTCGCATCAGCTTCGTGTAGTCGTAGCCGCCATACGGCGACGGTCCTTGGGCACCGACGATGCCACATGGGGTCGTCGGATCGATCGTGTTGGCGTGGGTGACCAAATCGCCAACGAGGTTCAGGAGCTGCGAGTCCATGTAGCTCAGCGCGTCGCACCACGGCGAGAGGTTCCACTGCGTGAACGGACGGCGGTAGAGGTGTTGGAAGTCATCGGGAGTGGCCATGCGGTGCAGGAACCGCTCGTTCTCCTTGTCCCACTGCCTCAAGATAGCCCCTCGGTTGCCGTACTGCCGGACCAGCCAGGCCTTGAAATCACGGATCGTCAGCGGGTGGTTGTCCCATCGACAGGGGTTCGCTAGCGTAGACCAGCTGATCTCGTCGTCGAGGGCGTACGCGATCCGGCTTGGGTAGGCCAGGCAGGCTTTGACCGAGTGGGTCAGTCGGTCTTTGAGGCGCTGCCGGAGGCCGGCATCGAGCAAGCACTTAGGGCGACGATACGCAGCCCGGTACTCCGTGCCCCGCCAGCGCTTCGACAGGTGCAGGTCGCCTTTGCCCGCCGCGTGATCCAGGTACCACAGCATGCCATGCTTCTGGTGTGCTTGTGCGTCGGCGCGGGGCAGGAAGTCACAGACGCCACCGTTGAACCCGGCCTGCTTCATCGCCGCGGCCAGTTCCTCGCCATACGGGCGGGACCAACGATGGCGCCACGGCATTAAGACCCAGCGGTCCCATCGACGGTGGCCGGTAATGCCGAGGGGCCTGACGACCGGGCGGTAGTCCTTGGAGATCCGGATGTGGTGGCGGAGATCCTCGGCGCAGACACGTCCTGTGAGCGAGCCTATGAGCGCAAGAATCATCAGCCACGAGTTGACGGACGTGGAGAGCCGCACAGCAAATTCACACTCCGGGTGATCGAGAGTGTGATGATAGGCCCCCTGCCACCGGTCGGCAAGCCCGTCCGCCGCAGAGGAGTGCTCATTTCACGCTCCGCGTTGGTCGATAAACAGGGTAGGTGCACCATGACGGACGCCAGCAGGTTCGGACCGAACGACGTGCTGACCACAGGGCAGGTCGCCAAGATCTGCAACGTCGCCCCCCGAACCGTCTCCAAATGGTTCGACAGCGGCAAGCTTCGGGGGTACCGGATCCCGGGCAGCAAGGATCGGCGAATCCCGCTCCAGCAGTTGATGCGCTTCATGCGGGTCAACGGGATCCCCCTCGGAGATCTGGATGGCGGACAGACACGCGTGCTCATCGTCGACGACGACGACGACTTGCTGGGCCTTCTGGAGCAGGCGCTGATCCGCGACGAACGCTACGCCGTCCGGACCGCAAGGGGAAGCTTCGAGGCGGGCACGCTGGCCCAAGCGTTCCGCCCGCATGTCATCCTGGTCGACGCGACGTTGCCCGATATCGATACGCAGAAGCTCTCCCGTCACCTCCGTGGGCACGAGGACCTGCAGGCGACCAAGCTCATCGCCACCAGCGGGGCCCTGACCGAGGCAGAGATCCAGGAGCTCACGCAACAGGGCTTCGACGGTCTGCTGAGCAAGCCCTTCGACATCCGCCAGGTCGTCCGCGCCATCGAGGACGCGGTCGCCATCGTTTACTAGGGTATAGGGGTTAGGGATTAGGGTCTGGGTCGACCGACGCCGAACCGGTTCCCCAGACCCTAATCCCCAATCCCCAACCCCTCACGCCACCGAGACGAACTTTCGGATCCTCTTGACCAGCTCGGCCATCGCCACGGGCTTCGATAGGTCGATGGGCAGGAACACCCCGTGGTTATGGTCGCTGGCCAGGATGAGCAATCGCTCCCCCACCTGGCGGAAGCCCATGGGTTCGGGCTGATGGCCCAGGATGAACAGCTCGACATCCAGCATGTCGGCCAGTCGATCGAGGAGCTCCGACGAATGGCGCCGTCCCCACAGGAATTTGTCGGCCGGTCCATCCTCCAAATCCTCGCGGGTCACGCGACGATTCAGGATCGAGGGGTCGAAGTCCGCCATCTCACGCTCACTTGGAAGGGAGTGCGAGATGAAGAGCCCGTTGGAGGTCCGGGCGGCCAGCGGATACGACTCGATGAAGCCGTCGATGGCGGCCATGACGCCCGGGGCGTCGTCCGGACCGTAGGTCGCTTCCACCCCAGCCACGAAACCTTCCAGCACGCCATGACCGGCCTTCATGATAGCCCGGCCCGTGAGCTGGCTCACCTCGTGGTTGGACTGGATGAAGAAGACCTGGTCCGGGAACTCGACCTTCCATCGAGCCGCTTCGAGCAGCAGTTCGTTCGATAGGTCGGTGCTGGCGCTGTCTTCATCGTCGACGTGGATGATCTCCTGCAGGATCACGTGCCTGCTCCGCGAACTCGCCAGGCCGCAGTACTTGACCAGCTTGGCGAAGTTCCGCCGGTGACCGTGCAGATCGCCCGTGACCACCACCTGCCCATAGTCGGGCAGCAGGATCTGCGAGCCCTTCCGAAGGGGGTCGTCCCGGTTCAGCTCTGCAGCTTCGCGAAACGTCTCGATGGCCGAGTTGGAGTCGATCCCAGCGCTCACGAAGACCTCGTCAGCTTCGATGGATCCTTGGCCGTGGGCCCTGACGTTCGCGCTGCCTCACCGTCTGAGCCGAGCGCATGCTGAACCCCCTCGAGAAGGCCGATGAGCTCCCGCATGCTGGCCGGGCGATCGCGCGGACGTTCCTGGCAGGCGCCCATGACCAGGTCGCTCAGCGAACCAGGCACCTCGCTGTTGAGTTGGGCGGGCGAGGCCGGCCCTCGCCAGTGGAGCAGACTCCCTTCTGACCGCGGCCAGGGATCGGGATCGTCGGAAGGCATGGGCGTCGGCAGGCCGTGACCCGTCAGCGCCCAGTACATCGTTGCTCCCAGACCGAAGACGTCCGTCCGCTCGTCGAGACGATCCAGCCGAACCTGTTCGGGGGCGAGGAAGTCGGGCGTGCCCTGGATCCGCTCCTTGACCGTGCCGACCGGGCAGGTCTGGCCGAAATCGATAATCTTCACCTCACCCGCCCTGCCCAGCATGACGTTGCGCGGCTTCAGGTCGCAGTGGACCAGCCCCATGGCGTGCAGGGCACCCAGCCCCCGAGCGATCTCAGCAAAGACGGCGACGGCCTGCACCGGGTCGGTCGGGCGGTTCCGCTCGAGCGTTCCCCCGCGAACCAGCTCCATCACCAAGAGCAGCTCGCGAAGCGTTCCGCCCTCTTGGATGCGGCGGAGCTCGAGGCAACGACGCAGATTCCGATGCGTGAACCGGCGAGCGATCTCGTACTCGTGCTCGGTCTGCGTGAGGTACTTGTCGTCTTCCGCCGAACGACGCAGGACGCGCTTGAGGGCGACGTTCTTCCCAGTGGCCAGGTCCTTCGC
The DNA here is from genome assembly GCA_964390905.1 of uncultured Planctomycetales bacterium. GTDB lineage: Bacteria > Planctomycetota > Phycisphaerae > UBA1845 > JAFGLZ01 > JAFGLZ01. Next base: position 36,946 of record CAYMLO010000069.1, on the reverse strand, counting down.
CTTGAAGATATGTGAGCCCGCGCCGCGACCGAGGTGTTGAAGGATAGTGAAACCCGGCACCAGAGCGGCCACCCAGGCGACCTCCGCCCAAGATGGGAATAAGAGCGACGCAGGCGCAAGGAATCGCCGATGCCGAATCACGCGAAACCCACCCGCGACTCCATTCTAGCCCGGATCTGCAGACCCGGTCAACCTCGCCGGCTGTTGCTGATCCGCCCGGGCCCAACTAGAATTGTCGGAAGCGCAAGATGGCGTCGGTGCTTGATGGACGGACTTACCATGACCAAACGAAGGGTTCGGGCAGCCGCGAGCCGCGCGTGGTTGGCGGCGGCGGTTTGCGCAGCGACAGTGGGGTGTGACTCTCGGACCCCGGATCAACGTCTCCCTCGGAAGGGCCCGGCCAGTCGGCCCGCGTCGGCCGAGGCAACCCCGTCGACCCAGCCGACCGGTCCCCAGCCGCGGATCCAGGTCGACCAACCGATCCTCGATCTGGGCAAGCGGTGGAGCACCGAGAAGTCCGTCAAGCATGACTTCGTCATCCGGAACGCCGGCGAGGCCACGCTCCACATCAAACACGTCGGCAGCTCCTGCGGCTGCACCCATGTCGGGCCGAAGGACGTCAAGATCGAGCCCGGCAAGACCTGGAAGCTGAGCGTGGAGCTGGACCTGCGCCGCCAACAGGCCCTCGTCGCCCACAAGATCGGCATCCTGAGCAACGACCCCAAGCAACCCAAGTTCGTGCTGGTGATTCGCGGCGTCGTTCGGCAACCCATCGCCATCAAGCCTCACAACGCCCACTTCTTCGGCAAGGTCGGCAAAGACGAAAGCCGCCAGCGAACCATGACCTTGAAGAACAACACCGACCAGCCCATGGACCTGAAGCTGGCCCGATGCGTCGGTGAGACGTTTTCCGCCAAGGTCGAGCCGATCACGCCCGGCAAGGAATACCGCCTGGTGATGACCGCCCGGCCGCCGTACAAGCCTGGCGTGACCGCCGGCCGCGTGGAGCTGACCACCGGTCTCGACCTCCAACCCAAGCTGGTAATCCGCCCGCAGGCCTTTCGGCCGCCGAGGGTCTTGGTCACCCCACGCGTGATGACCTTACCTCAGCCCTTGCCGATGGGGGCCAAACAGACGATCTCCGTCCGAAACAACGGGACGAGCGACGTGAAGGTCCTTCGTGTCGCCACCCCGCTGGCGGGCGTCAAGACCGACATCAAACGACTGCCCAACGGCAAGGTCCACAACGTCATCGTGCGGTTCCCCAACAACCTGGTCCTTCCCAAGGGCGGAAGCCAGCTCGTCGTCCACACCAACGACAGCGAGTTCGCCGAGATCAAGGTCACCGTGATCCGCAGGCCCTCCATCCCGACCCGCCCGGCAAGTGCCAGGTGAGCGCCCCCTGACCATTCAGGGCGTACCGGCAAAGAAAAGCGGGTCGCCGAAGCGACCCGCTTGACCTGCCAGCGAAATTGATCCCACGGAGACCGAGTGTGCCCATCTCGGCAGCGCCCCTGCCCCCAAGCCATCACGGCTTGCTACCGAGGTAAACCTCGAACCCGTCCACGGCGTTGGCGACGCCGATGACGAATCCCCACTGCGTCGACAGCATGTTGCGGATGCCGTAGTTATCGTGGTCGCCGAAGCCGTCCAGCACGACCGGCACCCAGGCAATGCCGTCCCGCGTCCGCCAGAGGTCGAACCCGCCGCGACGCAGCTCGTCGGGACCGAACATGAGATCCAGCAGCGTCTGGTACTCCGGTGGGACGCCGCCCGGGAACATCTCGTCGATGATGTCCAGGATCATGCCGCCCATGTCGTACGTGCCGACGTAGAACCACCCGTCGTGCTCGGCCGTGTACCAGCAGTACACGTTCGGCATGTAGTCGAAGCCCAGCCCGAGGCCGGACAGCGGCTCACCGTTGTTGGTGCCGGGCCAGTTCGGGTCGTCACGCGTCATGCCGACGAGCACCTCGACGTTGTCGTTCTTGTCAATGCGAATGATCTCGGTGCCCTGGAAGTCCTCGAAGCCGTCCACGTTCGGCGGGTACACCACCGTGCCGAGGTACAGGTGGTCGCCGAACGCCCGCATCGTCATATAGCCCTGCGTGATCTCGTTGCCGTAACCGCCTTCGACGACCTTCGTCCAGTTGCCCGGGGCCGGGTTGTCGGACTTCCAGATCTCCGGACCCGTCTCCGAGTTGAACGGCGCCGCCCACAGATAGCCATTGAACTCGGCCATCTGCCACGTCGCCTTGTTGTCGGCGGCGATGGGGTTGTAGATCTCGTAGGGGTCGTTCGGTTCGGGAACGGGGTCGAACGCCTGGCCTGAGGCGCCAAACTTGACATAGACCGTTCCCGTCACGCCGTTCGTCGTGTTATAGATGACCCGCCGTTCCTGCACGATGTTTGGATCGGCGGCGCTCGTGACGCGGACCCACGTCCATCCGGCAATGCTCCCGTTCGGCAGCGGCGCCAGGACGTCGTCGGTCAACGTGTTCGCCGTTGCGCTATCGAGATTGCCAGTGTAGTAGATGTCTTCGTGGGACCCGCCTCCGGAGGCCATGAACCCCGTGTTGCAGGCCTGCTCCCAACTGTTCGGGTCGGTCGATGGATTGTCCGAGCACCAGATCAGTCCAAGCGTGTCCGAGGCAACGTAGAGTTTGCCCTTGTACACCGTCATGGCACGCAGCCCGCGACACAGCGCTCCGATGCCCATGCCGGCCGGGGACGCGGGCACGAAGTTCTGCCCGTCCGTGCTCTTGTAGAGGATCGCGCCCGTGTATTGGCTCCCGCCGAAGTACATGGCGTCGTTGAAGACCCGCGCGCCACGGAAGGCACGCGGCTCACCCAAGTTGGGGTCCGGGTCCCAGGCGTGTTCCCAGATCCACGCCCCGTTCGGCTCGTCATATGTGCCGCGGAAAACGTGGGCTGGGTGGCTCGCCACCTCGGCGTTGAACGCGCTCTGGTCGTTCGGGTCCCAGAGATGGTTCGGGCACTTCCACCGCGTCGGCGGCACGAAGTTCGGGTCCAACGTCAGCAGGAAGTCCATCCGCGGCACCTGGATGCACAGCGCATGCTGTGCCGTACCGATGTAGATCTCCGGCGTGCCGTCGTCGTCCCCGTCGAACTGCTCCATCGCCCAGGGATAGCTGTTGATCCAGTTATCCACGCCGCCCGTGGCGATGGGCGTAAAATCCTCCGCGTTCAGACCGCAGTTCCCGATCTGCGCCGCTCCGAGGATCAGCGGAACCCCCAGAGCCAGCATCGCACATCTGGTCAACACCTTGCGCTTCATCGATTAACCTCCTGATCGTTGGTTCTTACCTCACCCCTCCGCCGCATTCGCACCATCGTACGCGTCAAGCCTATGGATGTAGGGCGCGTCTTGACGCACCTCCTCGCTACCGACGCCGAAGCCGCAACAACGCCGCCGGCAACACCAACAACGCCAACGTCGTCGGCTCCGGAATCTCGCCCACGCCGCTGAAGTCCGCCTGAATGTCGCACAGACCCGCACAAGCGCTCACGTCGTAGTCCAGCGTCAACGCGTAGTACGGATACTGACTGCCCGAGTACGTGTTCATCGACACCACGCCCGTGTCCGCGATGTTCAGCGTGATGTTCTCGAAGTCCGCCGAAAACGCTACACCGAACTCGTACCACGTCCCAACCAACGGATCGATCACCAGCGGCGACAACACCGGGTTGTTCTCCTGCGCCTCGGCCACGGCGAAGTTGAACAGATACCCCAGCGGAATCGGACCCGCAGCCGCAGAGACGTCCACGTTCACGCCCGTCGTCACCGTGTTAGGGCCCTCCCACGCCAACGGAGCAAACTCGCCGGCACCCAGCAGGTCGACGCTCGTGCTCCCGCCCGCGTCCAGGTTCACCGTCAGGCTCACCGGCGACACGTCGAACGGCATCCCGCCCGGCGCCAGGTCGAACGAGATGTCGAAGAACGAATCGATCGCATACGTGCCGTCGTCGAGCGCCACCGTCATCGATCCCGTCGGGCTCGCGCTGAGACTCAGCAGCGCCGGGTCCGCCGCGATCGACACCATCTGCACCGGAATGGTGAAGGTCTCGCCGACCCAGACGTTATTGGCGTCGTCGTACGTGTACATCCCCCCGCTGCCGCTCAGCGTCGCCGACCCCACCAACGTCCCGCTGGCCGTCAGCGAGTTCCCCGGCCCGTCGAACGTGACCGGCGCCGCTACGATGTCGCCGGACGCCCCCGTCGCCATCATCAGAACACAGACCAACCCGCCAGTCAGAATCGTCCTCATCTTCGCTACCTCCTCCTCGACATGCGTGCGACGTGCCGCGCGCAATAGTGACGCGCAGAGACCGTCGTCAAGATTGGTGAACGGGGGCAAGTCAGATGGTGGTGGCGTGCTTTCCCTGCCGACTTCGTCAGGCCGCACCTGATGACAGCCGGCGCCGCTCCTGACTCTCCCTCTTTCCCTGGGTACTCCCTCAACAACGCGCGGAGCCGAGAAACTAGCTTCCGCTAACATTATATACTGTGCCACACGGACGGCCGTCTGTCAAGCAACTTGCGCGAGAAACACCGCGCAAGCCTTTTAAAAACAACTAATTACAAAGCTATTCAAACGTCAACGCTTGCTGAGCCTCCCCATAATCCTCCGGACCCCACGCGCCAGACAACATCGGGAAGCATTGCTGCAGGATTTCGCGTGCCACACAGAAGCAGTGCGCCTAGTATTTATGGAGCCAGGCAAGCTGGGAACGTAATCGGCCACCGAACCTACCTTCCCGGTGACGACAGTCTCATGCGGCTAGACGGCATCGACCCATTTCGGCTTTTCGGGTTGTCGACGGACGCGTCCTTGGATGACATCCGGCGCCGGTACCGCGAGCTTGCGCTGGCCTACCATCCCGACCGCCGGGGCGGGAACGACCGACTACAGACGCAGAAGTTCGCCACCGTCTGCGCCGCTTACGAGGCGATTCTGCAGGCCCGCCAGGCTGCCGAACGGAACCAGACGTATGGGCTCTGTGCGTCCTGCGGGGCACTGAAGGCATTGACGCCTCGGTTGGACGGTACACGGGTGTGCGTCGACTGTCTCGTCCGCCCGCGTCAGGTCCGTCTGTTGCCCGGCCCCCCGCTTCTGCTCATCCGCTGCACGTTCTCGGCGATCTGCCTGGTTGCGTCGGCGGTCTGCCTCGTCCTGCAGCTCAGCACCGGATCTGTCGTCTATGGTCTGGCAGCCTGCGCCATCGGCGTTGCGGGTCTGATCGTCGTCGGACTGCTGGGGCTCCTGTTCCCGGTAACGCCGGCAGAGGAGCTGCGGAGGATCCAGGAACTGCGGTCGGGCCGGTCCAAACGTCAACGTCCCGCCCTTCGGCGCTGAGCCACGCCGCTTCCGGCAGCGCTCATTCTGCCCCACACGTCTACGTTGAGGAGGCCCCCCTTGCGTCGGTGAAGACCGCTTCAGGCGCGTAGCACGCCGCCGGGCCCAGGTGTCCCGGGCACACACCGCGTTCGAACAGGAACTGCCGAACGTGCGTGCAGAGGTGGCATTTCGTGGCATAGCCCGCAGTCCGGAGTTGATAGCCATGACGTCGCGCCAGTTCGCACAGCGCGACCGGACCGCCGTGAATCAGCGGCGCCAAGACAGGTTCATCCTGCCAGTGATCGGCCAGGCGATGCCACATCTCATCCAACGGCTCGGCGGACGCGTTGCCCAGAAGGATGCCGCTGCACACGCCGGGAAACACGCTCCCGTCCGGGCCGACGTGGACGTGCTTGCTCTTGAGCAGCTCCTTGATGCAGTGCTGATCTGCGAGATGCTCGATGGGGTGCTGCGGCAGCATCGGCGCCAGCGCGAACGCCGCCCGACCCGTCGTCCGTTCATGGATCCTGCCGAGGGCGTCGACGAACGCGCGGTCCCGTTCGACGGCGTCCAATCCCTTGACGATGACGGGATCGTCCAGGAATGTCTGCCATCGGACGCGCACGCCCTCCTCGCCGAAGACCTCGCGGGCGATCCGTACGCATCGTCGGACGCGCTCGATGTCGACGAACGCTTGATGGAAGACGTCGGTGGACACGTCCAGCCTGCCGAGGCCCAGGTCCCGCAGCGTGATCAGCCGCTTGCGCGTGCGATCATCGTCGGTGGCCCAGCCGGCGTTGGTCTCGACCTTGACGGGAAGCGGGAGGTCACCGTCCGCGGCGGCCCGGAGGATGGCGACGAGGTTGTCCCATTGCTCGAACGGTTCCCCGCCGGAGATATGCACTTGGATGGCCCGCCCGTCGATGGCGGACACCCGGTCGAGCTGCCGCCAGAACGCCACCGCGTCCTCGGGAGACATCGTCCCGCCCTGGTCTGGCGCGCCCCATACGTAGCAGAAGGCACAGCGTGCGTTGCACCCGTAGGTCGTCAACAGCCCCGCGAAGTGCCACGCCCGTAGCTTCTTCTGCGGCGGCTGCATAGGCGGGTCTCGAACGGAAAAGGGACTCCTCAGCCGACGCGGGCCTTAGCAGATGAAGCAGGGCCTGAATGATGGGCCTCGGCGTCGGGCGGGCGGAGCTCGGCCGGGCTGATCAGTTTCCACGATGGGGCCGGCGGCGAGGTATGACGCGTGAACGGCCCGGACCACAGCCGCGCTGCCCAATGGAGGTACTTGACGGCCGTGCGGGCCAGCGCGTACATGCCCACGACCTGCAAGCCCACGTCGGCCAGGAAGAGGCGCTTCCGCGGGCGGACCAGGCTTTCGGCCAGGTGCAGGGGGTTGTAAAAGGCCGCATAGCCGGCCAGCAGCCTCATCTGGACCAGCCACGGGCTGGGCGACGACGTCGCCACCACGTGGTTGCCGTCGATCTGCCACTGTCCCACGGGTCGGCCGGACACGCTCTCGATTACGCACCCGTCCTCGAACATCCTCTCGTATCCCGCCGCGCCCACCGACGGCGTCAGGCTGCAGATCTGCATGCTGATGGCGCCCGCCCGGCGGAGGAAGATCACCTGGTTGATCAACCCCGACAGGTTACCGCGAGACAGCAGCGGCTGGGCGTCATGGTGAACCATCATCGGCATGGGACAGATGCCGACCCGATCTAACTCGGCGAACAGTTCGCGAGCCGATTCGGCGTCCTGGCCCTTCTTGACCAACGCCCCGGTCAGGTCCTCGATGCCGAACCACAGCGCCCGCATGCCCCCCCGCCTGGCCAGCCGCATCAGGTCCAGGTTCTTGCAGGCGTCGTATTGGGTCGACTCGGTGCCCCAGCGGACGTGGTTCTTGAGCCGCTTGTTGTCCCAAGACCGTTTGACCAGGACGTCCAGCATGGCCTCCGCCCGCTTGCGGTTGTTGAAGAAGTTGTCGCACGTCCCGAAAAAGTGACGAATACCCGTGTGGCGGTTGACCTGCTCCATTTCGTCGGCCAGCCGCTCCCCGCTCTTGTTCCGGAACGTCCGCTGGTTGAAGGCCGGTATCGGGCAGAAGTCGCAGTGAAACTTGCAGCCCTTGGTCATCTCCAGCGGCGCGATGGGCGCGTGCTTGTGGAGGCGGCTGAGTTCGATCGGCCCGGGCCGCAGCGTCGTGTGGCGACCGGGAGGCTCCAGCAGCCGGAATCCGTCCAGGGCGGGGGGCAACTCGTCCAGGTCGTTCACGATCCGCTGCGTGCCGGTATCGACCAAACACCCCGGCGCTTCGTCCGGATCGTCAGGACGATAGACCAGTCCCAGCACCGACTCGAGCGCCCGGTCACGGCGGGCCTGCTCGAACGCCTGACGCATCGTGCCACCCGACTTGCGATACGCGAGCAGAACCTCGAGCAGTTGGGCCAGCACGAAGGCCTCGCCGCGGACGGCGACGTCCGCGGTCACGTTGGGGTCGCCACCGATGGCGAACACGTCCCACGGCTCGTAGATCCCCTTGGGGCCACCGACCAGGATCAGCGGACGCTCGGACGGCGGCATCGAACAGGTGTCGGCGATGAGCTTGTAGGCCTGCTCTGCGTGGATCTGCATGCTGCCGATCAGCAGCATCTCGGGGCATCGTCCATCCAGCCGGGCCTGCGACGGTCGGAACCGCGGCGTCCATTGCTGCAAGACGATCCGGGTGGTCGTCAGGCCGCAATCGTAGAGCGTCGCGCCGATCAACCGCACGCCCGCCGGGACCATCATCTTGTCGGCGAACAGGTACGGCAGGATCCGCGTTCGGCGGTCGAAGGCGTAGACGACGACGGACGGGATGTCCAATCCGGCCGCCATCTCACGGACGCGAGCCCGCAGCGCGGGGAATTCACCCGGTTGCGTGAACACGTCGTCGCGTGGTCGAACGGACAACTCCACGGGGTTCCCCTGCGGCAGGCCGCCAAGCAGGACCCGGATGCTTGTTGTGCATAGACGATCACTGGCATCCGGGCCATGTGAATCCGTGTAGATAGTCTAGCGTCTCGGGCCCGCAGACTCAACTTGGCGGATCAAGGGTCGCGCGGGACGCGGACGGATATCTCGCGACGCGTGGCCGATCGACGGCGGATCGCTTGAATCACCGGCATCGCCGATCTAGACTTGGTGAGAGCCTCGAGGACCCCGCCATGAATCCGGAAGCCCTGCGTCAGCTCCTTCAGGACGTTCGCGCCGACCGCCTGGACATCGACGAGGCGATCGGCAAGCTGCGGCACCTGCCGTTCGAGTCGCTCGAGTTCGCCAACGTCGACCACCACCGGGCGCTGCGATGCGGGTTCCCGGAGGTCATCTACTGCGAGGGCAAGACCGCCAAGCAGGTGGTCAAGATCTTCCGTCGTCTGGCCGACCACGGCGGAAACGTCCTGGCCACACGGGCCTCGCCGAGGATCTTCCGCGCCGTGGAGAAGGCGTACAAGGCCGCGAAGTATAGCAGGCGGGCCCGCGCGATCACGCTGCGTCAGGTCGAGCCGTCCAGGTCCACCGGCGTGATCGGGATCGTCTCGGCCGGGACCAGCGACATGCCCGTCGCCGAGGAGGCCCGCGTGACCTGCGAAATCATGGACCAGCGGACGCAGGTCTTCTACGACGTCGGCGTGGCGGGGATCCACCGGCTGCTGTCCCACTCGTCCGAGCTGCAGACGATGACGGCCATCGTGGTGGTGGCCGGGATGGAGGGCGCCCTGGCCAGTGTCGTGGGCGGTCTGGTGGCCGCTCCCGTCATCGCAGTCCCGACGAGTGTGGGGTACGGCGCGAGCTTCCAGGGACTCGCACCGCTCCTGACCATGCTCAACAGCTGCGCGGCCGGCGTCAGCGTCGTCAACATCGACAACGGATTCGCCGCCGGCTACATGGCCGCCCTCATCAACCGCCTCGCCGAACCGGCCGACGCGACCAATGCAGCAACAACGCCCCCGGCGCCACCTGCCGACGATGCCGAGTGATATCACGTCCTTCCGGACCGCTGTTTGGCATGCTTGTCCTTCGGATTGGGGGTGGGCATCTGTGCGTTGACCCGCTTGCGCCAGGCGTGCAGCCGGGTGCGCAGCTGGTTGGCGCGGTCCGGCATTTTCGACGCCAAGTCCTTCGTCTCGCCCGGGTCGTCCCTAAGGTTATAGAGCTCGATGTGGTTGTCCTCGTGGTACTCGAGCAGTTTGAAGTCCCCGGTGCGGATGGCGCTGACCGGCGTGGTCGTCTGATAGTAATGCGGATAGTGGAAGTAGAGGGCGTCGCGGTCGAGTGTGGCCTTGGGGGTCCGCAGGAGCGGCACGAGGCTGACGCCCTCAAGCTGGGCGTTGTGATCCGGCACCCCGCTCACGCCCGTGGCTTCCAGCAGCGTCGGGTAGAAGTCCGTCGATACGACCGGCGCTTCGCATACGCTCGCCGCCCTCGTCACGCCAGGCCAGTGGACGATCAACGGCACGCGGATCCCGCCTTCGTAGAGCGAGCCCTTTCCCGACCGAAGCGGCCTGTTGCCGGTGACCCGCACGCCGCGGTACTTGTTGATGTAGCCGCCGTTGTCGGAGCTGAAGATCACCAGCGTGCGATCGGCGATGCCGCGCTGCTCCAGCCGGGCCAGGATTCGGCCGACGCTCTCGTCTAAGCTCTGGTGCATGGCTGCGTAGTGGGCGTTGTCGTGGTCGAGCCCGTCGGTGATCTTCTTGGCAAAACGCTCGACCAGCTTCGGCTTGCCCTCGATGGGCGTGTGGACGGTGTAGTAGCACATGTTCAGGAAGAAGGGCTTGTCGCCGGCCCGGTCGATGACGCGCAAGGCTTCGTCGGTCAGTCGATCGGTCAGATAGTCGCCGGGCTTGCCCCACGGCAGGTCCGGGACGTAGCGCATCTCCTTCTGGCGGCCGAACGGCCCCGCGAACGGATGGAAGAACGTGGCCGGGCATCCCCACAGCGTGCCGCCGATGTTGAGATCGAAGCCGTGGTTCTGCGGATAGTGGGCGGCGTCGCCCAGGTGCCATTTCCCCACGTGCGCGGTGACGTAGCCGGCCGACTTGAGCACCTCGGCGAGGGTGACCTCCGACTGCGGTAGATTCGCCACCGTGTCCGGCGGGAGGAGCCTCCGGCCCTTGACCCGGTTGGTCGCGGACTCGCGCCAGATGGTCATGTGCAATCGGGCAGGCGACTTGCCGGTCATGATCGACGCCCGCGTCGGCGTGCAGACCGGCGCGGCGGCGTAGGCATTCGTGAATCTCACGCCCCGAGCGGCAAGGCGGTCGATGTTGGGCGTCTCGTGCAGGTCGCTGCCGTAACAGCCCGCCCCGGTCCAACCCATGTCGTCGACGAGCAGCAGGACGACGTTCAGCGGCCGATCCGCCGCGACGGCCAGCGCTGCGGGCAGCAGAGCCATACCAATCGCCAACGCCATGACGCCGACGGCATGTCGTCTTGTCTGATGCATGATTCGCCCTTCCGAACGCCTCCCCACATCCGATCCTCTCACACCAGACGTGATGATACGGAGCGGCGGCTTGGTCCTCAACCGGTCCGTCGCCCTCCCTCGACCGAGAGGCGTGATGGCGTCCGCCTCGTTCGATTGCCTCCGATCTGCTTTGACAAGACACAAGCTGTGATGCAAAATGCAGGCAGGGAGGAAGAGATCATGTTCAGCTCGAATCACTCGGTTACGGGAAGATGGGTGTGTCTTGCGATCGTAGCGGCCTGCTGGTCGTCGCCGGCAAGCGGCGCGAGCGATGACGTATCGTATGCCCGAGTCTACACGGCCAGGATCCAGTCTATGCCGGACGCTACGCCGGCGGAAATGGCGGAGCTCGCCCGGGCGAAGGGCTCCGTGGAGGTCATCGCCTTTGAGGAGGATCCCGCCGCACCGACGCGTCGGACGCTCGTCCGCTTGGGCGAGCGGGGCTTTGCCTATCCCGGGTTCTCCGTAAGCGCGCGAAAGATGCTGGCTGAGGCAGATGTCGCCGGTCTGCTTGCAACCGCCAGTGACGGCAAGACAGCATCCGCGCCGTTCCAGCAACGGGGTGCCTCCGGCGTCGTGGAGTGGGCGCTTCCCCAGACACAAGACGCGCCGCTCTGCGTCACCGCCAAGGTCGCGGGCAAGGTGGCGGCCAGGACGACCATCCACCCCGTTGCGGACGGCAGCGAGCGGCGTGACTTGCCCCTACTAATCGAGACCGTCTCTCCGAACCGAGGCGTTACGATCGTCCAGGTGTTCGAGTACCTCGACGGGCCGCCCGCCCTACCCGAGTCGCCCGATCGCGCAGCCGCCGAACCGGCAAAGCCCCGCGGTATCGCCGGCGAGCAGGCCGGCCAAGCGACTGCCACCGACGACGTCGCCTTCGATGCGTCCCTGACCGGACTGAGCTGGAGTTGGGACACGAAGTGGTGGCCCGGCGAGAACGAGGAGCCGGGCGGGTTTCCCGTCCAGATCCGCCTCATCATGGGGGCCGGCGCCGATGTCGCCTCCCACGTCGAGGGCGACTTCGAGCTGGACTACAATGCCAGCCAACTCCAGGCAGATGCCGGCTCGGGGGACCTGGCGATCGACTTCGGCGCCGAGTTCTCCGCCCAGGGATCGATCGACGTGGGGATCTGGGACCCGTTCGTGTTTGACATCCCGTACGTCCCCCAGTTCGACCTCCGCGTCTACGATGAAGCCAGCTTCGATTCCTATCTGCTCGACGCATCCGTCAGCGTCTCCGACGCCACCGGGCGGCAGAACGTCGTGAACGTCGACATCGTGGATTTGGTCCTGAGCGGGGTGATCGAGATTCCCGGCCTGGGCGGCGGCGTGTCGATCGACGCGTCGCTGGGGGCCAGCGGAGAGATGACGGCCGACTCGATCAGCGTGACCGACGGCAATGTGTACACGAACGAGGGCGAATCGCGGCCGGTCACCATCGGCGTGGACGGCTACCAGGAAACGGCTTCATACAACGAAGACCTCGAGATGACCGCGACGCTGACGGCCTACCCCGTGCTCTACATCGAGTTCCTGTGGATGCGGTGGGACCTGCCCGTCTTCGACTTACCGTGGGACATTGTCACCGGACAGGTCGACTTGGACTTTTCGACCTCGGCACTGGACTTCCCGCCTCGCATGTACAGCCTGACCATCAACGAGACCAACGGGGGTTGGGGTGACGTGGACCTCGACCCCGAACCGGACGACGCCAACCTGACCGCGTACCGCGCGGGCACCGCGGTCGCGCTGACGGCGCTGCCGATCGAGGGCAAGTCGTTCCGGCACTGGGAGGTTTATGACCCCAACCATCCCGGGGACGCCAACTACGCAGCCGTCGACACGAACAACCCCATCACCATCGTCATGGATACCGATCGAGAGGTGACGGCCGTCTTCAAATGCGGCAGCGGCGTCGGGGCGGCATTGCCGCTGCTGGTCGTCGGTGTGCTACTCATGGCCATGCGGCGCCGAAGGTAACCCCCTGGACACAAGCAACGGACACCGAGACGGAGCATGGCTTTGGGGTCAGGTTTCCTGTAGCGCCTCTCCCGCGTCGGCCTGGCGGGCGATCATCGACTGCAGCGATCGCCAGCCCTCGAGCTGATCGGGGGTGAGCGTGGCTTGGCGACCGGTCTGGAGGCGATGCTCGACGGCGCGGAGCCAACGGCGGGTCTCGCGGGGCAGATTCACTCGATCGTTGACGACCAGGCCGGTGACGATCTGACGTTGGTGCTGGCGGCGAATGTGGAGCTTCCGGGTCTGGTGCAGCACGTAGCCCTCGTCGTCGACGATCTTCTTGGTGGCACGAATCAGCGCACGTATGGCAGAAGCGTTGTCGTCCCCGAGTGAAAACGTCATGTCGTCAGCGTAGCGGGAGTAGGCAGCGCCGAACTTCCGGGCCAGGCCGGCCAGGCGGGCGTCAAGTCGGTGGTTCACCAGATTGCTCAGACGCGGGCTGGTCGGGGCGCCTTGCGGCAGCCCGCCACGGTGCGTGCACAGCTTCTCGAGCAGCTTGCTCGCCTCCCGGTTCCATCCGATGGCCTGGAAGTACTTCCTGACCCGTTTCGCGCGGGTCTGGCCGAAAAAGTCCTTCAGATCCATGCGGATCACGACCGCCTGTCTGGCATGGTAGAGCGCGTTGGACACGATCGAGTAGCCGCGCTCGAATCCAACCGCGCTGGGATGACACCGAAGCCGCCCGATCACGCGGCGAAGGATGCGGCGCTGGAGGGCCTTGAGCTGCGGCTCCGGTGCGCAGATCCGCCGATGGCCGCCCGATTGCTTCGGCACGTCGAACTCGCGGTAAGTCGGCTGACAGGCGCGGAGCTCGTCCTCGCCGATCCCCAGACGGCGAGCCAGCTCATCGGGGCCGAGGCCCGTATCCTTGCCTTTGAACCAATCCCAGATGCCCATGGTCAGGCCCTGCAAACGGCGCCGCGACGGGCGATCAAGATGGGACGCCGAACATGCACAACGAGTCGGACACGGGCCTGAAGCGTCGGCCCGTGTCCGCGCTGCCTTGCCTGGAATGCGAATCCAGCAACCGACTCTCAACAGGTCCGTGTGGACCTGGTCGACGAAGCATCGACCCGTGCTCTGCGTTTGAGCACCACCAAGACAGCGTACCCCATCATGCCCGCGGGACCGAGCCGATGTCAAGCTCAGATAAATGCCAAAAAATTAGCTTTTCAGCTTGCCGCAACCGGCAACGCGGGGTATGTTTACAAGGGTTAAGAAATTGGCTCTTCGCGGGCGGGCCGGGGTCGGGGCGCTCCCGCGAGGGGATCCCGGAGATGGCTGGCCATGGACGACCAGGCGGACCTGAACCTCAGCCGTCGTGAGCGGCAAATCATGGGCATTGTCTACGCCAAGGGCCAGGCCTCGGCGACGGAGGTCCTGAGCGGCCTGCCCGATCCACCAACCCGGACGGCCGTGCGGACCCTCCTGCGGATCCTCGAGGACAAGGGCCATCTCAAGCACACCAAGCGGGGCAGGGAGTTCGTCTATCGACCCACCCGGCCCCGGACGCGAGCCGGGCGATCTGCACTCCGTCGGGTGCTTCAGACGTTCTTCGACGGTTCGCTCGAGAACGCGGTGGCGGTCCATCTGTCTGATCCGCAGTCGGATCTGTCGACCGAGGAGCTCGAGCGCCTGGCCGATCTCGTCCGCCGGGCTCGCAGGAGAGGGAGCAAGTGATACCGGCGTGGCTCACCACCGAATCGGTCCCCGCCATGACGGCGCGGTGGCTCCCAGTGCTCGTCGACGCCGCGCTCAAGGGGACGCTGCTGCTCGCATTGGCGGGCGCGGCCACCTTGCTGATGCGGCGGGCGTCGGCGGCGTCCCGGCATCTGGTGTGGTTTCTCGCGGTGGGTGGCACGCTCGTGTTGCCGGTTCTGTCTGCGGCATTGCCCGGATGGGAAGCCCTGCCGCGTTGGGTGGAGCTGCCTGACCAGCGTGTAGTGGTTCAGGAACCCGACGAGACGTTGTCAACGACCGAGATCGTTGAGCGTCCTGCACCGGACATGCATGCAGGGATCGTCGCACCGCCGCAGATTGACCAGTCTGCCCCTGAGCATTCCGAGCCGATCCCGGCGCCGGCGGATTCGCTTGACGCCCCGTCCCCGGCCAAGACAGTCCCAGCCGTCGGGACTGTCTCGGAAGTCGAAGATGTGCACCGCCCCCCGTGGGCGTGGGCGCTGATCGCGTGGGTGATCGGGACGATGCTCGTCCTTGGGCGTCTGTGCCTGGGCAGGCTGAGCCTGTGGCAACTCGGCCGGAGCGCTCGACCGCTCGAGGGCGAGCTGTGGACCCCACTCCTGAAGCGGTTGTCCGACGACTTGGGCCTCACCCGACCGGTCGTGCTTCTGCAGAGCGGCCGTCGCTCGATGCCGATGGCCTGGGGCGTCTGGCGACCGAGGCTGCTGCTGCCCGACGAAGCGTCCGACTGGTCGGCCGAACGTCGGCGGATCGTTTTGCTGCATGAGCTGGCGCACCTGAAACGATGGGACTGCCTGACACTGCTCGTCTCTCAGCTCGCCTGTGCGGCTTATTGGTTCAACCCGCTGGCCTGGCTGGCCGTGCATCGGATGGTGAGCGAGTCGGAACGGGCGTGCGACGACCTGGTGCTCGGCGCCGGCCCGCAACCTGCCGACTACGCCGAGCACCTGTTGCAGGTGGCCTCGGGTCTGCGGGCCAAGAGCTTGGTCGGCCAGGCCGCCATCGCGATGGCCCGACCGTCGCATATGGAAGGCCGGCTCCTGGCCATCCTCGACGCCGCCCGAAACCGACGACCTGTCACACGTCTTGCGGTCCTACTCGCAGTGCCGGCTGCGGTCTGTCTGGTCCTCCCGCTGGCCATGGCGACGATGCGCCCGGCGGCCGACATGCCGAGCCCGTCCGCGACCGAGCCGCTCGCCCCTGTGCCATCACAGGCCGAAGGGGATCTCGAACTCGACCACGACGTTGTCCTCGACCTCGTGGCCGGTACGGCCGAGTATCCCCAGCTCGCCGAGGCGGGTCGCATCCGTTTCGAGACGCGTGACGACCGGCTGTGGGCACAGCTCGAGACCCGTTGGCAGCGAAGGGCGGCGGTCGTCTTGGAGGTCACCGTCGAGTTGCTGGACGCGAACGGCGAGGTCCTGGGCCGGGCTCAGGACGAGGTCACCCCCTGGACATCTGACAGAACGGAGGACCCGATCATGCGCTACCAGACCGACACCCGCTTTGCGCTGGGACACTGGTCGAGGCTACAGCAGGCCACGGCGTTCGTGGTCCAGGTCACGCTGTTGGCCTCGGCGCCAGCCGAAGGGGCGCCGTCCGCGGGCGGCACGATCCCTGACGATGCGCTTCCGCTCAAGCACGTCGACGACTCGGCCGAGGGCAGGCGAAGCCTCAGCGCCTCGGGGCACGCCGTCCAGTTTGACCGTCTGTCCGATTTCGGTTTCGTCGAGGCGGTCGCGATCTTCGCCAGCCGCTACGGCCGGCCCGAGGCCCCCGACGAGGATTTCCACGTCTATCTGCTCAACGACAAAAAGCAGGTCCTCGCCGACCTCGAGTACCCCTACGAGATGATCGAGCGCGGCGAGATGCGGTGGTACACGCTCAAGACGCCGCCGATCGAGGTGACCAAGTCCTTCTACGTCGCGCTGGCCTTCAACCCGCACCGGACGAAGGGCGTCTACCTCGGTCTCGACGAGGACGTCGACGAAACGCACTCGCTGACCGGCCTACCGGACAGCGGGTTCAAGCCCGTCACCAAGAAGTATGACTGGATGGTCCGCGTCCATCTGACCGAGAAGCCGTCGACGGACAAGGACGTCCAGCGTCTGGCCGACTGGAAGCCGAAGAAGAAGACGAGCTCCTTCAGGGACCAGACCGAGGTCAAGCTGGACACCGGCAAGTCGGACGGCAAGCAGAGCTACGGCGGGGCCGGGCCGGCGGTCCGGATCAAGCTGGCCGACGTCCTGCCGAAGGGCACGTCCATAAAGGACGTCAAGCTGACCGGACTCCGCGTCTACGCCAGCCGGTACGGCTCGGGATACTCGCCGAAGCGGACGAAACTCAGCGTCGCGGTGCTCGACAGCAAGGGCAAGTCCCGGTCGAAGGCGTCGCTATCGTACTCAGCGTTCTCCTACAAGCCGAAATGGGCCGATCTTCGGTTCCGCAAGCCAATTGCGGTCGGCGGCTTCGCAGGAAACGACGGTGAGATCACGATCGCCCTGGACCCCAAGGCCAGCCGAACCAAGGGCATCTACTGGCACTACAACAAGGACCCGAAGCAGTCGCACTCCCTGGCCGGTACCATTGCGAAGGGCTTCAAGGAAGTGCCCGATCGAGAGTGGATGATCCGGCTCTACTTCCAGACCGGCGAGTCGAAGTGACCGCCTATTGCGCATCGAGGGCCTTGGCGACGGCGGACTCAATCTGTTCGCCGTCGAGTCCCGTCGCGAGGATCTTGCCGTCCGGGCCGATCAGGTACATAACGCCGCCCTCGAACACTGACGATGACATCGTCGGTACGCCGTAGTCGTCCCACAGTCGGGATATCGCTTCATGGGTGACGAGCTGAGGCCACGTGATCCCCTTCGAGGTGACTTCCTTCTCGACGAGCTCCGGGTCTCCCAGGAACCCCACCCCGATCATGACGAATCGCTCGTCTGCGCCGAAGGCATCGTGGACGGCCTTGAGGCGTGCGACCCCATCGTCCTCGAGGAGACACCAAAAGTGCAACAGGACGACCTTGCCTCGATAGTCAGCGAGGCGAATGCGCTTGCCCTTCAGGGCCTCGGCCTCGAACGGCGGTGCGACGTCGCCCGGCTTGAGGCGCTTGGGAGGCAGAAGGGTCAACGTTCCCAGATCGAGCGGCTCGTCGCTTCGGCCGCCGGAGATTTCGGGGACCACGAACTCGTGCCGAAGGCGACCAATCTCCTCGCCGAGGCCGAATGGTGCGCCCTTCGTTCGCTTCAGCGCGCGGAGGCACAACGTGTAGATTCCCGCCGTCACGTCGTCCACGCGAAACGTGCCATCCGGCTTCACGACGACCGCGTACCTTCGCAGCGCGTCCTCGTAGCCCAGATCCACCTTGCTCTTCAGCCAGGCCTTTCTCCACGCCGATCGCTTCTGCGGACCTTGGCGCTTGATGTCCTCGGGCATGGGCAGGCTTGGAGGCTTTGGGGTCACCCAGTTGTAGGATGGGTTCCAGGTGACCTTGCCTTGGGCGGCGACGCCAGGCGGCAGCTTAACGCGGCCCACGATCGGCCGGCCCGTCCCGCCGAGATCCACACGCGTCGTTTGACCGGAGACGACTTCCACGTGCGCAAGGTGGCTCATGTTCCCGAGATCGGTCGGAAGCCAAGCCCAGCCGGAAGACCCGATCTGGTATCCCATCCACCCGCTCCCCGGGAACACCCGTTCTATGACGAACCGCCCCCTTGCGTCCGTGACGGCTGTGCAGGTATGCCTCGCCCGGGCTGCGCCTGTCCCCACGCCCTCGTCAATCGTCACGCCGACCTTCCGCTCTGCGGCGGGCTTCGCGCCGATCCGCGCGATTCCCTCGATCCGGCCCCAAGGCTGCAGCCGGAGGTTCGCGAGCTGTACGGGCTCCTTGGTCGACGCCGTCGCGAAGCCTTTCTCGTGAAGGACCAGCACGTTGTGGGGCGTCTCCTGAGGCGGCAAGGTGAATCGGCCATCAGCGTCGGTCTTGAAGATCCGGTACTCAGCGAGAAAGCTCTGGACCTTGCGGTCTCTCAGCGAGACGGGATCGTCTTGCCTGCTCATCACGACCAGAGCGCCGGCCAGGGGTCCGCCGTCGGCCAAGCGGACCGTGCCCGTCAGCCAGGCGGCTTTCTCCAGCCGGACGTCGTAGGTCACCTCCTCGTCCTGGTATGTGAACCGGCGCGAAACGAACGGCTTGTAGCCTTCGGCCTCGATGCGGAACCGGAACGGCTCGACGAAGACGCTGATTCTCGGTTCGATTTCGAAGCGCCCCGCGGAGGCCTTTGCCACGCGCTCCAGCCGCCACGCCGTCATCCCGGTCGCGTCGTCCCCGGGGTCGCATGCCGGTAGGACCTTGAAATGCTGCACCGGCTCGCCCGTCTCGGCGTCCAGGACCTTCCCGGTCACGCGCATCGGTTTGTATAGCGTGATCGTCTGCTCGGTGTCAGAAGCCCGAAGGCGCTCCTGGTTCAGGCCGGTATAGTCCTTGTGAAGAAAGCCGAACTCCACCTCGTCCGACGGCGCGCTGGTCCAGGCGAACCGGCCGTCCGAATCCGTCGTCAGGTTCAGGTCCAGAACCGGGTGATAACCCCGCCAGCCGAAGACGTCGATCATCACGTCCGGCAACGGCTCGCCTCGCTTGTTGACCACGCGACCTCGAATGGTGTGGCCTGGCCCCAGACGGAACGTCACCGGCTCCATGCCCGCCTGGACCGAGACGCGCTTCACGTCCGGAGCATAGCCCGAGGCCTGAACGGCAATGAGGACGTCGGAGGGCTTGCTGCGGAACAGACAGAATCGGCCGTCCGCGTCCGTCGTCGTCGTGTCGCGGCGGCCGGATTGGAACAGCTTCGCTCCCGTGTGACCGCGGACTGATGCCTCCCGGATGGGCCGGCCCTCCTGGTCGAGCACCGTGCCCATGATGGGGATCCCCCGGCCCTTCTTCTTGAGGACCACGACGGCCGACCTGTCCTGGAGCTTGTCCGCCGGCGGGAGGTCCGCGCCGGACAGTTCCGTCTTGACATGCGCTGGGTGCGACAGACGGATCGTGAATCCATCCAGCGCCGCGGGTGCCCGGTCGTACCGCCATCGCCCGGCCGCATCCGTCTTGACCCGATGGTTCCAGATCTTGATCTTGGCGTTGGGACCCGCGTCGGGATCGGGTCGACGCAGGTCTAGCTCGACGCGGACGTCCTTGATGGGCTGGCCGGTCTCGTCCCTTACGATCCCGCCGATGGGGACGGCCGGTTCCATGGCCAGGGCGTATGGATGCGGGCCGCCGGAATCGGGCCCGCCGTACGACCATTGGACCACGAGCGGCACGAACCCGGGTTTGTCGGCCGAGATGAACAGCGACAGCGACCGCTGGCCGTCGAAGGCGATCCTGAGACGACCCGTCTGATCCGTCCTGGCCGACGCCATCTTGGCCCCGACGACGTTGAATCGCACGTCCGGCAGCGGCTCCTTCGTCTGACGGTTCGTGACCCGAAGCTCCAGGATGCGGTCCGTATCGGACAGTCGGGTAGTCGCCTGGGGATGGAGGCGAAGGTAGCGGGCGCGGACCTTCGCGTACCGATCTCGTTGGGCCTCGACTTGCTCTCGGCGCTGCGTCAGCTCGCGGTGACGTTGAAGCTTCGCGTCCAGGTCCAACCGCTCCTGCGTTGCCTTTGCGAGCGATTCCCTCAGCTCCGTGACGGCGCGGAGCGCGCAGTGGTAGGCCTGCTCATAGGACTCCGTCAACGCAGCGCGCTCTTTCTTGAAGCGCGCCTTGCGAAGCTGGACGAGTTCTTGCTCGGCCGCCTTCAGTTGCTTGTCCAGTTCGGCCACGTTCTTGTGTTCTGGCCCGTGCCTCGTCGACAAGGCCGCCTTCCGCTCCGTCAGATCCCTGACGCGGCGGACCAGGGCGGTGACCTTCGGATCGGCTTCGATCCTGGCGATCAGCTCCGGGGAAGACGCAGCCTTCCCGGCGTCCAGATTCCGGATGGCCTCGTAGCGGGTCCGCAGGATCTCCAGCTCGGATTCCCGGGCAGCTACCTCCTTCTGCAGCTTCTTCATCCGGGCATCCGGCGTCGTCAAGGCGGCTGCGAGCTTCTCGTCGCGCTCGAGCTCCGCAATGTCCTTGTCGATGGCGGCGAGCTGCTCGTTCCGTGAGTGGATCTCCTTCCTGAACGCCTCGATCGCTTCTGTGACCTCCTTAGGCACGGGCTTGGCCGCCGCGGTCCCCCGCCCCTTGGGCGGGCCGAGCACGGTGGTCACCGCCGCCTGGATGGCCAGGCCGACCAGGTCCGTCGCGAGAACCGTCCCGTCCGGACCGATCAAGAAGACCTGCGGATCTCCGATCGCCAGACGGGCCTCCACGACCCCGTAGTCCTCCAGCACCTTGTCGGACACGTAGCCCAGCGCGGCCTGGAGGACCCTGGGATTGTCCCGCCCGAAGGGCTTGTCGAGCCTCTTCTCGTATCTCACGTTCGTGGCCAGAAGGATCATGACGAATCGCTCGTCGTCACCGAAGGCCTCGTGGACGGATCTCAGCGCGTCCAGTCTCACCTTCCCGGAGGGTTGCAGCGCGCTGTAGAACGCCAGCAGCACGAACTTGCCGCGATCGGGGTCGCCGACGAAGTCCGCGATTCTGATGCGCTGGCCGTTGTCCCGGTGACGACGGAGAAGCAAGTTGCCGCGTACGGGGACATCGAAGGGCGGCGCCTGCTGGCCGACCTCCAGGTCCCTGCGGAACTTGAACCCCACCTCGCCCAGGTCGACGGGCGTGTTGTCGCGGTCGCCGGCCGCGGCGGGCACGGTGAATTCGTGCTCGGCCTTGCCGATCGTGTCCTCCCACGTCCCCGCGGGGCCCTCCCTCGGTGCATACAACTTGACGCTGAGCTCATAACGACCGGGCAGGACATCGTCCACACGGAACCGCCCATCGAGCCCCACGTTGAACCAGTAACGCTTCGGGCCTTTGTGACGCGCCGATTCGCCCTCCCAGGTCAAGCGGGCGAACCGGTCGTTGGCCCAATCGATCTTCCGAGTCGCCCCGGCCGGCGCGACGACGCGGCCGACGACGGTGCGGCCAACGGCCGACCCCTTTGTCCCGCCCAGCTCGACGCGCGCCGTCTTGCCCGACTCGACCTCGACCTGGACGGCATAATTCGAGGCCAGGGCGTCCTTGTCGTCCATGATGCTGCGGCAGATCTTGGATGTGCCGGGACGCGCGTGCGGGAAGACGAAGCGCCCTTTCGCATCCGTCCAGGTTTCGGCGTCGTAGTCGAGCTTCAGCTTGCTCTTTCTCCGCAGCCCCTCCCACGACAACGACACGGGCAGACGGGCGCCGGGTTTGCCCGCGATTCGGAGCGTGCCCTCGACGCGCCCCCACGGCTCGAGCGTGATGTCTGGCGAGGCCGCGAGCTGTTCCGACGTCCGCTCGGCGTAGCCCCGGGGGTGTGCAACGACGATGCCGAACGGCTCGTCTTGCGGCCTGAAGCGGTACCGACCGTCCTGGCCCGAGCGGACGCTGACGCTCCCGGGATTCTTGACCGCTGCGTTCGTGACGAAGACGAACTCCGACAAGGGGAACAGGACCAGCGGCGCGCCAGCAAGGGGCGAGCCATCGGGCAAGCGGACGACGCCCGTCGGGCCTTTGCCCCTCTGTAGCTTGAAATCGAAGACCTGCCGACCCTCATCCGGCTTGAAGTCCCGGGAAACGGCCGGCTGATAGCCGTCGGCCTCGATGCGAAATCGGTACTTGCCCCCCGGCTGCTCAAAGGCGATCTCATACCGGCCGCCGCCGAAGGCCTTCGGGAGCATCTCCCAGCGATCCTGGACGCCCCACCTCTTGGCGCTGCGGCTCACTTGGAACCGCGGGATCGGCTCGCCGGTCCGGGCGTCGACGACGTTGCCGCGGACGAC
Source organism: uncultured Planctomycetales bacterium (assembly GCA_964390905.1). GTDB lineage: Bacteria > Planctomycetota > Phycisphaerae > UBA1845 > JAFGLZ01 > JAFGLZ01. The sequence goes on along the minus strand of CAYMLO010000069.1, from coordinate 14,449 downwards.
CACGGCGCGGGTCAGCTCGATGACGTGTCCATCCTTCGATGGGGTCAGCCACTGCTTGTTTACTCTCTGGTAGCCCTCCTTGACGACGGTGAACCGCACGCGATCGGGCGGGGCGTTGTCCCAGCAGAACCGGCCCTCGGCATCGGTCTTCAGCTTGAACTCGCTGAAATGAAGTCCCCGCCACTCTTTCGGGACCACCCAGGCCCCGGGCACCGGCTTGCCCGACCGATCGACGACCCAGCCATGGATCCTATGGGGCGGGCCCAGGCGGAACACAACGGGATCGAGGCCGGCTGAGACGATGATGGATCGCCGCGCGGGCACGTAGCCCGGGGCGTAGACGGTGATGAACGTCCGACCCGGCTTGCCGCCGCCCAGTCGGAGTCGGCCTTCCTCATCCGTGCGCCTCTCGTGCATCTGATGCACGAAGTTCCGCGTACCTGCGAAGACGCGGGCGTCCTGGATCGGCTTGCCCGCCTCGTCCTGGACCTTGACCTCAATAGTGATGCCCCGCTTCAGGACCGTCACGTGGCTCATGTCGCGGAGCGTCTCGGGACGAGGGGGCTGGCGGCGCCACCTGCGCTCGTCCTCCACAAAGTCAAGGTGCCAGACGTCGACCCTCACATCCTCGAAGTCGGCCGGCATGCCGTCGCAACGCCATCGGCCCTGGGCGTCGGTCTTGAGAGGATCGTCGCGATCAAAGAGCACCGCCCGCATCGCATGGTCTTGGCCGGATAGCCATATCTTGACGGTCGCCCCTTGGATCGGCTTGCCGGACTCGTCTCGGACCACGCCGCCGATGGACGTACCGGGCGGCAGCTTCAGCGTGTAGCGCTCGGGGATATCGAGATGCACATGAGGACAACGGAACGTCACCTGCAATGGCACGAAGCCCGGCGCGCTCGCCCGGACGCAAAACGTCTTGAGCTTCGCCGCGGGCAGCTTGATCCGGTATCGGCCCTGTTCGTCGGTGACGTGCTTCTCCTTGTCGTCGTTGAGCCAGATCTTCAGGGCGACGCCCGGCAGGGGCTGGCGGGTCTCGGCGTGGAGCACGTGAAAGTCGAGCGTGCGTGCGTGGGCGTCCGGATCGGTCTTCGTCGTCGGAGGCGTCGGCGCGGCAGCCTCCTTGGCTTCCGCGGAGCGCCGTGCCAGCTCGATCGGTGCGATCACGCCAACGACGACAACGGCCAGCGCCGCGATCACGGTTCTCACGGGCCAGCCCGCAAGGCATCGCGTCACGCGAGACTTGCCATCGATCCGTCGGAGGCGGCGGGTCAGTCTCGCGGACCGGGCCATGGGCGTGCTCAACGGCTCGGGACGAATCGACGCGGGGTCCAGCAGCTTGGCTGCGACCTCCACCAGCGTCGCTCGATACGATTGTGGGTTCTGCAGGTAGTGGACGCACAACGCGTCGCACGCCCGTTCCCGTGCGCCAGCGACGAGCCGACCCATCACCCACGTGAGCGGATGGGGCCAATAGATCACCTGCACCACACGCAGGATGAGCTGCCACAGGTAGTCTCGACGCCGGACATGGGCCAGCTCGTGAACCAAAATCGCGTCGCGATGTCCGGCCGCCCGTGCCCCAGCCAATGAGACGGGCAACAAGATCATCGGACGCACCCACCCCAACGCCGTCGGGACACTGACGCGGTCCGTGCGAACCATCGCCACGGTCTTGCGGATACCCAACCGATCTCGCCATCGGTCCACGGCATCGAGCCAGTCTGAGTCCGTCAGCCTGAGGCCCGACCGTCTCAGCATCCGGACCGCGCGGAGGGACATCGCCAATCGAACCGCCAACAGGACGACACCGCCTGCGTAGACACACGCCGCCAACAGCGCCCATGGGAAGCCCGTTGCTCCGGCGAACTTGTCGGACTCGATCGAAGCGGCTGAAGTGTCTTCCGAGAGGGGAGGCGCGACGGCCACATCCGCCGTGCTGGTTTCGACAGTCCCGCCGGAATCATGCCCCGAGTCCGAGACGACCGTCCATGACCCAGGCGTCACCACCGTTTGCTCGTAGAGGTCTACTGCAACACTCAGCAAGTATCTGGCGGCCTCGGCGGGCCGATTGGGGGAAGAGACATCTGTGACCTCGGCCACGGACGCGGAAACGATCTCGGGCTCGACGGGAGCCGAGCGTGCCGGCAAACACTGAACCCGGAGCCGCGGGAACGCCGCCGTGATCACGGGGAGGAGCAACAGACCGATCAGGCAGGCGTTCCACGCCGCAGTCCGAACCAGGACGCGGCCGCGAGGCAGCACGCGGTCACCTATGATCGCCAGGAGGAGGAGGCAGGTGGCCTTCAGCGCGACGTCGACGCCGATCCCAAGGACGTCCCACACCCACGCGGACTCCGTGTGGATCGCCTCGATCATGGCACACCTCCCGGAGGGTCGGACTCCCGGTCGCGCTCAGACGCCCGTCTCAGCTCGTCCAACTGCTCGGGCGTGAGCTGCTCGTCCTCGATCAGCCGGAGGACCAGGGCCTCGGGCGAGCCGCCGAAGAACCGCTTGAGCATGCTCCGGACGGCCCTTCGCTCGACCTGGGCCCGTTCGACGGCCGGACAATAGATATACGCTTTCCCCTGTGCGCGGTGCGTGACATACCCCTTGGATTTCAGCACCCGCAGCAGCGTCCGGACCGTCGAGTCGTGCGGGTCGTCGGGCAGGGCCTTGCGGATCTCGTCGGCCGTGGCCTCCCCCCGGTCCCACAGGACCTCCATGATCTGTGTTTCACGCTGCGTCAGCGTTTCGGAGGTGGGTCTTACCATGGCAGGCGGGCTCCCGTTAGTTAATTAACATATACACCAGGATCGTCGATCTGGCAAATCGGGGCCTCAGAAAAAGTCATCGATTCACCGCTGCCGGGGAACTCTCTCGAATGAGAACCAGTGGGGATTGGCCCGGGTGACCTTGTAGCAGCACTCGGCGAGGTGGTCCTCGCATTGACTGGCATAGACGGGCCGCGTGGCGGAGGCGGCGTACAACGCGCTTCGCCAGTCCGCGACCACGCCGAAGGTGTAGTGACGTGGTTGCTCGGACCGTTCGATGAGCGTGAGGTCCTGCCGGAAGTCGTGGATCTTCTGGAAGTACAGCAGGGCGGGGAATTCAGGCCAGTCGGCGATGACCAGCGCCTTGGGGTCGAACAGCTTGAACGAGGACAGGACGAAGTCGGTCACCGGCGACTGTTGGCTTCTGGCCCTGTGCGACGTCCACTGCGTCGCCAGCAGCCCGACCACGAGCCCGATCGGCAGCACCACCGACGTCGCCACGACCGCAACGCCACGCCGACGGGACGCGGCGAAGGCGACGCAGCAGGCGATCCACAACGCAAAGACGAGGTACGACGGCGCGACCATCGTGTAGTAGTCGAACGGCATGTAGCTGGTGAAAAAGGCCATGTCCGCAAGCACCACGGCCAGGAGCCCTAAACACGTCCGCCAGTCCCGTCGCCACAAGCACCCGATTCCCCACACCCCCATGAGCACGCCGACCCAGAGAAACGTGCCAGAGAAGATGCGGGCGTGTTCGGCGATGCGGCCCAGATAGAACCCAAGCGGGTGGACCATCGTGGTCCCGTGTTGGGACCCGAGCAGGTACGACACGAAGCTCGGCACGGAATCGGGCAGGTACATCGTGCCCAGCGGCGTGCAATCATCGACGCGGAAGTAGCTCCAACTCAGGACCACCGCGCCAACGACCGAAGCGAGCGACACAAACAGGATCCCGGCGGACAGCCAGTTCGACCTTCTGCATGCCGCCATGTAGACCAGGCCGGGCATAAGAAGCAGATTGGCCAGATAGGCCCCCAATGAAACGCCGAACGCGATCGCGCTTGCGCACAACAGCAGCATCGACGTCCTGCGCCGCTGCAGGATGACTAGAAACAACACAAGCGCGAAGACGCAGACGTTGACGTTGTAGACCTCGGCGACGACGGCCATCTCCCAGATCCGGGGCAGCAGCGCGTAGATGAATCCAGAGACGACCCCCGCGTACCAGCTTCCGGTCAGCTCGAAGCAGATCAGGTTGAACAGGCCGACCGAGATGCTCGTGCAGACGGCCGATAGGAGATTCGTCCCGAACGCGGGGTCCGCCAGGACCTCGGCGAACAGCTTCCCTAAGAACGTGTGCACCGGGTAGCCAGGGCCGTGCGTGACGCCCAACTGGGACGCCTGCAAGGCGAACTCGGCCGAGTCGCCCCAGCCCACCTCGGGGATGAGCGTGAGGGCATAGACGATCATGGACAACAGCGCCGAGACGACGGCGGCCGACCAGGCCAGGTCCCTGCGCGGGACGTTCGGGAACCCCGTCGTTTCTGGCGCCATGTCAGCCCACCAGGTCTGTGGTAGATACCGGGCGCGCGCGACGCAGAGCGCGGACGACCCGTGCATCATCATGCTGACAATGCCATGCCCAGGCAAGTGTATTGCTGGGCCACCGTCCCCGTCTGGACAACCGGCCTCTCTGCCATTGCCAACGGGCACCGATCCATAGTGAACTTGACGCGGAGAGGCCGATGGTTAGGATGGTTATGTATAGACAGGTTGTGTTTCAGAACCTTCACCATGGAGCCACGGGGATGAGACGTCGGTAACACGACGGAACGTGCAGGCAGGACGGCACTGTCGACCTGCCCTCTCCCGACCGGGCCGTGCCGCCGGGTTGATGGAGGGATGTGCGTTCCGTTCCTTCGCGCCGACCCGTGGCCGCCCATCCCAAAGATGCATCAGCAGTCAACCCAGGTCGAGCCACGGGCTTCGTGTCTTGTTTGGCTTTAGGTTGCGCGTGTGCTTCGGCCGGAGTTGTTGGCGATGACGAAGGGATGCCTGGTATTCCATGACGTGGTGTTCTTCTACGAATCGGCGGGATCGCCGGTCTTTGACGGCTTGTCGGCGCGGTTTCCGGTGGGGTGGACGGGCGTCATCGGTCCGAACGGGTCCGGCAAGACGACGCTCCTGCGTTTGGCCTGTGGCGAATTGGCGCCGGTGCGCGGCACCATTCGCGCACCTGACCGGGTGATCTACTGTCCGCAGCGGACCGACGAGACGCCGGGCGAGTTCGAGCAGTTGCTCGAGGCGGAGGATCGCAGCGCAAACGTCCTGCGCGGACAGCTGGGCATTGAGCAGGACTGGGCGGACCGGTGGTCGACGCTGAGCCACGGGGAGCGTAAACGGGTCCAGATGGCGGTCGCGCTGTGGCTCGAACCGCGCGTGCTGGCCATCGACGAGCCGACGAACCACATCGATCGGGTCGCCCGGCGGATGCTCGGCCAGGCCCTGCGGCTGTTTCGCGGCGTGGGCGTGTTGGTCAGCCACGACCGGGAGCTGCTCGACACGCTCTGTGGCCAATGCCTCTTCGTCGAGCCCCCCAACGCGGTGATGCGTCCCGGTGGCTACACCAAGGCGGTCAAGCTGGCCGAGGAGGAACAGAAACGGGCCCGGCATGCCCGGGATCAGGCCAGACGCGCCCTCAAGAAGCTCCAGCACGAAGCCACCAACCGTCGCCGGGAGGCCGCCCGATCGCACCGCATGCGATCCAAACGCGGACTCGCACCGAAGGACCACGACGCGCGGAGCCGCATCAACCAGGCCCGGATTTCCGGCAAGGACGGCCAGGCCGGACGCGTGCTACGCCAGATGGACGGGCGGCTCGAGCAGGCCAGGGACAAGCTCGCAGGCATCCACGCCAAGAAACAGCAGCATTTGGGGATTGCCATGCGGGGCGCCCGTGCCAGGCGCGACGCCCTGGTCCGCCTGGAGGCCGGCTCGATCCCCCTCGGCGGCGAGCGACGGCTTGTGTTCCCAGAGCTGTGGATCTCGCCAGAAGACCGGATCGCCCTGACCGGTCCGAACGGATCCGGCAAGAGCACGCTCATCCGGCAGATCGTTGGGCGCCAGGACCTACCCGAGGACCGAGTTGTCTACATGCCTCAGGAGATCGATCGATCCGTCGCCTCGCAGGTGATGGCCGACGTGCGGCGTCTGCCCAACGCCCGGCGCGGCGAGGTCATGACGGTGATCGGTTGCCTAGGATCAGCGCCCGAACGCCTGCTGGAGACCGAGGACCCCAGCCCCGGAGAGCTGCGCAAGATCTTGCTGGCGCTCGGCATCGCCCGAACGCCGCACCTGATCATCATGGACGAGCCGACCAACCACCTCGACCTGCCGTCGATCGAATGCCTGGAGACGGCGCTGGACGCGTGTCCCTGCGCGCTGCTGCTGGTCAGTCACGATCAGCGCTTCTGCCAACGCCTGACCCGAACGCAATGGGAGATATCCGTCGACGAAGATGATGCGTCTGGCGGGCGAACGTACCTGCGGATCCACCAGACCCCGTCCGACCCCGCAGCGACGGCTGACCTGACCGCCAGATGAACCCGCTCTCGCGACCCGGGCGGCCACGGGAGTCTGTGCTATCACCGGTCTCTGCGTCCTACTGCCACGGACAGGCCGATCAAGCCGAGCGCGATCGGCAGCAGCATCGGCCCGGCGCCCGCGCCGCAGCTGAACACGGCGGTGACCTGGCGATCGGCGTCCATCACGATGGTGATCACGCTGTTAGCGTCGATGGCCCTGTAGTTGGGGTCGCCCGGGTGGTTCGGGTCCCAGATTTCCCAGTGCCTGAAGCCCTTGTCCGGGTTCGGTTCGGCGGTGAGCACGACGGGCGTGCCGGCCTCGTAGTTCGGCTCGTCCGGATCCACGTCGACCGTCCCCCACGATCCGTTGATGACGTCCAGCGTCAGCGTGTAATAGGGCGTGTACCAGATCTGCAGCACGGGCCTGCTTCCGGTACTGGCGCTTTCCTTGCTGTTGAGCCAGACGCCTCGCTTCTGATCCTCGCTCGTCTCGACGCGAAGCAGCCAGCCGTTGTTGGGTTGTCCCTCCTCACACCACTCGATGACGCTGTCAGTCACGTCCCAATAGTGGAGCACGCCGATCACCGAGTTGGGGTAGAAGTCGATGATGTCGTCGGCGGTGTCGCTCCGGTCCAGTTCTTCCCACTCGCAGCCGGGCTTCGACCAGTAGTGGTTCTGCTTGAAGACGTACCAGGTCGCCTCGTCTTCGACCCATGGTCGGTTCAGCACCCTGTACGCACCGATGGAGACCTCGTCATCCTCACCGGTGAGCCTGCGCGTGTCCTCGAGGCGAAAGCCAAGCAAGGCCTGGTCGATCTCGACCATCGGCGGGAGCACCCCGGTCAGATCGAAGCGGATCAGGATACTCTCCTCGATGTCTTCCTCGTCGTTGACCTCCCCGTACACCCCCAGCAACAGCTCCGAACCGTAGTTGGTCGTGGGATTGTCTGCGTCGATGTAAGTATCGCCGGTGGCCACATAGCCGTTGAAACCATACCTGAGGAAGACGTGGTCGGCATGTACACGACTGCAGCACGAGACGCCCAGCGCAAAGCAGACGCTCGACACTACGGCACACGAACAGCCCGTCGTTCTCATTGTTTGCCTCCTTGGCGAGTTGCTGCCGCGTCGCGACGATGTGCGCAAGAACACCCGCGCGTCTCGGTGGACCATGGCGCATACCTTCCTGTGAGGGGCATGGTGGAACCGAGAGCCTTCAGACGTGAGCCCCTTCCCCTGCACGTCCTCCGAGAGTCTCTAAGTATGTATGACACAAGTCTATAGAGGTGTCAAGTGCCCTGTGAGTTCCTGCCGGTTGCGTCGGTCGCGGCGCCGGGGAATCTCCACCATTGTGACGTGGTTGACGCACCGGATCCTGCGAGCCGAGCCGCCGCCATTGCCCGAAATTCACAGGGCTCTGGCTACACGGCTGGACGGGGTGTCCTTCTCAGTATCCGCGGCGCCGGCTATACTAAGCTTGCTGTGTTCGGGGCGACGACGCGCGATCCCCAAAGGACCCATACACCGTGTCCCCTCAGGCATCCCCAGAAGCCACCGACCAAGACGTTCGCACTGAGCCGCCTCCCGATGGACCGGGGCGATGGGCGTTCGCATGGTCCGTCCTGACGTGGACCGTCCAGGTCGGACTCATCGTCGGAGTGGTGTTGGGAGGCATCGCAGCGGCGCGTCGGGGCTGGCAGTTCCGTTCGATCATGGTGCCGCGCCAGTGGCGAGACGTCCTGAGCTACGCCATGCTCAGCCATGGCGTCCTCTGGACCGCGTACGCACTGCTCGCAGGAACGGCGTGGGGGCTGACTGGAGCTGTCAGCCGTCGGGTACGGCGTGGCGTCAGGCCTGGCGTCCTGGCGGTTGCGGTGGTGTTTGCCGGCGTAACCACGTTCTTGCTGTGGATCGGCGCCCTGGTGATCGGGGTGGCCATCGCCGTGTGGGTCCATCCGATCTGGACGGCGATCATGGTGGCCTACTTCGTTTTCGCGACGAGCTTGGCCTACGCAGTTGCCAAGCGACTCGCGCTCGCGTGGCTGGCCCGGCGCCTGCGCGTCTGCGGGCGCGTCGGCTTCTGGCTGGCGGTGGTGATCCTCGCGATCTGTTTCGTGATCCAGTGGACCGAGCGCCCCAGATTAAGCACGTCTCCAGAGACCGCGTGGAAAGACGTGGCCGCCCCTTCGGCGACGCGTCAGGACAGCCGACCGAACATCGTGCTCGTGGTGCTCGATACGCAGCGCGTCGATCGTCTCGGCTGCTACGGCTATCCCCGGCCCACGACGCCGCGGCTGGACGCGTTCGCCGCCGACGCGCTCGTGTTCGACAACTGCCTGTCGGCCGCCATCTGGACGCTCCCCTCGCATGCCTCGATCTTCACGGGGTTGTTTCCCGGCGAGCACGGCGCCACCCACGCCCACGGCTGGCTCGACGACGAGTTCGAGACGATGGCCGAGCTGCTCGGGCGGGCCGGCTACGAAACCATTGCCCTGACGAACAACGCGTGGATCGGGCCCACGAGCAACCTCTCGCAAGGTTTCAGCCGTGTCATCTTCCCCAAGCTGCTGCACGGCCCACGCGGCAATACGGTGCATCAGTTCCTCGACAAGGTGCTGTACCCGGGCGGCTACGTCGGCAGATGGCTGGGGGCGGTGACGTCTGAGGATGAAGGCGCGAAGTTCACCAACCAGCTCCTGGCCCGCTGGCTCGACGAGCGAGACTGCGGTCGACCGTTCTTCCTGTTCGTCAACTACCTCGAACCGCACTATCCGTATCGCCCCCACTTGCCGCACCGGCAACTCTTCGTCAAGCCGGAGGCCATCGACGCGTCGTATCAGCACGTCTGGCCGCCGCGCCAGACCGTCGCGTTCTCGTTGCTCAAGCAACAGATCTACACGCCAGCCCAGTTGAAGCTGCTCAACGACACCTACGACGGCGAGACGCGGATGCTGGACGACTACGTGGGCGAGATGCTGCAGGTCCTGGCCGAACGGATCCCCCTGAACGAGTCCCTCGTCATCATCACCTCCGATCACGGTGAGAACCTGGGCGATCACCACATGATGAGCCATTCGTGGTGCGTCTACGACTCGCTGGCCCACGTGCCGCTGATCATCCGCTATCCCAGGCGTCTCGCCGCTGGCCGGCGGAAGGACCTGGTCCAGACGGTGGACCTCTTGCCGACGGTGATGGACGCCGTGTGCGGTCGTCCGATTGCCACGAAGTCGACCTTCGGGCAATCGCTCCTGCCCCCACAGGGCGGCAAGCAGCCCTCTTCAGTTGCTGCCACGTCTCGCGCCGCTCCAGCGCCGACAACCGGACCTGCTGGCCGCGCCGTCGTCGTCGAGCTGATGACGACGGGCAGCGTCGGACTGGACATGGCGCAGGGAATGGACATCCGGTTCAACATCGCGCCATTCGTGGGCATGCTCCGGGCGATCCGACAGGGCCCGTGGAAGTACATCCTGTCCCCCGACGGACGGGAGGAGCTCTACCACGTCGCCAGCGATCCGGGTGAGCTGAACAATCAGATCGACAGACATCGCCCCACCGCAAAGCTATTGCGCGAACGACTCGAGCAGTGGGTGGCTGCCGAGTGCTCTTACAAGCCGCCAACGCAGTCGGCGGGCATGCGTCCCCTGGACCCCCGGACCCGCCAGCACCTTCATGACCTGGGCTACCTGCCGTAGCCAATTCGCGTTGGGCACGGCCTGTTGTCACGGTTTGGCGTATACTCAATAGACGCCAGGAAGCATGCTTGTACGAAGGACAGGCGTTTTGGGGCAAGCCGATCAAGCGCGGAGCGTGTCGGCTGAACTCGCCGGCGAAACGGACGCCGACCTGTTGGTCTATATGGCCCTGGCCGGGGACGATCCGTCCGTCGCAAGGGCGGCGTGGGCTGAGTTCTACCGCCGGCACGCCGAGTACCTATACGGTGTCTGTCTCCGCGCCTATGCCGAGCTGCTGGGCGGCGAGCCCGGGGTCTGCGACCTCGTGGCCGACACGTTCAAGCGGGCCTACGAGTATGCTGGGAGATTCGACGCGGATGGCATGGACGACCCGGAGCGACTGCGGTTGCGAGCGCGGGCCTGGCTCGGGCGGATCGCCCAACGAATCCTGCAGACCACGTTGCGGGGGCGAGGCAAGCTTCCGACGAGACTGCTCGAACAGAACGAATGGCATCGGGTCGCCGAACGTCCCCCGCCCACGGAACCCCGCGTGCAAAGGACCCGAGCCGTTCGTGAGGCGATCCTCGCTCTTTCTAAGAGGGAGCAAATAGTCGTCCGCGTCACGGTCCAGTGGTACCAGGCGGACAAGACGCACCAGCGGCTGCCGAACGAGGTGGCGGCCGACCTCGCCGCGACACTCGGAACCACGCCGGAGAACATCCGGCAGATTCGGCACAGGGCGCTCAAGAAGATCGAGGCCCGCCTTCGCGACAGCGCGGCGGGCCCTGTATCCGGAGCCCAATCCGATGAGCACGGATCGGAAACCCGATAAGCGCGACCCCGACGGGAGCGACGATCTCGAGCGCGAGGTCGATGAGGCCATGACGTCCCTCGGCTGGAAGGTCCCGCAGACCGAAGACGAGGTACTGCGTGCCGAGGCAGAGCTGGCGGAGAATCCTGCGCCGCTCCCGGATGAGCTGACCGATCCGGAGCAAGTCTTCGACCGCGCGCCTGGACAAACCGAAGCAGGAGCCGGAACGCTCCTATTCCCGACCGATCAAGACATCGAGGCCGACCTGGCCAGGGCGGCCAGGGACGGCGGCCCGATCCCGCCGGAGATCGAGGAGGTCTTGCGACGGGACCGCGAGGCCGCCGAGCGCGAGTTCGACGATGGCGAGGAGAAGGCCTGAACAGTTCGTCTCCGCCGCTCGGATCGCCGAGATCGCCGATCTGGCCGAGGCCGTCGCCGACGAGTACTGTCCGTCGGGCAACGTCGATCCGCAGGTCATCGCCCGCGCCAACCGGATCACGACCAGCTTCGGTCCGTACGGGACGGCCTTCGACGGCATGCTCGAGCACCGCGCGGGGCGATTCCACATCTTCTGCAATCTTGAACGGTCCCGTCGCGCTGACGCGCCGCGGGCGCGGTTCACGCTCGCCCACGAGTTGGGCCACTACTACCTGGATGAACACCGCAACGCCCTGGCCGCCGGACGCGCCCGCGCCCATCGATCCCAATGCCAGTACGAATCGAGCAATCTGGCCGAGCAAGAGGCTGACCACTTCGCGTCGAACCTGCTCATGCCGCCCGCACGCTTCCTGGCCCGGGCGCGATCGATTCGTCCGGGGTTTGAGGGCATCGTGTCGCTCGCCCAGCACTTCGGGACGTCGATCACCAGCACGACGGTCCGGTACGCCGCCTCGGACATCGCCCCGTGCGCCGTGGTGAAGTGGTCGTGGAAAGGGTACGCGTGGAAATGGCTGTCGTCCGAGACGTTCCGGGCGCGGTTCCGCAAGACCATCGAGACGACGGACGACGTCCCGCCGGACTCCCCCACCGGCAGGGCGCTGGCCCGCCAGACCCCGCCCGACGCCGGTTTCTTCCAGGCCGGCACGACCGCGTCGGCATGGTTTCCGCACGTCGCCCAGGGCCAGCTGCGAGACGTCCTGTTCATCGAGCAAGCGATGCCTCTCGGCCGGTTCGGCGTGCTGACGTTTCTGTATCCAGAGAGCGGGGCCTACGCCTTCCTCGACAAGCTGGACGCATAGCTGACGGGGCGACCCGGGGATCTGCCTTGACCAAGACATGAGAGCCGAGCGCATCCTGCAGAACGTCAGCTACCACGTCGTCTATGACGAGTCGATCATGGACGCGCTGGAGTACGCGCACGCGCACGGCTTTGCGGGAATTCAACTGGCCGTGGAGGTACCGCACCTCTCGTTCGAGACGGTCAGTGAGACCGAATGCGACCGGATCGCGTCGTTCGCCGCCGAGCACGCGCTGTCGATCTCGCTGCACGCGCCGGACCACGCGGCGCCACTATTCGCGACCAGCACGCACCTCCTGAAGGGCATCTTCAGCTACTTCGAGGCCCTGTTCGCCTTCGCCGAGAGGATCAACGCGCGACTGGTGACCTGCCATCCGGGGCCCATGCCAACGTTCGGGACGGACACCCTCCCCGCTGAATCGGTCCCACAGACGGATTGGGCCCATTTCCGCCGAGCGCTCGACGAGAACCTCCGCAGGCTGATCGGCCTGGCGGCCGGGCGGACCATCGTGTGCATCGAGAACGCCGGTCTGGACGGCACGGCCCGGCAGGTGCTGCAGCCGTATCTCGACGCGGGGGAGCTGTCGCTGTGCTGGGACCTGGCCAAGACGTATGACGGCCGGCGGGGCCTGGACGCGGACATGGAAGCGTACTTCTGGGCCCACCTCGATCACGTGCAACAGGTTCACCTCCACGATCGTCGAGACGGACGCTCGCACCGGGTGATCGGGACGGGGTCAGTGGATTTCATGCGTTTCCTGCCGCGACTGGCCGAAGCGAACGTGCTCGACTACTGCATCGAGGTCCGGCCGCGTGAGAAGGCCGCCGAGAGCTTCGCCAACCTGCAACAACTGCTCAGGAGCAGCGCGGAGGGGCGGCACGCCGCCCCGCCAAACGACCGTTCCTGAAGCGCCCCCCGATTCCTGCGATGCTGTCACGGTTCTGCGTAATCCCTGATAGCGGTGTCCGTCTGCCTTTGCATAAGGAGGCACCGGTGTCACAGATCGTCGTCGAGGATCTCACGAAGACGTTCCGGATCGCCGAACGGTCGCCGGGCATCTGGGGAGCCCTGCGCGGGCTGGCCCGCCGGAGGCACCGAACCGTGACGGCGCTGAACGGCGTGTCGTTCTCGCTGGCGCCGGGCGAGCTGCTGGGCTACATCGGGCCCAACGGCGCGGGCAAGAGCACGACCGTCAAAATCCTGTCGGGCATCCTGGTCCCCGACGCCGGCCGGGTCGAGGTGCTCGGCCGCACGCCGTGGAAGCGTCGCATCGAGACCGTCCGCCAGATCGGCGTGGTCTTCGGCCAGCGGACACAGCTCTGGTGGGACCTGCCCGTCATCGAGTCGTTCGAGCTGTTGCGCGACATCTATCGCGTGCCCCAGGCCGACTACGAGCGGACCTCCGACGAGCTGATCGGCCTGCTCGAGTTGTCCGGCCTGTTGGACACGCCGGTCCGCCAGCTCAGCCTGGGCCAGCGGATGCGATGCGACCTGGCGGCGGCGCTGCTGCACGCCCCGAAGATTCTCTACCTCGACGAACCGACGATCGGCCTGGATGCCGTCAGCAAGTTGGCCGTCCGCGACTTCATCCGTCGGCTCAACCGCGAGCGCGGCGTGACGGTCATCCTGACCACGCACGACATGGACGACATCGAGGCCCTCTGCAACCGCGTCCTGATGATCCACGAGGGCGAGGTCCTGGTCGACGGCACGCTGGACGGCCTTCGTGCGATGGTCACCACGGAGCGCAGGCTGATCGTGGACCTGGTGCACGAGAACGGCAGCCTCAGCGACCCCGACGCCGAGGTCATCGCCCGAGACGGCCGACGTGTCACGCTGCGGTTCGACCCCGAACGGGTCGCCCCGGCCGACCTGATCGCTCGCATCACCGCAAAGCGCGAGATCCGCGACCTCTTCGTCGAGCACCCGCCCATCGAGGAGATCATCGCCCGACTGTACGGCGAGGCTCTGCAGTCAAACGGAACGCCGACGGACAACCACGAAGCGCGGGCCGGTTGAGAGAGCATCGCGCCGTGGACAAGGCGCACGGGGCGGTTTGTCTCGACCCACCATGATTCCGTCGGAGAGCTGCCGTCCGTGCCGCTGGGAGAGCGATTGATGAACTCGATGATCCTGATTCAGCACTGCCAGTCTCAGCACCATGTCAACGCAGAGGCACGCCTCTGGCCGGATGGCGAGAACGGCCTGACAACGTTGGGCCGTCGCCAGGCCGAGTGTCTTGCCTCGAGACTACGCGACGAATTGGAGCAGATCCCCTGCCGGCTCTACGCCAGCGACATGAGGCGTGCCTACGAAACGGCAGACATCATCGAAACCACGACTCGCAGGGGCCGCTCTGGCGGCC
>CAYMLO010000068.1:0-52785 GCA_964390905.1 uncultured Planctomycetales bacterium | reverse complement strand
CTGGGGGGCGGGCACGCTCTTCGTCGGCCAGAAGGGCCAGCTCCTGGCCGACTACAACCGACACGTGTTGCTGCCCGAGAAGGCGTTCGCCGACTTCAAGCGTCCGGACCCGTTCATCCCCGACTCGGTCGGCCATCACAAGGAGTGGATTGAGGCCTGCAAGGGACGCGGCAAGGCCCTCTGCAGCTTCGATTACTCGGGGCCGCTGACCGAGACGGTGCTGTTGGGCAACGTGGCCTACCGATCGGGCAAGCGGATCGAGTGGGACGCCAAGAACTTCAAGATCACCAACGCGCCCGAGGCGACGCGGTACCTCCGTCGCGAGTACCGCAAGGGGTGGACGCTGTAGCGGTGCTGGGTTAAGCGTCGGTCGCGTGTCGGATGTGAGGAGGCTGGGTGTGGCTCGGAGCAGAACGCGTCGCGAGTTCCTCAAGCGGTCTGGCGTGGCGGCCGCGGGCCTATGGGCCGGTTGCGTTCCGGCGTTGGGGGCCGGCAGATCGGCCGGATCTCCGAACGAGAAGCTCGGCATCGCCGTGGTCGGCGTGGCGGGTCGGGGCAAGGCCAACCTCCTTGCGGTCCGCAGCCAGCGGATCGTCGCACTGTGTGACGTCGACGAGCGCCTGGCGGCCGAGCCCCGCAAGTGGATCCCCAAGGCGAAGTTCTACACCGACTTCCGCCGTGTGTTCGACCAGAAGGACGTTGACGCCGTCGTCGTGTCCACGCCCGACCACACGCATGCGCCGGCCACCGCAATGGCGCTTCGGGCGGGCAAGCACGTCTACTGCGAGAAGCCGTTGACGCACTCGGTCTACGAGGCGCGCCAGGTGACCGAGTTGGCCGCCAAGCAGAAGTGCGCGACCCAGATGGGCATCCAGATTCACGCGGGCAAGAACTACCGTCGGGTCGTCGAGCTGATCCGGGCAGGCACGATCGGCCCGGTTACGGAGGTGCACGTCTGGTGCAATGGGGGATACGCGCCGGGGGATCGTCCCAAGGGCAGGCCTCCGGTCCCTGCGGGGTTGCACTACGACGCCTGGTTGGGACCGGCCCCGCATCGTCCGTATCATCCGGATTACCTGCCGGGCAAGTGGCGGGGGTGGTGGGATTTCGGGTCGGGGCGGCTGGGGGACATGGCCTGCCACGTGATGGACCTGGCCCACTGGGCGTTGGACCTTCGACACGTTCGCGCCGTCCAGGCCGAGGGCCCGCCTGTCCACCCGGAGAGCACGCCGGCCTGGTTGATCGTTCGCTATGAGTACCCTGCGCGGAAGGGCAAGCCGCCGGTGACGCTGACGTGGTACAACGGCCACAAGCGCCCTGCCGCCGTCGCGAAGGGGAGGTTCTCCGGCTGGAAGACGGGTGTGCTCTTCGTAGGCAAGGACGGGCGGCTGCTGGCCGACTACGATCGTCACGTTGTGATGCCCGAGGAGAAGCACGCTGCCGTCAAGCGAGAAAGCCTGGCTGTCGTGAGCCTGATGGGCCATCACAGCGATTGGATCCGGGCGTGCAAGACGGGTAGGAAGGCGGCGTGCAGTTTCGAGTACGCCGGTCCGCTGACCGAGACGGTACTGCTGGGCAACGTGGCGTATCGTTCGGGCAAGCGGATCGCGTGGGACGCGAAGACCTTGAGAATCGCCAGCGCACCCGAGGCGATGAAATATCTTCGTCGTGAGTACCGCAAGGGATGGGCGCTGTAGCAGGGCGTTCGGCAAGCCCCTGGACGTCTGGTGAATTCCGACCCTACAATCGTCCATTGACCGAGCAGAACCAAGGAGTCGCAAGATGGCCAAGGTATCGGTGATCGTCCCGGCCGCCGGGGCGGGGAAGCGATTCGGCGGCAAGGAGAACAAGATCTTCGCCAAGCTGAACGACAGCCCGCTCTTCGTCAAGACGCTGGAGCTGTTCGTCAACCGCGAAGACGTGTGTCAGGTGATTCTGGCCGTGGCCGCGAGCGATCTGGACTGGCTCAAGACGAAGTACGGGGCCCACATCGGCTTGATGGGGGTCAAGGTCGTCGAGGGCGGCGCGGAGCGGCACGACACCGTCGCGCGGGCACTGGAGACCGTCCCCGACGAGGCCGATCTGGTCGCCGTCCACGACGCGGTCCGTCCGTGCGTCTCACAGTTGTGGATCGACGCCGTCTTCGCCAAGGCCGAGGAAACCGGCGCCGCCATCCTGGCCTGTCCGCTCCGCGGCACGCTCAAGCGGATCGACAAGGCCGGCCAGATCACCGAGACGGTCAGCCGGACCGATTTGTGGGAGGCCCAGACCCCGCAGGTCTTCGCTCGCCAGCTCCTGCTTGACGCGTACGCGGCCATCGAGCAGGTCCCCAAGCCCATCACCGACGACGCCCAGGTGGTCGAGGCCACCGGCCAGGCGGTGACGGTCGTCGAGGGCGATCCCCGGAACCTCAAGATCACCACGCGGGGCGACCTGGCCCTTGCGGCGGGGCTGATCAAGTCGCTGCCGAAACCGAAGGTCGCCAGCCCGCGCGGGCCCTTCGAGGAAGCACAGTGGTAGGCCGCCAGATCCCGCTACGCCCGCCGAACCGAATGCAGCGCATCTAGAGACTCGGGCGGATCGCTGACCGGCGTCATGCCGACAAGACCCGACAAGTATCGACGCAGACAGTGGACTACAATGCGAGGCCCAGTCGGGATCGGGGATCCGAGTCCCGGCTTAGCGGGGCCGCGTGCGGCCCCTTCCCCGCCGCACGCGCCGGGGCTGAGCCATCAGACAACAGGAGAAGCGCCATGCGCTCGCTACGCGGAATGACAGCCTGGGCAACGATTAGCTGTTCGATGTTGGCCTTTGGGGCCGCTGCGCCGGGACCCGTCGAGTTGGTGAAGGGCGGTGCGTGCCGACACCAGATTGTCCTGCAGTCGGGCGCCAGTCCCTCCGAGAAGTTCGCGGCTGAGGAACTGCAGACGCACGTGAAGGCCTGCACGGGGGTGAACCTGCCCATCGTGACGGATCAGCCGAAAGATGACGCGCCGATGATCGTGCTGGGCTGCGGGGACGTTGCCGAGAAGCTCGGCGTCGATCCGACGGCAGCGCAGCTCGGCCAGCAGGGGTTTTTGCTGCGGACGGTCCCACCGCACATCGTCATCGCGGGGACGCGGGTGGCCGGCACGATGTACGGGGTCCATCGGTTCTTGGAAGACCATCTGGGCGTGCGGTGGTACGCCCCTGGGGTCACCAAGACGCCGCAGATCAAGGATCTGACCGTCCCGGCCACCGACCGCCTGGTCAAGCCGGCGATCCTGATGCGCAGCACCTCGTACGCCTGGCCCGGACGCGACGGCGTTTTCCACGCGCGGATGGGCTTCAACCGGAACGGTCAGCCGGCCGACCACCCGCAGGGCATCGGGTACGTCTTCGACGGCACGGCACACAGTTACTTCCGATACGTCAGCCCGGGCGAGTTCTTCAAGACGCATCCCGAATACTTCTCCGAGATCGGCGGGGTTCGTGTCGGGACCGAGACGCAGCTCTGCCTGACCAACCCGGACGTGCTTCGGATCACCACCGAGCGGATCCTGGCCCGGATGAAGGCGCGCCCGAACCACAACCAGCACAATTTCTCACAGCTGGACTACTACAAGTACTGTGAATGCGCGAGGTGCCGGGCCATCAACGAGAAGTATGGCACGCCGGGCGCCACGCAGTTCTGGTTCGTCAACGAGTTGGCCAAGCGGACCAGCAAGGTCTATCCCGACAAGCTCATCGGGACGCTGGCGTACATGTACACCGAGGAGCCGCCCAAAGGCATGAAGATGCACCCGAACGTGGCCGTCTGGCTGTGTCACATGTTCCCGTGCTGTGACAGCCACCCGATCGCGACGTGTCCCATAGACTCAGACTACAAGCGCCGGGCCATCGCTTGGTCGAAGATCTGCTCGCATCTGTACGTCTGGCACTACATCGTCGACTTTGCCCACTACTACAACCCGTTTCCGAATTTCCGTGCGATGGCGGCGGACATGAAGTTCTACCGGGACATCGGCATCGAGGGGATCTACCTGCAGGGCATGGGTAGCCGCGGCGGGGGCGGGGAATTCAGTCTGCTCCGGCCGTACTTGGGCATGAAGCTGATCTGGGACCCGGATCAGGACGCCGAGACCGTCATCCAGGATTTCCTGGACGGCTACTACGGCCCGGCCGCCAAACCCATCTACGAGTACATCACCATGCTGCACGACAAGGTGGCCCAAGAGAACATCCACATGCACCTGTACACCAACCCCGCCCAGGGGTACCTGCCCGACGACGTGCTGCGTCGCGCCGGGGAACAGTTCGATCGGGCCGAGGCCGCCGTGAAGGACGATCCCGAGCTGTTGGAGCGGGTTCGCGTCGCGCGCATGCCCTTGACCTATGCGGGTGCATTCCCGCGCAACGGCTACAAGATCGAGGACGGCCGCCTTCAGTGGTTGGGCGACATGGCCCCCCAAGCGGAGGTCCTGAAGTTCGTGCAGCGGATGAAGAAGCACGGGTTCAGGACCATCCGCGAATGGGGCGGCGACCCGCAACACATGGTGACGCTGAGCGGTTTGATGCACACCCGGCTGGGCGCGCCCAGAATCCAGAATGAGCACCTTTCGGTGGACGTCGTTCCCATGTTGGCGGGGCGGGCCTTGCGGATCATCCACCGCAAGACCGGCAAGTGCATCACCGCCCACAACGTCAAGCGTGTGCTGTTCTTCCCCTTCTGCGGTGGGTTGGAGGATCGCGTGGGCGAGACGTTTCGCTTCTACGGATGGATCGAGCCGGCGACGGCGGTGAAGCAGACCGACACGTCGATCACGGTGGCCCTCAAGACGATGAACGGCTGGCCGATCAGCCGGACACTGACCCTCGTGCCCGGCAAGCCGGTCCTCCAGGTCGCCACCACGGTGACGAACCCTCGCAAGAAGCCGGCCACGCTTCGACTCCGAGGCCATCTGGAGTTGAACCTGGGCGAGCTGCGTCGGACCCGCGTGCGGTTCACCAGCCGGGCGGGCAAGTCGGTGAACAAGGACATGACGCGGATCCTCGCCGGGCTGCGCGAGGGGGAACACTACTACGATCAGGACGCCCCCGCCGGCTCGTGGACCCTCACGGGCACCAAGGGCCTTTCGGTCACGCAGACGTTCGACGCCGACGTGACGGACTTCACCTGGCTGTACGCGTATCCCGAAGACCTGGGTCAGCTTGACCTGGAGCTGTGGGTGAAACGGAAGGTGCTAGGCCCGGGCGAGCGCCTGACCGTGCGTCAGAGCATCGAGGTCAAACCGGCGCGCTGATGAGGTTCGGGCGTCGCCGGTCGGATCATCCCGCAGGCAGCCTGACGCCGTGGGCGGTCATCGTACCGATCGCGTCGGACGGGTCGAACGTCACGGCAGCCAGCGTGGCCGTGCCCTGACCGGGGTTGATCGCGACGGTCTTTCCGATCCTCTCGTAGAACCGCCCCGACTTGAATGGCGAATCGTGCAGGTGACCGTGTAGCGAGACGACGGGCTGGCGTCGTTCGAGAAACGCGCGGACCGCGCGCGATCCTACGGGCTGGCCCGTGATCAGCAGATCCAGACCGGACTCGTGCGGCGGGGCGTGCGACACGAAGATCCACTGTCCGTCGATCCCCGGGATTCGGTCCAACTCCTCCTCGATGCTGGGCACGGCGGTGAAGCAATCGGGCGCGGGGACCTGGACGACGGCCTGGGCGTCGTCGCTCCATCGGCAGCCGCCGACCACGGGCGGCGTGTCGTCGGGACGGTCCAGTCGTTCAAAGTCCTTCGAGAAGAACGGGGACGGCGGCGAGTGGGAGTACCCCAGCACCGTCCATCCCCCAAACTCGGCCGGGCGGTCGGGACGAAGTACGGTCAGCAGGCCCTCCGCCTCGAGGGCCTCGATCGCGTCGGCCGAGCATCGCCAGTCGTGGTTGCCGAAGATGGTGGCCACCTGGCAGGTGGGCAGAATGCGGCGGAACTCTCCGAGCCAACTCGCCAGCCAACCGCGGACGAACTCGACCTGCGCCGGTCCGGGCTGGGTCATCTCGCAGTCCGGCAGCATGTCGCCGCCGAAGACAAGCAGATCGGGTGTCGTGCGCCGGGCGAGCGCCGCCGTTTGCTCGTACAGATTGGCCCGCCCGTGCAGGTCCGTTACAAAGCAGATGATCATCCCATCACCGAACGATGGAGCCCTCCAGATTCCGCGATGCGGCGTACGCGCTTGGCGGGGCCCCGTGCGGCCCTTCCCCCGCCGCAAGCGGCGGGGTCAGCCGAAACGCGCTCGACACGCACATGCGGACCATTGTCCCCGAATGGTCGGCCTCGCGGGCCGACGCACCGTCCCTGTCAATCGACGTTCACGCCCTTCCCCGCCTCGCCGTCGAGCGTTTCCGCGCCTTGGTCGCTCGACGGCCCTGTACGATTCCGCGGACCTTCATCGGCAGGCCGAACAGACGGATGAAACCGATCGCGTCCGTGCTGTCGTAACTACCGCCCATCTTGAAGCTGGCCAGGTCCTCGACGTAGAGCGAATACGGGCTCTTCGCGCCGACCGCCACGCAATTGCCCTTGTACAGCTTGACCCGAACCGTGCCGGTCACGAACTGCTGGGTCGAGGTCACGAACGCGTCCAACGCTTCGCGCAGCGGCGTGTACCACCGGCCGTCGTAGATCAGCTCGGCGTAGCGAACGGCGACCTGCTCCTTGTAGTGCGTGGTCTCCCGGTCCAGGCAGATTTCCTCGAGGGCGTTGTGGGCGACGCTCAGGATCGTCCCGCCGGGGGTCTCGTACACCCCCCGCGACTTCATGCCCACCAGCCGGTTCTCCACCAGGTCCACCTGTCCGATCGCGTTGCGTCCTCCGATGGCGTTCAGCCGCTGGATCAGGGCCACCGCGGGCATCTTCTTGCCGTTCAGTGAGACGGGCGTGCCCTGCTTCATCCCGATCTCGACGTACGTCGGCCGGTTTGGGGCCTTCTCGATCGGGACGGACATGACCAGCATGCGGTCCTGCGGCTCGTTCCAGGGATTCTCCAGCTCGCCGCCCTCGTGCGAGATGTGCCACATATTCCGATCGCGCGAGTAGATGCTCTTCTTCGTCGCCTCGATCGGGATGCGGCGGGCCTGAGCGTACTCGATGGCCGCCTCCCGGCTGGTCAGCTCGAAGGCCGGGTCCTTCCACGGCGCGATAATCTTCAGCTTGGGGTTCAGCGTCATCACCGTCGTCTCGAACCGGACCTGGTCGTTGCCCTTGCCCGTGCATCCGTGCGCGACGGCGTCTGCCCCCTCGTCCTCGGCCACCCGGACCATCTCCTTGGCAATCAGCGGCCGGGCGACGCTCGTGCCCAGCATGTACTTCTTCTCGTAGATCGCGCCGCTCCGCAGCATCGGCCAGAGGAACTCCTCGGCAAACTCCGTCTGCAGATCGCAGACAACGCACTTGCTGGCGCCGCTTCGGCGGGCCTTGGACTTGATGCCCTTCAATTCCCCGCTGCCCTGGCCGATGTCGGCCACGAACGCGATCACCTCGCAGCCATGGTGTTCGCGTATCCACGGCAGGATCACGCTGGTGTCCAGCCCGCCGCTGTAGGCCAGCACTGCCTTCTTGACCTTGACGCTCTTACTCATCGGATCACTCACTTCGCTCTGGTGCCAGCTCGCCGCGACGGCGCGCCCACGCTCGGGGCCGCGCGCGGCAAACCCATATCATACGCGCTGGGCGTCCGCTTTCGAACACCTATTCTTCTATGGTTTTGGAGACCGTGGTGGCGCCCCCGCGCGAGGGGGCCGAGACGGCTTTCTCGATCTCGGTGATCATCTCGCCGCGTCGCCACATTCGAACCGTCCCCGTCGATTCGCTCAGCGTGATGGCGACGCTCTTCGTGCTGGCGGTGATGGCGGCCGCCGCGGCGTGACGGGCGCCCAACCCCTGAGGAAGCTCCTCCTCCGAGACGGCCGTCCTCAGCATCGTGCCGGCCGATACGATCACGCCCCTGCCGGAGATCACGAACGCCCCGTCGATGCTGCAGAACTCCTTGACCGTCTCGCGCATGTTCTCGTCAAGGATGTTTCGCTCTTCTTCAGGGTAACCGCGAAACGGGTTGATGATCGTTTGGTGGCAGTACTTGGCGACCTCTTCCTGGTCACCGATGACGAACAGCGCGCCGACGGGCTTGCCCTCCCGGCCCTCCCCGGCCAGCTCGATCGCCAGGCTGAGGACCCGCTGGAAGACCGCGCGGCGGATGTGTTCGGTGATCTTCGGTTGATCGACCGTTCGGAACATCTCGTATTCTTCGCCGACGCTCATGACGACCATGGTGTCCACGCCGCGGCCCATCACGCCGGCGAGGCATACGAACGTCTCGCCTGGGCTCAGCATTCGCTGCGAGAACGCCATCAGCGTCGCCATCTTGATCTGACCCATCCGCGTCAGGTTCACGGGCGGCACGGACAGCACACGAGACGAGATGCGTTCGGCCCGTTCGCGGTCCTTGTCGCTCCGGGCTACCAGGATCAGGGACTTGCTCTTGCCGACGATCTTGACCAGATCGTCTGGCCGGACGACCGCGTCGATATACATGAGTATGGAGTCGGCCCCGACCTCCTTGGCCACGCGGACGGCCGAGGTCACGATCGATCGGGTCAACGCCGCCCCGCTCGCGGTGGACGCGATGCCTTCCTCGACGACTGCCTTGGCGTCCTGGACCTTGGCCGACGATTTCTTGGCGGACGATGCCTTGGGCTTGCCCTCGGCCTTGGTCCGACCGGACGGCGGTCGCGCCGGGCCCGTAGGGTCGTTTGGCTTGGCCTTGGTGCCGTCTTTCTTCCGGGCTGGTTGTGAGCGGGCCATTACGTCAATATACTCCGCGCTATGTTTGGTCACAAGCGAGCCAACGTCTGGGCGGCTGCGGGGGTCATCGCCGTCGGAGGATTCGCGACAACAGGGCCGGTCGAAGCTGCCGCCGACCGGAAGGAACCGGCTCACCGTTCTGCCTTGCCCGAATTGTCATCGGCCGATCAGACCTACCTCATTCAGTTGATTCGCAAGTCGCTCGCCGCCGTCGCCGCCGGACGGACACCCGCCAAGCTGGGCGACCCGCCCGACGCGGTGGCCACACCGCGATGCCCCGTCTACGTGACCCTCAGGCGGGGCGGCTACCTCATCGCCCTCGGCGAGGCGGACGGTCAGCAGAACCTGGCCGAGTCCTGTAGAATCGCGGCCCTCAGCGCTGCGAAGCGGGCGCGGTCCGGGGCTAGACTGACCGATGCCATCTTGAAACGGCTGGGCGTGGAGGTCGAGTTGCTCGGCCCGGCTGAGAAGCTCCCGACGAATTCGTCGAACCTTAAGGCCCTGACAAGGCAGTACCGTCCGGGCCTGGAAGGGGTGGCCGTCCGCCTGGGCGGCCGCAGCGCCCTGATCCTGCCAAGCCAGATCATCGCGTCTGGCTTCGGCATGGACGATGCCATCGTGTTTGTGGAGCGTCGCCTCGGCCTGACGCCGGACGCAGCGTCAGAAAGCACCGAGAAGCCCGCGTACCTACGGTTCCAGACCCGTCATTTCTGGCAGCCCGACTCGAAGGCGCCTGTTGTCGAGCTTCAATCGGGTTGCGCCCTGGTCAAACCGGACCAGGTCACCGCAGATCGCCTCGATGAGTCGATCCGCCAGATCGCGCGCTACCTTCAGGCCCGGCAGCGCGACGACGGCCTGTTCCGGCACGCGTACGAGCCCTGGTCTGATCGGGATGAGGATTCGGGTCCTGCCATCGCCCAGGCCGGCGCGGCCTGGGCCCTGGCTCTGTACGGCGCTTCGTCCCGCGATGCCGCCGCCAAGGCAGCGGCGGCCCGCGTCATCGATGCCCTGGCCAAACAGCTTGTGCCCTGTGATGACTCCGGGAACCGTGTCGAAAAAGGCGGCGCGGTACGCCCCAAGGACGGTGGCGGTAGGAACTCACCCGCCTACCTAGGGTCCCCGCAACATGCCGACCGGCTCGGGGCGACCGCAATGCTGCTGCTCGCGGCGAGCGAGATCAGTCCCGCCAAGACCTACCGCCCGCTCCGCCGTCGTCTCGCTGCCGCGATCCTCACCTGTCAGAACCCCACGGGCATGATGCGGACGAACTTCGCCACCACTCGGCAGGCCGCACCGCAGGACATCGACCCGGGCCAGGCCATGCTCGCTGTGGCGCGAGCCTATGCTCTCGACCGCGGCCCTGACCTCCTGGCCGCGGTCAAGAATGGCTTGGGACACTATGACAAGCAGTTCGACATCAAACCGACCGTCGCCATGGTCCCCTGGTTCGCCGCGGCCCATGCTCAGATCGCCGCACGCGATGGCGACCGCCGCCATGCCGAGATCGCTTTCGGCATGGTCGATCGGCTCGGCCGGCGCCAGCTCACCGCCAGCACGTACGACGCAGCGATCATGCACGGCGGCATCGATCCCCTCGGGCGCGGTCTGGCGGGGATCACGACGGCCCTACACATGGCGACCGTCGCCGACGCTCTGTCCCTGGCCCGCGAGCTCGGCGACAAGCAGCGTGCCGCCCGCTATGAGCGAATGCTGCGCGCGGGGACGCGCTTCGTCCTTCAACTCCAGTTCCGACCCGAGGAGTGCTATTACGTCCGCTCCCGACTCGAGACGATCCACGGCGTCCGCGCCACGCCATGGGACCACCTCCTGACCATCGAGAACTGTCAGCACGCCCTGATCGCCCTGATCAAGGCCCGGGCGCTTCTGTTCCATTAGTCTGTCATCGAGAAGAGACCAGCGAGGCGGGGCCTGGGGTACGCGCTTAGCGGGGCCGCGTGCGGCCCCTTCCCCGCCGCACGCGGCGGGGCTCCCTCCAGCACGCTAGACACGTCCGGTCCGGCTGGGTTCTGCACTCCGGCCTAATTGATCCGCTCTGATCAGGTCGATACACTCATAGTGCTTGTCCTGTCGAGTAGGCTCTGCGGAGATGCCATGGTGCTGGCGGCGGCTGCAGATGTGAGACAACCCGTCCCATACCAAGGTCCTTGCGACTCGCTCTATCACCTTCTGGGTGAGACTGCGCGCCGCGCGCCGGATCGCCTGGCTGTTGATTTCATGGGCAATCGGCTGACGTACGCCGAGCTCGACCGGGCCAGCCGTCTGGTTGCGGGCTACCTGATGGTGCGGGGGGTGGGGCCCGGGCAACGGGTGGGCTTCTACTTCCACAAGTGTTTCGAGGCCCTGGCCTGCCTGTTCGGCGTGATTCGTACGGGGGCGACGTACGTCCCCTTCGACTTGCAGGTGCCAGCGTCTCGAATCGAGTTGATCTGCCGACAGTGCGGCATCCGCGGGATCCTGGCCGGGGCGTTGCCCGTGGGCTTGGGGGGGCTGGACTGGGCCGTCGTGGCCGAACCCGCCGACGCGGTCCTTCCCGGGGGTGAGGTGATCGCCCTGTCTGAGGCAATGAACGCTGCCGCACCTGCCACGGGCGCCGTGCCCCCGCCGGCCGACGGCATCGCGAACATCCTCCACACCTCCGGGTCGACGGGGCAGCCCAAGGGCGTGATGATCACGACCCAGAGCCTGATGCACTTCTCGAAGTGGGGGGTCGAAACGTTCGAGATCACCCCCGACGACCGGATCGCCAACCACGGACCGTACAGCTTCGATCTGTCCACGTTCGACGTCTTCGCCGCCGTCCGGGCCGGCGCGACGATGTGTCCGTTCCCCGACGCGGCTCGTGGTCATCCGTATCGCACGGCCAGGTTCATGGCGGCTGAGCGGATCACCGTCTGGTACTCCGTGCCCTGGTGCCTGGTCCTGATGGTCCTTCGCGGCAGCCTGCCCGACCACGATCTGTCGTCGCTGCGCCACGTCCTGTTCGCGGGTGAGGTCATGCCGCCCGACCACCTCCGGGACCTGATGGATCACGTGCCGCGCCCGGCGTACTGGAACCTGTATGGTCCGACGGAGACCAACGTCTGCACGTTTCATCGCGTTCGTCCGGCCGACCTGGACGATCCGGACGGGATCCCGATCGGCCGGCCCATCGCCGACACCCGCGTTTGGGTCGTCGACGCGGAGAGCGCGCCCGTCCCGCCGGGCACGTCGGGCGAGCTGATGGTGGCCGGTCCCACGGTCTTTGCCGGGTACGACGGCGACGACACCGAATCCGCAAGACGGCTGGTCGACGCCCCGGACGGTGCGGGGCGGGCCTACAAGACCGGTGACCGCGTCTTCGATCGCGGCGACGGCGTGCTCATGTACCAGGGCCGATTCGATCGGATGGTGAAATGCCGCGGCTACCGCATCGAGCTGGGGGAGATCGAGGCCATCGCAGCCGACCATCCAACCGTCACCGAGGCGGCTGTCGTGCCCGTCCGTCACCTCCTGCGAGGCACGTCGCTGACCGGTTTCGTGGCCGTGGAGGACGGCACGAAACTGGCCCCACGCGAGTTGAGCGCGCACTGCCGGAAGTATTTGCCCAACTACATGGTGCCCAACCGCTGGCAGTTCCTAGACCGCCTGCCCCGTAACCCCAACGGCAAAGTCGACCTCGCCCGGCTTGCCGAACGGGCCAAGTGATACGTCGCATCTGAGATCATCGCCGCGTCATCGTGCTTCCACGCCCGATGTCAACGTGGGGAGGGACGGCGTTGTGATGCCACGCCGGGATGCCGTACACTGGACACAGAGAGGCCGGTCCATGGCGATCACCTGTCCAAACTGCCGGGCGCAGTATGACGTGACGCTGTTTCAGTTCGGCAAGACGGTTCAATGCGACTGCGGGCAGACCGTTCGGCTTGAGGAGGGTCATGTGATCCGCATCGACGGGCCGGAGGATCCTCCACGACGCCCGTCACGACCATCCGACGCTCAACCATTCATCCGCGACCGTGGGCGTCAGCATCCCGAGTAGCTCCAGCACGTCCCCCAACGTGAACCGCCGCCGCACGCGGTGTCCATGCAGGATCGCGGATCTGGCCAGTTCCGGGTCATCCGTCCCCGACGCCGAGGCCAGGTCGACGTCGACGTTTCCACGCAGAAGCGCGTCGCGCACCACTGCCACCGGTCGCACGAACCGTCGCAGCCGCCCGGGCAATTCGCCGTCGCGCCAACGGTCCGCTACGTCGGGCCATCGGGACCCCGCCTCGGCGATCCGATCGGCCTTGTTGGCGTAATCCCGCCACAGCTCCCCGACCATTTCGCCATTGGGGTCGAACGGTCCGAAGTGCCGTTCGATCCGCGTCCGGGCCTGATCGACGTCGAACGTTGGTGCCGCCGACCAAGCTGAATCCTGAACGGCCAGCAGCGCCTCGAACGCCGTCGCCGAGATCAGCGTGGCGGCGCCCACCTGGGCGCCGTGGAGCCCAGGGGTCCGGCCGGCCGCCATGGCCCGCAGGTCGAGGTAGTGGCTGAGCACGTGCTCCCACCCGCTGATCGGCGTGGTCTGATCCACGATGGACATGCCGATGCCCGCGAGCATCAGCGCGTCGGCCAACACGCGCAGCCCATCGAGTTCCCGCTGGCCGATCGCAGAGGCGTGGTCGAGCAATCCCCGTTCCGCATTCGCCAGCAGGTCGAACGGCACGGTGTTGAACGTCTCATCGACCCCGAAGACGTCGCCCAGATACCAGTCGCCGTAGGCCGTGCAACGCGCCATCAGGTCGCCGAATCCTGCACGTGTCAGCGCCGGGGGCGCGTCGCGGATCATCGTCAGGTCGACCAGCACGACGTCCGGGGACCGCGAACGGAGCGTTCGCTTCACGCCTCCCACCGCCAGGACCGCCATAGACGACGTGAAGGCCGTCACGGTGCACGCCGTTGGACAGCAGATGTGCTCGAATGGCGCGCCGCCGTTCTGCTCGACCAGGTACATGGCGTGCTTGGCCAGATCCGTCATCGTCCCCGAGCCGAACGAGACCATCAGCGAGCCCGGCGCAAGTTGCCCCGCCAGGTCCCTCGCCAGGGCCAAGTCCGCGTGCGGCGGTTTGTCCGGATGACCCAGCTCGATGGGTTCCAGCGCGCCGATCGATTGACGCAACGCCGCGACGACGTGCGGCTTGATGTCTACGTCGTCCCGCCGCATCGGTGTGCGGTCCATGATCAGATAGGACTTGGGGCGGTCGACGGCGGCGCTCGCTGCGCGACGGGGCAGCTCGTCAAGGGCGTCGGGATCGATGGTGATCTGGCGGAGCGTTAGAGGCACCAGCGGTTCGGGCCGCGCGGACAGCCACCGGCGAAGGGCGTCCAGTTCACACGCACCGCGATCAAACGAGCCTGCGCTCATGACTGCAGTGTCCCATCCGGCCTGTAGGGCGCCAAGCCGAATCCCGCCGACCTTGATCGGGCGGACGCACACAAGTAAAACCCGAAGCTTGGGACGCCATCGGAGGGTTGGACATCGAGACCCGTCCGCGCCAACGCAGAAACATCCTGATCGGACTGATCGTCGTGCTTCTGGCCGCTGGGGCCGTCCGGGGCTACCTGGTCGCCACCACGGAAATCGTCTCTCGAGACGGCATCACGTTCACGAAATACGCCCAGGGGCTCCGCACCGACCCGGTCGGGGAGATGCGCCGACAGGACCAGCACCCGCTCTACCCGGCAACGCTTTTGGCGGCGTATTCGCTGGTGGGGCCGTGGCTGGCGGACGAACCCGTGCACGCTTGGCCTCTGGCCGGACAGATCGCGTCCTTGCTGGGGGGACTGTTGGTCGTTTGGGCCGCCTACGCCCTGGGCAGGGCGATGTGGGACGAACGGGTCGGACTGACGACGGCCCTGTTCGCCGCGATGCTGCCGGAGCTCTGCCAGGTCTCGGCCAACGCCCTCAGCGACGGTCTGCATCTGGGCCTCTACCTGTGGGGGCTCGTGGCATTGCTGGGTGCGATGCGGGCGAACCGCCTGGGACGACTGGCGGCCGCGGCGATCTTGTCCGGGTTGGCGTTCCTCGTCAGGCCAGAGGGGGGCAGTATCCTGGCCGTCGGCCTGGCCATGGTGTTGACGGTCGGCCGGGGGCAGGGCTGGCCGCTTCGGCGACGCGCGGCCGGTGTGGCGATTTTGTTGGCCTGTTTCTTCGCGGTGGCCAGTCCCTACATGCTCGCCGTGGGCAGCGTCATCCAGAAGAAGAACGTCTTCGAATTATTCGGCCTGGACGACTTGGCCGATGCCTCCGCCCCAACCGGGCCGATTGCAGCGAATCGTTCTTCGATAGGGTCTGCGGACTATTCGCCAGAGGTCAACGCTCCTGTTCGCGGCGACCTCTTCCAGTCCGTTCCCGTGCAGGTGCTTTACTTCTGGGGTCGCGCGTGTCGGGTCGTCTACCTACTGCTGGCCCTGCCAGCTCTGGCAATGCAGCTGGTCCCCAGACCGCGGGGCCTCAAGGCGATCGCGATTGCCGCGCTGCTTCACCTCTCCCTCGTGTACGCCCTCGCGTCGTCGTACGGGTACCTCAGCCTCCGACACCTGTTGACGCTGGCCGTCCTGACGCTGCCCTTTGCCGCCGCCACGTTCGTCTGGATCGTCGATCAGGCCTCGGTCCGCCTCGCCTTCGGACGCGACCGGCGCGCCCGCTTCGTCAGGCCGCTGGTCTATCTTGTCGGCGTCGTGGTCGTCGTGGCGCCGACCGTTCCCTGGATGCTGAGACCGATCGGCGGCGGGAAGGGCTATCTCGTGGCCGCCGGGCGGTGGCTCCATCATCACAGCCAACCCGGCGAGCTGGTCTTCACGTCGCGAAGCCGGGTGGCCTACTATGCCGAGCGCCCCATGCGGGTCGCCCCGGACACCGGATCGGTCAAGAAGGTGTTGGCCGGCATCAAGGCGATCAAGCCGGACTACTATGTGGTCGACCAGGTGCACATCACGGCGCCTCATCGGAACCCGGACTTCTTCGCCGGCCTGGAGTCCCGGCCCCTGCGAAGACGACTCGAGCTGATCCACGAGGAGCCCGGACCGACGGGCAAGGTCGTGATTTACCGGGTGAAGCAGATCGGAAAGTGACGTAGGTTCGATGGCAGGATCTGGACGTCCCTTCAAGCTGCTCGACGCGAACGCCACCATCGGTCGGTCGATGATCCAACCGCCCTTCACGACGGCCGACGAGCTGCTGGCCGAGATGGCCCATCTCGGCATCGAGGAGGCCGTGGTCACGCACGTCTTGCAGCGCGAGCACCACCCGGCCGTTGGCAACCCCGAGTTGCTGGAGGAGCTTGCGGACAGGGCGTCGCTGCTGCCTGCGTGGACGTTCCTGCCGGACTACGTTCGCGAGCTTCCGCCGGCCAAGGACTACGTCGCCGAGATGCTTTCCCGGGGCGTCCGCGTGGCCAAGATCTATCCGCAGGCCTACTTCACGCCGTTGGCCGACTGGTTGCCCGACGCGTTGTGGGCGGTGCTGGCCGAGCACCGCGTGCCGACGTTCATCTGTCCCGATCTGCCCATGCAGGGCGTTCGGGACGGGCTCGAACGGCAGGCCCTGCGACAGCTGTGCCTGGACCATCCCGAGTTGCCCGTGATCGCCGGCGAATACCGGATTCGAACCGAATTGCGGGCGCTGTATCGTTTGATGGACCAATGCCCGAACTTCCATTTGGAGCTGTCGGGCTTGTGGGGACATCGGGCGATCGAGTTCGTCTGCCACACGTGGGGACCTGAACGGCTGGTCTTCGGCACCAACCTGCCGTGTCGCGACGGCGGTTCGACGATCACCCAGCTCGCCTACGCCGAGATCGACGCGTCTGCCCGGGCTGCCATCGGTGGGGGCAACCTTCGGAGGCTGATCGATGCCGTACGGCTGTGAAGACAGCCCCCTGACCCTGGCCGGCCGAATCGGCCGGCGCCTCGACGGGGAGCTCATCCTCGACGCCCACGCCCATATGGGCGCGCACTTCAACCACTACCCCCTGCCCGACGCCTCCGCCGCCGACCTCGTTCGGGAGATGGATCGTCACAGCGTGCAGCGGACGATCACGTTCTCGTTCGCTGGGGTCAACAGCGACTTCGTGTACGGCAACACGCTCGTCGGTGAGATGATCGGCCCGCATCGTGACCGGTTCTGGCCCCTCGCCCTGGTCAGCCCGCGGTACCCCGAACAGGTCGTTCCCGAGCTGCAACGATGTGCGGACCTGGGCTTCTGCGGCGTCAAGCTGATCGCCGACTATCAGCAGATGCCCGCCGACACGCCGTTGCTGGACCCGGCCTACGAATTCGCCGCCTCACGGGGATGGGTTGTCTTGAGCCATTCCTGGCCGACACCCGCATTCCTGTATGGGCTCGCTCGCCGCTTCCCCGAGGTGACGTTCATTGACGGTCACGGCGGGGCTGCGGCGGGCGGTGTTCAGCGAGATGTCCCAGAGAACGTCTTGTTTTGCACGCTGACGGAGTTCGCATTCGGGACGGTCGAGCGGCTCGTCCACAACGCCCCGTTGGATCAGGTTGTATTTGGATCTGACATGCCAGATTTGCCCCTGGCCTGGGGGCTGGGGGCCATCCTTTTGGCCAAGATCAGCGACGAGGCGAAGCGCAAGGTCCTGGGTCTGAACCTCGAGGCAGCCCTCCAGCGACACGGCCTGACAACGACCCCGTAACGGCGTGGTGTTTTGGGTTCCCTGTCCGATCGTCCCGGCCTCACCCCCGCGACCTTGGTCAACATGCACCGTTCTATGAGCAGTTTGCACACGCCAGCATTGTCGCTATACTATAGGCGAAGTGAAAATGGGCCGTCTTGGCCCACAACAACCATTCAGGATGGGTAGCATGAATCGCCAAGGTGAAGCTACGTCGGAACCGGACGCCAGAGGTCAGGCGTCGGATGTGGCCGTCGAAGGAGCTTCGGAAGGCCTGGCCAAGTCTGGTCCGGTGGACGGGGGCCGAACTGCCGATCAGGAGCGGTACGAGCAAGCCCTCGGGGCGGCCCAGGTGGGGGTCTGGGATTGGGATCTGGCGACCGGGGAGATCTACCTCGATCCCCGCCTGAAGGCCATGCTGGGATTCGAAGACCACGAGATTCGCAACCACGCCGACGATTGGGGCATGCATTTTCACCCCGATGACCTCGGGCTGGTCATGAATGCGGTGCTGGCTCACCTGAGCGGGGAGGTGCCTCGCTTCGAGGTCGAGCA
Source organism: uncultured Planctomycetales bacterium (assembly GCA_964390905.1). GTDB lineage: Bacteria > Planctomycetota > Phycisphaerae > UBA1845 > JAFGLZ01 > JAFGLZ01. Next base: position 34,715 of record CAYMLO010000068.1, on the reverse strand, counting down.
TCGGATGCTCCACAAGGACGGCAGCATTCGATGGTTCGCCGGAAGCGGGTCGGTCGTTCGCGACGAGCGCGGTGAGCCCGTTCGATTGCTCGGAACGGACACGGACATCACCGAGCGCAAGCGGCTGGAGGAGGCCTATCACGCCCTGGTGGACCATTCGTTGCAGGGGCTATTCATCATACAGGACGGCCGACCGGTCTTCGTCAACCGGGCCTATGCGGAGATGAGTGGCTACACGGTGGCTGAGCTTCTGGCGTTCTCCTCCGAGCAAACGAAGGCGGTCGTTCACCCGGAGGAGCGCGACTTGGTCTGGGGTCGCCATCTGGATCGCTTGCAGGGCAAGCATCCTGTCGATCACTACGAATACCGGTCCATTCGAAAGGATGGCTCGGTGATGTGGTTGGAGATCCATGCCAGGGCCATCGCGTATCAGGGCAAGCCCGCCGTACAGGCCGCCGTAGTCGACATCACCGCTCGGAAGCGAGCGGAGGAGGAGTTGTGGTCGACGCACGAGAGTTACCGCGGCGCCATCAAGAATGCCGGGGGCATGGCATACAGACGGCAGTTTGCTGACAACCAGTACGATTGGGTCGGCGAAGGCTGCGAAGAGCTTCTAGGGATCTCGGCAGAGCGATTCACCACCGGCAACTTCCAGGACCTCGTCAGGGAAGTGGTGATCAGACACCCTCGTGCACCGGCAGACAAGGAGGCGTACAAGCGGGCGTACCGCAGTGGGGCCATCGATAGCTACCGGGTTGACGTGAGGATCGTGACGCCCGGGGGGGAAGAGAAGTGGGTGAGCGATGACGCCGTTCTCTATCGCGACCCCGGAACGGGCGAGCCGGTCGGGTCGCTTGGCATTTTGCAGGACGTCACCGAGCGCAAGCGGGACGAGGAGGCGGTCGTTCGCGCCAAGCGGGAATGGGAGCGGACGTTTGACGCGGTGCCGGACCTGATCGCCATCACGGACGCGGACTACCGGATCCTCCGGGTCAACCGGGCGATGGCGGACAGGTTGGGGATTCGGCCGGAGGAGGCCGTCGGCCTGACGTGCTACGAATACGTCCATGGCAGCAAGCTGCCGCCAGCGTTCTGTCCCAACGTTCGAACGCTGGCGGATGGTCAGGAGCACACGGCCGAGGTCTACGAAGAGCGCCTGGGCGGGGAGTTTCTGATCACGACGTCTCCCCTGCACGATCATGATGGCCGATTGATCGGTAGCGTGCACGTCGCACGGGACATCACCCAGCGGAAACGGGCGGAGCGGGCGCTGCAACAGGCGCACGACGAGCTGGAGGCGCGCGTGGCGCAGCGGACTGCGGAGCTTCGTGCAACGAACGAGTCGCTGGAGCGTGAGATCAGCGACCGGAAGCGTGCGGAGGAGGCCTATCGCACGCTGGTGGACCATTCACTTCAAGGCCTGATCATCGCCCAGGACGAGCGGTTCGTCTTCGCCAACCAGGCCTTCGCGGACATGAGCGGCTACACGGTAGCCGAGCTGCAGAGTATGTCCGCGAAGCAGACGATGGCGACCGTGCATCCGGACGATCGACCCCTCATCCGCAAGCGCTATGAAGAGCGGATCCAGGGCAAGCCCGTCCCGGAACGCTACGAGTACCGCGGAATTCGGAAGGACGGGTCGGTCTTCTGGGTGGAGATGCACGCCAGCCTGATCGAGTACCGCGGGGGGCCTGCGGTCCAGGCCGCCATGGTGGACATCACTGACCGCAAGCAGGCTGAGGAGGCCCTTCGCGAGAACAAGGAGAAGTACGAGGGGCTGTACAACAACGCCCAGGCGGGGCTGGCTCGTTGCCGGATTTCCGATGGCAAGCTCCTGGAGGCCAACCACCGACTGGCGGAGATGTTTGGCTATGCCGACGTGGAGACGCTCATTGCCGGATTCGACGTCGAGACGCACTATGCGGACCGGGCGACGCGCAGACGGCTGGTCGCTGGACTTCGCGAGACGGGAGAGTTTCGCAACCTCGAGGCGCGATGCTCCCGCAGGGATGGCACGGAGTTCTGGATACGCTGCTCGGGTCGGAGGCCACCAGGGCAAGACTACGTCGAAGGGGATGCAATCGACGTAACCGAGCAGAAGCAGGCGGAGGAGGCGTTGAGGGAAAGCGAGGAGCGCTTCAGGACGTTCCTCGAGGATCTGAGTGACGCCGCCTACACGGCAGACGCGCGGGGCAACATCACCTATCTCAACAAGTACAGTGAGGGACTGACGGGCCTGCCCATGGAGGAGGTCATTCACAAGCCGTTTCTTCCGCTGTTCACCGAAGAGAGCCGACGAGTGGCCCTCGACGTGTACGAAAGGACCCTGAAGGGGGACAGCACGGAGTTCGAGCTGACGTTCAACACCGGGAAGGTCTGCCAGTTCAGGCAGAAGCCGCTGCGCGACCACGATGGGAACCTCATCGGCGTGTCTGGCATCGCCCGGGACGTGACCGAACACCGGCAGGCGGAGGCGGCACTGCGCCAAAGCGAGCAGTACTTCCGATCGCTGATCGAGAACGCTTCGGATCTGATCACGATCCTCGGCGAGGACGGCAGGATGCAGTACCGCAGCCCGTCCTTCGAACACGTGCTCGGCTACGATCGGGATCAAATCATCGGCAAGAACGCCTTCGAGCTGATCCATCCAGAGGACGTAGACCGCGTCCGAGACACCTTCGTTCGGGGCAGCAGAATCCCCGGTCACGTCGAATCGACGGAGTTTCGGTTCCGCCATGCGACCGGCTCGTGGCGGGTTCTCGAGACCACTGGCACCAATCTTCTGTTCGAACCTGCGGTGCGGGGGGTGGTCATCAACGCCCGGGACATCACCGACCGGAAGGAAGCCGAGGCCGCCAGCCTGGTCTTCGGCCAGAGCATCGAACAAAGCACTGACGCCATCTTCACCATCAACGCCGACCGCCGGATCACGTTCGCCAACAACGCCGCTGAGAAGCTGTACGGCTACACCGCCGAGGAAATGGTCGGTTGTCGCCCCCGGGATCTGCTGCGGATCGACCCCGCCATCGTCAAGGACGCTTGGGGCGCGCTGGCGCGGGATCGGCGATGGTCCGCCGTGCACGACGCGTACGACAAGGAGGGGAACCGCATCAGCGTCGACGTCAATTTGATGCAGATCTCCGATGAGCAGGGCAAGCTCGTGGCCGCGGTGAGCCTGTCGCGTGACGCACGGGGTTCACGAAGGCTGGAGGCGATTCAGCAGGTGGCTGAGGTCGCCGCCGGCACCGATGCAGCCGACGACGAGGCCGTTCAGCGCATCATGTCCCATCTGCCCGAGTTGGTAGGCCTGGACCAGTGGGCTATCTACCTGTACGACCCCGACAAGGACGCGCTGGTCTTGCGGTTCAGCAGCAAACCAGGCCGGGAGATCGCCGAGGCCATTCCGCACGTCCCGCTGTCGGCTCCGCTGAGCGGGCAGGTCTTCGGCAGCGGCGAGATCGTTTTTTCCCACGACATTTCCAGCGACGATCGATTCACGCGGAACGCCACGTTCCGAAAGGCGATGTCCACCCCCAGCGGACAGGCCCTGCGGGCCACGTGCATCCTGCCGCTCCGTTCGGGAGGTCGGATTCTGGGAACGCTCTACCTCTCGGACAACCGGGTGCGGACGTTTACGCCGGAAGAGTTGTCGATCAGCAAGACGCTCGCAAGCCAGGTCGGCTTGTTCCTGAGCCGGCATGCGCCGGGTCCTGGGGATCAAGAACATCCCCCGGTTCGGTCCCGTCCCACCGATTCGGCCTCCGTGGTGGCCGACAGCGAGACCATGCAGCTCGTGCTGCGCTCTGCACAGCGGGTGGCCCACACCGAGATGCCCGCTGTCATCCTTGGGCCGACCGGTGCGGGCAAGGGCCACCTCGCCAAGTACATCCACAGCATCAGCCCGCGCGCCAACGGGCCTTTCATGACCGTCAACTGCGCGTGTCTGGACGGGGAACTGATCCTCAGTGAGCTGTTCGGTCACGAGCGCGGTGCGTTTACCGGTGCGGTTCGCCAACAGAAGGGATGCTTCGAGCTCGCCAATGGGGGCACGCTGCTGTTGGATGAGGTGGTCGAGTTGCCGCTTTCCGCTCAGGCCAAGCTGCTGCAACTGGTCGAGACGCAACAGTTCCGTCGCCTTGGCGGGCAGCGGACGATCACCACCGACGTGCGGATCATCTGCACCACCAACGCGGACATCCGGGAGTGCGTCCGGACGGGCAAGATGCGAGAGGACCTGTACTACCGTCTCAACGCGGGCGAGATCGTGATCCCGCCATTGCGCGAGCGTCCCGAAGACATACGGTCGCTCGCGATGGCCTACCTGCGAACCCAGTCTCTGGCCACGGGCGAGCCGGCCTGTACCATCACCGACGGCGCGCTGGCCCGGCTTCGAGAGTACTCCTGGCCCGGCAACGTGCGGGAGCTTCAGAACGTTTTGGCCCTGGCCATGTCTCACGGCGGTCAGGTGATTGGCGCCTCGGACCTCCGGTTCGCGCCCGCCGTCGTCGTGCCTGCCGGGCCCGTTCGTCTGGGAGGCGAGAAGAGCGATCGCGAAACCATCCTGACCTCCCTTCGCCGAAACCGTTGGAACCGGACCCTCACGGCCGAGGAGCTGGGCATCCACCGCAACACGTTGCGAAACCGGATGCGCAAGTACGGCATCTTCGAGTAGCAGAACGTCCACGGTCGGTGCTGCCACGTCGATTTGGCCGCACGCGTCCGGGGCGAGTCGACCCGGCTACTTCTTGGGCCCCACGAGCTCGATGATGTTGCCGTCGGGGTCTCTGACGAGCGTCAGATATCGAGTGCCGTCCGACAGGCGGTAGGGTTCGTCCTTGACGAACACGGCCCCGGCTTTGCGGGCCCGCTCGACGGCGGCGGTCGTGTCGGACACGAAGATCGTCAGGTAACTGTACCCCAGGCTCGAGTGGATGAACTGATGGTCCACCTTCTTGCTGGGGACCTTGGGGAACTCGATGAGCTTGATCTTCGTGGCGGTGGATTCCAGTTTCAGGATGAACACCCGAACGCGGAAGGCGTGGCCGTCGGTCAAACCCGAACCGGCCCCCATCTTCGCCGACACGTCAAAACCGGGCACCTCCCTGAAGCCCAACGCGTTCTTGTAGAAGGCCGCCGCCTTCTCTATGTCGCTGACCACGATTCCCACGTCGATGGTGGAGCGGCTGAACGCGTCCTTGTCGCGACGCGCCGCCGCGTATCCGCCGGCGACGGCAGCCGCGATCACGCCCAGACCGACCCCCACGATCATTGTCCTTCTCACGCCCGTGGATCCAGGAAGCGACATCCCGTTGCCTCCTATCCTGTCAAGCCATTCTGATCTGACCAGGTCCGTGCATCGGCCCCATCTTCCCTCGGACGGGCCGACCCGCGTACGAATACCACGATCCCGCGTAGATCACAATCGGCCTGCAGACGACGCGACATGGGGTGTTGACCGGCGGGAGTCGTCGGGTTTGAATGATGCTCACGCTACATTGGGTTCGACCCGGCCACGTATCAGGAGACCCCGTCATGGCAGCAACAACCCAGTTCTGTGTGTGTTTGTCCAACAAGCTCGGCGCGCTGTCCAAGCTCTGCGATGCGTTGAAGCGCGCGAAGGTCAACATCGAGGCCATCTCCGTGGCCGACAACGTCGACTGCTGCTGCGTCCGGCTGATCGCCAAGCCAGTTGCAGCCGCCAAGGCGGCCTTGACCAAGGCCAAGTACAGCTTCTGCACGCAGCAGGTGCTGACGGTCGGCGCGACCAACCGGCCCGGAGAGCTGGCGCGGCTTTCCGGTCGGCTGGCCAGGGCCGGGGTCAACATCAACTACGTTTACGGGACGACCGGCGGCGGCGAATCGGCCATGCTCGTCTTCTCCGTCAGTAACGTGAAGAAGGCACAGAAGGCCGTCGGCGGGTAGGCAGGCCGCCGGGGATGAAGATCGATCGCTGCTGCCCGTAGCGCCTCCGCGCTCAATCCGGGCGCCGGGCACGCGAGGCCCGCGTTGACTGCAGGTTCGGCGCGGCGGGCGGCGGGGGTGTGGAGGCTTGCCCGTCCCGCGCCGAAGTGCTCCAATGAGGTCTGTGGACGTCGAATCTGCCAGCGCATCTGTCCGGCCTGCGACCTGCCGTTCCGCGGCGCGCATCGGACCGCTGCGACGCGTCGTCGGAGCCGTCTCCGCCGTGGTCGCGGCGGGGTTGATCGGTCTGGTTCGCGCCTACCAGGTCGCGGTGGCGCCGCTGCTGATCGGCTCGTGCAAGTTTGCGCCGACGTGCAGCGAGTACTTCATCGAGGCCGTCCGGACGCACGGGTGTGCGCGGGGCGCGCTGATGGGGATGTGGCGGATCTGCCGGTGCCATCCGTTCAGCGCAGGCGGCATCGACCCGGTACCTCCCGCGGCGCGGTCGGAGCGTCCGCCGGCTGAGTAAGCCAACAACGATCGAGCGAAGTGCTACCCGGGGGGACGAATCGAAAAGGAGACCGACCGTGTACACACCGATCGCTACGAGGAAGACGACGTGGATGGCTGTGGTCCTTGGGATCGGTTTGTTGGGAGCGCTGCCGGCGCCAGCGTTCGCCGAGGCGGCGAAGAAGGAGATGGGCTTTCTGCAGGCCAGTGCACAGGACATGCGGTGGTGGCGGGAGGCGAGGTTTGGCCTGTTCGTCCACTGGGGACCGGTCAGCCTGAAGGGCACGGAGATCGGCTGGTCCCGCGGGGGCGAGCGTCGGGGCAGGAAGGACCGGGGCAGCCAGATCCCCGTGGAGGTCTACGACAATCTCTACAAGCAATTCAACCCGACGAAGTTCGATGCCGACCAATGGGCTTCGATCGCCAAGGCGGCGGGGATGAAGTACCTGGTCTTCACGAGCAAGCACCACGACGGGTTCAGCATGTTCGACAGCAAGCTGACGGAGTACAAGATCACGAACTCCCCGTTCAAGCGCGACATCGTCGGTGAGCTGGCCAGTGCCTTCCGCAAGGCCGGGCTGCGGGTGGGGTACTACTACTCGCCGCCTGATTGGTATCACCCGGACTACCGAACTAAGAACCACGATCGGTACATCAAGTTCCTGCACGGCCAGCTCCGGGAGCTGTGTACGAACTACGGCAAGATCGACATCATCTGGTTCGACGGGCTGGGCGGGAAGCCCGCCGACTGGGACGCCGTGAACCTCGTGCGGATGATCCGTCGACTCCAACCCGGTGTGATCATCAACAACCGCTCGGGCCTGCCATGCGACCACGACACGCCCGAGCAGCGGATCGGCACGTTCCAGAACAAGCGGGCGTGGGAGAGCTGCATCACGATCTGCCGCCAGTGGGCGTGGAAGCCCAACGACAAGCTCAAGTCGCTCGAGCAATGCATCCGTACGCTGGCGAACTGCGCGGGCGGGGACGGCAACCTGCTGCTGAACGTGGGACCGATGCCGACCGGCGAGATCGAGCCGCGGCAGGTGGCTCGACTGGAAGAGATCGGTCAGTGGCTGGCCAAGTACGGCCAGACCATCTACGCGACGCGGGGCGGGCCGTTCAAGCCATGGCGGGGTGGGGCGAGCACGCACAAAGACAACCAGATTTACGTGCACGTCTTCGATTGGCCGGATGAGGGACTGGTCCTGCCGCCGATCGAGAAGAAGATCGTCAGCAGCTCGTTGCTGACCGGGCCGGGCGCCCCTGCCGTCGGCGGCACACAGGGGGCCAAGGTGACGCAGACGTCCGACGGCATCCAGATCGCCGTGCCGCCGTCCCACCGGCAGCAGATCGATACGATCGTCGCTCTGGAGCTGGACGGTCCGGCCTGCCAGATCCCGCCGAAGTCGGCCAGCCAGTCGGGCTCGGTGGCGGAGGGCAAGCGGGCGCGGGCGTCGAACGTTTACAGGAAGATGAACCACCAATTCGGTCCGGACAAGGCGTTAGACGACGATGACGCGACTCGCTGGGCGACCGACGCGGGGACGCACGCGGCGTGGCTGGAGGTCGACCTGGGCAAACCCGAAACGATCGATCGGGCGATGATCCACGAGGCCTACGCCGGACGCGTGCAATCGTTCTCGCTGCAGGTCAAGCAGGGCGCGGCGTTCCGGACGATCCACAAGGGCACGACGATCGGCGAGCGGCGGATGATCAAGTTCAAGCCCGTCACGGCCCGGATCGTTCGGCTGGAGATCCAGAAGGCGACCGAGGGTCCGACCCTCTGGGAGTTCCAGCTGTATCCGGTCAAGAAGTGACGGAGCGCCGGCGGATGTCCAGCGAAGCGACCACGGAAGACGCACCCAACTTCTACGAGGTCTGGGGGCTGAACGTCGAGACCTACGACGAGCGGACGGCGCTGGAGTGGACGGCCACCAACGAGGACGTCGCGTTCTTCGTTCGCCAGGCGCAGCGGTTCGGCGGGCCCATTCTGGAACTCGGCTCGGGGACCGGGCGGGTCACCTGGCCCCTGGCCGAGGCGGGGTTCGAGATCGTGGGGCTCGACCTGTCGGAGGCCATGATCCAGCACGCCAACGCGAAACGGTCCCACCAGGATCACGCGGTCCGAGACCGCGCGACGTTCGTCCAGGGGGCGATGTCTGACTTCCGGCTCGACCGAACGTTTGCGCTGGTCATCATTCCGTACCGGGCGTTTCAGGCGCTGACCACGCCGGCCGAGCAGCGTCAATGCCTGCAGTGTATCCATCGCCATCTGGACGCGGACGGACGGTCCATCATCGATCTGTTCGACCCGCGGCTGGAGCTGTGCTATCCACAGGACAGCAGCCCGCACCTGAAGCTGCATGAGGTACGGCATCCCGTCTCCGGCAACGTCGTCCGGACCGAGATGCTCACCAAGCACAACGACACCGTCGCCCAGGTGCTGACCGAGCGATTTCGGTTCACTGAGGTGGGCTCTTGGGGAAAGACCGTGCGTCAGGAGGAGCGTGTGTTACGGCTCCGCTGGACGTATCGGCAGGAGATGCGGTACCTGTTCGAGTTGACCGGATTCGACGTGGAGGCGGAGTACTCCGATTTCGACGAGTCCCCACCGGCCTACGGTAAGGAACAGCTCTGGGTCGTTCGCAAACGGTAGCGGAAGGGGTGGTTCGATGATGGCCGTGGCTTGTCTGGCCACACTGCTCAACTCGCCGGATGTCGTCATCGTCGACACGAAGCACAAGGCGATCGCTCGGTCGGCCGACTTTGCGGTCGGCAAGAGCCCGTACGCCACCGGCGGTGAATATCTTTGGGCCAAGGCCCGCGGCGGGAACGGCAAGCCGGGGTCGATTCGCGTGGCCGCGCCGCCGGGGGCGTACTACGTGTACGTCACCTGGATGCGACACCCGAACGGTGCGAAGGACGTCGTCGTCCGCGTCGGGGAGGTGTCGGTGAAGGTCGACCAACGCTGCCTGGCGAACGGCACGTCGCCCGACGACGTCCCCCGCGATGACATGGCGGCCTACCGGGGACGATGCAGCTCGGGGCTGTACCGCCTGACCGACAAGCCCATCAAGTTGACCGAGGGTGACGTGGTGGAGGTCCTTCGTTCGGACACGGAGGCGGACACGATCACCAGCCTCGACAGCGTGGTGTTCTCGCGACACCTGTACCTGGACGACCTGGGCAACGACGCAGCCTGGACGGGCAGGCCGATGGTCAACGTCAAGGACTACGGTGCGACGCGATCCGGGCGCGTGGGGATGGGGACGGCCTTCATCGCTCCGGACGCAGCCAACACGGCCATCGCGTGGACGGTGCCGGCCGAGGGCGTGTTCGTACTGTCGGCGAACCCGAGCATGGGGCCTTCGCGACCGGAGACGATCCCGCTGGAGGTCGCGCTCGCCGACGGGAGCACGCGGACGCTGCGGGTGGCCGGCAAGGCGCCCAATTTCGTGCTCCGCGATGCGTGGCAGATACTGGGCGCGGTTCAGCTCCGACGCGGGGCGAAGCTTCGCATCCGCCAGAGCGACGAGGGCACGGCGTGTGCGGACCTGCTCCGCCTGACGCCGGCGCCCGACGCTGATCTGTCCGGGGGAACCCAGCAGCGATACGACACGTTCATCATCCAGTGGGCGCCGGAAGACGACGCGTTCGAGTGGCTGCGAGGCCTGAGGATCGTGCCGATCGGCAGCGACGGGATCGAACTCGTACCGATCCGACCGGGCGGCTCGCTGCCCAACGGGATGCAGGTGAACGTGCCTTACCGACGGCTGGCGGTCCTGAGCGATCCGACCGGGCGGGCGGTGCTGCTGCCGGAGCCGGCGTCGATCCGCCTGGAGGGGCGCGGGGACTATGGTGTGACGATTTCGACCGAGCTGCTCCGCCGCGAGCGATTCGTGTGGCTGAAGGACCTGGGCGTGTATGCGTCGAGGCACGGGGACTTCAACTCGAACCAGGCCCGGATCGACGCGATGGCCGGTGAGGTCGAGGCCGCTCGCCGGCGACCCTTCCGTTCGACCAGCGAGGCGTACTACGCCCGAACCGGCTACCACGAGGATGGTCCCCGCGGGTTGGACAGCCAGGCGTTCGCGTTCGCGTACGACCGATCCCGCCCGCTCGGGCCGCGAGTGACCGAATCGCTCGCGACCATGCCCGAGGTCGACTACGCGTACTTCCACGACCGGATCGAGGAACCAAGGCATCGGCGGATGTTTCTGGGCTGGCCCTTCGTCTGTCAGGAGTTCGACCTGCTGAGCAACGGCGCCGTCGGGGTCAGCTCGAACGCCGCCAACGGGACGGGGCATCCGCGGGCCGAGCATTTCCGCGTCCAGATGGGCGTGGGCGACGAGCCCGTCTTCAAGGCACATGGCGATCGATCGGTCCGGCAGCGGCTCGAGGACGGGTACCACATCATCGCCCACACGGAATGGCGGGCTGGTGACGTGGACGTCTGCTCGACGGCGCTGGCGTACCCGATGACGGGAGAGGCGGTCAAGACCGGAAACGAGCCGCTGGCGGCGCACGTTCGACTGGTGCAGCGAGGTGGCCAGACTGTCCCGTTCTGGCTCAAGGTCCGGCCGGACCACTACGCCGGTCCGAAGAAGCCGCTGCCTGGGTTGGGGACGGCCGTATTGAAGGACGGGCAACTCGTCGCGAAAAACCGGATCGTGTTGGCGGTGAGTCGCGGGACGGGCAAGGTCGCGTCGGCCAGCGACGAGGAGGTTCTGGTCAAGGTCCAACCGAAGGAAGGCGGCGTCGATCTGGTGATCCCCTACGTCGCGGTGGACGCAGCCGTCGTCCGTCGGTCGGTCGAGCTGGGGTTCGATGCCGCGCTGGGTGCGACGAAGCGGTACTGGGACCGCCGTCTGGCCCGGGGCGCGGTCATTGACGTCCCTGATGCCGTCGTCACCCATCTTTACAAGACGTTCTACCCGCGCGTGCTGGTTTGCGGCGACTTGGACGTGGACGGCCACTACGCCCTGAAGACCAGCCCGCTGATCTACGACACGGTCTGGATGACGCATACCGCCTTGGGCAGCGAGGCGCTCGTGCGGATGGGGCACTTCGAGGAGGCGAAGCGTTACCTGTCGGCCGCGTTCGACTGGCAGGGCTCGCAGGCGTCGGAGTCGAACAACTTCACGACGTGGGAGGGGTTCTTCAACGCCCCGCCCCGGTACAAGGTGCCGCTGTGGCTGAACTATCACGGCTGGATGCAGTGGGCGGCGGCACGGTACTTCCTGTTCTCGAACGACACGGATTGGCTGGCCGAGAAGCTCCCGCAATTGATTGCCAGCCTGGATTGGACCCGATCGCAACGCCGGTTGACCATGACGGGCCAGACAGACGGCGAGAGACCCGTCAACTTCGGCTGGCTGCCCGGCGGCCGCGTTACGGACGGCTCGCACGGCACGAGCACGTTCACCGACTGCGTGAACTGGATGGGATTCAACGAGGTCGTTCGGCTGCTGGAACGTCTGCAGCATCCACGTGCGGCCGTGTACCGCAAGGAAGCCGATGACTACCGTCGGTGCATCGTCCGAGGCCTGCGGCTGGCGGCGGGCCGACGTCCGCTCTGCCGGCTGAACGACGGGACCTACGTGCCCTACGTCCCCGGGTACCTCGAGTCGACGGGCCGGGAAGAGACGATGTGGTACGCCGCCGTCGTCGACGGGGCGCTGGAAGGCATCCTCGATACGGGCTGTCTGCCGCCGGGCGATCCACTCGAAAGCTGGCTCCTGAGCGACCTGGAGGACAACCTGTTCGTGTTGGCGCCGAACCTGGCGGATGAGGCGTACTACTTCGGGCACGGGCTGGCGTACGTGCGGCGGGACCAGCCCAAGCACGCGATCTACTCGTTCTACAGCCTGCTGGCCTCGCATATGTCGCGCCAGACGCTGACCACGTTCGAGCACCGCTCGTGGGGCGCGGGACGGATCTGGGACCTGACGCCCTGGGCGATGGGGCCCTACGTCCGGATGCTCAGCTGGATGTTGTGCTACGACGACGGAGACGACGTCTTCTACTGCAAGGCGACGCCCAAGGCGTGGCTCGATTCGGGCAAGACGATTCGCATCGAGCGCTTGCAGACGCGCTTCGGCCCGACGAGTTTCACGCTGGAGGGCCGCAAGGATGAGGTGGTCGGTCGCTTCGACCTGCCGACGCGTCACCGGCCTGCAGATGTCAAGATCCGGATCCGCGTCAACGGCAAGGTCACGTCCATGGCGCTGAACGGTCGGGAGGTCGCGTTCGACGATGCTGGCACGGTTGCCGTGCCAGCGGGTACCGATCGCGTCGAGCTAGCAGCGAAGGTGGATCGCACACGATAACGTGTTCTGCCTGTTGTACAATCCTGCGTGAGGGTCCAGACGAAGCGCAGCAGGCACACTGGAGATGCCCATGAAGATCATCGATCGTGGCACCGTCTACGCCGGGCAGCCGGGGACAGATCGTTCGAGTTGTGCGTTCTCAAACGTCTGTGTCTTGCCGAACGGGCGTTGGTTGTGCGACTTCCGGGCCGCACCCACCAAGAAGGGCACGGTCGGACAGCACGCCCTGCTGACGTGGTCGGATGATGAGGGCAAGTCCTGGTCCGAGCCGGTCTCGCCGTTCGTGCCGCCGCCGATCGACGGTCATCCCGGGTTGTTCCGAAAGGCGGCAACGACCGCGTTGGGAGGCAGTCGCGTGCTGTTGACCCTATGCTGGGTCGACCATTCGGATCCCTCCCTGCCGTTTTTCAACGAGGAAACGGAGGGCCTGCTCGATACGCGGCTGTTCCACGCCAAGTCCGAGGACAACGGCGAGACCTGGTCCGAGCCGGTCCTCATGGACACGTCGCCGTACAACGTCCCCACGCCGATCACCGGCCCCGCCCTGGTCCTGGGCAACGGCGATCTGGCCTGCCAGTTCGAGGTCAACAAGCACTACGACGACACGAGCGTCTGGCGTCACTCGTCGGTGCTCATGTTCTCCAAGGACGAAGGCGCGACCTGGCCCGAGTACGTCGTGGTCAGCAACGATCCGGCCAATCGGTTCTTCTACTGGGATCAGCGCCCGGGCCTGCTGGCGGACGGACGGATCCTCGACGTGTTCTGGACCTACGACAACTCAGAGGCCGTCTACCTGAACATCCATGCCCGCGAGTCACGCGACCATGGTCGAACCTGGTCGGACATGTGGGTGACGGACATCCCGGGCCAACCCGCCCCGCCGGTATCGCTGCCGGACGGCGCGATCGCGATGGCCTACGTCGATCGGACGGACGTTCCCACGATCAAGGCCCGCGCCAGCGCCGACGGCGGCCGGACCTGGCCGGCCGACACGGAGGCAATCATCGATCGAGCCGTCATCGACAACCAGACGTGGTCCAAGCAGACCATGCAGGACGCGTGGGCGGAGATGGCCGAGTTCTCCATTGGCTTGCCGGCGACGGCGGCGCTTCCGGACGGCGACGTTCTGGTCGTTTACTACGCCGGGCCCAAGACGGACGTGACCGATGTCCGCTGGGCGCGGCTTCGCGCCAGTTGAGGCATTCCCCCATGGCCCTGTCGATACGAGACCGCATCCTGAGCGTCTACCGCGGCGAGACGCCCGACGTCGTGCCCTACATGCTCGACTTGTCCCACTGGTTCTACCACAAGCACCGGATTCCGTGGGATCTGAGCCAGGTGACCGTCGAGCCAGAGCGAGACCTGGTCGACTATCACAGGCAGGTCGGGGCGGGGTTCTACGTGGCCCAACTACCCGCGTTCTTCTCGGCCCACTACCGCGACGACGTTAGGGTCTCGGCGTCCAAGAGCGACGACGACCGTCGTATCACGTGGCGGTACGAAACGCCGCTGGGCGCGCTCGAGCGCACGCGCTGCTGGGAGGATGCGACCTATGCCTGGGGGATTCCGAGCTGGTCCGTCAAGACCGAGCAGGACCTTCGCGCGCTCGGATACGCGCTTGGCGACATGACCTTCACGCCGCATTGGGATCGCTTCTGCGCCTGGGGCGCATGCGTCGGCGACCTGGGCGTGGTCAACATGACCACCGGGTACAGTGCGATGGGCCATCTGCTGAACTACTGGATGGGCGTCGAGCAGACGATGTACGCCACGGTCGACTGGCCCGACACGGTGCACGAGGTGGTCGATCAGATCAACGAGAGTAACCTTCGCCTGATCGATCTGGTCGCGACGTCGCCGGCCGAGGTGGTGCTCATGGGCGACAACTTCTCGGGCGACATCCAGCCGCCGCACTTCTTTGACGAGTGGTCTCGGCCGTACTACGTCGAGGCGATCCGGCGTCTGCACGCGGCCGGCAAGTTCGTGGCCGTTCACATCGACGGCATGCTCCGCGGGGCGTTGGGCATGATTCGCGACGCGGGGGCCGATTGCAGCGATGCGACCACGCCCACCCCGACGGGCGACCTGACGCCGGCCGAGTGCCGCGCTGAGGCCGGGCCGGACTTCATCCTCTCCGGTGGGGTGGCGCCGAACCTCTGGCTGCCCGACGTCGACGTCGAGCGCTTCAAGCAGGCCGTGATCGCGTGGCTGGATCTGAAACGAGACAGCCCCCGCCTCATCGCCGCCGCCGGCGATCAGGTCCCCCCCGGTGCCGACGAAGACCGCATCGGAATCATGCGCGACTTGATCGAAACCCACGGCCGATACAACTGACCCAGTGATCAGAGACGCGACCGTGAGGGAGCGTTTCGCAGCGGCAAGGCCGCTGCGAACAATGTCGCACCCCTCAACGGGGATGCGAACGGAGTATCCGTGTATGCCAAAAGGCAGATCGCCGTTCCCTAAGGCCACAGCGAACCGCTCCTTCACAGTCGCGGCTCTGATGTAACCCGGCGCCTACGGCCGCTTTCGTCCAGAGACGTTCGCATGTCGGACCTGGGCCAGAAGGGCATTACCGGGCCAATCGCTGGACGAAGTCGACCTGCAGGCTGCGGCTTCGGCCGGCGTCGACCCCCGGGTGGAGTGCGAAGGCCTTGCCTCGCTTTGCGGCGGCCTTGTGGATTGCCTTGGCGTCCTCGGCCCCGATTCGACGGCGGTTCGCGTCCAGCGGGTTGACCACCAGCGTCGGCATGTTCAACGTCGCGAGCAGCTCCGGCAGGTCATAGTGTCTCAGGACGTCGGGCAGGAAGACCTCGTGCGACCAGGCATAGCCGGGCGACGTGGCCAGCGATTCGAAGGTGGCCAGCCCCTCGGCCGAGAAGACGCCGGCGAGCTCCCCGTCGACGGCGGCGACGTGCAGCGCGACCACGCCGCCCATCCCGCGGCCTCCGACGACGATCCTCCCGGCGTCGATGTCTTTACGAGTCCGCAGGTACGCCAGCGCGGAGAGCCCGTCGCGGATCCGCATCGCCAGAACGTGGTCACCCATCGCAGCCGAGACGTACGACATCCAGCGCGTTCGGTCGCCCCAGCCGGCGATCTCATAGGGGACGTAGGCCGGTGTCGTGTCGCCCCATCCCCGAAGATCCACCGTCAGAATCGCGGGACCGTTGGTACCCTCGCTGATGAACTGCGTCATCCGGGTCAGCAGGCCGGTGTGGGCCAGTTCGGTCCATCGTCCGCGATCGTCGAAGTACAGCACCGCGCCGCCCTTCCAGCCCTTCCGGGCCGGTAGCATCAGCGTCGCGGGCAGCTCGATGTCGGGCTCGGGCTGCAGCATCAGCTCCTGCAACGTGTGGAACCAGATCAGCGACGGCGCGCCGGCTCGGGCCTTGGGGACGGGGATCGGCCCGGGGATGTGGGCGACCTTCATCACCGCGTCGCGCAACGACAGACCGGACCGTCTCTTCCGCAACTGCTCAGCCAGGGCGCGGCTCATCGAGAAGATGTTGCCCTCCTGGCGTGGATTGCATTTCAACAGTTTGGCCGGGACCATCTCGAAGTCGCTTCGCTTGACCGGCGGTAGCGAGCGGTTCGGGGTGCGGCGAACCCATCGGTCCATCCACTTGGTGAATTCGACCGCCTGTGCGACCGAATAGGCGTGTCCGCCGGGGTCGACGAAGAATCGGAACCGATCACCCGTCCCGGCCTTGTCATAGCCGCCCTTGACGTCGGCGGCGATGCGACGCGACCAGTCGATCTTGAACACCTCGTCCTCCGCGCCGGCCATCAGCAACAACGGCGTGGGCATGGCGGCGACGAGCAGGTCCACGTCGTCCAGGCCATCGGCGAAACGTCCCGCGGCCAGCGTCTCGGCGCACGGCGCGTAGCAATCGAGCACGGGGTGATAGGCGTTCGGCATCGCGCAGCACGACGGGCCCGACGCGCGGATCCGTTGGTCGAGGAGCGTGGCGAACATGGTCGTCGTCCCGCCGCCGCTCACGCCCGTCATGCCCACGCCGTTGCGCATGTCGACGTCGTCCCGCGTGGCCAGGTAGTCGATGCAGCGGACCGCGTCGATGACGAAGTAGCGGTTGGACGAATGGCCGGTCAGGTAACATCGGACGCCGTCGCTGAAGTGGTCGTTGCCGACCCGTTTCTCGCCCGCCATGCCCGGCGGGTCGAACGTCACCGCCACGTAGCCGAACCGGGCGAAGACCTGGGCGGGGATCTGGTAGCTCTCCATCTGCTTGCCGCTGTGGCCGACCGGCACGATGATGGCCGGCCAGGGCGGGGGGTGCTTGTCTCTGGCCGGCAGGTAGACCGACGCGTTGACGTCGCAGCCCGGCAGCGACTCGAACAGGACGTTGTCGATTACGTAGCCCTTGCGCTGGTGTCGCGAGACGCGTCGGACGTTCAACGGCGGACTGTCTGGGCCGAACTTCATCTCGCCCAGCCCGTCGCGGACGGCCCGTCTGGTCGCATCCCGCCACGCCTTCCACTGGCCGGACGCGATCGCCTTATTCCGTCTGGCTGCAGCATCGTCGAGGAGTTTACAGCAGCGACGCACGATGTGGGCCCGGACCATGTTTCGAAGGTCGACGGTGGGTGGGACCGGGCCCAGCTCGAACGGCTTGCGCGCATACGAGCCTGACTCTCCCGAGACGTGTTGCGTCATGGCCATCCCCGCTATCCATACCGAAACCGCCTGGATCACCCGTCCTGTTCGCATAGCGTGCGACTCCGGAGCGCGCCCCCCCAAGTCTTGTTCACATCTTATCGGCAGCACCGAAACGGGATTCTACACCCGTCGGTGAACGGACGCATCTTCGTTGCTAAAGGGTCCCGTGACCCATGATCCTGTGGGGAGTCGGCGCGTTTTGGTTTAGCCCCGCCGCACGCGGCCACGCTAAACGGTGGGGACCTCCCCGAGCCGAACCACGGTTGGCAATCCGCTGCTGCTGCCGTATCGTGTTGGGATTGTGTTGCCCCAAGATGCTCGTGGCGCGGTATCCGTGCCCGCGCTTGAAGGAGAGACGACCATGAGGAAACCCGACGAGACACTGATAACGCGACGCGGCGTTTTGCAGGCCGGACTCGCGGCGTTGGGCACGGGGGCCCTTCGTCAGTCGGCCCTCGCGGGCGAGGCGACTTCGGTGGGGTTCACGATCGGCATCTACGCGGATGCGCACTACGCCGATCGCAAACACGCCGGCACGCGGTACTACCGCGACTCGGCGGCCAAGCTGACGACATTCGTGCAAGCCATGAACCAGGCCAAGCCCGCCTTCGTCATCGAGCTGGGCGATTTCGTCGACAGCGCCCCCACGTTCGAGATTGAGATGGGTTTCCTCGAGCACATCGAGAAGATCTACAGCGGCTTTGCGGGCAAGCGATACCACGTCATCGGGAACCATGACGTTGCCCGATTCAGCAAGGAGCAGTTCATGGCCGGGGCCGGCATGAAGGCCGCCCACTATGCGTTCGACTGCGGGCCGTACCACTTCGTTGTCCTCGACGCCAACTACAACAAGGACTTCACGCCCTACTGCGCCGGCAAGTTCAAGTGGACCGAGACCTACATCTCGCCGGCCCAACAGAAATGGCTGCAGGCCGACCTGAAGCGGACCACCAAGAAGACCATCGCCTTCGTCCACCAGTGCCTGGACGACGAGAAGGGCTCCCACGGCGTCAAGAACGGCCCGGACGTCCGCAAGATCCTGGAGGAGTCCGGCAAGGTCCTGGCCGTCTTCCAGGGGCACAACCACGGCGGCGCGTTCAGGAAGATCAACGGGATCTCCTATCTCACCCTCCGCGCGATGGTCGAGGGACCGGGCCCAAAGAACAACGCTTACGCGCTGGCGACCGTCTGGCCGTGCGGCCGGATCGAGGTCAGGGGCTTCGATAAGCAGCCCAGCCGGGCTTTCTAGGTATCGTCGCGGCACATCGAGGTCGATCGCATGACAGAGAAGGGCGGGGCGAACACGTCATTGGAGCGGTTCCTGGCCAGCATGGAGTACGGTCCGGCCGACCAGGTGCCCAACTACGAGCTGGGCGTCTGGAGCCATACGCAGGAGCGCTGGGAGAACGAGGGCCTGCCGCCGTGGACCTTCAGTTGGGATTGGTTCACGGGCGAGGAGTACTTCGGGATGGATCACCGCGAATTCATTCCGATGAACTTCGGCATGATGCCCCCCTTCGAACACAAGGTCCTGGAGAAGACCGACCGGTACGAGATCGTGCAGCATCCCCATGGCGTGGTGACCAAGGCGTTGATCGAGGGAACCGTCCGCGGGATGCGGTCGACGATGGACACGTACCTGCGGTTTCCCGTCGAGACGCTCGACGATTTTGTGGACCTCAAGAAACGTTACGAGGCCAACCTGCCGCGACGCCTCCCGCCCTACTGGCAGGACCGCATCCCCGGCTGGCAGCACCGCGAACACGTCCTGGTGTTGGGTCAGAATTGCGCCGCGGCGGGCTTCTACTGGCGGGCGCGGGAATGGATGGGTACGGAGAACGTCAGCTACGCCTGGTACGACCAGCCGACGTTGATGCACGAGATGATGGCGTTCTTCGCGGATTACACCATGGAGGTCTGTCGGCCCATCCTCGAGCGGGTGGACGTGGAGTACTTCAACCTCAACGAAGACCTGTCGATGAAGACCGGCCCGCTGCTGAGCCCGTCGACGTACAAGGAGTTCATCTATCCGCACTTGAAGCGGCTGATCGCGTTCTTCAAGTCGCACGGCACGCGGTACATCATCCTGGACACCGACGGCAACTGCGAGCTTCTGATCCCGATGTTCCTGGACGCCGGCGTGGACTGTATCTGGCCGCTCGAGCGGGCGTCGGACATGGACCCGATCCGCCTGCGGAAGAAGTTCGGCAAGCAGCTTCGCTTGTGGGGCGGCGTGGACAAGCGCGAGCTGGCCAAGGATCGCAAGGCCATTGACGACCACCTGCGACACCTGGCGCCCCTCGTCGAGGAAGGCGGGTTCGTCCCGACCGTCGACCACACCGTCCCGCCGGATATTTCGTGGGAGAACTTCTGTCACTACATGGAGCGGAAGCGTGCGCTCCTTTCGGGGGCGGGGCGGACGGGGCTATAGGGGGTAGGGTTTAGGGTTCAGGGGTCAGGGCCCAGGGATCATGGGCCGGGGGAGTTCACTGAGTTTGCCGGGGGGGCGGACATCTGGACGCCCGAACACGCAGGATCAAGGACGGTGGGGCGATTGACTTGGGGTGACCATGCTAGTGACCATCGCGAGCATCATGGCGGCGGTGAGCGCGGGCAGTTCGACGGAGAAGCCGATTGGCGTGTTCGATCTGACCTATGCGCTTAGGTTCGACGCCAAGGACCCCGACCAGGTGGTGCGGGCGTGGGATCATTGTCACGCGGTGGCTACGCTCCAGGGGATCGTCAACCGCGACGCGCCGCGGCTGTACGTCCGCTTCGTCGAGGCCTACGGCAAGAACGTGGACGACTACTGGCTCGAGCGAATGTCCGAACCGGGCCGGTGGCTGGCGGGGCGGAAGCGCCAGACCATTCCCGACATCGTCGCGCTCGTCAACGCGTATCGTGGGTTGATCAAGGGGGCTGTCGTCTATGACGGCCGCGTGCCGGCGACGAGCAACCTCGCCTCGACGATCGCCGGGGCCGAGGACCTGATCGCGCTGCGTTACGATCCGTCGCCGCACAGCCTCTACCGCACGCTCTGTGCTCGCGATCCGCACCTGCCCGTTCGATGTAAGCTGCTCACGGACCAGGGCAGACGGATGTTTACCGGCAAGGGGCGAATCCCCGGCACACGCTTGCCTTCTACGGGCAGCGTCAAGTGCGACGCCTACTTGTGGCTCAAGACGCACTACATCGATACCGGCAAGGTCGACGCGTGCTTCGCGGGCTTCTATATCGACGCGTACTGGATGAAGGTCCCGACGGCCTGCGTGCCCAACCATCACACGCTGACGAACCATGACTTCTTCGTGTCGAAGCGCGGCTGGTTCTTCGACCTGAACACCTGGGCCGACGAGGTGCCCGTCGACGACAAGGCCCAGAAGCCGGGCACCGATCTCGAGACGCTCGAGGCCATGCTGCTGAGCGCCTACAAGCAGGGCGGCAAGGACCGCATGATCCACATCGGTGGCTTCACCCCCTGGGCCTACAAGTACACCGACCACGGCCAGGCCGGCGGCAAGCACGGCGGCGTGCCGACGGAGTGGGAATTCGGCAAGGTCGCCAGCGCCTACAACGCCTTCGTCGATGCCGACGCGATCGGCCTGGGCGCGATGGCGAACGCCTCGTTCTTCCAGCACATCCCTCTCGAGAAGACCTACCCGCAGCGCTGGGTCACGCACCCGGAGCTCCGCGACCGCGGGTACCTGACGCCCGACGGGAAGGTCCGCTTCGACGGACGGGACTTCGTGATCTTCTACGTCGGCGACTACGACTCGGCCGCCTGGGTGTATCAGTTCATGCCCAGAGCCTGGGACCATCCCGACCGCGGCAAGATCCCGTTGATGTGGTGCATCAGCCCCGTGCTCGCCCGGCGCGCGCCGATGGCGATGGACTACCTGCGTCGCACGGCCAGCAAGAACGACTATTTCGCCGCGGCCGACAACGGTGCCGGCTATCTCAACCCGGGCATGCTGCAGGAGCCGCGGCCGGTTTCCGGGCTGCCCAGCGGGCTGGACGCCTGGGCCAAGCACTGCAAACGCTTCTACGACCGATGGGGCATCACGATCACGGGCTTCGTCATCGACGGCTACGCTCCGGGCCTGAACGCCAAGGGACTGGACTGCTACGCGGGCTTCAGCCCGAACGGCATCGTGCCGCAGAAGATCCCGCCGTCGCTGCTACACGGGGACATGCCCGTCTTGCGTGCCGATCATGACGTCAACGAGAGGCCGGACGACGCGGTCAAGCACATCCTGGCCCGCGTCAAGGATCGCAAGCTACCGTTTCACTGGTTCCGCAACATCCTCAAGACGCCCGATTGGTACCTGGCCGTTCACGAGAAGCTCAAGGCCGCCAACCCGAAGATCGAACTGCTCGACGCGCCGACGTTCTTCGAGCTGCTGCGGATCTACCTGAAGAACCACCCCGACGCGGCGGCGGGCAAGATGCCGCCGAGCTGACGGGCTGCGGCGGCAAGGCAGTCCAACCTGGGGACCGGGCTGATGAGACAGAACGCCTTTCGCTTGTACGGACACGTCGCCTGGCCGTCGCCCGTGACGGTCCGTCGAGGACCGGTTCCTGCGTCCTGCGCCTTGCTTGTGATGTCCCTGTGGGTCTTCCTGTCCGCTGCGTCTACCCATGCCGAGCCGGCCAAGATGGACTGCGTCCGCGTGTCCGAGGACAAGACCGGATTTGTCCTAGCCCCATCCGGTCGCCGGTTCACGCCGTGGGGGTTCAACTACGACCACGACGAACAGGGACGGCTACTCGAGGACTACTGGGTCGCCGAGTGGCCGAAGGTGGTCGAGGATTTCGGCGAGATGAAGCAGCTCGGCGCCAACGTCGTCCGCATCCACCTGCAACTTGGCAAGTTCATGCAGGATCGCGAGCGAGCCAATCGCACCGCGTTGGACCAACTCGGCCGGCTGGTCGGACTGGCCGAGCGCCTGGGTTTGTATCTCGACGTGACCGGTCTGGGCTGCTACCACAAGAAGGACGTGCCGGACTGGTACGATCGGTTGACCGAAGCCGAGCGTTGGGACGTGCAGGCCCGGTTCTGGGAGGCGATCGCGAATCGGTGTGCCGCCAGTCCCGCCGTCTTCTGCTACGATCTGATGAACGAGCCGGTCGTCCCGGGAGGTCGCAAGCGCCGCGAGGATTGGCTGGGGCCCGCGTTTGCGGGCAAGCACTTCGTTCAGTTTATCTCACTGGACGCGGCGGGCCGACCCCGGCCGACGATCGCCAAGCGGTGGATTTGCCACCTCAGCGCGGCGATCCGGAAGCACGATCGGCGGCATCTCATCACGGTCGGCCTCGTGCCGTGGAGCCTGGACCGCCCCGGGCTGAGCTCCGGTTTCGTGCCAGGAAGAATCGTCGGCGACCTCGACTTTGTCAGCGTCCATCTCTACCCCGAGAAATCGAAACTCGAAGAGGCGCTCAAGACGTTGGACGGGTTCGCGGTGGGCAAGCCCGTTGTCATCGAGGAGACGTTCCCCCTCAAGTGCCCCATGCCGGAGCTCGAGCGCTTCCTGCGTGCCTCGAGGAAGGTGGCCGTCGGATGGATCGGATTCTACTGGGGCAAGACGCCCGATGAATATCGCGGCTCGGGGAAGCTGGCCGATGCGCTGACGCTCGGCTGGCTGGAGTTCTTCGAGAGAGAGGGCAAGCGAATGGGTCGCTGACGGTTTCGAGGACGCCGGTCGGTCCGTCCCGCGTCAGGCGACGCACATGGACCCAAGGCGGGTGAAGGAGATCACTGCCATGAAGACTACAAGAGCTTGGCGCGTCGGTGCCTGGATCACGGTGCTGGTGGCATGGTCTGCGACGGAGGCGCAGGCCGAGGCGTGGACACAATGGCGCAACACGCTCGCGCCCAAGGGCGTCGGAGATCGGGAAGTCACGCTGGCTGTCGATGGGAAGACCGACTACGTCATCGTCGTTCCCAAACGCAAGCCGCCGCAAGAGATGAAGGCCGCCGAGGACCTGGCGCACTGGCTCGGCGAAATGACGGGGGCGACGTTTCCCATTGTTACCGATGCCGAGAAGCCGCGGAAGACCGAGATCAGCATCGGTCAGACGAACCGCGTCTGGCAAACGCCGTCCGGACGGATGGCAGAGACATCCGGCGAGGAGGGGTACTGGATCGCCGTAGAGCCCGACGGCCGGCTCGTGTTGTACGGCGGGCGCCAGCGCGGCGTCATCAATGCGGTCTACGCGCTGCTCGAAGAGGATCTCGGCTGCCGGTGGTATACGCCCAAGGCGACTCGGATTCCGAAGCGGCGGACGCTTCGGTTCAAGCCCGTCCCGCGGAGCTACGCCCCGAGACTGCGGATCCGCGATCCGTTCTACAAGGTGGCGTTCGAGGGCACGTGGTCGTTGCGGAATCGGACGAACGCCCCGAGCGCGAAGATCCGGGAGGAATGGGGCGGGCACGTCAACTACGCCCTGTTCGTCCACACGGCCCACACGCTGGTGCCGCCGGCCACGTACTTCAAGACGCATCCCGAATACTTCATGCTGGACACGTCGGGCAAGCGGAACGCCCATCAGCTCTGCATGACCCATCCGGAGGTGATCCGCATCGCGACCGAGAGCGTCCTTCGGATCATGAAGGACAAGCCGCATTGCGAGATCATCAGCGTGTCCAAGACGGACGGCGGCCGGACGTGTCAGTGCGAACGATGCAAGGCGCTCGACACGGCCGAGGGCAGCGACGCGGCCAGCCTGCTCACGCTGGTCAACGGCGTCGCCGAGGCCGTCGAGAAGCAGCATCCCGACCTGATCATCTCGACGCTGGCCTATCTCGAGACGGTCAAGCCGCCCAGGACGATCCGCCCGCGCAAGAACGTGGCCATCCGGCTGTGCACCGACCGCTGCATGTGGGCCCATCCGTTCACGCCGGCCGAGAAGAGCGACGTGTTCAGCCAGGCGATCACCAACTGGGCCAAGATCCACGACCGCATCCACATCTGGGACTACATCGTCAACTTCAGCCACTACCCCGCGCCGATGCCGAACATGGACGTGGCCGCCCAGAACATCCGCTATGTTCTCAAGCACAACGCGACCGGCGTGATGCAGCAGGCCGCCTATCAGAGCCCGGGGGGCGAGCGGGACGTGATGCGGGCGTGGGTCTTGGGCAAGCTGATGTGGGACCCGTCTCGGGACGTTCGTGAGCTGATGCTGGACTTCATCTGGGGTTACTACGGCAAGGCCGCTCCGGCCATCGCCGAGTACGACGAGGCCCTCCGCAAGTCAGCCGCCCAACACGCCAAGTACATGGCCGCCCCCAAGGGCGGCATCCGCTATCCGATGGACGCGCCGTTCCTGGACAAGGCGTTCCTCGATCGGGCGACCGCGATCTTCGACCGCGCCGAGAAGCTCACCGACAACGCGGAGATCTTGCGACGCGTCGAGGAGGCCCGGCTCCCCATCCTGTACGTCAAGCTCTGCCGAGGTCCCAAGTTCGTCGGCCCGGGCTACACCGCCGTCCTCGACCGATTCGAGAAGATCGCCCGCCGCGTCGGCATGACGCACATCTACGAGGGCCCGCCCGATCTCGACAAGAAGCTCAAGGCCTGGCGCGACGCGGCCGCGAAGGCGGGGCAATAGATTCATCCGCGTGCCGCACCGGGGTGCATGACAGACTTGGCGGCCTGTATTCAGGCCCGAAGGGCCGAAGGATCGTAGCCGGGGGTGAAGTCCGCCTGGGGCGGACGAAACCCCCGGTAGCCGATCGCCCACACCAACCCGCCCTGTAAGGGCGGAGGGAGGTCCGCCGTCGCGGGCCGCGCCTTCTGGGCGTATGCAGGACCCGAGGGCAGAACCGCCGCAACGGCTCGCTCATCGCAAGTGACATGGGGCTGCGATTCCCCGGAACACGTCGGCGGCGCGTCGTTCCTGCGCCCCTCTGGGGCTAATCCTGTCATGGGGTCCCCCAACCAGGGGTTACGTCCGCCACGGGCGGACTTCACCCCTGGCTACGATCCCGGGCTCCTCCGGGGCCGAGGGTGCGCGGGACCTGGCGCTTGCGTACGTGTGCCTTGGCTTTGCCGTGCCGCCTGGGTTGCCATGTACCCGCGTACCCGGATCACATATTTGGGTTCTTGACACATCTGGGGGGGGGGATAGGATACCCCCGGTTTTTCAACCGAACAGATCGGTTACGGAGTCGGGGAAGGAAGCGCTGTCGGTGC
Organism: uncultured Planctomycetales bacterium; assembly: GCA_964390905.1. Lineage (GTDB taxonomy): Bacteria > Planctomycetota > Phycisphaerae > UBA1845 > JAFGLZ01 > JAFGLZ01. The sequence continues at coordinate 9,096 of CAYMLO010000068.1, read as the reverse complement.
GCAACGATCGATCCGAATGCCAGGCACGTCGTTGCGTTTTCCTATCCCCATTTCGTATCTCGTCGCTGATCTTTGATCGTTCATGGTGAGCGTCCGTGCGTTTTGACAGAACGGGCAGATCGACGTGGCGTCTGAAGGGGATGTCCGTCCGGCAGGGAATCCTGTCGCCGTTGCGCGGGGGAACGGGACTACTTCGAGGAGGAGGCAGACAATGACGCGATTCGCCGTAGTGGGATGTGTTGTGGGTGTTGTTTGTGCAACGGCAGTGGGCACCGAGATCACGATCGGCCCGCGCACCTATGAGGTGACGGAGTCGCGGATCAACGACTTCACGTGGGACAAGCAGTATCGCCCATCAGTTGCCGTTCTGACAAACGGCAACTTCATCGTGGGCTGGACGAGTCACTCCCAGTTGGGCTGCTGTTGCGAGTGCATTGGAAAGGTGTTCTCTGCGACTGGGCAGGTGCTAACATCGGAAGTCCTACTCAACCCGAACCAGACGAGTGGGTGGGAGTTCGGGGCGGTGTTTGGGGCGTTGCCTGGTGGGGGGTTCGCAGTGGCCTATGCGGGCAGTTCCGGCTACGCTCGTTTCCAGCGTTTCGACAGCGCGCTGAATCCCGTGGGGGCGGACACGATTGTAGGTACCTGGGAGGTGTGGCCACTCTGCTCGTCATCGTCGTCGGGAGACTTCGTTGTCGCCTACGGGCGGGGAGGTGGCGTCTGCGAGGATAGCGTGAGCGCCAGGCGGTACAACTCGTCCGGCATCCCCTACGGGCCCGAGTTCCAGGTCAACACGGATCCCCTCGGCTTCACATACGATGTCGCAAGTCTGGCCTCGTGCGCCTCTGCTCCGGATGGGAGCTTGGTCGTAGCGTGGTGCAATGCTGCGGGGGACATCCGGGCGCAACTGTACGATCCGAACGGAGCAGCAGTCGGCGGCGAGTTTACCGTCAATTCCTCCACCGGGGGAAGCCGCGTCAGGCCCACAGTACAGTACACGCCTACTGATGACATTGTGGTAACGTGGTATGGGAGTGGCGTTGGCGACAGCGACGGCATCTACGCCCGGAGACTGGCGGGAGACGGTTCCTTCCTCGGGGACGAATGGCTCGTCAACGAAACGACGACGGGGTCACAGACCAGCGCCAACCTGGGTGTTGCCTCGTCAGGCGAGTTCATCATCTCGTGGCGAAGTGACGATGGCGATGGACTCGGCGTTTTCGCGCGGCTTTACGACGCTTCGGGCAAGGCGGTGGGGTCAGAGTTCCAGGTGAATCAGTTCACCAGCGGAAACCAGTACACGAAGGACCTCGCCGGAAGGGAGGGAATCGCCATTGTCGGCGACATGCTGGTCTTCACCTGGTACGGCAACACCCCTGGGGATAACGAAGGAATTGGCATGACCCTCTTCAAGCGCAAGGGAACCGCCCTCACGGTGACCATCAAGAAGCACCCCGAGTGGGGTGAGGTCCTTGTCGAGCCGAACCTGCCCTACTACGACCCGAACGGGCCCAACAACGTGGTGACGCTGACGGCCGGGGTCACGGAAGAAGGGAAATGGTGGGGCGGCTGGAGCGGCGACGTGGATCCCAACGACCGGTACACGAACCCATTGACGATCACGATGGACACGGACAAGGACATCTCGACCTCCTTCAAGTGCGGGATGGGCACGGGGCCGCTCGTGCCGATGGCTCTCGGTGTGCTGGGGCTGTTCGCGGTCGCCAGACGAAGACGGACACGTTCGTAGGTGGTGTTTGAAGGGGATGCGCGTGCGGCAGGGAATCCTGTCGTAGTGGCGCGGGGGAATGGGATTGGTTCGAGGAGGAGACAGACAATGACGCGATTCGCCGTAGTGGGATGTGTTGTGGGTGCCGTTTGTGCAACGGGAGTGGGCACCGAGATTACGATCGGACCTCGCACCTACGAGGTAACGGAAGCCCGGGTCAACGAAACAACCTCAGACACGCAGAACTGGCAATCTGCAGCCGTGCTGACGGACGGCAAGTACATCATCGGATGGGGAAGCGAGCATCAACTGTCGTACGGTACTGACTGCTTCGGGAAGGTGTACACTATCGAGGGGGATCCCAACACCTCAGAGATCCTCCTGAATCCCTACAAGACCAGCGGCTGGCAGTACGGGCCTGTCTTCGCCCCACTTCCCGACGGGGGCTTTGCCGTGCCTTGGGCAGATAGCTCGACTTGGGTTTACCTCCAGCGTTTCGACAGCGATATGAGCCCCATCGGGACGCACTCCTTGGTGTTCAACAATATCAATACGTGGCCTGTTGCCTCGTCGGCGCCGAACGGCGACTTCGTGGTTGCCTGCGGAGAGTATGAGCCGAACTACACGATCTGGGCCAGGCGGTACGATTCGTCATGCACGCCCTACGGGAGCGCCTGGCAGGTCAACACCGATCCCCCCGGGCTTTCGGGACATACGTCGGTTCACCCGGGACTTGCCATGGCGCCGGACGGTAGCTTCACGCTTGCCTGGTACAACGGGAGCGGCGACATCAGGGCGCAGCGCTATGATCCGAACGGCGTGGCCGACGGCGGGGAGTTCACCGTGAACTCGTCAACAGGCGGTCTCCGCTATCGGGCAACCGTTCGGTACACAAGCACCGGCGAGTCAATCTTCGCCTGGTATGGGGCTGGGGATGGTGACACCGACGGGATCTACGCTCGTCGCTTCGCAGCCGATGGGTCACCCATGGGGGCGGAGTGGCTCGTCAATGAAACCACCTCCGGTTGGCAGGGGAACGCCAATCTCGGCATAGGCGCCAACGACGAGTTCGCGATCTGCTATCGGAGCGCTGACGGAGATGGGACGGGGATCTTTGCACGCCTGTATGACGGCGATGGCGATCCCGTCGGATCTGAATTCCAAGTGAATCAGTATACATCTGGAGATCAGTACCTCCCCTACAAATCAGGCCACGCGGGCGTAGTCATCAGTGGCACGACGCTGTTCTTCTCCTGGTATGGGAGCGTCCCCGGGGATAGCGAAGGAATCGGGCTGACCGTTCTCAAACGGAAGGGAACCGCCCTCACGGTGACCATCAAGAAGCACCCCGAGTGGGGTGAGGTCCTTGTCGAGCCGAACCTGCCCTACTACGACCCGAACGGGCCCAACAACGTGGTGACGCTTACGGCGATTGCTACGGAGCCCAGCAGGGCATGGATGGGCTGGGAGGGTGACGTGGATCCCAACGACAGGTACACCAATCCCCTGACGATCACGATGGACGCGGACAAGGACATCTCGACCTCCTTCAAGTGCGGGATGGGCACGGGGCCGCTCTTGCCGATGGCTCTCGGTGTGCTGGGGCTGTTTGTGGTCGCCAGACGAAGACGGACACGTTCGTAGGCGGCGTTGATTGTGCCTTCTTCGGTCAGTCAGTCCTGTGGGATGCGATTCCCTCAGTCTAGCCGGTCTTGGGCTTGTCGAGGGCGACACGCCCTCTGCCGGGCTTCTGCCGGCTGGCGACCTGCGGCAAGGATCGAACAGTCCGGGTCGTCCGAGAAGCGGAACGGCGCAACGTAGCACGGGCGTCTCGCCCGTGGGTTTTCACGGGCGAGACGCCCGTGCCACCGTGGCGCCGACTCATGCGCGCTCCCATAGGGAGCGACTCAGCCGTTCGGATCCGGGTTACGCCCTCACGTCTCCACGTGGCTGCACTCAATCGCCCAGGGACAGGCGGAACCCCTTGCCGGTCATGATGGCCTCGTCGGCGACGGGGACGTCGTTCGAGGGGGGTAGGACGACGTTCATCGGCGTGGCGTCGATGATGTCGCGTTGGATGTCGATGCCGGGCATGACGGTGATCAGCTCCATGCCTCGGGGGGTGAGCTGGAACGTGCCCACGTTGGTGACGTAGAAGACCTTCTTGCCGCGCTCGAGCGCACGCTGCCCGTTGAAGGTGATCTCGTCGACGGCGTCGACGAACTTGACCTTGCCGGGCTTCGTGATCATGACCTTGCCGTTGATTAGCTTGAACTCGGCGTGCGCCATCCAACTGCTCACGAAGATGACCATCTTGGCGGCCGTGGTCAGGTCGATGAAGCCGCCCGGGCCGACGTAGTTGATCGCGCCCTCGCCGCGCTTCGAGACGTTGACGTTGCCGGCGCTGTCGGCCTGGAGCACGCCGACGACGGTCGCGTCGAGCTTCTCATAGCACAATCGGAAGATCTCGGCCGACGACATGATTCGTTCGGGGCAGGCGGCCGTGCCGAAGAACGGCCCCGGCGCGGGCAGCCCGCCCATCACGCCGCTCTCGGTCAGCAGCGTGATGTCGTCGAGCAGGCCGCTCTCCACCATGACCCGGCAGACCTCTTCGGGCAGGCCCACGCCGATGTTGACGTAGCTGCCCTTCTTGGCGTTTTGGGCGAAGATGCTCGCCCCCTGCCGCGCCACCGCGAACTCCACCGGCGTGCGGCGGGGCGTGATGCCCAGGAGGTTCGTGATGAACCGGGCCCGGCTGATGGCCTCTTCGACGGGCATGTCGCTCTCGGTGGTGAACATTGGCCAGTACCGCCGATGAGGCGTCCCGCCGACCTGCTCGGTACCGCGCCAGACGACGACGGCGTCGACCTCTTCGGCGGGTAGGAACACCTCGTCGTAGCCCTCGTCCACGACGAGGCCGACGTTGACGATCACCTTGCCGCCGTTGCGTCTGGCGGCGCGGGTGAGCTCGAGGCTCTCGGCGATCATCGCGCAGTTCTTGACGTAGATGTTCCCCACGCGGTCCGCCGCCGGGGCGTTGAAGATCGCCACGTTGACCTTCGGGAGCTCATAGCGAAGCCGGTCGCCCTCCGCGGACACGAACTGCTCGGTTCCCCGGCCCATCAACGGCGAACACTGGCCCACGCGCGGATCGATGAACGTGCCGACGGCCGTCTCGGACGTCATCGAAGTCTCCCCGCGGGCTTGGCCGTCGATGAGGAAGGCGAGCTGGCCTTGGGGAATGGCGTGCAGCTCGACCAGCCCCTCGTCGGCGAGCTTCAGCACCGACTTGTACGTCTCGAGGTGTCCGCTGAAGAACCGCTTGACCAGGCCTTCGTAGCCCAGCTCCTCGAGCGTGCCGGGGATGAGCCCCCGTCCGCCGATGCCGCCGATCGCCACGATGCTCAGGTCGCGCGGATGGCCGGTCTCCTTGAACAGATCGCGGATGGCGTAGTAGAGGATGCTGACGCGGTGATTGCCGCCCAGCCCCGAGATGCCCACGAGGTCGCCATCACGGATGCAATGGCCGACGGCCTCTCGCGGCCCCATGAATTTCGGATTCCCTGGGACGGTGTAGGCGAATCGCGTGTTCTGCCGATACCAACCCGCCCGCCACCGGGCGAGGTGCATCACGAGGTAGGCCTTGGTGAATATGTTCATTTGCGGTCGACTCGCTCCCTCGAGTTCCTACTGCCAAACGAGAACCCCGTTCCCCTTCTTGCCCCGCTGCCGAAGGGATGGTGCGCCGGGACCGACGCGAGCCCAGGTGCCCGAGAGTGTACTCGATCAGAGGGCCACAAGCGCCCCCCAGCTGCACCTTCCGCGTCTTGACCCTCATTCATGGTCTCCAACCCCGGGGCGTGGCGGCCCTTCAACACGCGGCCTCCTGATCGCGAGGATGAGCAGCACGACGAACGTCGCGAGGGTGATGGCGATGCCGATGCGGAACGAGATGGGGTCGTAGGTCATCTTGACGACGCTGGGGCCCGAGGGGACTCGGACGCCGCGGAAGGCGTGGTTGACGCGGTGGATGGGCGTTGTGTTTCCGTTGACGGTGGCCGTCCAGCCGGGGTAGTAGCTGTCGGTCACGACGAGCAGGCCGCTGGCGTCACTGTCGACGTGGATCGTCAGGGCGTTGGGCCCGTACGCCAAACGAACGTCGTGCTTGACGCGTCCGGGTCGGAGGTCGGCGAAAGGGTCGCCGGCGGCCGTTGCCTGGTCGACCAGGGCCACCTGCATCGGGTCCACGGTCCCGGACATCACGTGCCGCAGGGCCGCGCGGTTGTCGTCGCAGAGCTTGACGCCACCCACCACGTAGGCGCGCGGTAGCGTTCCCGCCAAGGCGCTGATCCGAACGGGCTCGGCACCGGCGGCCTGCGCCGATTCGGTATCGACGGGGAACGTGACGAGGATCTCGCAGTTCATCATCGACAGGAGACGCGCTTTCGCTTCGGTGGGCACCTGTGGCATCGCGAGGTAGAAGAGCACCTTGTCGATCTCGGCCGACGGGAAGTTGGTGTGTGAATACGCGTTGTAGGCTTCGTCCACCACGGCCCAGTCCCGGAAGACCAGCGCCCGGCCCAACTGGGGGGGATCCGACAGGGCGCTGAGGATCGATGTCACCTTCTCCTTGACGGGTCCTTCTTCGGTCAGACTCTTTCCCTTGGGGAGCAGGGCGTCGAGCTGGTTCGCCCCAACGCCGCCCATGCCTCCCCGTTCGAAGAACCTAATCATTCTTCCCTCCGGACGCAGGACGGACAGCAAAGGCGAGGGCTTCTCATATGCCTCGGTCGACTGTGGCCTGAGGAGGAACGAATTGGCGATCAGGAGATCAACGAACGCCACGACCACGAGTGCTCCCCCCGCGACCGTACGCGTCCGCCGCCCGAACGCATGGGCCCTCAGCAGGAGGGCCGAGACGACGAGAACGGCGATGAGCTTCAGGCTGTCTCGCAGGAGCACGTCCCAGGGAATCCTGTCTGCCATGCCGGCGGGCAGCGAATCTAGGCCGAAGAAGCGCCGCAAGACGGTCTTGCCCAGCGACGCGCCGTTTACCAGGCAGGCAGCGACGAAGAGGCCCACGATTCCGCAGGCGATGGGCGTGCCCCAGCTCATGAGGAACCGACGCCAACGGGGGATCTCGCCCGCATCGGTCCGGGCAGCCTGGGCGATCCAGTCCATCCCAATGCCCGCCAGACATCCTAGGGACAAGACCACACACACCAGGCACTTCGTCGGGTTCGTGAAGCGCTGCACCAGAGGGATGGCTTTCCACAGGAACGGGAAGAACGGCGTGTTGCCGCCCATGGCGTAGAGGAAGAAGAAGATGAACAGGACGAGAAGCAATGGAACTCGCACGCGAACGAGAGGATTCGAAGGCGTCTCCTCCGGGTGTGACGCCCTCCCCCCCAGCAGCTTGACGATGATCGCCATCGCGAATACGACGACGGGCAATGCCCCTACGTAGAAGGCCGCCAGGTCGAACTCGACGCAGGAGGGGGCCCAGTAGACCCCGGGCACGCCGTAGACAGAGGGGACGAGCAGCGAGAAGAGCGCCAGCAGCGGCAGTGAATGCTCGCTGAGATCCTCGCCCACGGGTCCGGCCCGCGGGGAAAGCTGCAAGGCCTCCCACGTGGGGAGAAACTGGACCATCGACAGCAAGATCGCCAACAGACCGGCCGCGACGACGGCCGAAACGGGACGTAGCACGGCCCGCCACGCGCCGCGGGCGCGATACGCGTAGAAGCCGGCGAGCAGGGCGTAGAAGCCCAGAGCAAGGGCGGTGAAGAACGACGCTTCCGGATAGCCGGCCAGGAACTGCAGACACAGCGCGCCGGTCAGGAGCAGGAAGCACCATCGTCTCCGGCGCTCGAGCCACAGGGCGAAGGCGTACAGGACAACGGGGCACCAGGCATAGCCCGACAGCGCGCAACAGTACTGAGCCCGGGTGATGGTGAAGCTGCTGAACGAGAACGCGACGGCAGAGACGACGGATCCCGTCCGAGACACGCCCCACGCGCGAGACAGCCCGTAGGTGCCCGCTGCGGCCAGGAGGACATGGATCGCCGTCGAGATGACCGTCGTGAAGGCCTTCGGCATCAGGACGTAGATGAGGTTTGGCGGGTAGAACACGCCCCGTTCGATGTCGGCGAGGAAGGGCTCACCGCATCCGATGTAGGGGTTCCACAGCGGCGGAATGCCAAGGCGCATGCTCTTGGCATAGGCGAGGTAGCCGGGCAGGAAGAAGCACTCGAGGTCTGGCGCCCGGAACATCCTTCCCGTCAAGAGGAAGGGAGCGAAGAAGACCACAACCATCGCCACCAGCACGAGCAGGGCAAGGCGCCCCCTTCGCCGATCGGCATCGTCAAGATGGCGCTGGTGTGTCATGTCGCAGTCAGTAGGTCGGGGGCACCGATCCGATGATGGCCGCAGCCGAGGGCACGCATCGCGACGCCGGCGGAGCATGTGCTCGGATGGGGTGCCGCGGGGCAGCCTGTCTGCCCGCGCTCGCCGGCTACGGAGCGCCGCCGCCTTCGTCCAACGGCAGCCATTCAATGCCCTTCGGCGTCGCGCGGAACCGCTTGGCGCGGATACTCGAGCCGGCGCCCTCCTCGTAGTAGACGATCAGGATCGTGCCGTCCTTGAGCGTGACCATGCTGGGATAGGCCCCGCCGCAGGAATCGACCTTGACGTTGTCGCTCCAGGTCTTGGCTTCGTCGACGCTGTAATGGAGGCTGGTGGCCGGCAGGCGGTGGGCCATCAGGATGATGCCGTTCGGGGCGCGGTGCAGGTAGTGGCAGTGACCGGGGAAGCCGAACTGCTTGGCCACCGACCAGGTCTTGCCCCCGTCCTTGCTGACCGACCAGGCAGAGATCTTTGCGCCGCGAAGGGCGGCGAAGATGTCGCCGTTCTTCAGGACGATCGTGTCGGTCTCGGCGTCGAGCCGCATCCCACCGTTGGGGATGTCGATGGGCTTGCCCCAGGTCTTGCCGCCGTCGGTGCTGATGATGACGGCGCCCTGGGCGCTTCCGGGCAGCTCCTTGTAGAGGCCGAGCATCAGCCGGCCGTCGGGCAGTTCGCGGATCGGGGCGGAGCAGTAGTAGTTCTCGACGATCTGCTGGGGCGTGGTGTCCCACGTCTTGCCACCGTCCCGGCTGGTCACCATCCACGAGCCCAGGCCGATCCAGCCCTTCTGCGGTTTGGGCTTGGGTTTGAGTGTGAAGAAGTTGCAGATCAGCCGCCCGTCCTTGAGCTGAACGATCGACGGGTCGCGGTCGTCGTAGGGCCCGTCGAAGAGGGTCTTGGCGGGCGACCAGGTCCGGCCCTCGTCGGCGGAGATGCAGTAGCTGACCCGCCCGCCCTTGGGC
>CAYMLO010000067.1:0-53149 GCA_964390905.1 uncultured Planctomycetales bacterium | reverse complement strand
ATCCCGCCCAGCGGGCAGACGCCCCCGCAGTAGACCCGACCGAACAGCAACGCCATCACCAACGGCAGGAAGAACGTCGCAATGACAAGATACGGAATCGCGTAGTTGGGGTCGGTCAAGGCCACCGCCACGTTTTGAATGGCCCCGATCGGACAGACGCAGCCCTTGCGGTAGAAGCCGAAGTACAGCAGGCAGGCGATCGTCAAGACGACCAGGACGTTGCGGCTCCGACGCCACAGCACGACCCAGGTCGAGACGCCCAAGGCCAGGCCCAGCAAGGCCACATCCAGCGCCCGCGACCAGGTCGAGCGCGGGAGCGGTCGCTGGACGGTCGGTGTCACGTAGCCGGCCCCGATGTCCTCGGCCGACGGCGCCGCGTCGACGGGTCGTTGGTAGTCAACCGCCAACGCGCGATCCGCCAACCCCACCAGCACGAACGCAGTAGCCCATCCGGCCAGGCGGCTGACCGACCTCCGTAACGGCTCGTCGATCGGTTCTGACCGGGTCGTTCTAGGCATGTTCTTCCGTCTTGGAAATCGAGGTCACCGGCTTGCGGACGTAGGCGTCGTCGGGGCAGGCCACGGCGATCGAACACCGGTTACAGTCGACACACAAGTCGTGGCGGACCTCGAGCCGGATCGAGCTCAACCCGGCCGGCTCCTTGCACGCCATCACGCACTTGCCGCATCCGTTACACAGCGTCTCGTCGATCGTGTACTCGTAGTAGTTGTTGGCCGGATCCTGCGGGTCGACGTCGCCGATCGGCTCGCGCCTGATGGCGTCCCGCGGACACAGCTTCTCGCTGGGCAGTCCGTCCTTGCCCACCCGGCTCAGGACATTGAAGTAGGCCGGGCAGATGTAGCACCGCCCGCACTTGGCATAGTCGTTGACCGCCCGCACCGCCGACAAGGCCAGCACGCACGTGGTCGCACACTTGTCGCACACCTCGACGTTCACGACCCCGAGGCGGCTGTTGACACACTTGGCGGGGTCGATCTCCCAACAGTCGGCGCGATCCGCCTTGGCCGCAAGGTAGGCGGCCGCCCCGCCCAGGGCGAGCAGCCCCGTTCCTCGCGCCGCGTGGGCGAGCACCTCGCGCCGGGTGGTCTCTTCGCTCATCGTCTCACAGCTCCCTCGGCCGCCTGTTTGGGTTCCGCCGTATCTGCGGGAGCGAACACGCAGATCTGCAATCGCACCGTGTCGATTACATAGATGCGTCCGCGCGAATCCACCGCCACATCCATGTTCTTGCAGTTCGGGTCGAATCCTTCGCCATCGATGAGGGCCAGCAGCTTGCCCTCGACGGTGTAGAGCTTGACGCCCGGCGGCGCCTTGACCGTCACCACGATATGCCCCCGCGGCGTCAGCGCCACGTTCGTCGGGTTGCAGCACCCGGAGAACCCCGTCGGGTCCGGCCCGCCGAACTTACCGATGTGTCCTAGAAGCTCGCCGTCGAGCGTGTAGCGCTCGATGCGGTGCTTGCCCGGATTGGCGGCATGAACGACGCCCTTGGCATCCACGAAGAAATCCAGATGCCCGTTGGGGATCAGGAAACCCCTCCGGCCCGGCTTCGTGCCGATGTCGTTGATCAGCTTGCCGTTCTTGTCGTAGCGGTGGATACAGCGATGGGTGACGTCACCCAGCAACACTTGATCTCCGAACGCGCCGACCGCCGTGACCAGGCCCAGTCGAGATCGATCCCGCCAGGTAGCCAGCAGCCGGCCCGTTGCGCCGAACCGCTGGACTTGGCCCTCCTGACCGACATACACCTTTTCGTCTTCCCCTGCCGCAACGCCGACCGAGAATCCCGGTTTGGCTGTCCGCCACTGGCGGCACAGTGACCCCTTGGGCTCGAGGACCTTCAGCACCGAATCCCCCACCGCGTAGACCCGATCCGCCCGGCCGATCGCGATCCCCCGCAGCGCATCGGCGAACTGAGCCGGCCCCGACCCCTTACCGCTGATGACGTGAACCTGACGATACCGCATCTCACACACCGCAGCGCCGCACTACTTGTCCGACGCATATCCCAGCGGCAGCACGTACACCGGCCGGAGATGCTTCGGAAGGTCCAGCGCCGCCGCCACCTTCCCTTCGTCAATCCCGCCGACCGGCACGCTCGCCAAACCGATCGCGGTCGCCTGAAGCAGGACGTTCTGCGCAACGTGCCCAGACTCCATCAGGCAGTAGCGTTCGGCCTTGGCACCGGCCCTCGGCTTGAGACGGTCGACCTCCATCGTCAACACCATGCACACAGGCGCGGTGCCCATGGCGCCCGGACGCTTCGAGGATTCGCGCAACCTCGCCAGCATGTTGCCCGACTGCAGAGGCCGCAATACGTGCTGCTTCGGCAGATATTCGCAGACGGCCTTGTCGTCCACGACGAAGACGCCGATCGAGAACTTCGTCATCGCCGACGGCGCCGTCCGCAGACCGCGCTTGGATTCGGTGATGCCCTGCGCCGCCCAGCACAGTTGGGATATCTGCTCGAGGGACACCGGCTTGTTGGCAAACGACCTCTGGGATCGACGTTTCGACAGCGCCGCCGTCAGCGTCATGCCGCCCGAGGTGTCCGGCTTGGGCAGACGAATATCGGCCCGGGCGTCTGCCTCTGACGGCTCCGCCGAGCCGACCCCGCGCGGCATCGACCAGACCACCCCCCCCACCATCAACAACATCAAGGTCACCGGTTGTTTCTTCATTGGGCGCCCTTCTTGAAGATTGACTTGCAGGTAACTGCTGCACGACCCGGTCGACGATGGGACCGCGGCTCGACCGATCCAGGAAACTACCTCGATTATATGGCCGGCGCAGCAGCCGGACAAACTACGCCAACGTCTCCGGTTCACCAAGCCATGCGCGTTGATCGGCAAGATCCCTACCGCCGCGCATGCGCCACCGTCAAGGGCCCGACCTCGAGGCAAACCATCTGGGTCATGTCCCGCACCACCAGTCTGCCGCCCGCCAACGCCATCGGGCCCCAAACGTTGTTCCCGCTGAGCACCTGCGCGCTGTCGAGCTCCTTGTACCCCGTCGTGTCCGCCTCGAGCAGCCGGAGCATGCCCGTATCCCCATCAAGGACGAAGAACATCCCGTCGGCCAGCAGGTAGCTGCCCAGCCCGAACGTCGCCTTGCCCCGGCTCGTCCAGACGATGTTGCCGTTCAGGTCCAGGCAGGTGAACAGGCCTCGCTTCTTCTTGCCCACGCCGAACAGGTGACCCTTGCAGAGCACGGGCGTGTGCACCTCGGAGTTCCACTTACTAACGGGCAGCGTGAAAACCTTCTCGGCGATGAACCGCTCGCCGTCGCGCTTCACGCGGATCATCACGCCGTCGGCGTCGTAGCAGCTCGTCAGGAAGATCCGCCCCTCCCCGATCGCCAGCGGCGACGGCGCGACGGCCACGTTGAACTTCCACGGGAAATGCCACAGCAGCTTTCCGTCCGTCGCGGCTACGCCCAGCAGGCCCTCCAGCGTCGCGTACAGATACTGCTTCACCCCGTCGATGACGGCCGGCATCAACGACGCATGCGACATGTTCCAGCCTTCCGGGTTAGGCGTCCGCCAGATCGGCTCCCCGGTCGTCTTGGCCAGGGCCGCGATCAGCGCCTCGCCGCCGGGCGCGACGATGACCCGATCCGCTTCGATCAGCGGACATTGGCCCGTGTACCAGGGCGGGATCTTCGTCTTGTATTCCGTGACCAAGTTCCTGCGCCACACCTCCTTGCCCGTCTTGGCATCGAGACAGTGAAACACGCACTTGGGATCCATCGAAAAGACGTACTTGTCATCCACGGCCGGCACGGTGCGCGTGATCCCGTGGTTGGGGCGGATCTTGCGCTTCTCCCTGAACCGCCACAGCTCGTTGCCCTCGGCGAGGGTCAGACAGCGGACGAACCACGTCGACGCCTTGCGGTCATAGTCGTTGAAGTACACCCGGCCGTCATGAATGGCGGCGCCGGCGTATCCCTGGCAGGCGTCCGCCTTCCACAGGACCTTGGGCCCACCGTCGGGCCACTTGCGATATAGACCCGTGTCCTTGCTGATCCCATTCCGGTCGACGCCCCGAAACTGCGGCCACGATCCTCCTCGGGCCGTCCCGGTCAGGATCACTGTTGTCACGAGACCGACCTGCACGTATCGGAAGCCACGCATTTGACTGGTCACCTCAGTTGCCGAACGCGTGTCCAGCCCGCCCAGCAACACCTGACTATAGCATCCCCAATCCGCAGATCACAGGAGAGCTCGGCGGGAAAGGAGGAGACGTGGAATCACATCCCGTCCCCCTTCCTCGTGTGTCCGCTCAGGAGCGATCTACTGCCTCGCGGGTACCGTGAATACGGTCAATGAGTGTGGTGGCAACTTGCCAACGCCTTTCTGGAACCTCAGCAGCGTCTTGACGGGCACGACCCTGTCCGGACGCTCAACATCGTTGTAGGCATCGGCGCAATCTCCGGACAGGATCGTCGCATCGTACCTGCCTTCGAGCAACACGTCCTTCATCGTGACGGTGCATGCCACGTCTCGCGTAGGATGCCGGTTGACCAGGGCGATCGACCATGTCTGCCCGGCATCGTCCAGGGTCACGATTCCATCGACCACGGGGATGAACTTCTCGCCGCAAACGAGCACGCCTGCATCGACGATGGCCTCAGCAATCCTGCTGCCAAGCAGATTGGCGTACATCGCCATGGAATGGAAGTGCGTGCGTCTGACGATACCCTTGGGATGCACGTAGAGCGGACCGCGCGTATTGACGAGCGGCGCGATGTTGGCCATGCCGACGTCGTCGGCGTGCCGAAGACACGCATTGAGAAACGACGCGGAGAACAACGCATCCGCCATCGTGTACTGTGAGGCAATCAGGTTCTTCTCGCGGGCCGCCACCAACTTGACGACCGCCGGGTCGTCGTAGTCCTGAACCGTCTTGCGTGGAAAGCCCGGATGATGCCAGCCGCGGAGATTCCATTCGTCGAAGGCGATCTTGATCCGACCGCGGTACCCGGACTCCTCGAGGACACGAATGTAGTCGGCTATGAGCTTCTCGGGGCCCTCCGATTCCATGATGCAGGTCATGCAATCGGGCGTTTCGTGCTTGGCCCAGAAACCAAGCCAGTAGTGATGAATCGAAATGTAATCGAGGTATTGCCCAGCCTTCTTCAGCAATGGCAGCGTCCACTCTCTGGTTGGCAGCGCCGCCGCAGTCAGTTGGACACCTGGGTCCGCAGCCTTCATCTCCTTTGCTGCGTCGAGAACCAGCGGCGCCCACTTCTCGATAGGCTTGTAGCCGATCTCGTGGCGACCCCAGTTCTCGTTGCCGATGCTCCATATCTTGACGTTCCGTGGTTGGTCGTAACCGTTGTCCCTGCGCATCTGTGCGAATCTGCCCGTGCTCCCGTTGCAGTATTCGACCCAGCCTTTCATCTCCTCGACGGTGCCGTTGCCGGCGTTGCTGCAAATGTAGGGCTCGCATCCGAGGAGCCGGCATAGCTCGACGAACTCATCCGTACCGAACGTATGCGGCTCGCGTACTCCCCAGGCCATGTCGTCCGTCGGCTTGCGTTGTCTTCCGACACCATCCTGCCAGTGATAGCCGCTGGCGTAGCATCCGCCCGGCCAGCGGATGATCGGGACCTTCAACTCCTTCAGCGCTGCGATAACGTCCTTGCGGAATCCGCGTGCATCCGACAGGGGTGATCCTGGATCAAAGACACCGCCGTAGATCTGACGGCCGAAGTGCTCGAGGAACCCACCGAAGATCATCCGGCTGTAGGGTCTGGCGACGGCTGCTGTGTCGACGGTAACGGTTGCCTTGGGCTCTTCGCTCATGTCAGTCGGCTCGAGGGACACGTCATCATACCAAGCCTGGCCCGTCGACACGCCCCAACCGCCAAACAGGCAGTTGATCTCGAGCGTCGTCGCTCGCCCGGTCCTAAAGACGGTAGACACCCGCGTCCAGTCCTTGGTTCCCGTCACGCGAGGGGTCCTGACATGCTGCATGTTCTGAATGTTCAGCAGAGCGCCAACGGCTCCTCGAACGTTCCTGGTCTTGATCCAGCCGGAGAGCCTGTAGAAGGTGTTCGGCCGAACGCCGAGCGACGCCGTCCAAGCGGCGTCGGCACCTTTCTCGGAGCGAATAGACAAGCAGTGTTTGCCGGTTCTTCCCGGCGACGCGACGCGCCATCGAGCGTTTGCAGCACCGCGCCAGGCTCGAGACTCCCAGCCGCGGACACCGTTGGCGGTTGTCTCCTCGAAAGAAGGATTGGGCAGGAGATTGGCGGTCAACACCGGATCCCGCGCAGCAGATGGCCGCGGGAGGAAGCCGAGCAGGCCGACTGCGAGCATACAGGGCGAGATCCTCGAGCCTTGCTCTATCATGAGTACCCCTAGCAACGCTCGGCGCGTTCAGTCTTTGCTGCAGGCAGCTTAGCAGACCACATTCGACGCCTCCAACCGCTGGCGCCTCAGTTCTGTTTGCCGCTCGCGTTTCGCCAATGGACAAGAAGCGGCTGGGTCCCGAGCTCCAATCGCTAGGTCACAGGATCACCTCACTGCGAGGACGCTTGCACGTCGTCGACGTAGAAGACAGCGGAGGGGACCGGGCTGTCGGCGTTCGGGAGATCGGGGCCGGGCAGCTGGTTGGGGGTGCGGCGGGTTGGCTCGGTTCGGTGGGGGCCGGTGCGAAAGGAGATGCGCTCGACGGACGTGACGGTCTCAGCGAACGGAGCCTCGCTCAGGACGCGCTTGCCGTCAATCGACACGCTGTAGATGCCTTGCGGCGCTGCGTTGACCGTTGCGTCAAACGTGTACCAGGCATTCGGCTTGTAAGCCTGAAGCGCGACGGGGCGGGCTCCCTTCGTGGCCCAGATCTGGCCGTCGTCCGCGAGGCGAAGCCGCACGGGTCGGTTGCCGTAGCGGTCTGCGATGTCGATCTCCAGGGCGCCCCGGTCGTTCTGCTTGGCCAGGACCTTCCAGCGAACCTTGACGGCGCGACCTTCCCGGAACACGCGGACGGCCCTTGCGTAGTCGTACGGGTCCTTGTCTTCCAGCCTCAGGCTCTTGTGGGTGGCGCTGGGGAACTCGGCCACGCGAACGGGCGCCCAGACTGGGGCGTAGACGTTCCAGTCGGCCACGTTGCCACCGGCGTCCATGTCGTCGAACGTATCTCGGACCGGCTGTTCGACACGCCAGCGCACCGGGACCGGAATGCGACTAATCCAGATATCCTCCTTGTTGACGCTGTAGGTGATCCACATGTCGTCGCCGGGCGGGTTGCCGTTTCCCTCGGCGATCCCGCGAACGTATTGCGGACCGAAGTCCTTGTGCTTCCCGTAGTATCTCCGCGGCGGGACCTCTCCGTGAACCACGAGCATGTTGTCGAAGGTGATCCCGTCGTCTCCCGTGACGATCACGAGCGGATAGCGATGCTCGTCGTGCTTGGTCGGGTTGTACACCAGGGCGTACCGCCCGTCGTCGGTGCGCTGGCCCCATACCTTGCCGCCTGCCATCACCAACGTGGGAACCCTTACCGGCACGGAGAACGTCGCCCCTTCATCCAGAGATATCGCGCAGGTGGATCGCTTCCAGAGAGCAACGACGTTGCCGTCTTTTCGATGGTAGAACGAGAGGGCCGACCCGCCCCGCTTGACGGTGTAGAAGCCATCGAGACCCCTGTCTTCGTCACGCCACTGCAACGTCATCAGCTTGTCGGCCAACAGGGCGTTGCATGCGTCCACGAAGCCCTTGTCGGTCGATCGCGTGTAGAAGGGGTAGCTCGTGTTGGACTCGTTCCAATCGGTGTGGCTGCTGTAGCGCACGAAGTAGATGGGCCCGTAGCCGCCGTCCGCATGGGCCTCTCTGACCACCCGGCCGATGCCTCCTTCGCGAAACGGGTTCGGGGCGTGGCCGTAGAAGCCCAGGACCAGCAGCCGCTTGTTCGGCGCCACGTAGAACCCCATCCTCTGGTGCATCATGTAGCCCTTCGAGCGTTTCGGCATGGGCGTGCCCTTGGGGGGCTGATAGGGTGGGAACACGACCTCGGGCTTGCTCCAATCGCGACCGTTCGTCGAGGTCGAGACGAGCGTCTGTCCCGGCGCGATGTGTTCGCCCACGGGATTGCTCAAATGCTGCTGGTAGAACCTCCCCCGCCAGTAGGCCAGCATCGGCGCGTGGTTGTACGTCCAGCCATGCCCGTCGGCCAGCTCGGGGCGCGTTCTGTTCACACGCAGAACCTGGTGGTTGGCCACGCCAATCGCAGGCCGGAGCGCGCCGTCATGGGGCCGCAGGTCGATCGTCGTCTCGCCCACGTACCGCACCGGCTCGCGCCGGGTTCCCGTCTGTGCTAGACCCAGGCTGCCGCCAGACAAGACAAGGGAGACAAGGAGAGACGGGTTCGAGAATGCCATTAGCTTCCACATGGGAGTTCCCTCGGCTTTGGCGAGTATAACCCGGTCGACGTCACTTGTCTTCGCACGGCAAACGCCGGAGAGCGACAGGGGACAACGGAACAGGTCTGTTACGTTGAAGACACAAGAGCAGACACCGGATGATCATCAGGTTGATGGTCAGGACGCAAAGGAGGACTTCACGATCAAGGGCGTAGCGTCCTCGACTCCGCAGCGCCGAGCCCAGCAGACGCTTGAGCATGCTGAAGTCGGTCTCCACCTGCGCTCGCTGGGTGTAGGTCTTGTCGGTCCAACGCCTGGCTAACTTGCTGATCCCGTCCCGGTCCGGCCCGCGGAACTGCGCCTACGATCCCCCTCGGACAATCCCCGTCAAGATCGCCGAGGCCACAAGACTGGTCTGAACGCATGCGAAGCTAGGCATTTGGGGGATTCGCTCGACTGACAGAGGTGTGCCTGGCCCGTTCAAGCCTGACTGACTACAGCATGGTGCATTCGGCGATTCCAATCGACGTGCCGGATGGCGAGAACGACATCGGGCACTTCAGCGATGCCCCAGAGATACTTCCGCGTCCGCCCAGTTCCGTCTGGCCTCGTCAGCAGCTTCACGGAATGTCCTGCGGCAACGCCAACACAAGACCAAGGTGAGGATACCGAAGCCGATGCTAATCAAGAAGAGCAACCCCTCGTAGCATCCGAGTATGTGGCTCAATGTGAGGTCCTCGGCACTTCCTTGCGTCCCGGGTTGGGAACTGGTCGCGCTTGGGCCGATCTGTGGCCCGAGCAACTCCAGGACGAGCTTAACTGCATATAGGGCTGCGTCTGCAAGAAGGAGCCACAGACAGATGCGACTCAGGCGCACTACGGATCGAGAAGGTACGCGGTCAGCGAGCCGCCCTATGTGTAGGAAGACGGCAGCGTTCCACCCGAGGAAGGCAACAAGGAAACCTACGGACAACACCAGTCTTAGGTCTGGGAAGACCGAAAGCGGGACACATAGCAGAGGAACGCCAACCACCAGGGCCACAATCCCCTCCCGGCACGCGAGTCGGACCCATCTGCCTCGTGTTCTGGGAGACTCGCGCGGGTCGGGGGAAGCCAGCACCCACACCCCAGCGAAGAGCATACTGATCAGCGTCAGGCCCAACACGGCAAACACTGCGTCGTAAACCCAGGCAAGCGAGGACTGCTGCAGCTGCACGACACCCGAGATGACAGCATCGACAATCACCGCTGCGATCGCCAGGAGGTTTGCATAG
The DNA here is from genome assembly GCA_964390905.1 of uncultured Planctomycetales bacterium. Taxonomy (GTDB): domain Bacteria; phylum Planctomycetota; class Phycisphaerae; order UBA1845; family JAFGLZ01; genus JAFGLZ01. The sequence continues at coordinate 43,490 of CAYMLO010000067.1, read as the reverse complement.
AACAGCAACGCAGCGCCGGTGCCCAACCGACCAACCCAGCGGGGGTGACTGAACCGAAGCAAGTCGCCGCGGATACTACAAGCTACGGAGGCACCACATTCGGGACAGGTTCCCTCCACGGACAGGCCGCGAAGGTTGTATCCGCACGACACGCAGGGGGTATTCGCGTCGATCACTTCTTCAGCTGCGAGATCGCCCATCTACCGCCTCTGTGGGAACTGCTGGGAGAATACGGGACAGGTTCGCTTGTTCACGCGGAATTCCCTCACCCGGTGACGCTTCGGTCCGGTCGCGATCCTACCTCTCGTGCGCCGCGCCGGTCGACCGCTGTTCGGCCCAGTCTTCAGACAGAATGGCCCATCGCTCATGGTCCCGCCAGTCCCCGTCTACCATGAGGTACCGCCTCGAGAATCCCTCTCTCGTGAATCCCAATCGCTTCACGAGGCCGATCGACCTGGCGTTCGCCGGTTGGATATTGGCCTCCAATCTGTGCAGGCCCAACTCCTGAAAGGCAACGCCGATCACCTGGCCCAAGCCTTCTGCCATGTAGCCCTGACCGGCGTACGGGGACCCGATCCAGTAACCCAAATAGGCGCTCTGGAGGGCACCTCGGGTGATCTCATTGAGATTCACCATGCCGACGATCTCGCCCGATTCCTTCAAGCAGACTAAGAACCCCACCTTCCTCTCGCCCCCGAGACTCTCCAGGTAACCCCGGAATCCCTCCCGATCGGTTGGCGGCGACATCCAGGGACGATGGAATAACGCGCTCCGGGCCGCCAACGCGATAAACTCCCGCTCGTCCTCCGGGCTGGGGTGTCGAATGAAGGTACGGTTCATGGCATCCCCGTGACGGGTTGTCCAACGCTAGCGGGACGCCGCCAGATTCGCGCACACGATCTCGCGGTCGTTTCGCGCGTACACGCACTTGTTGGCGAACGCCGGATGCGACCACACGATGTTTCGCCGCTGAGCGCGATTGGTCGGGGCGATCAGCTTGGCCCGGCTGATCTCCTCGTAGCCCTTGGGGCTGAGCCTGGCGATGATGAGTTCGCCCTGCTCGTTGGGGATGAAGACGCGATCGCCGTTCGGGATGAGGAACGCGTTCCACCATCGACCATGGCCCGTCGCCTGGTACGTCTCCCAGATTCGCTTGCCCGTACGGGCATCCAAGCACCGAAGGGCGCCGTAGCTGCACACCCCGTAGATGTAGCCGTCCTTCATCAGAGGCGTGGACATCAAACAGTGCAGCCCGTCCGTCTTGATCTCGCTGTCGCTCTTGCCCTGCCACATCTCGACGGCCGCCGGTCGATCCGCCGCCAGGCGCATCATCAATGAGCCGTTGTAGAACGTCGAGACGAAGAGCCTGTCCCCCTCCAGCACGGGCGTAGCGATCGACAGACCGGTGTGCGAGTGAAACGCTTGCCGCCAGTGGACCTTGCCGGTTTCCGGGTCAAGCGACACGACGGCCTCCGGGACCCAGACGATCAGTTGACGCGTGCCGCCCGCCTGAAAGATCACCGGCGGACAGTATCCGATCGCCTTCTCAAAGAGCGCCCGCCAGATCTCCTTGCCCGTGTCCTTGTGAAGGGCCAGGACCGTAGCGCCGTTCTGGCCGCCGGCCAGGACGATCACTCGCTGCTCGTCCACCAGCGGCGCCGCAGCGATTCCCCACACCGGGATGTCCGCGCCGAAGTCCTTCCGATAATCCTTCTGCCAGAGGACGCTCCCGGTGCGAGCGTCCAGACAGAACAAGTGTCCCATCGTCCCGACGGTGTAGGCCTTCCCGCCGGCGATCGTCGGCGTGCATCGTGGGCCGCAACCGTACTGCACGCCTCGATACTTGCAGGCGTACTCGTGGGTCCAAAGCGGCTTTCCGGTCGTTGCCTCGAAGCACAGCACGCGCTCGGTGTTTCTGCGTCTCTGGCGGTCGGTGACGAACACCCTCCCGTCGGCAACGGCCGGGCCGGCGTAGCCGCCGCTGATCTCCGATCGCCAACGTATCTCGAGGCCCTTCGCGTCGAAGCGTTCGACGATCCCCGTTTCCCGCCACACCCCGTCCCGCAACGGCCCCCGCCACTGAGGCCAATCATCGGCCGAAAGGGTCGCGGCGCAGGCGTGCAGTCCCACGATCAGCCACACCGCGAATCGGTCAGGATTCCCCATTTGCAGACTCCCAGGCCGCCACCGATCGACTCAGCGTGTGCGGCGAGCGCTAGTCCTCGGCGATGCAGTACAGGTTCCGCCCCCCGCGCAGGTAGATCTCCTTGCCGACAATGGCCGGGGAAGCAGTGAACCGGTCGTCGAGTGCGTTTGTGGCCAGAAGCTCGAACTCAGGGCCGCGCCTGATGACCGCCATCTTGCCGCTTCGGTCCAGGACATAGACCCGATCGCTCGCCCCAACCGGCGACACGTAGCCACCCACCATTCCCTCCAGCCGCTGCCTGGTGTAGTTCTCCTTGAACGTCTTGGCATTGAAGCAGGACAGGAGGGAACGGTTTCTGTCCAGGAAGTAAAGCGTATCCCCGTACAGCAACGGCGATGGCGCGTAGGGCGTGCCCGGCCCGTCGTACTTCCAGGCCACCGCGTCCGAATCGGTGATATCTCCTTTGGCGTCGGCGTAGCGAATGGCCAGCAATGCGCTGCCGCGGTACCCGCTCATGGCGTAGACCAGGTCGTTGCCGCAGACCGGCGACGGGATCACGTTGGTGGTCATCCCACCACACTGCCAAACGAGCTTGCCGGTCTTCAGATCGTAGCTACGGATCCGACTCGTCGCGCTGGTGACGACTTGGGGGGTTCCGCCAACGATGACGACGAGCGGCGTCGCCCAGGAGGTCCGTTCGTCCCGATCGACCTTCCAGCGCTGTTTGCCGGTTTCCTTGTCCAGCGCAACGATGAACGATTGGCCTTCGTGGTCCCAGTTGACGACGATCGTGTCGCCGTGGAGCGCCGGCGAGCTACCTTCGCCGAAGGCGTTTCGCGTCTGCATCTTGCCGAAGCGCTTCTGCCAAATCACCTTGCCCTGCATGTCCAGGCAGTACAGGCCGCGCGAGCCGAAGTAGGCGTATACCCGTTGACCGTCAGTGACCGGCGAGTTGGACGCCTGGCTCGCATCCCGATGCAAGCGCTCGTGTGGCAGTTCCTCACACAGCGTCCGCTGCCAGACCGTCTTTCCCGTGCGGCGATCGATCGCAAGGAGAACGAACTTGTGGGCGTGGGTCGGCTGCTTGGTGCCCATCCAATCCCGCCCTCCTCGACCTCGGCGACCCCGGCGCCCGGACGACCGTGAAGGCGCGGGTTGCCTGGCCAGTTCTTCGGGCTTTGCCTTCGTGTCGGTCTTGACCGCCGTCTGAACGTAGACGCGGTCACCCCACACGATCGGTGTCGCATGCCCGATGCCTGGGATCTCGATCTTCCAACGGATGTTCTTGGACTCGCTCCACGTGACCGGCGGATCGCCGTGCGGCGCGACCCCGGTGGCGGTCGGACCGCGCCATTGCGGCCAATACCTCTCGGCGTCGCCCGACGGACCCGCCGCGTGGGCGAGGGTCGCACTGACAGACCAACACGCCAGAATCGTCACAGTCCCTCTCATCGTGCTACCTCGCAGGGATTTGCCCGACGCGTCCTCGAACTCACGTTGAGCCTGGCCGTATTCCTCGGCGCTACTTCGACAGCGCGGCAATCCGCGAGGCGATCTCGCGCCTGGCGGACAAGATGCCGTCGGGGTCTCGGTTGTAGTAGCGCAAGCCCATCGCCACCTCCGGCGGGACGGCCAGCAGCTGTTTGTCCCGCGCGGTCGCCTTGCGACCGACCAGGCCCTTGAGCAGCAGCAGGTACTCGTAGTCGTCCATCCCGTCGCGAAGGACCTTCAGCCGGACCGACGGCAAGACGCGGTCCTTGTAGGGATAGCACAGAAAGCCGTTGGCGTTGTGCTGCCCGCTGTACGGGTACTTGCTGATCGGGTTGACGGGCCAGGGCTGGTCGGGCCACGTCTCCCACCCCTTCGGCCAGTGCGAGATGGCCCAGAACCCGACGCCCTCGATGCCGTACTTCCAGGCCAGCCAGTAGGGCACGCGGTGATCGACGGCGGGCCGATCCACGACCGCCCCCGGACACGCCCAGATCGGGCCGGGATACGTCGCGTGGATCGGTAGCTGACACATGTACCACCAGATCCGGTCCCCGCGTCGCTGCGCCGCCCGCACGAACGCCTCGCGATGAACCGACGGCTCGACGATCCACAGGTCGAACATGCCCTCGTTGATGGGCTGCGGGTCCTCGGTCATCGCGACCGTCAGGCCCGAGAACTGCTTGCGGATCGTCTCGGCCCGCTGGCGGAACTTGGCGTAGTCCCGCTCGTGCGGCTCGTCGCCGGGGATGCAGATGAAGTGCTTCAGCCAACCCCGTTTGCGAAGGTGCTCGACGTACTTGGCGTCGGGTTTGCTGGTCGTCATGGCCTGCAGCTTCACGCCCCGCTCCTGCAGCCAGCGAAACACGCGGTCGTGGCCATCGAGGTCCTTGGCCAGCTTCACGCACGCGTGCCACGGCGCCAGGCCGTGATCCAGCAGCACCTCCGCCTTCTTCATGAATGAATCAGCGCCGCCCTTCAGAAACCACGCGTTCAGCGACCATCCCATCGTCACGTAGGACCGCTTCGCCGGCAGCGCGAACGGCCAGACGGTCAGCGACACGCGGATCGTCACCGCGTGCGGGCCCTCGACGCGGATCTGGCCCGTGTACTTGCCCGGGGCCGCGTCGCGCGGCACGCGGACGTCCACCCAGATCGGCTGACAGAACGGGTTGGACACCTCGAACGGCGCCATCGGCAGCACCGGATCGGGCCACTCGCCGATGTTCATCACCAGGTACTGCGGCTGGACGGTCTTGATGTAGCCGACGCGGCTAATCTCGACGGCCGTCGCGGGAATCGCCGCCCCCTTGGGTCCTTTCAGATCCGTCGCGACGACGGATGCGACCTTGACCGTCTTGGGCTGCATCGGCCCGGCGCCGTGGTCCTTCTCCGCCGACAGGTGGGTCAGCTTCCGCTCCATCGGCGCGATGGGGCAGACCACGAGCTGGAACGCCTCCGTCTCCCCCCGGGCGGCGGCGATCTCGACCTGCCCCGTCATCTGGCCGCGGAACCACCACTTCTGCCGGAACACCTTGCGGAGCGAGATCTCGGTCCCGACGGCAAACTCCATCTTGTTCGCCGGCGTGCCCTGCTCGGTCAACCAGGTCCGGTGCTGCTCGACGTTGGCGTAGAACATCGTCGCCGCGTCGCCGAACGGCACGCCCCAATGGTCGGTCGTGTGGATCCACTCGATCCCCTGGTCGTTCTTCGTCGCGTCGACGGCGAACGCGCCTGAAGCCAACGCCAGAACCGTCACCCCGACCAGCACAACGGTTGTCAGCCATGTCATGATCACCCGCTCCTATTCTCCGGCGCCGCCGGACTTGACCCAATCCCGGTAGATGCCGGCGATGTCGGCGTCCTTCTCGTCGCCCGCATGAACGACCACGCGGTACTTCAGCGTGATCGACTCGCCCTTCTTGAACCGCAGGCCCTCCGGCCCGAGCCAGTTCATCGGCGTCGGCGAGAAGAACCCGTAATCGCGCGTCAGCCACGTGCACGGCGACCAGCGGTTCTTCGGCCAGACCAGGATGGCCAGGCCCTGGGTCTTGCCGTTCACCTTGTTGGAGTAGTCGCACCAGTTCGACTTGGCCGCCAGCGTGCCCTTCTGACTCAGCTTTCCCTCGGCGTTCACCAACCGCCCCCCGTTCTGGACATTCATGTGCGGCGCCATCCGTGCGCAGAACAGCGAGTGGTTCGTCTTGACGATCTGAACGTCTGACGCAGCGGTCAGCGTGATGTCAAAATCGATGAACCGCAGCGTCGGGGACGGCGCGGAGATGACGATCCGTCGCTTGTCGGTGAACGGGTCCGGCGCACCGGGTCGATGCCATCGGGTGTGGTCCTCGATAACGACGCGCTTGCCCTTCGCCTCGATGATCTTCGGGCCCGTCGAGCTGATCTGGCCGGCCGCGTTGGCTCCATGCCAGTAGTTCCCGCCGCTCACCTTGTCGCAGGCGAAGAACACCGAGTGGTGGTGCGGATAGGGCTCCGAGGTCTCCGTCGTCAGACTGTCACCCCCCAGCGGCCCGAGGACGGGGAAGAGATAGGGGTACTTCCGGTCGGTCAGGAACTTGTACCAGGTGAACGACTTGCCCGCGACCTTGACCATGATCACCTGGCTGACGCGCTGGGCTGAGACGGTTTGGGCCTTGTCCGGTGAAGCGTCCGCACTGGCTGACTGAAGACCCAAGACCCCGATCGCAACAAGACCCGGCGACATGCGCGTTACTGACATCGATAGACCTCCACAAATAACCTGCCAACAGGATGCCGATGGGTTTGGCGGTGTACACGTTTAGCGTGGCCGCGTGCGGCCACGTCCCCGCCGCACGCGGCACGGCTAAGCTGGACCCGCCCAACACGTGTGGAATCACGCAGCACGCACATCCTCACCTTCCGCTCCCAACAGTCAAGGCGCGAACGGACACATCACTAATCCGCCCGACGCCACAGCGGATCAGGAGTCAGCGTCACGAGTGGCGGATGGCGAAGCGTCTCGAGCAGCCGGGCCGCTACGACCTGATGCTCCTGGTGAAGATAGACGACCAACTCCACCTCGCACACCGTCGCACGCCTGGTGACGAGCTCGATCCGACCCTGCTGGCAAGGACCCGACTTCGGCCGGTCTGCGGGCCAGAACCCCTGGCGGACCTGGTCCAAGCCGTCCTTGCGCAACAGCACGATCGACAGGCTTTCGTCGAACTTCGGCGGCGTCATCAGCGTCAGGACGTCGGGCACCCAGTCTCCGTACCGCCAGCCGAAGTGCGGCTGCGGCTTGTCGTTGACGATGCCGACGAAGTTGGGATACGACTTGGTCAGGGCGTTCCGCCGGAACCGCGCGTCGACCGCGACGATCTCCTGCGGGCGGTTCTTCCCGACGAATCTGAGCTGACGCCTGATCCGGAACCAGGGCGTGTGCGCCCGGAACTCGTACGTCGTCTGGCAACGGACGTTGTCGTCGGCGACCACGGCCGAGATCACGACGCGGACCGGGCCGATCTGCAAGGGCTTCAGCTCGCACGCACATCGCGACAGCGACGTCTTGCACTCGTTGACGTAGGACACCGTGTTGGTGGCCGGCGCGTTCGGATCGTACTGGCTGAACTGCCCGTAGTTGACGTCGAAGCTTCGCAGCCCATAGTCCTTGCCCGTTCGAACCGAGACGAGCTTGGTCACGCACCCACCCGCCGCACGATCGATCGTGGCCCGATAGAAGCTGTTGCTCACGGTGACCGTGCCATCGGAAGCACGTCGATCGGCCACGCCTAGGTCCGTCGACGCCCCCGGTGCAGCCCCGCGACACAACACGTAGTTGCTCACACCATGAGCCGACACCGTTGCGGGAAACAGCCATGCCTTGCCGCCAACCTTCTGTGCAGGGACAGCCCGCCCCCTGGCATCGCGGAGGTGATAGACGTCCTTCCCGGTCGCCGACGCGGCCAAGTCCAACTCGACGACGTAGCGTTCCAACGGACGCGGATGGGGGTTCAGCACGCTGACGGCGGCTCGGGCTTCGGGGAACTTGACGGCTGCCGCGACCGGCCGGCCGACCCACAGCTCACCCGCCGACCGCAGCGGACGCCGATCGTCCTTGTACTGAAGCTCAACCTTGCACGGCCAGATCGCCGCAGCCTCTGACGGTTGGGTCGCTGCAGCAGCGCCAGTCGGTATCGGAGCGGCCAGGCGCTTGGTGGCTTTCCCTCCGGGCGGGATCTGTCCCAGGCGAACCGTCTGTCCACCAACGATGGCCTTCACGTCGAGGGCGGGTGCGGCGTCCCCGAACGGACACACGGCGTTGACCACTTCGACCATAGGCGCGTGTGCGACAGTGACCCGACGCCCCAGCGACAACTCCGGCGGGCGGAGCACGACCACCTCCCGCCACAGGTACGCCCTCTGATCGCCGAACGCGACTTCGATCACGGCCGTCTTGCGCCCCCAATCCGCCGTCGCGCCGACGGTCACCGGTATCTGGACGGTCGTGCTGGCCTTCGGCCATAGGTTGACCTCGACCGACTCACCCGTCAGCGTCGGAATCACGCTTCGCAGCCTGATCTTCGCTCGCACGCTGCGGTCGGTCAGGTTGGTCACTTGGGCTGGCACTTGGGTCGTCTGACCGACACTGACCACGATCAGGCGGGGCTCGACGCGGACGGGTGCGTAGGCCAGCTGATAGACGGCGTAGTGACCGAGCGTGTCGGTCCATTCGAGCCACCGCCCGTTCGGTCGCGGCGTGATGGGCGCGTACGTCGACCCGTCCCGAGACAACGCCACCGCCTCGCTCAACGGCTGCGACCGGGCGGGCAGACGGCATCGGATCGGGTCCGGTTTGGCGTTCTCGTAGTTGTAGGCCAGCAGCAGATCGGTCTGGCCGGCCTGCAATCGTGCACCCGCCGACCGTGCTCCGCGCACCAGCTCAGCCGGTTCCACGCCCGCCCAGTTCGAGAGCACAGACCGCCAATACGCGCCGTCCGACACGTCGCTGAACAGCCCGTTGACGTACCACACCTGTCCCGCACCACACGGGACGGCCAGGTCGCGCGGGCTGCCGTCCTCGTAGACGCTCAGCACGCGAGCCCCCTCACCGCTCAGCCGAGCCCGAACCCGCATCGGCACCTCCACCCCGCGGCGGCTTAGCGCACCGAGCACCTCGCTGCCGAAACGCACTTGGCCCTTGGGCATCGTGTACTGTTGCTTCGTCGTCCGGGCTGCGATGTTGGACGTGGACATCTGCACCCAATCGAGCGCCAGGTTGCAGCGGCGGGCCTCGTTGCCAAATCGCTTGGGATCCTCCTTAGTGGGTATTCGCAAGGGCGCGTAACGCAGGTCGACCAGGCAGAACGCCCGTCCGCCCACCGTCGAGGCTGGGATCGCCAGCTCATACTCCTGATGCCCCGGCTTGATCGCCAGCCGTCCGGCCTCCCGGCCATCCAACCTCACCGTGGCCCTGCTCGGCCAGATCGCCGATCCCGACAACCGCAGGACGTGATCCCGGTTCGGACTCAGCGGTAGGTACAACGTCGTCACCGCGTCCAACCCGGGCGTCCAGCGAACCGTCAGGTCCGTCCCCGCGCCGAACTTGCCGGCGGGCAGCTTGCCCCACGCCTCCCTGTGCGTCCGGCCGGCGATGACGAATCGCTCGTCGCCCTCCGTCCCGACGTCGACGAACAGGTTCAGGTCGTCGCCCCGTTTCTGCGTGGCCGCGGCACGCGTCGCGGCTGGCTTGATCCCCAGCGCCCGCCGGATGGGCTCGTCGCCCGACACGATCAGCCGGCGGTTCTCGTCCCCACGGACCCATTCCAGCAGGATCGGCGCGATCCGCTTGCCGTCGGCGTTGTAGCCGAACCCCACCCCCGCCGACGGCGCGACCACGACCTTGAACGCCGCCAGCCGCTCCGCCGTCACGAGATCATCCGCCACCAGATCGAAATCGCAGTTCAGCCGGCGCAACGCCTGCAGTGTTTCGGTGACCTCCTCCGGCGTCATGCTGCCCGCCAGGATCGCGTAGTCGTTCAACAGCAGCGCCACCCGCGCTCCCTTCGACCAGTCCCGGATCGATTCGTAGCACAGCTGCATGAGGGTCGAGTAGAAGAGCTGCTTCTGGCAATACGTCTTGCCCCACTCCAGACACGGCTCGAGGTTCGACCCCTCCCACCACTCGTTCCAGGACAGATGCAGCACGGCCTCGGCGTAACGCATCAGATCGCCGACCCAGAACCGGTCGAAGTGGTACGGGTCGGGCAGGTACGCCATCCCCGGCACGCGGATGTCCCAGTCGTGGTAGAAGTTCTTGTAGTGATCCAGAAAGACGGTGTTGTACGCCTTGCAGACGTTGGCCTGGATGAACCGCTCGGCGTCCTGGTGGTGGGGTCGGTTGAAGATCCCCCCGTAGCTGTGCGGACCACCGAACGTCCGGGCGAACTCGGCGTAACCCAGATTGCGGAACGGCCCATACCCGACGTCGAACGACGCCGCCATCCCCGGCAGATCGAACGTCTCGCCGATCTCGGCCTCGAGCTCCCGCCACGCCCGTCGCCAGATCTCGTGTTGATACTTCGCCGACCACGCCCGCTGCGGGCCCCGCGCCGCCAGATCCATCTCGACCGCGTCGAACGACGCGAACCGGGTGCCCCAGTCTTCGTTCAATCGATCGATCGAGGCATACCGATCCTCGAGAAACGTGCGAAAGCCCGGATGGTCAACCGTCAGCGCCGGCGAGCCGTTTCGACCGTAGACCAGCTGCATCGGGCGGTTCCGGACCCGTGGCCAGACGGGCGACCGGCCGAAATCCCGCAGCCACTGGTGTACGTCGCGCTTCTCGCGGACGTTCTTGACGAAGTCGGTCATCTCGAAGTTGGTGCCGTCCTGGTAGTAGCTCATCCAGATGTTGTAGCCGGCCTTGCGGAGGTCCTCCGCGGCGCGCACGACGGTCTTCTCGCGCATCTCGCCGTCTTCGCCCTTCCACGTCGGCGCCCAATAGTCCATCCAGTGGTGCGTGACGCCCCATTCGCTGGCCAGCTGCAGCGACCGGTAGTTGTCGCGATACGTCCGCGAATCGTAGTAGCCATACAGCGGCGTGTTGTGGACGCCCTGGCCGGCCCAACTGCCCAGCTGGCGATCGTAGTCCCAGGTGTACCAGTAGAAGAAGACCACCCCCACCCACGGGCGCTCGCGAACCAACCCGTCATCGCCCGACGCCTGCCCACTCACCGACGCCGAATCCGGGCGCGCGGGACGATCCTCACCCGCGGCGTCCTGGTTGGACAGCAATGTCCCCAGAAGCACCACGGTCGCCCACCATGCCATGTGCCTACAAGCGGCATGCCGATCCAAACCCCGGACCCTATGCATGACGAGGTCCTCCCCACGGAATCATGGAACGCGTCCGGGCGCAGGTTCGCGGAGCAAGAGCGCGTCTCGTGCGCCGCGTTTAGCCCCGTCGCGTGCGACGGGCAAGGGGCCGCACGCGGCCCCGCTAAACTCGGGGTACGTAGCACCCTCCGCATCTTTGGGCACGTCAGACAGCGACCACCGGCGAGCTCGGCTTCACGACCGCAGCTCCTCGTCGATCTCGTCCAGCACGACGCGCTGCCCCGTCTTGGCGGAACGGTACACCGCGGCCTCGAACACCTGCTCATCCCAGGCGGCTTGCTCGTCGACGGGCATGGGCTCGCCGGCCTGCATCGCCTTGATCACCGCGTCGGCCATGTGAACGAAGCTGTCGTTGTACGCGCCCTTGCCCTCCCAACGCTCCAGCTCCTCGCAGGGCCAGCTGCCAGCCTTCCGCAGCGTGTAGAAGCCCTCCAACCCCAACGCCGTCCCGTAGCCCTTGTCGCCGCAGAGGATGATCTTCAGCGGGCCGTCGTCATACCCCCACGCCAGGCTGCCGCCCAACTCGCCCTCCGCACCGTTCGACCACTTCATGTGGATCAGCCGCGTCCAGTTCTCCGTCGTGCAGTCGCCGATCGTGTAGACCCACTCGGGCCGGCCCATGTTCCACAGGATCTGGTCGATGACGTGCGACCAGCAGTTGAAGTGCGCCCGCGCCCAGACCAGCGTCGGCGTGCCGATCTGACCGCCCACCAGCGCCTGGTTCAGCTTGGCGAAGTGCTCGAAGTAGTGGTAGTTGTAGTCGATGCCGAAGCATTTGCCGCTCTTGTGGGCCGCGTCGATGACCTGCCAGCCCACCTTGCCGTCCTCGTCGTCGATGTTGAACTGATTCTTGCGGCTGTGCAGGGGCTTCTCGGTGAAGACGTGACGCCCGGCCTCCAGCAGCTGCACGCACGGCGGGACGCGGAGCGTCTCGTTCGTGATCATCAAGGCCAGCTCCGCATCGCAATTGGCCAGCAGCTCGTCGATCGACGCGTACGCCGGCAACCCGGGAAACTCCTTCTCGAGCACCACCAGGCGCTCCGCGTTCATGTCGCAGACGGCCAGCAGCTCGCAGTCCGGATGCGCCGCGAAGTTCTTGCCGTGCATCACGCCCATACCCCCGCCACCGATGAGCATCGCCTTGATCGCCATAACCTGGGTCCTTCCTCGTGTAAGCCTGTTTGCCTGATCCACCTGACGACGGCCCCGCGCCGCCGGCCAGACAAGGCCATGATTTGACCACCCCAACCGGTCGATGTCACGCGCGAAATGCCGCTTCCCATCCCGGCGAGCCCGTCTTCGTTGACCTCCGCTTGACCATGCTACCCTCCATCCTCGATCATCTTGGCGACGTGGGGCCGGTGCGCAGGGGCGAACGGGTCCTGCTGTGGTCGTCTGTTGCTAAGAAGGTTCGCCGCATGCGCACAATGCTCCGCACAGTGGGTTCCCTCAAGCTGGCGGTCGTGCTGCTCGTTGCGCTGGCCGTGGCGATGAGCCTGGCCAGTCTGCACGAGGCACAGCATGGGACCGAGGCGGCCCTCCGCGACTACTACCGAAGCCGCTGGTTCGCCGCGATCCTGGCCGCCGTCGGCGTCAATGCCCTGGCATCTTTGCTGATCCGCTGGCCGTTTCGACGCCGGCAGATCGGCTTCGTCGTCGCGCACGTGTCCGTGCTGATCATCCTGGTGGGCGCGTGGATCACACGCGTGTACGCCGTGGACGGACGGCTGTGGCTTCGGCCTCAGGAGACCAGGACGGACTTCGACGGAGACGCCTGGGTCCTGTCGCTCCAGACAGCGGACGGCAAGCAATACGCAAGCGTTCCCGTGAACGCCGACGGCCCCGCATTCGATCCTGCCGAAGCCGACCAGCGGATCGGCAGCGTGTCCTGGACGATCGAGAAGTTCGCCGTCGATACCCGCGACGAAGGCGAGCGGATCGTGCCCGATCCCAACGCCCCGTGGTCGGCCCTCAAGATCCGCCTGACCCACGGCCAACACCAACACGACCAGTGGCTCCTGACCGATCGCCAGGAGATCATCGGCGACGTGCGGATCAGGTTCCTCCGTCTGACGGACCCCGACGTGCTCAGCCGAGTGCTCCAACCGACCAGCTCGCCCGCCCAGCCCAAGCGCGGCAAGCTCGTGGTCGAACTCAACGGTCGGTCTTACGCTATTGACCTGGACACCCAGGCCGATCAACCCGTCCCGCTCGGTCAGACAGGTTATCAGATCCGAATCGGGCGATACCTACCCCACGCGCAGGTGTCGGGGCGCGAGATCCGCTCGGCGACGTCCCGGCCGGTCAACCCCATGATCGAGTTCGACCTGATCGATCCTGCGGGCAAGGCCGAGCCGCATCGGTTCTTCGCCAGGTTCCCCGGACGGGACTTCGCCACGCCCCACGGCGGGACCACCGCACCGACCTCCCATCCGACCAGCCAACCCGTCAGATTCCGATACGTCGACGCCACCGTCCTGGCCCATCAACGGAACCGGATCGATCTGTTGGTTGACGGATCAGACAAGCTCCACGCCCGGTTCACCGACGCAGACGGACGCATCACCTCCGCCGCGCTGGAGCTGAACCGCCCGACGGCGACCCCGTGGCAGGAAACCCAACTGACGGCCCTGGAGTTCGTCCCCCACGCCCGCAACGAACGGGCCCTCACGCCGATCCCCCGGCGGATAAAGCACGCCATCCCTGCAGCCTTCGTCTGCCTCCGAACGGCCGCGACCGCCCATCGGCTGTGGGTCCGGCGCGGCGAGCGCTACGACGTCCACATCGGCGGGCAGCATGTCCAGGTGGGCTACGTGCCGGTCAGCATCCCGATGGGGTTCTCGGTCAAGCTCCTGGAGCCCGTCATCACGCACTACCCGGGCAGCGACCGGCCGCGAACCTACGAGAGCCGCGTCCTCGTCGAGGATCCCAACCGCGGCGTGGAACTCGAACAGACGATCAGCATGAACGCCCCGCTCAAGTATGGCGGCCGGGCGTTCTACCAGAGCAGCTACCATTTCGACCAGAACAACGAACCCGTCGCCACCATGCTCAGCGTCGTCTCCGACCCCGGCGAGCTGGTGGTGTACGTCGGCTATGTGGGGCTGACTGTGGGTCTGCTGGTCGTGCTCGCCCAGCAGGTCAGACGCCGGTCCCGCGCGCGACTGGCGGGCGCCTCAGCGTGACGCCTCGACCTCCTTGATGACCTCCCGAAGCAGCTTGACATCGTCGATCAAGACCTTCGTCTTGCCCGCGGCGTCGAACTTGCGCAGGCTGTCGTCCTCAATCGTCAGGTCGCCCTTGAAGCCGGCAGCGGCGTAGATGGCGATGATCCGATGGAAGTCGATGTCGCCCGTCCGGACGGGCTCGGCGTACTTGCCGTACTCCCAGCCGGGCTTCCGCTGCGTGTTCTTCTTGGCCGCGGGGTACTTGATGCTCTTGACGTGCACGTAGCGGACGTACGGAGCGACGGCCTTGGCCAGCTCATAGATCGTGTCGATCGGGTGGCCGTACCAATACATGTTCGTGATGTCGTTGGCGATGCCGCAGCAATCGCGCGGCAGCCCCTCGAGGATGGGCAGGGCGATCTCGCGGCGGTTGAGGTATCGGCCCAGGTTCTCGTACGTCAGCACGACCCCCGTTCGCCTCGCCACCGGGACGAGCTTCTTGAAGAACGCGACCGACTTGGCGACGTAGGCCTCGTCGGTCTTGTCCCCATAGCCCAGCGGCATCATGATCACGGGAACCTCCATCTCCCCCGCCGCCTCCGTCACGCGGGTGATCCAATCGACGTGCTTCTGGGACGGCGCGTCCTTGCCGCGGATGACGGCGCAGAAGCAGCTGATCGACGCCCCGTGATCGGCCAGCGCTTGCATCAACTTCTTGCGGTTGGCCGGCGTATCGATCCGATAGGGCTTGGCATCGCCCTCGAACAGGCCCGGGCAGGTCAGGTTCTCGTCAACGACCACCTCCAGTCGCGTCACGCCGATCGTTTTGGCGGCCTTCCAGACGTCCGGCTGCTTCAGGCCGCGGAGGTATACGTCCCGGATGCCGACGTCCCACTTCAGCTTGTCGTACAGCCGCTCTGCCCCCTCCGCCCGGTAGGCCAGCAGCCCGCCGCCGATCAACAGCGCCGTCATGATCCGCCGAGTTGTCATGCGTATGCTCCTTCTTGGGTCCACACATCCAAACGCGTCCCGTCCGTTTACACGCAATCAACGCCGTCTGCAACACGCATGGGGCATGTGGTTCGGATACGGGTGCGTGGCAGTCTGGGCGGGGGGTGCCCCATCCTTTTCGAGTGGCCGCGGGACGCGGTCATCGAAAACGGTGGGGGACGCAATGGACTGAGAATCGGTCCTCGCAGCGCGATTCCGTCCCCCACCCTTCGCATACACACACCGGGGAATACCCAACGCAATCTGGTCGGCGCGGATCAGCGGCCCGGACCGGCCTTGGGCCAAACGATGGGGGCGCGGTTCAGGTGATCCAGCTGTCGTGAGACCCAACCGACCGTAGGCTTTACCAGCTGATGGCGGAACGACTGCTCGAGTCGGTCGACGCTGGCGGCGGGGCCAGCCGCGTAGATAACCTGCTGGACCTCCGCGTCCTTCGCCTTCACCATGCGAGCGGAGATGACCAGATCGCCGTTCGGCCGCAGCGACGCCTCGCCAACCAGCAGCAAGTCGACGCCCAGCTTCTGGGCGACCCGCCGCACGGCCCCGGGGGAGGTGTCGATCGCCGCGGCGATGTCGTCTTCCTTCAGGATATCGGCTAGGCGGGCCCGCTCGACGATGCGGTAGGTCTTGACCCGCTTGAACTCCTGCGCCGCGATCGACGCCAAAGACTCGCACCAGCCGTCCAGCTGCCTGCGATGCGTCGCGTTGCGGAACGGCAGACACGCCAGGGAGATGCTCACCGCCTTCTCGGCGGCTGGCGCCGGCTTCGGAGCCGCCGTCTCCGCGGGCGACGGGGGCGGCAGGTCACGAACCACGCTGATGAGCTTCCGGCTCAATCGGTCAGCCGCGCCCCGAAGCGCACCCGCCACGCGCCGTTGAGCAACAGGGTCGGCATAGGAAGCCCAGTCCGCGCCGCTGCGAATCGGCGTCCGCTTCCGGGCGTCCAACAGGTCATAGCGGAGCAGCACTTGCTGAGATGGGATCCCCCCCCACTGATCGCCCGTCCGTACGGCGGCCGTCACCGCCACCACGAGATCGGCCTGGTCGACCTTCGAAGTGTCCAGGACCTCCAGCCCCTGCTTGTCGAGCGCCTGACCCAGCGCCCGCTCGACGGCCTCGGCCCCCGGGCCCGTGTGCGACGCGATCACCACCACCCGCCGACGCATCAGCGTCGGCTGCGCGGGTCCGCCAGCCGCATCGGTCTGACGTTGAACCGTCGTGCGGGATGTCATCTCCTGCGACTGACCGGCCGGCGGGGGAGCCTGGCACCCTGGCCATACAACCCACCCGACCATCGCGAGTGCCCAACCTGCTCGCACTGACAACCGGACCCAATCATGCATGACAAGACCGTCTGGCAATCAGGACTCGATAGACCGGTGCCCGCCCCCCGAAAGAAATCATGCGCCCCTACGGCTTGACCTGTGTCTGCTTCACCTCGACCTGCTGTTGCACCTTGACCTTCGGCACGGCCGAGGGCTGCACCTTCTGTTGTTGCATGGCCAGGCGGATGTCGTCAACCACCTGCTGTGCATACAGCCGGGCCGCCCGGCTCGCGCTCTTCGTTCCCCCGGCCCGCACCTCCGCGTTGTACGTCATGATGATCTTGCCCGTCTCGACGTCCACCATGCGGACCCAGCCGCTGACCTCGTAGTCGTCGCCCTCCTCGTCGAGGGCAAGGCTGTTGACGATCTGGTGGAGCACGACGGCCTCGATCCCCAGCCCACGGCCCCACTGGGCCACCGACCGCTCGTCCAGGTAGCCCGTCGACGTGAAGGCCTCCTTGATGACCTCCTGCAGATGTCCGCGCTCGACGACCGAGAAGCCCAGCGAGACGAACTCGTTGGTGAAGAACTCCGACTCTGGCGACGGCTTGCCCGTCCGGTCCGCCAGGTTCACCACCGCCACGCGGTTGATCTGCGCGACCTCGGGCATGATATGAACCCGCTTCGGCGCACAACCCATCCACACGGGGATGCTCCCAAACACCATCAACACACATCGTCGCAAGGTCATGTCATGGTCTCCTACGCCGAGATGGTGGCATCATTCAAGCCGGGACGACCCGGATTTGCAAGGTGCTGCGCAGCCGAGCGTTTCACGGCAGCAAGGCCAGTCGCCTTCCGTCGAGGTCCGACATTCGGTCGGCCTGCTTCTCCACGCCGAAGAACCGGATGAACGCAGCGTCCTCGAACAACTGCTCGGCAAGCATCGCGTAGCCCACGCCCAGCGGATGGCTGGCATCCGCATAGTGCTCGCTCGGCAAGACCGGTGGGATGAAGTGCGCGATCCCTTCGGACCGCAGCCACTCGGCCATGCCGCGTCGCAGCTCGGCATAGGTCTTCACGCTCTGGCCCTTCAGCATGTGCTCGTTGAAGGGGCCGACGACGACGAACACCCGGTTGCCCCGCCCCGTCAGCGTCTCGATCGACCCCCGAAAGGACTGCCACTGGAACGACGTGGCCAGATCCACCCACCGGAAGTCGGCTCG
Source organism: uncultured Planctomycetales bacterium (assembly GCA_964390905.1). GTDB lineage: Bacteria > Planctomycetota > Phycisphaerae > UBA1845 > JAFGLZ01 > JAFGLZ01. Next base: position 25,810 of record CAYMLO010000067.1, on the reverse strand, counting down.
GTCCATCCCCCGCTGGGTCCACGGCCGCGGGGTGGCATCGAGCTTCTTGGCCGAAGGCGGGACGTGTAGCGTGATCGCGCCGATCGGATTCTCATACGGACGCGACATCGTCCAGCTCGCCAGCCCCTTGTTGTCCAGGTACGCCGTCTGCAGATGCCCCGCCCAGCTGAATAACGGCACGTACCGCTCGACCACGATGCCCAACCGTTCGTCCAACGGGGCGGTGTAGCAGGCGATGTCCGGGAAGAACTGCGGCACCAGTCGCGGATGGTTGAACCGAAACTCCTTGGTGGTCTGCAGGTCGTGCTTCTTCGACGTCATCCACAGCGGGTTGCAGTGCAGGATGACGCTCCGGCTCGAGATCGCGTCGCCGAAATACCCCAGCATGCCCGCCAGTGCCGCCGGATGCGAGCCGTCGACGCCCAGGTTGGCGAAGCGGGCCTCGCCGCCGCCGTGCTTCTCCGCCTGCGCATTGAGATGGTGCGACAGCGTCTCGTCCTCCGGCACATACTGGCCCCACACCACCGAGTCGCCAACGACGGGGGTCTTGCCCTGCGAGACGGCCAATCGGCAGACCCGGCCGTACAACCAGTAGTCATTGCTCAGTTGATAAGGAATGCGGTAGTCGGCGTCGGCGTCGATCTGCTCGAACTGTTCCCAGATCGTCGGGACCCACCAGAACGACACGACCAGGATGCCGGCTGCAACCCCCCATTGCCGACCGGACAGCCGCACGGCGTTCGAACCGAAGGTCGCATCGCCCCCCTGCCGTTGCCCGGCATCCTTGGAGCGTTGTGAAGACACGGTCTTCGCCATCTCGTTGGGCCTCTCGATCCGCCTACCGCGCGGCCTGCGAAGACGGATTCGGCGGCGCCCGCCTCACGCAGCGGAACCCGATGTAGTCACCGCCAAAACAGCCGTCGTAGTTACCGGGCGACTCGGCCACGCGGTACGAGCTCCGGCAGGCCTTGGCGCTCGAGTTCCACGCCCCGCCGCGAAGGATGTACTTGGCCCCCTCCGTCGGTCCCCTGGGGTTCTTGTCCGGACTGTTCTTGTAGTAGGCCTCGCCGTAGGGCTCATTGCACCACTCGGCCACGTTGCCGATCATGTCGTGCACCCCCCACGGGTTGGGCTTCTTCTGTCCGACGGGGTGGGTGGTCTTGGCCGAGTTGTCGGCGTGCCAGGCGTGATCCTTCAGCTTGCGGGCGTCGTCACCAAATGAGTATTCGGTGTCGGTTCCCGCGCGGCAGGCGTACTCCCACTCGGCCTCCGTCGGCAGGCGATATCCGTTGGCCTGGAAGTTGCACGCACCGGTCTCCTCATCGTAACAGGGCTCGAGCCCCTCAGCTTGCGACCGCGCGTTGCAGTAGAGGACCGCCCGGACCCAGCTGATCTGCTCCACCGGTCGGTTTGGCCCCTTGAAGTGGGCCGCGTTGCCCTCCGGGATCAGCTTGTCGTACGCCGCCTGGGTGACCTCGAACCGGTCGATCAGGAACGCATCGACCGAGACCTTGTGGGCGGGCTTCTCATCGGGCTGGCCCGTGTCGCTTCCCATCACGAACGACCCGGCCGGCACGCTGATCATCTCCGCGCCGCCCTTGGTCTTGATGACGGCCACAGCGGGAGACTTGGCCTGCGTCTTGTCGACCTTCTGGCAGCCCGCGCCGATCATGCCCGCCAAGATCGACGACACGCAGACCGCACGTGTGAATCGTCCGCTCGATCGCCTCGTCATTGGAACGTCCACCTCCCGGCCGGCTACTTCACGAAGACCCAGTCCGGCTCCTTGTTGCTCAGGCCATCCGTGGTCAGCGCGACCCATCGTTCGCTCTGGCTCGCATCCGCCACACAGATGTTCCAGCCCGGGGCCTTGATGGCGATGATGGCCCGCTGGGGCTTCATCCGGCTCATTTCCCTCGGCCCCCGAGTGTACACGATATACCTGCCGTCCGGCGACCAGTCGGCGTGGTATAGCTCGGTCGGCCAGGGGGCGGTCACAACCTGACGGCGGCTCGTCAACTTGGGCACCGATGAGGCCAAGTCGATGTCGGCGCGCTCGATCATGAAGACCTTCTCGTCCGGACCGACGCCGGTGGCCGCGGCGAAGGCGATCTTCCGGCCGTCAGCGCTGAAGTCCGGCCTGCACTGCCACGCGCCCCGCTTGGAGGACACCAAAGAGAAGTGCTTGGGCCCCGCGCCCTGGAACGCGATGATCGAAAACCCATGCCCCATCCCACCGGCCGCGGTGGCCACGAACCACTCGGCGTCCGGCGACCACGAGATGCACAGGAGCCGCTCGATGCCCGCGTTGACATGAGGCGTGTGCTTGCCGGTCGCCAGATCGTAGAAGCACAGCTCCTTCGTTGCGGCGTGGTTGGTGGTGTACGGACCGGGCCTGCACTTCAGGTACGCGATCGCCTTGCCGTCCGCGCGCCAGCAGGGCCACCGGGCCTTGTCGGCCACCTTGACGCGACCCGTGCCGTCGACGTTCATGAGATGGACGTTGCGGGCCTTTGCCTTGCCCTTCCCCTCGTCCGCGACGAAGCAGATCTTCGTGCCGTCCGGCGAGGCCTTGGGATACATCTCGTCGACGTCGGGCGTTTGCGTCAGGTTTGCTGACCCCGAGCCGTCCGCGTTCATGACGAACAGGTCCCAGTTGTCCTTGCGGTAGGCCTCGTAGACGATCCGGCACTTGTAGGCCTTCAGTTCGGCCCGCAGCGCCTCGGACTGGCCGGGCGCCTCGGCGCCGAACGCAGCGCTGCCCACAGTCAGCACGGCGATGATCGTCATGGCTGTCGTCCTTTCAACACCGGCACCCACTCCGGCTCCTTGTTGCTCAACCCGTCGTGCGTCAAGGCCTGCCAGTTGTGGTACCCGTTGGCGTCGGCCACGCAGATGTCCCAGCCCTCCGCCTGAACCCCGATCACGTATCGGGCGGTCTTCATCCTGCTCGTCTGCTCGGGTCCACGGCTGCACAGGATGTACTTGCCGTCCGGCGACCAATCGGCGTGGTAGATCTCGACGGGATCCAGCGCCGCGACCACCCAGCGCTCGTTCGCGAGCTTCGGCACACCGGACGAGAAGTCCAGGTCGGCCACGGCGATGCCCACGTTCTTGTTAGGCCCCTCCCCTTGGGCCTTGCCGTAGGCAACTTCCTTGCCGTCCGGGCTGATGTCGGGCCGACACTGCCAGAAATGCTTCAGCGCTCGGACCAGCTCGCAGTGCTTGGTCCCGTCGGCCTGAAAGGCGATGATCGAATGTCCGTATCCCAGCCCTCCGACCGCGCTGGACACGAACCACTTGCTGTCCGGCGTCAGCCCGATGCATAGCAGTTTCTTGATGTCCGTGTTGACGTGCCGCGTGTGCTTGCCGGTCTCCAGATCGTAGAAAAACAGGCCCTTGTTGGCCGTGTACACCGTGGTCTTCGCCCTGCGGATTCCCTTCAGATACGCGATGACGCGCCCGTCGGACCGCCAGCAAGGCTGCCGGGCGCAGTCGGCGATCTTGGTGCGGCCCGTCCCGTCGATGCTCATCATGTAGATGTTGCGGACCCGCGCTTTGCCTTTGCCCTCGTCGACAACGAAGGCGAGCTTCGTGCCGTCGGGCGAGGCCTTGGGGTACATCTCGTCCACGTCCGGCGTCTGCGTCAGGTTCACGGGATTCGACCCGTCGGCGTTCATCAGGAACAGCTCCCAGTTCCCCTCGCGATAGGTCTCATACGCGACCTTGTGCGGATACGACTTCAGGGCCTTGGCGAGGGCGGGCGACTTCGGTACGGACTCTTCGGCCATTGCGACCACCACAAACAGCAAGCACAGCAGCCAACACACGCCGCGTCCCGGCATCCCGACGCCGGCGGATCCCAGGTTCATCATGCTCACCTCCCGTTCATGATGCCCATCGCTTCTCATTCACCTCGCGGCCTATCGCGCTTCGAGCAGGCGCCGCAGCACCGTCGTCACCGCGTTCTCCGTACCCCGGCCAACGAAACACCAGGCGCCAGGCTCGTAGCCGCCCTGGTCGTAGGCCTTCTCGATCGGCATGTACCCCGGCCCCAATCCGCCAAACCCGATGACCATCACGAACGAATCGGGACGCATCTTCTGCGCCATCAACTGATACTCCACGAACGGCTCGCCGGGCAGCAGCACGATCTGCGCCACGCCCAGATCCAGCACCGGCACGTTGACGGCGTGCCCCGCCTTGACCCGCTTCACCCAGCTCAGTGCAACGGCCGCACGCACCCGCTCGGCGAGCGACGCCTTCGGGTCGTCAAGCATCTTCTCGAGATGTCCCGCGCTGAAGCGCTTGTCGGCCTTGGGGGGCAGATGGAGCGGCTCGACCCGCCAGGCGATCTTGTCGAGCCGATGGCGCTTGGTCGCCTCCCACGCCCCGACCAGGCCCCGGTACAGTCGATCGGTCAGGACGGGCCGCATCTTCGTTGACCCGTCGTTGTACTTGCCCGCCCCGAGGTTGCCCCCGCAGCCGTTGGTCATGATCTGAAAGACCGACGGATCCTGCTTCTGTCGTCGCGCCCGGGCCAGCCCGAAGAAATCGCTCGAAACCCCGCCCGTGCGGTAGTAGCTCATCGGATGCGTGGCGTAGCAGCTCAGTGCGACAATGGGCTCATCGCCGTCCCAGAAGCTGATCGTCTTGAGCCACGGGTCGATCACACCCTCGGGCGCCGCGACGAGCTCGGGGTCCGTGCACGAGCTGCCCCGCATCTTCCGGACCCGACCGTCGGCGCCGACGACGCGCCGGTTCGAGGCCACCTTCTCGACCTTCGCCTGTCCCAGACCGACGTGCGTGATCCGCCGCGGCGACGCAAGCGCCTTTCGAACGGCCGCCGTCACGCCCTGAAGCGCCTTGTCGTAAAACACCGGGTCCGTCAGCGTGCCGGTCACGTTCCGCTCGTCCAGCATCCGTCGCGCCTCGAGGTCGGCGAGCGGCGCATCGTGCTGATGGATCGTGCAGACCATGACGCGCCCCGGTATCGTCCCGGCCGCCTGCGCCAGGGCCGCTTGCCAGCGATCCTGGGCGTCGTTGTGGAGCTCGCACCAGTCGACGGCGCACAACACAATCGGCCTGCCCGCGCCGAGCAGGACGAACCCTCTGGCGTACAGCGGATCCACGATCCGCTTGGCGGGCGGAACCAAGCCGCCACACAACGGATGCCCGACCGGCGGCGTCACGTCCGCGGAAAAGCAGGCGACAAGAAAGGTGGCCATCAACCCGCGTTCTCCTTCTGCTGACGGAAACTCACCAATACGCTGGGGGTCGCTGCCGACTCACTGCCCTTCCGCGATGAACCCATGGTAGCGGCCCATCCAGTAGGGGAGCAGCCAGACCGCCCCGTCATCCTCGCACCGACCGTCCCCCCCACCGGCCAGAGCGTAGGGGTTGCCGTTCCACCGCATAAACGCCCGCTCGGACGGAGGCAGCGCGACGCGGCTCTGGCGTCGCCCGAAGCGGCTGACGACGAAGCGCGTCTTGACGTCACGGCGCCCCGTGTTGTCGACCCGCCAGTGAAGCAGGTCAAGCGGGAAGTCGCGCAGAAACTCGACGGACTCGGCCAGATCGAACCCGCCTTCCGTCGCGCTGCCGTAGACGAAGTTGAAGAACGGGCTGTGCTCCGGCCGCTCGATCTGCCAGCTCCGCTCGATGCTCTTGACGTAGAACCTGCGGACGGCCGGGTCCTTCTCCAATCGGAGCAGGTTGTAGTAGCAGACGAAGGCCAGCTCGTCATCGCTGTGATTGACCATCCCCGGGACGGTGATCTTCTGCTTGATCGTGTTGCGAGCGTAGCCGTGCTTGTCGATCAGCTCTCGGGCGGCGTGGTGGTACTTATCGTCACCGGTCAGGTGATGGGCGACCTTCAGGTACGTCAGAATGCTCAACGAATTGAGCCCGCGCTCGGGCCACCACTCGTAGGAGCCATTGAGCTCCTCGGGGGAATAGACCCCCCACCGCGTCCGCCGTCCGTTGGGTCCGTAGTACTTGTACCCCCCTTCGATGAGCCGGTCCATGACCCGCCGCGTCGTGGCGACGACGCGCTTCCTGGCGTCGGCGTCGTCGACCAGGTCGTAGTAGATCCCATACGCGAAGAAGTGGCCGTCCAGCTCGTCGCTGCTCGTGTCCCCTTTCCAATCCCACTTGCCGTCCTTACTCGGATACCAGATGCCATCGCCGTGCTTGAAGCCCTCCCCCCGGGGCAGGTAGGACCGCGCGATGAATCCCGGCAGCGACGTGACCTGCTCGAGGAACAACAAGGCGTTGAGCGATTCGGTGGCGTTGGCCTTGGCGTCGGCCTGGCCGGTCGCCGCATACCGGAAGCTCTCCGCCGCCACGTACAACGACGTCCACAACCCATCGTTGTCGCTGGACGGCTGACGATAAGAACCGAAGTCAGCCGGACGGCTAAGGTTGATCTCGCCGATCAGACCCCGACGCACGTGACGCTCGCGGAGGATCCGCTGGAAATGCTCGGCCTTCTCGGCCAAGCTCATCTGTCGCGCGTAGATCCGCGCCACGCCGCCGTCGGTCGCCACCCACGACGACCCATCCGAGGCAACCGCCAAACCGTTCACGCGATCGCCCGGCAGCCACCGGGGCCCGTGATGAACCCGCCACCGCGTGCCCTCCCATCGACAAACGCCGCGCGGCGTGCCGACCCAGTGCTGCCCTGAGCTGGACCGCGCATAACAAGTGGCCGGTTGCCACGGAAGCACGCCCGGCAGCTTGTCAGGAACAGGAATGCGGGAGACTGAGGGGATAGCCTTGTCCGCCACTTTCCACCGCTTTCCGTCGAACGCCGCTGCGCCCTGACGCGTCAGACAGCAGACGCGGCCTTGTGGGTCAATGACGATCTGCTGAACGTCATTGGCCGGCAGCCCATCCTTGACGGTCCACTTCTGCGTGCACATCTGCGCGTACCGACCACAGACCATGCGACGCAGCGGCTTGGCCCCGGCCGGCTGCGAGGACGCCGACGGCACACCGGCCGCCAACCAGCCTGCAACACACGCAACGGTCAGATCAAACATCGGTCGGACACTCCAAACCTATGGAACGCTCGGACGCGCCGAGCATGCCCGCCCGGCCCCATCATGCCGACAGCAATCCCGCCGCGTTGTCATGCAGGATCATCGCGCGGGTATCACCTTCAGACGCAGCCTGCCCGTCGAACGGCGCGAAGACGATCTCCTCGAGCGTGCTTCGGATGACCTGCAGCGGCCAGAGCGAGCCGAACACGATCTGCCCGGCGGGGACGGCCTCGACGAGCCGGACCGGCCAGTTCTCCGGGCCGCGACACCGCGAGACGTCGAACCAGACGTGGTCGGCGTTCCCGAGCGCATCGGCCATGCCAATAATCTCCGCCCACCACAGGGCGGAGTAGATGACCCGCTGCTCCGGGTGTCGCTGGGCCAGGCCTTTCAGCTCGTCATCGGGCACGGGAGGCACGCGGAGCATGTAGTGCAAACGCTCGTCGACAATGCGGCGGAAGACCTGAACGACCAACCCCTGTTGGTGCGTCCACGCGATCAGGTCGTCCACAGCCGGATCAGCGAGCGAGTACCCGTGGTAGTTGCTCAACAGACGGACGCCCCGAAACGGTCGATCCTCGTACAGCCGTTTCAGATCGTCGAGGGCGCCGGGGAAGGCGGCGTTGACCATGGGAAAGTGGACCAGCAGTTCGTCCCCCTCGACGGCGTCGGCCGTCCTCCGCGCAGCGTCGAAGGCGTTCTCCCAAAACAAGTTCTCGAAGCTGCTGACCACGACGCGGCGCAGACCCAACCCACCCGCCAGCGCCTTCAGATCGTCGCGCGAGGCGCGGGGAATCTCGCGGAACGGCCAGCTGCCCAAAAACCCCGCCACGTCGATCACGTCTTGCATCGTTTCAGCCCCTCCGCGTTGTCGTGGAAGATCATGCGCTTCTGTTCGACCGTCAGCGGCGTGTCGAGCACCTTGTGCAGGTTGTTGAGGAACGAAGCGCCCGGCGCGTCCGTGCCAAAGAGGATCCGCTCGGCACCCAGCATCCGCAGGGCGTAGTCGATCATGCCCGTCTCGCAGTACGTCCCGCACATGTCGCTCCAGACATTGGGGCAGTCGCGAATCGCGTTGCAGCCGAACGTAAAATCAGCCCCCATGTGCGCCATCACGATTCGCGCCTCGGGGTACCGCCGCGCCAGGTTGGCCACGTTGACGGGGTTGCTCTCGTGCTCCAACAGTCCCGTGGCCTTGCAGAATGCGTGCTGCAGGACCGTCATCCCGTAGTCGATGGACCTCTCGACGATCGGGAAGACGCACGCCTCATCCGCATGGGCGGACACCCACAGCTTGATGAAGCCGAAACCGTGTCCCTCCACACACCGCCGCAACTCATCGAGGGCGGACGCCCCGTGACGCGGGTTCAGGTAGCAGAACCCCTGAACCCGCTCCGGCTCGAGCTGCTGAAACGCCGCTACGGCGTCGTTCCCGCTGCGGACGTCCTGCAACCCCGGCTGCTGGCCGCCGACCAGCGCCGAGACGCCGATCCACGCCAGATCGAACCGGTCCATCATCCGCCGCAACGTCTCGGCGTCCCGGTCGGTGCGGTCGCCCCAGATGTGTGTATGGATGTCGACAACCCGCGTGCCGACTTCGCGCCGAACGGCGGCGGCCTCCTCCGTCAGACTCATCGCTCAATCCCTCCCTAATCGTTGCAAGTTAGGGCCGGAGCCTACTCGATCTCACCGGCCGGTTCCAGGTCTAAGCGATACCTCACGGACCCCACCCGGGGTTCATTGACGTAGGAACCGCCAACACCTAACGCGGTCGGTTGTGATGCTCGGTTCGACGGGTCCGGGCCAGAACGCTGCGGATCAGGCGGCGATGCTCAGGGCGAAACCGACGCACGCCCAGGTAACGCCGCAGGAAGCGAATCCGGTCGGTTGTGGGCACGCAATCTCGCGGGGTGGAGTAATGCAAGGCGGCCAGGTCCTTGACCTGCCACCGCCGCCACCGCCACCGCGGCCGAAAGAGCCGCTGCAGATCAATCAGCCGCAGCACGGGCTGACCGTTCCCGTTAAACGAGATAAAAACATGCGACAGGTAGAGATCGCGGTGGATGAGTCTGCGCTGGTGAAGCATTCGGACCAGACGGGCCAGGTAATCGATCAGGCCGCGACGGGTTCGCCAGTCCACGTCCCCCCCGGGCCGAAGGTGCTCCGGTACCCACCGCTCGAGCGATTCACCCGGGATGGCCTCCGTGATCAGGAAGCTCCGCCGCTCGAGGATGCCCCGCATCTTCTGCCCGTAGGCGACCGCCGTGGCCGTCGGGATGCCCGCATACGCGAGTCGTCGGAGGTTATGCCATTCCCACCACGCGGTGCCGTGCTTGGCCCGCTGCAGCAGGATCCGCCGCAGCTGCTCGCGAAGCGGCGGGCGTTCGTAGCGCTTCATGTAGAGCGTCCGACGCCTGCCGCCGAACTCGCTCGGCTGGATCCGCCACCGCTCTCGCCACGTGCCGATGTTGGGCTTGTCCAGCCGCTCGCCCTCGTGGTAGCGGAACACCGTCTTGCAGCTAACCAGACCGTTCTCCTGCAGGAGCGGGATGAAGGCATCGTTGACGACCAACCGCCCGTGCCGGACGAACCGCTGCCGATCGGGCGGGGCGGCGTCGTCGGGCATCGGCAGACGGAGGCGGCGTGACGCCCAACTCCGTCGCACGACGCCTCGGACCCAACCAAAGGCCTCTTCGACGCGGGCGCGGTCGTCCAACCAGCCTTTGGGGCTTCGACCCAGGTAGCTCCGGGCGAACCGCATCAGATCCGTGACAAACAACCGATTGGGTCGCAGGGAGCGAAGCAGCCTGGCCAGGTCCTTCGTCCGTGTTCGCTTCGTCGCACCCGCGGTCATTCGCTCCACGTCAATCAGGAAGAACCGCCATCGACGGGCCTCCTGTGCGTTCGTATTCGGGGCGACGTAGATGTGCTTGCCCATCAGATCAGGCCACGAGAGGTCGGCCCGGTGCAGACCAGCCACGAAGGCCCCCAGCTCCCGGGCAAGGTCTCGTCGGTCCGCCGCGAACCGCGCGCCGCCGTTCGGACGGTTAAGGCGTCCAAGGATCTCGTCAAGGGACTCCATGGCTGGGACGGCCTCGACGACCAGGAAGGCCTGCCGCGGCACGCCCAGAACCGTCCGCTGACCCCACGCCAGACCCCGCATCACCCCGATGCCCCGCTCCTCGCACAGTCTGATGGCGTGCCATTCCCGCAACGGCTGCGATCGCGGCGGCCGCCCGGTCAAAAGGTCCTGCAGGACGTGCTTGATCGGTACGCGGTAAACCCGCTTGAGAAACAGACGGGCGGCGTCCGCGCCCTCACCCAGCATGATCAGGGCCGTATCCCGGAACCGATGCCGGCTGACCGTCGTCCCCGACTGCAGGCCCATCACCGAGTCGAAGTCGCTCAGGCCGTGTCGATCGAACAGCTCGCGGGCAGCCGGCAAGATGTACATGTCATCAGCCACGATCTGCCAGTAGCCTCGCCTTGTTCCGTTCGTACCGCGACCGATCGGCCAGGATCGCCTCGATCAACCGCCGGTCCGACCGGCTGATTCGTCGTCGTCCCGTGTAGAGGGTGAACCATCGCAGCCGCTGGGTTCGCGTCAGGTAGTGCCTCGCCAGCTTGTCCAGACTGGACAGGTCGCGGAGCTGCCCGTGCCTGCGTCGCGGCCACAGCCACCGTCGCCCGCCGCGCGGCGCATCGATAACGAACGCCTCTGCGCCGGAAGTCGGAGCACCGAATCGCACCAGCACGTTGCGCCATTGCAGGTCGATGTGATAGAAGCCCGTCGCGTGCATCTTACGGACCAGGTCGGCCGTCGCCCGGATCAGGCTGTCCAGCCGGTCCCGCTCGCATCCGTTCAGACCGCCCGACCAATGCGCGCGGGCGTACTCGTCTAGCTGCATGCATCCGGCCAACTCGACGGTCACGATAAACGCGTCCTGGAGCATCAGCCATCGCCGACGGCGCCCGGTCACGACGACTTCAGGCACGACGTCGCCGACGTGCTGGCGTAGGTACGCGTAGTTCCGCCGTTCGAGGGTCGGCTTGTCCCGGCGGAACAGGGACGTCCAGCGCGAATCCGGGTGCGCGTACTTCTTCAAGTAAAAACCGGTGGGCGGATCGCCCTCGGGATCGGCCGCCGTCAGGCGGAGCGTCTTGGTGCTGGACCGTTCCCAGACGAGCGTGTCGATCTGGGCCGAGATGAAGTCCTCGTACGTCCGCAATCCCCTGGCCTGAAGGGCCCGCTGCCGCCGCCGATCGTGCCATGTCACCGACTGACCCATCGGCCGAGCCCCAGCCCCCGCTAGCCGTCCGCGCCGCCGAGATCTTCCAGGTCTCGGACATGCTTGTTGAAGACCTCATTGAGCCGCAACCGAAGGGCCTCGTGTGCCCGAAAGGCCATCGATCGGTCCGCCACCCGCGCCATCCACGCGACGGCGGCGGCGTCAAGCTGATCCTGGTTCAGATAGGTCTTCGCGAACCGAACCATGTCCGCCCGAGAACAGAAGACCGGCGCGATGGCCATCAGGCCCGCCAAGTCGTCGACGACCCGCGGACGACCGCGGCCCTTGCGCCATATCCGACGACCCAGCCCGGCGTCAAGGAAGTAGAACTCGCAGCTCTCCTCACCCAGCATCCTGATCAGGACGTTTCGCCAAAACAGGTCGCCATGAACGAATCCCTGCTCATGCATGTGACGGATCTGGTGGGCCAGGCCGATGAGGATCTTGCGACGCATCCGGAACACCACCGGCGAGTGATTCCGCCCAGCGTACTTCTGGGCGCAACTGACCAGTGAGACCGAACTCGGCACGGCCTCAGTGACCAGAAAGCAACTGTGGAGAAAATGCAGGCTGCGCCGCTCGCCGTAGGCCACCGGACGGACGCCCTGAATGCCCAATCGCCGCATGGTTTCGAGGGCACGGAACTCCGCCCGGACGCGGCTGGCACCGAAGAACGTGCCGCGAAGCGCTCCCTTCAGGCGATTGGACCAGCGCGGGTAGTGGTAGCGCTTCACGAAGACGCTCGACCCGCCGTCCAGATGCACCTGGATCGTGTCCGTCGTCCGGCTCCACGCGGCCAGACGATCCCCTCTGCAGTCAAGCACACGCTGGACCGTGTCCAGCTCCGCCCAGCTCAGCGTCTCGGCGTAGGCCGGATCGATGTACAGGGTGTCCTGGTAGATGCCTGCCACGCCCTACGTTTCCTTCGAACGAATCTGCCGCCACATCTCGGTCGTCGAGTGGTTCTTCGGATCGCCGACGACCGCCAGCGGGATGCCCAGCCGCTTGAGCGTCTCGCGCTCCGGGAGGTTCTCCATGTTCCAATCCGTGCCCTTGGCATGGACGTCCGGTCGGAGCCGCTCGATCAGATCGGCCACGGTCACCGTGTCGAAGCAGGTGACGTAGTCGACGCACCTCAGCGACGCGACGATCTCCATCCGCTCGGGCAGGGGCACGTGAGGCCGGTCCGAGCCCTTGTTCTTGCGGATCGACGCGTCGCTGTTGATCGCCACTAACAACACGTCGCCCTCCTCGGCTGCGGCCCGCAGGTAACGAACGTGACCCACATGGAACAGGTCGAACCCGCCGTTGGCGAACACGATCGTCTTGCCCGCTGCCTTCTCGGCGGCGATCCAATTGCCGAGCTCATCGTGATCCGCCGTTATCCGGGCCGTAGACGTCCTCATGCGTCGGTCCCTAAGGCACTGCCTGATCGCCGGCGGCCCGAACGGCATCGAGGAGTTCGGCCGGCGTGATCGAAGCCGCCCCTTCCTTCATCACCGCCACGCTGGCGGCACAGTTGCTCAGGCAGGCCGCGCCCAGCATCTCGACCCCGGACGCCAGACAAGCGGCCAAGACCGCCGCGACCGTGTCCCCCGCGCCGGTCAGATCTACGATCTCGTCGGTGCCAACGGCAGGGATATGCTGCGGCTCGCCGCCCCGCTCGTACAGCAACATGCCCTGGTTGCCCAGCGTGATCAAGACGGCCCGCACATCGAGACGATCGATCAGCTCTCGAGCGGCCAACTTCATCTGCGCCACGCTGCCGTCGGTGATCGACGTGGCCGCGATCGCCTCGTCCTCATTCGGCTTGATCACCGTGACCCCCGGGAACCCCAAGGTGTCGAAACGGCTGTCGGCCACCACCGGCTTGCGGACGGCGATCTCCCGCAGGGCAGTTTTGAGACGGGCATCGAAGCTGCCGTACCCGTAGTCGCTGACGATCCAAGCGTCGACCTTCTCGTCGAGCCGCTTCACCACGGCCGCCAATTCGCCCAGCACCCGCTCGGACGGCGGGTCGGGGGCATCACGGTCCAGCCGGGCCAGCTGCTGGCGGATGGTATGCCGCGCCCCAGCCAGCAGTCGGGTCTTGGTCGTCGTGGGGCGATCGGAACACGAGACGAGGCCGTCGACGTCCACACCCGCCCTGGTCAGAACCGCCGCCAGATCGCGCCCCGCCTCGTCCTCGCCCACCAAGCCCGCGACGCAGACGCCCGCGCCAACCGACGCGATGTTCACCGCGACGTTGGCACCGCAACCGGGGACCAGCCATTGGTCCTCGAAGCGCACCACGGGGACCGGCGCCTCCCGGCTGATTCGTTCGGTCAGCCCGGAGATGTAGATGTCGGCCACCAAGTCGCCCACCACGCCGACGCGCCCCCGGGCGAGCTGCTCGATCTGCCCGACCAGTTGCGCTGGGGTCGGCTTCGTCATCGGCTGACGGACTCCTTGGGGTGCTTGCGGTCGCCCACGTGCTCGTCGAGGAGTTCGGCACATGCGGCGAAGACGTCGTCGACGCTGACCCGCGTCATGCATCGGTGGTCGGTCGTGCAGCGACGCTTCATGCACGGGCCACAATCGACCGGCACGGACATCTTCCGCTCGGCCGCGTACGCCGTCTCGGTCCAGGCGGGATCCGTCGGTCCGAAGACCGTGACCACCGGTCGCCCGAACGCCGTGGCGAAATGCCGCGGACCCGTGTCGTTGGTCAGCAACAGATCCGCCCGGCGGATCAGAGCTTTGAGGTGTCCCAGCGGCAGGATCGGATCGTCCAGGAACACCGCCGGTTCGCTCATCTCGTGCCGGATGGCCTCGATGATCTCCAGCTCCTTGGGGCCGCAGGGCACGATAATCTGCGCGCCATACCGCGCCACCAACCGATCGGCCACCGCCCCGAACCGCTCCGGCGGCCAGCACTTCGCCGATCCGAACGCCGCGCCGGAATTCACGACCACCACCGGTCGATCCGCCTGAATCCCGTGCCGGCCGAATAGGTCATCAATCGCGGCCTCTTCGGCCGGTTCGGTAAACAGCTCGATGCGGTCCCAGTCGGGCCGACAACCGAGGTAGTCGGCCACGGCCCCGTAGTAGCGGACCATGCTGATCGGCACGAACTTGCCCTTGACGCGGTGCGCCACAAGGCGGTCGGTCAGCATCATGCCCCGGCCGTCGCGGTCATAGCCGACCCGCCGCTTGGCCCGGATCAACGTCGCCAGCAAGGCCGACCGGAACGAGTTGGTCAACAGCACCGCCAGGTCGAACTCGCGGCGTCGCAGGTCGCCCACCTGCCCCAGGAAGCTCCGTCGGCGGTCGCGAGGGCTCCTGCCCCCCCGCCAGTGGATCACCTCATCCGCCCAATCGCTGCCGGTGAGCAAATCGCGAACGTAGGGCTTGATCAGAAAGGCAATGTGTGCGTCGCAAAACCCCTCGCGCAGCGCACGCAACGTCGGGGTGGCCAGCACCACGTCACCCACCCAATTCGGCAGCACCACCAGGATCCTCTCTGGTCGGGGAACAGACCGCTCCTGCTCACCAGTCATGATGGCCACATTGTAAAATCGCCGCGGATGGCTGACAAGCACGCCAATGCGTCCGCCCGCGCCGACGGATTCAGGCCCCACGTTGGGACCTGGCAACGCCGCCGCCGCGGCTCAGGCAGAGGCGCCGTGCGCAGGATCGGGCACTGCTCCGACCCCGCGGACGCACACAGAACAAGTCGCGCACGTCACGACTCAGGAAAAGCAGGTCGGAAACACCTTGATGTCTCAGCGAAAAATACTCTACACTACTGGTCTAGCAGCAAGACACGGTATATCCTTTGGACTTGTGGTTTCTCTGAAGAGCCCATGTAGGTTTGCACGTGCGCTGTATTCGAGGTTTCGCCGTCGAAGAGGAGGGCGTTCTATGAGGACAGTGGGCATCCTGACGAATGGTGGGGATACGTGTGCGCTGAATGCCTCGATCAAGAGCATACGAGACAACGTCTACCGCGCAGGCTACAAGAAGATCTACGGGATCAGGCGCGGATACCAAGGCCTCATCGATGGATCGATTGATGATATCACGCACCGCGAAATCGACGTCCGCATAGGCGGCTCGTGCCTGGGCAGTCTGCGCACAAGCCCCACCGACTGGGTCAGCGAAGAGAAGAGGCATAAGATCAGCGAAGAACGTTGCCTGCAGATGGCAGAGTGTCTGTCCGACTACAACATCGACGTGCTCGTCGTGATTGGCGGCGACGGAACGCTGCAGTCGACCAGGAGCTTTCAGACTTGGGTAAGACAAAAGCACGAAGAAGGAGGCTTCCGGGAGTTCGAGATTATTGGATTCCCAAAGACAATTGACAATGACATCCAGACCTTCACCAACTTCGAAGGGATCCCGATATCGCTGTGCCCTGGCTTTCCTTCCGCAGTCAAGAAGATCGTCTCCTGCATTGAGGATCTGCGCGTGACTGTGAGGACCGCAGAACGTGCCTTCACAGTTGAGACGATGGGCAGAGATGCAGGTTGGCTCGCCGCGGCAGCCAGCTTCGGGGGAGCAGAGATCGTTGTGCTGCCAGAGCACGTGGCCATCTACGGGAGAAAGAAAGATCTAAATCGTCAACAATCAAGAGAAAGCCTGGAAGTGTCTCGAAGGCTTATGCTTGACCTAACTGACCAGATAGAATATTTTTACAGAAACAACAGGAACGTCCTGATCGCAGTAGGCGAGGGCTTCGATCCCTGCGTCAAGATCAAAGAGTACCAAGATTATAAAACATTAATAGAAGGCTTGTATGGCAGCCGGAAGAAGGTGGGCGCCAACGAACTCGTCGCAATGCTGGTCTCTCCGGCGTTGAGGTACTACTTCTGGTGCCTGTCTCAACTGTGCGGGCACAAGCGCAAGCCGGATCATGTAAGAGCAAATATAAACAAAATTATCCAAATATCGGAAAAGGCCGCGTCTCCTGAGGTAAGAAACTTATTTGGTGAATATGAGAAGAAAGTAAAGCGCGGGGACGATCATCCGCTGCATGAGTGGATCATCAGGGACCACCTCTTGAAGGCGCTTGGCGTGAGCGCCGGCGATCACGGTCCCTCCGAACGGAGCTGCGATGGGTCGGGTAATCCATGTGCCCACCCGGGAGGGTCTGGGAATGGAGCGGGCGACGAGTCCGAAGGTTCTGAGAACGGTGGGGCTTCCGGGCCCGAGGAGGTCAGGTCACCGTTGACAGTCCCCCCGTACAAGTTCGAGATCCGTCCGCACCGGACAGACTACCTCCCGCGCTCGGGGCCGCCCTCGTCTTACGATTACAAGCTGGCAACAGTCCTCGGCCAGAAGGTTGGGGAAATGGTCTTGGATGAGAACCGGAGCTTCGGCGCCGTGCCCACACTGGAGCAGGTGGTTCCCTACGACCAACTAAGCCTGGACGTGGTCAAAACGGTGCAAATCAACGAGATCGAAACCCTCAGATTCGAGAACCTGAAGTACTTCCTCGACGAGGAGAAACTCTTCCAGGTGTCCCCGCGGATCACCAACTTCTTCCGGACGATCATGAGCGGTCCGGAATCGCTCGATGATGCAATCGAACAGACCCCAACCGTGAGGGACGAGTCGCGCAAGTAGGCCGCGAACACAATCATCCATCTCGCAGTCGCCGGGCGAGTTGACGGACCCGTCAGGGCCGAGGTGGTACTAGATACGCCGGATCGTCATCGAGCTTGCCCTTCAGCTGCTCGGCGATGTGTTCGTAGCCCGTTCGTCCCATCAGCGCGAAGGTGTATTCCTTGCCCAACTCGACGGCAGGTTGGTCGTACGGATTGATGTTGAACAGCTTTGCCGCGATGGTGGTGGCGGCTTCGTACATGTAGACGAACTGCCCGACGGTCTCCGGGGTGATCCGCGGGAACCGGACCGTCAGCGTCGGTCGCCGGCTGTCGACCAACGACTGCTCGGTGGCCAGACGCTCGTTGTTTAACAGCGTGCCCATGTCGTGTCCGCCGAGGTACGCCATCGCCTCGACCGGGCCATCAGCAACGGGCATGGGCATCTCGCGGTCGAACGCCTCAACGGCCAGCAGCGTGAAGACCTTGTCGTTCGGCCCTTCACGGTACAGCTGCACCTGAGAATGCTGATCGGTCGCGCCCAGGGCCTTGATGGGCGTCGGGCCGACAAAGACGTCCTCGCCCTCCAGCGACTTCTGCTTGCCGAGGCTCTCTGCCCAAAGCTGTCGATACCAGTCGGCCAGGTCCTCGAGATGATGGCTGTAAGGCATCATTGCATGGAGCCGCTTGCCCCGTTGGCACATGAGGTAGTGGATGCCAGCGATCAGCGCGGCCGGGTTCGCGCGAAGCTCGGGCACCCTGACGCGCTCGTCCATCGCACACGCGCCGGCCAACAGCCGGGCAGTATCGATGCCGCACATCCCGGCGCTGAACAGCCCGACCGCGGACAAGACGCTGAACCGACCTCCTACCTCGTCGGGCACAGGCAGCGAGTCATAGCCTTCGGCCTTGACGATCTTCCGCATCGTCCCCTTGATCTTGTCGGTCGTGACCACGATGTGCCGCTTGGGCCCGTCGGAGCCCAAGCGTTCCCTGAGGAGGTCGCGGACGATCAGAAACTGAGCGGCGGTCTCGGCCGTCTCGCCCGACTTGCTGATCACGTTGAAGAGCGTCGAGTCAAGCCGGCCCGCCAGCTGGTCCAGTAGCGAACCAAACTGCATCGGATCGATGTTGTCCATCACAAACAGCTGTGGTCCGCCGCGCGTCTCGGGCGGCAGCAGGTTGTACGTGAACGGGTTCAAGGCGGTCTGCAGGGCGATGTTCCCCAAGGCCGAGCCCCCAATGCCGCAGACAACCAGCGTCTCACACGTACCGCTATAGCGCTCGCGGTGCTCCTCCAACGTATCGAGCATGTCGCAATCGTAAGGGAGGTCTCGGTAGCGGTGCGCCCCGTGCGCCCTTTCCGCCTCGACAGCCCGAACGATCTCGCCAACGCGACTTGTCAGTCCGTCCAGTTCCTCCGCCGTCAGACCGTGTTCCGGTCCGAGAATATCGGCGGTGACGTTCTTGTAGTACAGACGGATACCCCCTGGGGAGTCTGGCATCACGCGGGCTCCAACATAACGGGCTCGCCCCTCATTCCTTGATGACCTGGATCTTGGCATACTCCAGGATGAGCGTTTTTTCAACCCCGGTGGTGAACCGCACGCCGGCCCGGGTCCGTTGGCCGTGCGGGTCGATCCACGTCAGTCGGCCAAAGCCGAACATCGGATGACGAATCAGCTGGCCCTTTCGCAGTCGCGAGAATTCGCTGGGCGCCGCCTGCGACCACTCGTCGAACGCGTCACTCGATTCCCGCCGGGATTCGGTGAGCGTCTCATCCCCCGGCAGCTCGGCCAGGAACCGCGACTGCGTCATCCGCTCGGTCACGCCGCGAAGCGTGCGGTATCGGGCACGGCTCATGATCAGAACCTGCTGGGCGCGAGTCATGCCGACGAAGCACAGGCGGCGCTCCTCCTCCATCTCGCTCGGGTCGGCCCGTAGCGCCAAGGCGCGAGCGTGCGGCAGCAATCCGTCCTCCAACCCGACGATCAACACCACCGGAAACTCCAGTCCTTTCGCGGCGTGCAACGTCATCAGCGTCACCGCCCCGGACGACTCGTCCACTGAGTCGACGTCGCTGACCAGGCTGATCTGCTGCAGCCACTCGGTGAGGCTCCCGTCCGGGTTGGCCTGGTCGTATTCCTGAGCGGCCGTGATCAGCTCGTTGACGTTAGCCACCTGGTCGCTCTCCAGACCCGCCCGGTCAAGCACGCCCTGCATCCCCGAATCAAGCAGCATCTCCTCCAGCATCCGCCGGACCGGCGCGTCCGACTGCTGTTGCCATTCCTGGACCATCTCGGCGAATGCCTTGACCTTGGGCGCCGACCGCTTCAGGGCGTCGATGCGATCGGCCTGCAGCGCCGCCTCAAACACCGTCTGCCCGCTCGCACGGGCCTGCGCCACCAGCCGATCCACGCTCGTCTTGCCGATGCCGCGCGGCGGGTCGTTGATGATACGAAGCAGCGAAACCTCGTCAGCCGGGTTGACGATGATCCGAAGATACGCCAGTGCGTCCTTGATCTCCTTGCGGTTGTAGAACTCCACCCCCCGCGCGATCTGGTAGGCGATCCCCTCCCGCAGCAACGCCTCCTCCAGGACACGCGTCATCGCGTTGACGCGGTAGAAGATCGCGATGTCGCTCAGCGGCCGGCTGCCTGCCATCTCGGCGATCGTCTCGGCCACGAAGTCCGCCTCGTCGTCGGCGTCGACGCATTCGACCACGCGAACCGGGTCGCCTTGCGGGTTCTCGGTCCACAGCCCCTTGGTCCTTCGTTGGACGTTCGCGGCGATCAGCCGGCTCGCCGCCGACAAGATCGCCTTGGTCGAGCGGTAGTTCTGCTCCAGACGAACGACCTTGGCCTGCGGGTAGTCCTGCTCGAACTCCATGATGTTGCTGATGTCCGCGCCGCGCCACGCGTAGATGCTCTGGTCCGGATCGCCCGTCGCGCAGATGTTCTGGTGCTTCACCGCCAACTGATGAGCAATGACGTACTGGGCGTGGTTGGTGTCCTGGTACTCGTCGATCAACACGTAGCGGAACCGATCCTCGAGCCGGTCGCGGAGTTCTTCGTCCCTGCGGAGCAACAACGCCATCCGCATCAGCAAGTCGTCGAAGTCCAGGGCGTTCTGTTCGGCCAGGAGGGCCTCGTAGGCCGTGTAGACCCGGGCGAGCGTCCGACTGGGCCAGTCGGACGCCTCGGCCGTGTAAACGGCGGCCGTCTCGAGCTGGTTCTTCGCCTGACTGATCACACCTTCGACGGCGGACGGCACGAATCGCTCCGCCGCCAGCTCAGCCCGCGCGACCGCCTCTCGGATGGCCTTGAGCCGGTCGGACTGATCGAAGATCGAGTAGTTCTTCGGCAGGTCCGCCCGGTCCGCATGCTCGCGGAGCAGCCGGGCACACAGCGCGTGGAACGTGCACACGGTCGGCCCTCGCCCCACCCCAGCGGCAACGATCCGCTCGCGCATCTCGTTGGCCGCCTTGTTGGTGAACGTGATGGCCAGGATGTTCCGAGCCGGAACACCCGTCCGCGCCAGATACGCCACCCGCCGGGTGATCGTCCGTGTCTTGCCGCTGCCCGCCCCCGCGAGCACCAGCAACGGACCGTCGCGATGCGTCACCGCCTCGATCTGAGGCGGCGTCAGGTCAGTCAAGAGATCGTCGGGGTTGGACGGCGTTCCGGGCGTCATCTGTCCTCCATGACGAAAGGGGCGCCGCGACCGGCGGCCCCGAAGCGGCGAAGCCCCCCCACCGAAGCCTGGGCGCGGGCTACTTGATGACCACGCATACGTGCGTCTTGAGGCGCGGGACGATGAACTGGACCCGCCCGCCCCGGTAGGCGTACTTGAGCCGTCGGCCCTGCGGCCTCAGGACGACCGCCTTCGGCCGACGGGACCGCATCAGCGACACCCGGATCCGCTCGACCGGAACGGGGGACTCGCTGATCGACCACAGCGGCCCCTGCTGGACCTCCACACGGCTGTTGACCAGGTGGATCAGGTCCGTCCGGTCGCGACGCCAGTGGGACACCTCCACGCACGGCGGGGCGTCGACCACCAGCCGCCGCTCGAACAGCGTCAGCCCCAGTAGGTTGGAGACGATCTTCCGCAGCTCGGGGTAGTCGTGTCGGGCGTACGAGCTGAAGACCGGACCCGCGATCATGACGGCCCGGCCCTTGCCGACGACGTTCATGCTGATCGCCGGATAGCCGCTCGGCTTATGCGGCGGGGCCTCTTGCCAGTTGTAGGCGATGAACCCCTTGACCGGATACGGTTCGACGTGGGCCGCCAGCGGCTGGGCCCGCACGACGTCAAACTGACCGAACCGACCGTGCACCACGTGGGCCATGTTGTACACGCCCCGGCGGAGCGTCTTGACCATGTCGCCGATGTAGCCCCAGTCCGAGTCCACCTCGCCCTCGAGCTCTACCCCCAACAGCGGATCCAGCTCCCGCGGGAACGGATACGAACCGATCAGCGTCCCCCCGTCCGCCACGTAGTCCAACAACGCAGCCGTCGTCTCCGGCGCCAGCATCTCCTGTTCCGGCAGGATGACACACGCATACGCCTGGAGCGTGTCCCTCAGGACCTGCTCGTTGACGATGTTGAAATGCTCGTTGCTCTGCACGAGCATCTTGTGGGCCCCGCGGACCTTGGCCAGGGCATGCTCGTTGCTGAACAACTGCGAGCCCGTCCCGTAGAAGGTGCTCTCGCCGTGCAACACCGCGATGTTCGGGGCTGGCGTGGCGCCGCGGACCAGCGGCTCCCGCCGGGCGACGAAGTCGTACAGCCCGCCGACCGTCTTGTAGATGGCTGGGTCGATCGTCCCGTCCGGGTAGAACTTGTCGCCCAGGATGCACGTGCCCCCGTTTGCCATCACCGTCGCGAACTCCTGACGCAGGGCGTGCGCCGGCTTCATCGTCCAGTCGCCCCAGTGCTCGATGAACCGCTGGGTCATGATCTCGTAGGGCATGCCCAACGTGGCCAGGTACCGGCCCTCCAGGCTGTAGGCCAGCAGGTTGGCGGGGGGATCCATCGTCAGGTAGCCAACGTAGTCGCGGGGCGGTTCGGGCATCCGAGTCGAGTAGGCCCAGTTGTACCCGACGCGGGCCTCAGGTCGGTGGGCGTGAATCGCCTCGGCCATCCGGGCCTCATACGCATAGCCGACCTCGCGAAACCACACCGCATACTGCGGCCAGCCCGGATCGTCCGGCCCCGTTGGCAGATCCGTCGTGCAATCCCGTCGGTAGGCCTCCCGACAGTGATCGCAGTAGCAGGGCGCCAGGTTGGCGTTGGCGGCGAAATCGAAGAAGAACTCGTCGAACGCGTAGCGCTCGGCGATCTCGCGAATCTGCGGCTCGGCGAGCTCGGCCACGTACGGGCTGTTGAAGCACACGTGCGACTGCATCTTGCCGTCGGCATCGCGGCGCATCCAGTCGGGGTGTTCACGCTTCACCCGCTCATCGACGGCCGCGCTGTAATACAAGCGGACGAGCATGCCGGCCTCCCGACACGCCTCGACCATCCCGCCGACCAGATCCTTGCTCAGGTTGGGGTGTGCATTGCCCAAGTCCGTCGGGTACGTCGCGTTGCCGTAGTGACCCTTGGCGAAGACGGCAATCCCGTTGACGTTCGCGCTCTTCATCGCACCGACGAAGGCCTCGAAATCGGCGGCGTCTCCCACGTCCTCCACGAAATCGGGCATGTGAAAATCGAAATGGATCATCCGCCCAGTATCAGAGAAGTCACGCATGGCCGTTCTCCTGCGGGTCGCCGTGTTCCGCCCATATCTTGGGGGAGCCCAGTATTATGGCAGCTGTTTCGTCTGGGGCAAGATCCCGCCGCCCCAAACGTGTGGGGCGTCCCGGCTCGCCCACGCCGACGGATGCTTCGCCGTCTGGGCTCGACCCGCTTGCACCTCGCAGGACGGCCTTCTAGACTGAGCCAAAACGTAGCAGCGGCGTCGCTCGCTCGTCGTGCTGCGTCGGCGTCCGTAGAGAACGGGAAGGGATTCCCTAGACCGATTGTCTGGAACGGGAACGCAATCATGCCTCATAACGCGCTCCGCTTGGCTGCGGGGACAGCGCAGGTGTGCCTGATGTCCACGCTCGCAAATGCCACAACCCCGGTGTTCAAGGTCGATCGGGCGATTGACATCGCGCCCGCCTGGTCGGCCATCCCAGTCGGCATCACGCTGTTGAACCACGACGACAGACAGTTCGTCGCCTTCTACGACGACCAGCGCCGGATGACCGTCGCGACGCGGACGCTGGGTTCAGACCGATGGGATCTCGTCAGGCTGCCGCAGGAGATCGGTTGGGACGCCCACAACTACGTCACCATGACGATCGACGACAACGGCTACCTGCACATCAGCGGCAACATGCACGCCATCCCCCTGGTCTACTTCCGATCGACCAAGCCGCTGGACATCCACAGCATCGAGCGGGTGCCCATCATGGTCGGGCAGGAAGAGACGCGTTGCACCTATCCCCGGTTCCTGCGAGGCCCCGACAACGAGCTACTGTTCACCTATCGCAGCGGCTACAGCGGCAACGGGGACCAGATCTACAACGTCTACGACCACCGCACGCGGACCTGGCGACGGCTCCTCGACGCCCCGCTCACCCACGGGCAGGGCAAGATGAACGCCTACCACCACGGGCCGGTCCGGGGCCCCGACGGCGTCTACCACCTCTCTTGGGTCTGGCGGGATCGCGGAGGCTGCGAGACGAACCACGACCTGTGCTACGCGCGGAGCCGGGATCTGATCCGCTGGGAGAAGAGCGACGGCGCCCCCCTGGTTTTGCCCATCACGATCGACACGGCCGAGATCGTCGATCCCGTCCCCCCGAAGGGCGGCATGATCAACGGCAACCATCGGCTCGGGTTCGACCGCAAGAAGCGGCCGACCATCAGCTACCACAAGTTCGACCAGAGCGGCAAGACGCAGGTCTACCACGCGCGGCTCGAAGACGGGCAGTGGAAGATCTACAGGACGACGGATTGGGACTACCGGTGGGATTTCCACGGCGGCGGGTGCATCAAATTCGAGATCCGCCTCGGCAACGTTCGGCCGGACCCCGGCGGGGGACTGAGTCTGTCCTATTCGCACGTCAAACACGGCTCGGGCATCTGGCGGCTGGACGAAGAGACGCTCAAGCCCGTCGGCAAGATCACACACCCCCCTCGCCTCCCGGCCGAGCTTGACAGGCCCGAATCCAAGACACCCGGCATGAAGGTGCGGTGGACGCACGGTCACGGACGCTGCAGGGACGGCGGCAGGTACGCCCTGCGCCTCGAAACGCTGGGCACGAACCGCGACAAACCACGCGAGACCGTCCCCCCGCCGTCGATGCTGAGGCTCTACAAGTTCGCCCGCAACAAGCCGGCACAGAAATCAACGCCACGGGGCAAAACGGTCGCGGGCAACCCGGAACGGAGCAAGAAGGCGCCCACCGACGCCGACGGCAGGCCGCTCATCAAGAAGCTCGGCACGATCGACTGCGACATGGTCGAAACCACCCCCATCGTCTGGAAGGGCAAGCTGTATCGCTTCGAGTACGTCCGCGACAAGTACTACAAGCCCAACAAGACGGGCAAGAGCTACTTCCGCTTCATCGACGTGGCGACGGGCAAGCCGACGCCCGCGTTCGCAGCCGGCTATCACCTGGGCAGCGCCCACGTGGAGGGCGACACCGTCTACGTCTTCGGCGTCGACACGTGGGGCGGCTCGACGATGCAGATGTGGTGGAGCAAGGACCTTAGGACCTGGCAGACCAAGACCGCACTGAGCCAACCCGGCTGGGGAATGTACAACAACTCCGTCTGCAAGGGGCCCGACGGCTACGTCATGCCCATCGAGCTGGGCAAACCAGCCGATGTCGTCGGCAAGCGCTTCACGATGCGCTTCGCTGAGTCCAAGGACTTGTTCAACTGGGAGTGGATGGGCCCCCAATGCGTCTACACCCAGGACCGCTACTCCGCCTGTCCCGTCATTCGCTGGCTTGAGGGCCACTACTATATGATCTACCTGGAGGCCCGTCCGCGTGGCACGTACGCCCCATGGATCGTCCGCACGCGAGACTTTGTCAGCTGGGAGCTCAGCAAGCTCAACCCCGTCCTCCAGCACGGACCGGAGGACAAGAAGATCGGCAACCCCAGTCTCACCCCCGAGCAGCAGGCCCACATCGCCAAGGCCACCAACATCAACAACTGCGACGTCGACCTGTGCGAGTTCGAGGGCAAGATCGTCATCGTCTATTGCTGGGGCAACCAGCGGGGCACCGAGTTCCTCGCCCATGCCGTCTACGAGGGTAGCCTGAGGGACTTCTTGCTCGGCTTCTTTCCCTAGCCCGGGACGGCCAAGCGAACGACCCGCCGCGTCGCTTGACACACGCCGATTCCGTGGTATGTTATCTGTTGGCCAGAGGTAGCGACGAGCCGTTGACCGCTCGGATCCGGCGGGCTCAGGGTTGAGTCGTTTTCTCGGCGGAGCCGGGGTCCGAGGGGCAAGGGAATTGTTTCTCTTGCCCGAATCGCCGTTTGGGCTTGACAGATCCCGTCGATCGGCTAAACTATCGAAGGCTGTCAGGTCGACAAGGGTGTGGGGGTGGCCCTGAGACCTTGTCTCACCGCTCTTTGACAAGTGAACAGTTGATCGCCGTGAGAATGTGGGCGTCGTCGATGCTGCGTGGTACGCTGGCGACGCCGTAAACACGCTGTAAAGGTGTGTTGATCAAGCATTCTCACACGCAGTGAGTTTGTTTGAGCCCTTTTATCGTGTAAGCGACGGTACGGGCCCCCGGGCCCGAGCCGATGCAGCGATAAGAAAATCGAAGAGTTTGATCCTGGCTCAGAACGAACGCTGGCGGCGTGGCTAAGGCATGCA
>CAYMLO010000066.1:0-53162 GCA_964390905.1 uncultured Planctomycetales bacterium | reverse complement strand
ATCGGCAAAGAAGCCTACTTCAGTCCATCAATTCTCGGGAGACAGAGCACTAGTCCGTCGCCGCCGCCGCGCCGCAAGCAGTCCAGTGCACCACCTCGGGAGTTTGCAGCCGCGCATGCCGTGGACTTCCCAGTGCAGGCGTGCGAGAAGGAGATCAGCCCCCGCCGTCAGGCGACGTGTCGCAGTACACCAGTACGGCCGGACGCGCCAACTTGAGTCCTCCGCCGGGGGGGCGGCCTCCCCCGGGCGGGGGGAGTGCCCAGGCACCGGGGGTGACGGCGGCGGGGGGGGGCACGGGCAGGCCGCGGGGCCGGATAACATAAGGGCTTCACAGTGGCGAATTTGGGTGGACACAGCCGATGTCTGTGATATACTTGGGCTTTCGTGATGCGGTCCATCACCTGGCGCGGTGGGAAAGTACGCGACCAGTTGCGACGCGGAGACGTTGCTCCTCGGGCATAGGAGGCCCACACTGCATGCATCTGAAACGACTGACCCTGACAGGATTTAAGAGCTTCGCCGAGAAAACCGACTTCGACTTCCACAAGGGCGTCACCTGCGTGGTGGGGCCCAACGGCTGCGGCAAGAGCAACCTCGTGGATGCCTTCAAGTGGGTGCTTGGCGAGCAGTCGGCCAAGAGCCTTCGCGGTCGGCAGATGCTCGATGTGATCTTCAGCGGATCGACCACGCGCAAGAGCAGCGGGGTGGCCCAGGTCGACCTGCTCTTCGACAACTCCAGCGGCAGGCTACCCGTCGAGCAGACGGAGGTCATTGTCTCCCGCCGTCTCTACCGCAGTGGCGAGAGCGAGTATCTGCTCAACAAGCAGCCCACCCGGCTCAAGGACATCCGCGAACTGTTCATGGACACCGGCGTCGGCACGAACGCCTACAGCGTTATCGAGCAGGGGAAGGTGGACATCCTGCTTCAGGCCAGCCCGATGGAGCGGCGGATGATCTTCGAGGAGGCGGCCGGCATCAGCAAGTATAAGGCCCGCCGCAAGGAGGCCGTCCGCCGGCTCGAACGCGTGGACCAGAACCTGCTGCGGGTCCAGGACATCGTCGAGGAGGTCGAGAAGCGCCTCCGATCCATCAAGTACCAAGCGGGCAAGGCGCGGAACTTCAAGGCCTACAGCGAGCGGCTTCGGGAGTTGCGTGCCAGCTTCAGCCTCGCGGAGTTTCACCGCCTCACTGGCCAGATCGAGGACCTCGACCGACGGGCGGGCGCCGAGACGGACGCGGCCGCGGGCCTGCGGGGCGACATCAGCCGCAGTGAAGCGGAGATCACCTCGCTGGACGGCAAGGCCCTGGAGATCGACCAGCAGCTCTCCCGACTGGACAACGAGCTGCTGACGATTCAGTCGCAGATGACGGGCAATCAGGAGCGGATCGATCAGTCTCGCCAGCGGATCGAGGAGCTGGAGTCCAACCTGCAACGGGACCGTCGTCGCTGCGTGGCCGAGCGGCGCCGCATCCGGGAGCTCGAGCGGCAGATTGCCTCCGAGCAGGACAGCGCGAAGGCCATGGAGGCCCGGGCCGCCGAGCAGTCCCGGTTGATCGAGGCGCTGATGGCCGAGGACCAGCGCCGCAGCCGAGAGCTCGCCGAGATGCAGGCCGAGCTGGACGACGAGAAGGGGGGCGTGCTGGACCTGCTCCGCCGGACGACGCAGCTGCGTAACGAGATCCAGACGATCCGCCACCATCAGGAGGGCTTGCTGGGGCAGAGGGACCGGCTGAGCGTCCGCGACGCGGAGATCCGCCGCCAGCTGGAGGATCTTCTGGCGCGCAAGGCCCAGTTGGTGGCCCGAGGGACCGAAGTCAGCGAGCTAATCCGCGTCGAGCGGCAGCGTTTGGATGAGAAGCGTCTGGCCGCCGCTCGTCTCGACGAGACACGGAACGGGCTGAATCAGGAGCTGGTCGAAGCCAAGGAACGCCGCAGCGGCCTGCGGAGCCAATACGAGGTCCTGTGCGACCTGGATCGTCGATACGAGGGCGTGAGCGCCGGCGTCCGGGCCGTTCTGATGCGACGGGAGGCGGACCCGGAAGGGCGGGCCTTCGACTACGTCGAGGGGCTGGTGGCCGACCTGCTGGAGGCGGACGTGAGTCACGCCGCCATCATCGAGTCGGTGCTCGGCGACTTGGAGCAGCACCTGATCGTCAGCGATTCGTCCCGGCTGTTCGCCGACGAGGATGCGATCGCCGAGTTGGACGGCTGCGTGCAGGCGATCTGTCTGGATCGGCTGGGGCCGTTCATCAACGGCCGCGATTTCTCGGGGATGGACGGCTTCGTGGGCAACGCCGCCGACATGGTCCGCTACGAGGAGCGCTACGAGCATCTGGTTAGACACCTGCTGGGCAAGACCATCGTGGTCCGGACGCTGCCCGACGCCTTGCGCTTGTCGGAGATGAACTACGGCAACCACCGGTTCGTCGCGTTGACGGGTCAGATCCTCGAGCCCAACGGCCGCGTGGTGTTGGGCTCGTCGTCGAGGTCGGTGGGATTGATCTCGCGGAAGAGCCAGATTCGCGAGCTGGCCGATCAGCTTCAGCAGGTCGATCAGCATATCGCGGTCCTGACTGATCGGATGGAGCGCACCTCCGCCGAGGCCGAGCACCTCGAGCGGATTCAGCATGAGCTGCGGTCCGCCATCCACGAGGCCACCATTCAGCAGACCGAGAACAACGGCAATCTCCAGCAAGCCGAAGAGAACATCCGTCGGCTGACCGAAGAGCAGCCCCTGATCGCGGGCGAGGTCCAGGCGATCGAGGAGCAGATGGCCGAGGCCTCGGAACGCAGCTCGTCCAACGAGAACCGGCTGCAGGAGCTCGAGGCCGTCCGGGCTGAGCGGGAGCGATCGATCGATCGACTCACCGATCAGATCGACCGGGCGGTGGAGGACCGCCAACAGCTCAGCGAGCGTCTGACCGAGGCCCGGATCGACGCAGGCCGATTGTCCGAGCAACGCGCCAGCCTCAACGAGCACCTGACGGATCTTCGACAGGAGCATCACCGGGCGCAGGCGACGCTGGTGGCTGCCGGTCACGAGGTGGACGAGACGGCCGCCCGGGTCGCCTCGGCGGAGCGGGCGATTCTCAAGGCCGAGTCTACCCTGGCCGGCCTGTACCTCGATAAGGAGCGGTCAGCCCGACGGGCCCTGGCGTGTCGGCGTGAGCGGGCGATGGCTCGCGCGTCATCCGAGCAGCTCGCCCAGAAACTCAAGGAGGACCGCCAGAAGTTGGAGGAGGTCGAGCAGCGGCTCAACGAGCTACGTTTGGGACTGCAAGAGGCCCGCGTCCGGCGCGACGAGCTGGCCGGACGGGTCCGCGACGAGCTGGACATCGACCTGGCCGAGCAGTACCAGGGCTATGAGCCGACCGAGCAGGACTGGTCCGCGGTCGAGGCTGAGATTGCCGATCTCCGCGGCAAGATCGATCGTCTGGGCAACGTGAACCTGGACGCCATCACCGAGCAGGAGGAGCTGGAGCAGCGGGCGCACTTCCTGACGTCGCAGCGGGACGACCTGATCGAGTCGAAGCGAACGCTCGAGTCGCTGATCCAGCGGCTGAACCGCGAATCGCGCGAACGGTTCCTGGCCAATTTCGAGTCGATTCGCAAGCACTTCCAAGAGCTGTTCCGCAAGCTGTTCGGCGGCGGGCGGGCGGACATCATCCTGGAAGATTCCAATGACGTGTTGGAATGCGGCATCGAGATCGTCGCCAGACCCCCAGGCAAGGAGCTGCAGAGCATCTCGCTGATGTCCGGCGGCGAGAAGACCCTGACGGCGGTAGCGCTGCTGCTTGGCATCTTCAAGAGTCGTCCGAGCCCGTTTGCGGTGCTCGATGAGGTGGACGCCGCTCTGGACGAGGCCAACGTCGATCGGTTCAACAGCGTGGTGCAGGAATTCCTGGACCGGTCCCAGTTCGTGATCATCACGCACTCGAAGCGGACGATGAACAGCTGTGACGTGCTGTACGGCGTGACGATGCAGGAGCCGGGGGTCTCGAAGCGCGTGGCGGTCCGGTTCGAGAATGAGGTGGACCAGGCGTCGGCTGTCGCGTAAGATGGTCTGGGTTCAGGCTCGGGCTCAATAAGCAGAAGGGACAGACATGTATAGACGCCTGCTCTTGGCGGCGACGGCGTTGCCGCTGGCTGCCGACATCGGCTGTTCGCCGCTGGCCCCGCTCGCGTACAACCACGAAGAAGGCATGGCGTTGTTCAAGACGTTCATGTTGACGGTCCTGACCGGCTGGGTCCAGGTGCTGGTCCAAATGATCCTGGGCGACGGGCAGACCACCTTGTTCTAGCGTCGAACGGATCGGTTCCGGCTTCGTGACGATCGGGGACCGGCCGTAACCTGAGGAAATCGGGTCTTGAGGCAAATGCCCGGGTCCGAAGGGAGGGACGAATATGTCCAGGCGGATGTTACTGGCAATGACGGCGCTGCCGGCATTGGGGGCCGTGGGCGGCTGCACCCAGCAGCAAACCGCGGACCTGCTGACGCTCGTTCTGCAGGCCGCCGTGACTGCCCTGATTCCCATCCTGGTGCAGATGCTGCTCGGCGGCGGCACGACGGGCGTGTTCTAGGGACGCACGCGCCCGCCCTGGCGTTAGAGCGGCGCGAGTGGATGCGACAAACGCTTGCCCCAAGGCGTTGTGCGCGCAGTCGTTCCCGGCGCGGTGTGATGTCATTGCACAACATCGGCGCACCGAGTCACCGCGGGCGCGGGGGTCTGCCGTGTCCGTGTGATTGCCGGCCCATCGACTGCGGATCGCTGCATGTGACCGTGACAAGTGCAGGCCAGCAGGCAGGGACACGATCATGGCGGATTTGACCGTCAAGGGCACAGAGGTCATCGCCGTCAACGTGCCGATCCGCGACGTGCCCTACCGCAATATGGTCCGCGAGATCCCCCACTGGACCCTCTTTGAGATCTGGAAGGTGAGGCTGGCGTGCGGGGTGGTGGGCGTCGGGGAGACGATGCGCTACTACACCTGGGGCGTCAGCACGGCTGAGGACGCCAAACGGGTCCTCGACCGCAACGCCGCCGAGCTGATGTGGGACGATTCGCTCGGCGCGGGTTTGCAGATGGCGTTGTTCGACGCGGTCGGGAAGGCGTGCGAAACGCCGGTCCACTCGTTGCTGGGGCACCGAATCCGAGACCGGGCCTATGTCAGCTGGTGGGACATCGACATGCCCGCCGAGGACTGGATCGCCGAATGCCGCGAGGCCCTGGCCGCCGGATACACCAGTTTCAAGACTAAGGCCAGGCCGTGGTTCTGCCTACGCCAGCAGGTCAGGGACCTCTGCGCGACGCTGCCCGACCATTTCGAGCTGGACCTGGACTTCAACGGTCTGCTCAACGAGGCCGCTCACGCCAAGCGGCTTCTGGTGGAGATAGAGCGGCATCCCCACGTCACCATGTACGAGACGCCCATCCCCCAGGACGACGTCGATGCGGGCCGGCATATCCGCCAGGCCACCCGCGTGCCGATTGCGCACCACTTCGGTTCGCCGCCGATCATGACCGCTCTTCACGAAGACGTCTGCGATGGGTTCGTTGTCGGCGGCGGCGTTGGCCGGGTACAGACCAGCGGCACGATCGCCGCAACGGCCAACAAACCGTTCTTCCTGCAGATCGTCGGGACGGGTTTGACCGCGGCCATGTCATTGCACCACGCCGCGGTCCTGTCGCATGCCCGTTGGCCGGCGGTGACCTGCAACACGCTTTACCAGCATCAGCTCCTGGCGGATCCGTTCGTCGTTGAGAACGGATCGGTCGCGATTCCCGACGCCCCTGGGCTCGGCGTCGAGCTCGACGAGGATGCCGTCGAGCGGCTCCGGCTCGACGAGATGCCCGAGAAGCCCTACCCGCATCCGGGCCTGCTGTTGGCCATCCGCTTCCCAAGCGGCACGACCGTGTACTACACGCACACGCGGCAATACTGGGACGATTTCGCCAACGGCCGTCTGCCGAACTTCGTTCCTGGTGTGAATCTCGAGCACATCCCAGACGACGGCGGCACCGAGTGGGCCGATCTGCAACGGCGCGCCCAGCAGGGCGCGGTGCACACGGCCAAGCCGGCGCTGTAGGCAAGAGGCCCTGCGCGCCGAGTCCTCATCGCTCCACAGTGGCGCTAACGGTCGCCGGCGTCCCGCCCGTCTCTGCGACGGCTTGCGGACACTCTATCGGCAGGATGACCGTGAACGTCGAGCCGACCCCGACCGTGCTGGTCACGGACACCGATCCGCCCAGGAGAATCGCCAGCTCCCGGCTGATGGCCAGGCCGAGTCCCGTGCCGCTGTGCTCGCGGGTCTCGGATTGGTCGATTTGCCGGAACTTTTCGAAGATGGTCTCGATGTGCTCCGGCGGGATGCCCGGCCCGGTGTCGGTGATCTCCAAGCGGACGCGGTCGTGCCCTTCGGGGCGGACGGCCAGCTCGAGGCGACCCCCTTCGGGCGTAAACTTGACGGCGTTACTCAGGAGGTTGTAGAGGATCTGCTTGATCTTTCCGCCGTCAGACCGGAGCTTCGGCAGACCGTCCGCCAGGTGGAGCTCCAAGTCCAGGCCTCCCTTGCTGGCCAGGGGCCTGACGAAATCCATCAACTCGCCGCAGATCACCCGCAGATCGACTTGCCCGATCCGCAGCGCCGCCTTGCCCGCCTCGATCTTGGCGAGATCCAGCAGGTCGTTGATGATGTCCAGGAGCATCCGCCCGCTGGTCAGGATGTTCTCGGAGTATCGGGACAGTCGCGGGTCCGCGTTCTCATGGGCTTCCTTGAGCAGCTCGGCGAACCCGATGATCGACGACATGGGCGTGCGAAGCTCGTGGCTGACGTTGGCCAGGAACTCGCTCTTGACCCGGTTGGCCTCGAACAGGGCGACGTTCGACTGGGCCAGATGGTCGAGCTTGATGTCCAGCGACCGATTGACCTCGCGGAGTTCGTCCTGGGTGCCCTGTAGGTTCGCCAGCATGGTGTTGAAGGCGCGGGCGAGATCCTCGAACTCGTCGCCTGTCGCCGTCTTGCTCCGGACGGACAGGTCACCGGCCGCCACCTGCTCGCTCACCCGCCGCAGCTTGCGGACCGGCGACAGGATCAACTTCTGTGTGATCAGGTAGAAGACCAGCAGCGCGAGCAGGCCCGCCAGCCCACCCGCGGCGATCAGGGCGATCCGGTTCCACCACAACTCGGCCGTGGTCTCCGGGGGCGCGAACCGCGCCGTCACGATCCCCACTAGCTTCTGGTCGCTCTTTCGGCGAACGGCCAGCGCGAAGCGATAGACCGTCGTGCCGTCAGGACCCGTTTCCCACTTGCGCGTTTCCTCCTTGTCTGTCCGCCCTCGCAAGAACTCAATGGACTGCTTCGCGAAATCGCTGATTCCCTCTGGGATGTCCTTGCTGAGCGGATCGAGTTCGACGAGTTTCGGTATGGGCGTGGCGGGCAGTTGATGTGCGCCAGCGTATAGGGGCCACCACGTCTTCAGCTCATTCTGCTTATCCGCCCAGCTGCCCCCCGGCAGGTCGGAATGGGCATGGGCAGCCAGGGCCATCTGCTTGACGGTCTTGAGCTTCAGCTCGTGAACCAGCGTTTCCATCCGATAGCCCGGCACAAACAACGCCGCAGCAATGATCAGCAGAACGGCCAAGCCGAACAGCATCCGGCATTTGCTGGCCAGCGAAAGCTTGAATCTGTCCCTCTTGCTCATCGCGTCTGACGACCTCGTCCCACCATGATAGCATGACCGACGTCGGTTTGCCGCACGTCCGGTCGCCGGTAATCCTCCGGCTCCTGCAGGCGGGCGTGCATTGACAAGGCCGGGCGGCCTGTCTGTAATGCCGATGCAGCATAGGTGATTTCGCGATTGTCATGGCGAACCATGCGCACATCTGTATCGTGGCTGATGATGACTGCCTCGAACGCTTCGACTCGGCGGTGCGTCATCTCTGCGTAGGCTTGATCGACGAAGCGGTTCGGACCACCGTCGTCGGCCCCCGCTCGGCCGGCATTGATTCCCTGGAAATCGGCCCGGTTCGCGTACAGACCTACGGCTCGCTCGCGTGGTGGCGGAGAAAGGGGTCCCTGGCCGACCTGGTCAGCCGCCTTGGCGAGGACCGACCCCATCTGGTGCATGCCCTGTCCGGGGGGACGGCTTCGCTCGGCGCCCACGTGGCGGCCGCGCTCGACGTTCCGTTGGTGGTTACCCTGACCGGCACCGACGAGCTCGATGAGCAGACCGAGCCGGTCCTTAGATCCGCCGCGGCGATCGTGGCCGTCAGTGATCCGATTCGAACTCAGGTCATTCAGCGACTCGAACGCAGCGCCGAGGACGTCGTGCGCGTCCGGTGGGGCCTGGTGCCCCGACAGGAGCCGTCCTGCTTTCTCGACGAGCAGAAGGACCCGACGCTGGTGGTCATTACGCCCCTGGCCGCCGATGCAGGCCTCGAGCATCTCCTCGAGGCCATGGGCCAGTTGAGCCGTGGCGCCCAGCCGGTCATGTTGTTCCTGCTGGGTAGTGGTCCGGCCGAGAGCGACCTCCGCAGACGCGTCAACGCGCTTGGCCTGAACGAGCGGGTGACGTTCGCCGGTCTCATCCGGGAATGGCCGTCGGTCTTGCAGGGAGCCGATGTCTTCATCGTGCCGGCCCCGCAGCACACGCTTAGCATCCACGCGATGACGGCCATGGCTGCGGGCCTCGTCGTCGTTGCCGTCGAAGGCGGCGACCAGGATTGCCTGATCGACGGCCAGACGGCTCGCATCTATTCGCCCCCGAGCGCGGAGCTGCTGGCGGCCGTCCTGGCAGAGGTCTTGGGGGATCCGGGGGGAGCTCGACGCCTCGCGGCGGCCGGCCAAAAGTACATCGGCCAGAATCACCGGGTCAGCGGCATGGTCGACGAGACACTCCAGCTCTATCGTCGTCTGGTCCTCAACCAGCAAACCATCCCGATGCGTCCCGCCGAGCCGTCCGAATCCGACGAGCCATAGGAGAGGGGGTTGGTCTGCGTCGTTGGCAGGTTGTCCTGCAGGGGTCGTCCTTGCCCATCTGCGCAAGGATAAGCCGCGCCCAGACGCCGATGATCGATCAGGCCTGGGCGCGGCGGTGTAGAACAGATGACTCGCTTTGGTCGGTCCTCAGTCGTACTGCCGGCGACGCCGGCCAAACGTCAACCCGGCGCCGATCATCAGCAAGCCCAAGGTGGCCGGCTCCGGCACGATGAACCCGCCGTTGAGTGCGTCGTTTCCGCACGTCATGACGTGGTGCACGCTGGCCGGGCCAACGGGATTGCCCAGGAGGGATAGCGGCATGGACATCTCCAGGACGTAGGTGTCGGTCCCGTTGCCCTCGAGGTCGCCGGCATTCAGGTAGACGAACGGAATCGTTCCCACGTACGTGCCCCCCGAAAGGGTCGAGGGCCCGTCCTGGGGGAATCCGATGAAGCCGTGAGGGAGCGACCAGGTGGGACCGTAGTACACATCCCCCTTGTTGGCTCCGTGCCCGACGATGCCGTACTCATAGACGTCGTCGCCATCGAGATCGATGGCGATGTCACCGGGCATGACCTGGTTGCCTTGAGCGAAGACGCCGCTCTCGGGAAACGACGTCACGATGGTGATGCAGAGGTCACCGCTGTCCACCAGGGCGTAGAGGGCTTCCTGGTCGAACGCCTCACCCCCATAGGGATAGGCCCCAGTCTCACCGGGGTGATCGCCCCAGTTCTCCTCGACGTACCAGGCGGGCGCGTCCGGCACCCAATCCACGAACGGCGTTGTCCCCCAGTCATCAAGCTGGCCGTCGACGATGATCGACGCAAGCCCGCCCTGGGCGAGCAACATGACAGCAACACTGCAGACAATCGAACTGACGCGCGAGAACATGATGAGTCCCCCCATTTCTGGTCAGCGCTTGGTCTAAGATGTACCCTAGGGACTCAACCGAGAGTGGTGTGGTCCCCCCCATGTGTTCAATACAGTAGGCGCGCGGTCCAGCGATTTCTTCCTCTGGCCTCCTTTTTTTTTCAGGGGGCCCTCGCTTTGTTCTCGAATCCTGGACGCTGCACAGGCCCAAGAACGTCCGGCTGCCCATAAGGACCGGACCTGGCCGATGTGAGGAGGGAGATTATGGACCCCGCCCACTGTGGCCCATCGGAGCGGCGGGATGCACGTCACGGCGGGAAAATCCACAGATCGGGACGTTGGTTTGGGCAGGAGGCAGAAGGGGGGGTCATGCGCGGCGAACGTTTGTCAGGGCGTGTGATTCGTCGGCACAAACCATCCACGCTGCCTGATGACGGCTGCTCAGCGCGATCCGGGCGTTGGGCTCGTCGTTTTCTCGGACCTTGGCAGCGGCCTGGTCCGGCGGCATGCCCCCCGCGATGTGACGGGCGAGGAGCCCATCGCGACAGGCCTCCGGATCGATATCGAGCCACAGCGGCAGATCGATCTGGCCGAGCACGTCGGACCATGCCCCCGCGCCCAGCAACAGGTAGTTGCCTTCGATCAGGAGGGTGTCCGTCCCGCCGGGAACCACACCAGCATCGGGCACGGGTTCGTGTAGGTTGCGGTCGTACAGGGGAACGCGCACGTCCTCGCGCGCATGTCGAATTCGCCGCAACGCTGACGCCAAGGCCTCCGCGTCGAACGACGGGGGGGAACCCTTCCGCCTCCGTAGCGGGATGGACGAGCCGTCGTCGGATGTGAACGTTCGCCGATCCAGCTCGGCGTTGGTCAGATGCCATCCATCCATCCCCACCACGGTCAGGGCCGGTCCGGGCTCGACGTGACGCCACAGTTCTGCCAGCACGGCCGCCAGCGTCGACTTGCCGCTCCCCGGCACGCCCGCCAACGCCGCCACGGTCCGCCGGCCCGCCGATTGATGTGCCTCGACCAAGATCCGCATCAACGGCAGATACCCCCGGATCAGCTCATCCCCACGCAGCACGACCTGCGACGACAGGCCCGCCACCACGACCTCGAGTCGGAGCTGCTGGACCGGCGACGCCGCGGCAGCCGGGGCATCGTCGCCCGGATGTGCCGAACGCGTCAGCATGCGGCGAAGGATGTCGACCGTCTCGGAGTCCATGGGACGTATCCGTGCTCGGCTCCCGGCACCTGGAATCGGTCGCGGGCCGATACGACGGCTTTGTACTTGATGGCCTGCCGAGTGGACAAGCCCGACCTTGCCATGACCAGATGGCGGCCGAGCGGGAGGGGCAATACTGAAATAACGCCCGTCGAGCGGTGTCCAACTTGGCGGCACGGGTCTGCGGGGCGTGGCCACAGAACCCAGATTCTGATTAGATATCGGCCGGATGAGCGAAATCCGAGATCAACCCGTCATCGACACGACGTTTGACTTCGAGCGTCTGCCCATCATCGCCGAGATGGAGCTGGACCGTTTCTGTGACCATTGCGGATACAACCTCCGCACGCAGGCGATCCGGCGTGATCCGCGGACGCGGGTGCTGCTGTGCCGCTGTCCCGAGTGCGGGCGCTTCCATCCGGCTGCCGGGCAGACGTCGGTCTTCAGCCCGTGGCTGCAGCGTCTGGCGACGCTCCTGCTGGCGTTCTGGATCCTCATCATCGGCGGCGGCTTCGTCGGGTTGGCCATCGCGGAGGGGGCGATGACGGTCGTCACCGTGGAGGATCTGGGCAGGCGCCGCTATGCCTACTCGCAGAGCGCGGGCCGCTGGCAGCGCAGCGGCTTGCCGCTCTACATGCGAACCCACGAGCGGCAGTACATCGAATGGGTGGTGGGGATGGCCATCGGCTCGCTGCTGCTGAGTTTCGGCGGCATGGCCCTGATCACCGTCTTCTGCTACCACTGGCGAAGGTGGACGTGCGACGCCGTCGCGGTGGCGATCCCAACGCTGGTGGGGTTGGTTCTGTTGTTGTCTCTCCGCTACGGCGGTCCGCGAAACACCCTCGCCTGGGCGACCCCCTATATCATTCAGTACACGCTGATACAGATCCTTGGAGGGATTCTGGGCATCGCCGCGGGTCGGCCGCTGGCCAGGTTGGTCGTTCGCGTCTTCCTGCCGCCCCGCGCGCGACAGACGCTCGCCTTCCTCTGGCTGGCCGACGGCAAGAAGCCGCCCTCCACGGCAACAGGTCCCACCAACAGTCGTCCTTGACGGAAGGCGGAGCTACCGCTCGCGGTAGGCCACGCCGGCCAGGCGCTTCGACGTTGCCAGGCCGATCGCGCGGTACTCCGACCCGTCCTTGCGCTTCCCGCACGACGTGGTGAAGTGGTAGAAGACCTTCTCGTGCTCGATGATGCACGGCTTGTGGCAGTGGATCTCGTCGTAGCTGCCCCGCGGGCCAACGTCCATGATCGGGTTCAGCGGGCTCTTGGTCCACGACAGCAGGTCGTCGCTGGTGGCGAGGCACTCGCGGGCGTGCTGGCCGTCGAAGGCGAAGTAGAACATGTGCCATGTGTCCGCCAGCCGCATCACCCATGGGTCGGCGATGATGCGGTGATCGCGGTCGCGCTTCGGATCGCCCTTGCGGAGAATCGGATTGTCCTGGTACTCGAACCAGTGGATCAGGTCGTCGGATCTGGCCACGCCGATCTGTTCGCAGTTGTCCTTCGATCCGTGCGCGTTGTAGAACATCCAGTATCGCCCGTCGTGCTTCATCACGAACGCCTGGTAGACGACGTTGTCGTTCCACCCGCCCTTGGTGCCGACGCGATGCACGGGATTGTGCGGCGACTTGTGCCACGTCTCCAGATCATCCGTCCACGCCAGCCCGTGCTGCCCCGGGCCCGTCTCGTAGCCGACCTTGGGGAACCCGCAGTACATCGTGTAGACGCGCTTGCCCTCGACCCATGAGAAAGGCCCGCTCAGTCCTCCGTGATCGAACGCGCCCGGCTTGCCCGGCTCGAGGATCTGCCGCCGGTTCCGCCAGCGGACCAGATCGTCGCTCTCGCACAGCCCGATCGATTCGTGAACGACCCCCTTGGGCTTCGCGATCCCCGTGTAGGCCATATACCACCGACCGCCGTACCGAAACACCTTCGGGCACTCTACGGCATGCCCATCGAAGTCCGCCTCGCGCCCCGTCGGCTTGAGCACGAGTTCGGCGAGTTTGTGGCGCTGGAGGTAGGCAGGCATGACCTTCTCAGTTGGGCCCGATTGCCCCATCTTTCCGCCCTGAGCACCGGAAACCACGATCACTGCGAGTAGGTGCAGATTCCGAAGCATGGACTCTTCCTATGTGCATATCGCCCGAAGAGCGAGGTCAGCGCCCCGAGGATGCCGTGGTCTTGCGACGGCGCTGGGGTCGGCGGGGGGACGTTGCCTCGATCGCGCGCATGGCTTGAGGATCGTAGAGTTGCTCTCCGCAAGAGGGGCAAACGTCGACCTCTATGCCCCGTGCTACGTGCTTTCCGCCATCCAACTCGACATCGCGGACCTCCCGACGCATCCCTTTCCGATGGCAGCTGGGACACCGGGACAGCTTGGGTTTGAGCTTCGTCATGGCTCCACATCCAGCTTGCCGGAGATCAGGACATAGAACACAGGCTCTCGGCGCTCCCTCACTAGTTTACCTTTCGTGTAGACCGCTGTCATGTCGAACGTGAAGGACCGGATGACGTAGAGCCGATCGCCCGCTGTTCCCTGACGCCGGCTTCGCGACCTCACTACCTTGTAGATGCCCTGTGCGTTCAGCAGGCTTTCGAAAACATCTTGGACGGCAAGCCCGTCTGAGCGCATCTCGTCCCGCGCCTTGGCCGTGAAGATGACGCGATCGGCCATGACACAGCGCTTTATCTGGATAAGCGGATCCATTGGCTCTCGCGCCCTAGCCGACCCAGGCCGGTCATCGCTGTCTACTCGGCTGGAATCGTAGATGGCCCGCGTTCGGCAGTCAAACCGCCTACCTGCCCGGGCGGGACGCGGCGGGGGCGGAGGACGGCGGGGTCTGGAGTCGCACCAGGGCGCGTCGAGCGGCATTCAGGCCATTTCGGTAGAGGGGTTCTGTGGGGTGGCGTTTCGAAAGGGCGGTGTATTGCTGGGCGGCCTTGGTCAGGGCGACGCGGTCGCGATACGCCAGGCCGTAGCGGTACATCGCAAGCGCCGTGTGCGGGTTGGGGGCAGGGGCGGCCGACTCCAGGACGGCCAGGGCCTGGGCGGCTTCGTTCCGCCGGTCGACGTCGATCAGGACCTTCACTGCTACGCCGAGCGTCTGAGCGTCCGCGGGCTCCTGTCGGCGGATCATTTGCCAGGCGTAGCCGGCGGCGCGGGACAGGTCGCCCTGGTGGTGGAAGTACGCGAACAGCGGTCTCATTGCGTTGGGGGGGACCTTGTGTGCGCGGTTCGGGTCCTCCAGGGCTCGTGCGATTTCGTCGGAGGCCCGGGCCGCCAGGTCATGCTGGCCCGTGGCCATCGACGCACCGACGTACTGGATGAGCAGATGCTCGGTGTCCGCGGGGCGCAGCCCGAAGACATTGATGTTGCAGAAGACCGCCAGGCCGGCCAGGATCCCGACGGGCTGGGCGACCCGCCGCCACGCGATCGGCGGCCTCAGCAGCCGGATCACCTCGACCAGGCCGAACGCGGCCAGCGGCATGAGCAAGTAGACCATCGGCAACCGGTACCGGGACGTGATGGGGAAGAGCGCCCCCGGCAGGACGAGCGCAAGGATCATGGCAACCTGGTAGCCCAGTCCGGCCGGCCGCTGCCTCCGCCCCAACGCCAGCAACAGGCCCAACACGCCCAACGGACAGATCACCCCGAAATGCAGCCACGACAACGCACGCAACAGACGGCTCGAGTCGAGAAACGCGTACAGATCCTTGTTGAAGGGGTATTCAAAGGCGTTGAATGTGTAGCAGAACCGCTTGAACCAGTCGCTCAACAGCTTGCCCGGATACTGGCGGATGTAGTCCTTGGAGAGGCGCGAGTAGAAGTCCGACACCTCGGCGTTGGTGGGCCGATGGCCGAGCTCCTGGGCCGCGTAGAGATACATGCACACGGCCAGCTCGGCTCCCTTCGCCCACGAGAGCGTCATGACGTCCTCGAAGTAGGGGCTCTTGCTCGTGTCCAACGGCGGACGGGTCATCCGTCTCGGGTCGGAATGCGGGTTGTTGCTGGCCCAGAAGGCCCCCGGGCCCCAGACGGCGATCAGGGCCCGCTCGTGCGAGACCAGCAGGTTGCGGAGCGTCACCGGCGAGATGGCCAGCAGGCATCCGACCGTTAGCAGCGCCGCCCGAGATAGACCAGGTCGCAGCTGCGCCCAAGCGGCTGCACGAGGCGATCGAGCGATCACCGCCTCCCGCGCCAACCAGACGACCATCACCGCCAACACCGGCGCGTATGCCAGGATGTTCGGCCGGGTGATTGCGGCCACGCCCATTACCCCGCCGCTGAGGAGCCACTTCCACCAGCGCTCGTCCGCCACTGCCAGCAGCACATAGACCAGCAGCAAGTAGAACACGCACGCCAATGTGACGTCGAGCAGCTCGGCGCTGAAGAAGACGAACGTCCAGTAGACGGCGCTGAGCCCCCCGGCGATGACGGCCGCGGTCGGACCGAACAGCCGCCCGGCGATCAGGAAGACCAGGACCGGCGCGAGACCCGCGATGAACACCTGTACGAATCGAGCGCGAACAGGATCGGGCCCGCCGACCTTGTAGATCCCCCCCAGCACATACAGATACAGCGGGGCCCGAGGGTAGGCGATCGTCGACAGCGTGTCGTTGGCGATCGCCTGGGCCACCTCGTGATGCGTCCGCTCGTCGATCGTCGGATACGGGTAGAGCGGATTGTGTCGGGCCTCGAGGAGGAACAGCAGTCGAACCGCAACGGCCAGGACGTAGACGGCCGCCGCCGTCAGCACCCATCGGCGTCGAGGCCAGCGGCTGCCTTCAGACATGTCTCTCGGATTCCTATGTGACCGTGCGTGAATCCGCGTCGCTGTGGCACGGGCGTCTCGCCCGTGATGGCCATGGGCAAGATGCCCATGCTACGTACCCGCCGTAGCCCCGTTTCCGATCTCGCACGGTCATTTGGTCCCTGACGGTGCGGACCCGATGACGGCAGGTCCGCCCCGCGGCGTCACGGAGCCCATGTTAGCAGGTTCGTCCTGGCGCGCTAACCCGAGCAGCGTGGCCTGAAGTGCACGCGCCGACCCTGAGGTCGGCGCGGGGGATGGAGGTGTGGCTGTACCGAGTCTTGCGGTCGGTTCCGCGTAGGGGCGCAATCGATCTGAGGACGTCGGGCGTCTCTCGTTGTCCCGGTTCCCCTATCGTCGTCGCCTGGCCAACAGGGTGACCGTGAGCATCCCGATGACCATGGCAGCCGCAGGTGCCGGGCCGGTGTTCCCACAGTCGAAGACGGCCAGGACCTCGAGGTCGTCAGTCATCACGAGGCTGGTCACCTCGTTGGCGTCGATCGTCGCGAAGTTCGCGTCGCCCGGGTGGTTGGGGTCGTAGATCTCCCAGTGGTCGAAGACCTTCCCCTCAACCGGCACGGCCGTCAAAACGACCTGTGAGCCGGCTGGGAAGACCAGGGGTGGCAGGTCAGCGAGATTCGGTTCGACCTCGACGCTGCCCAGGTTCTTCTTGTCGATCGTCAAGGCCAGCGTGTAGAAGTAGGGGGCCCCCGGGAACTCGTCGGACCCGATGTCCACGATCCCGGCGTCGGGCATCACCCTGGGGTGGCCGTCGATGTCGACCTGACCGGCGTAATCCCCGTTGGGATCACCCCCGTCGACGCCCGGCGAGCTGGGCGACAGATGGAAGTCATTATCCGCCCAGGTGTTGGGATCGTCGTCCGGCCCATCGGCATCGACGAACTGTGGGTCGTCGTCGACAGTTCCCTCGCCCCAGATGAGGACATCGAAGGGGTCGACATAGATGTCGTTGGGCTCGTTCCGGACGATGCAATGGTTCAGCGTGAGCGTACAGACCGTCTCGGGCGTGTCCAGGAGGAACTCGCTGCCCATGGTGATTTGGCTGCCGTGCGCCGAGCTGTTGTTCCAGATGATGCAGTTGTCCAGATTGACCGTGCTCGACTTCCAGCAGGTCACCCCGGCGCCGTAGCCATTGGGCTCGAGGAGCACATTGTTGGTGATCGTGCAGTTTCTGATGTCCAGATTCGTATCGGTGCAGGTGTCAAGGCCGCCACCATAGAAGTGGGCCACGTTGCCGGTGATGGTGCAGTTATAGACCCGAACAGAGGTGCTCCACCACGTTTCGATGCCGCCGCCGTCGATGGCCGCGTAGTTGTTAGCGACCAGGCAATTGGTGAACAGCGGATTGGAGTACAGGTAGCTGCATCCCCCGCCGCCGTAGCCCTCGGCGAAGTTGTCGGTGATCGTGCAGTATGCGATCGTGGGAGAGGACTCACGCGTGACGATCCCGCCGCAGGCGAGCGCCGGTCCGAGCCCGCTGTTGCCCGTGATCGTGCAGTATTCGATCATCGGATTCGCCAGCCAGCACATGATCCCGCCTGCACAGACGCCTCCGGTCCCGGTGTTGGAGGCGATCGTGCACTTCGTGATCGTCGGACTGCTGCTCTCGATCAGGATCCCTCCGGCCGATACGGCGTATCCGTTCTGGATCGTCAGCCCGGCTACAACGGCGTCGGGGCCCTCGCCGCTCTCGAAGAGGAACCCCCGGTGATTCTCCAGTTCGGTGCCGCCAGCGTCGATCACGGTCGCGGCCACGACGTTCGGATCGTTCGGGTCGGTACTTCGGACAGTGATGGCCCTGCCGCCGAAGTTTAGATCCCGATTTCCAGGACCCGAGTAGATTCCTTCGCTGACGATGACGACGTCCCCGTTGCTCGAAGCATCGATGGCCGCCTGAATGGTCGGGTACTCGGGCGTCGGGACGAGCCGGACAGCTCCTGAGACCCCCTCAAACGTAACCACGATCGCCGAAATGAAGACAACGAGACCGACACGACCTATGGGGCTTCCGCGGTGAGTCATGGCTATGCCTCCTCATTGCGACGGCGCTGATCAAACGGACACGAGCGAGACTTCCCGCTTGCTGGTTGGATGCGTCGGGGTCGAGCTTCCTTCTCCTCAAGACCGAGAAAAACGAGCCTGATGTCGCCTGGGCGCGGATTCGGCGGTGTCGCTTGCGAGGTCGCCGGGTTGGGAAGAGGGCTGTTCTATCCGTCAGTGACGGCGAGGTGTTTGCTGAGCTTCGCCATCCGCCGGCGGTTGATGAAGAACATGCACTTGTAGAAGGCGGCGACCGTCCACGTGTCAAGGAACGGCGCGAAGACGTGCCGACGCAGGCGAAACCGGAAGATCGACCGGAAGATCCTGAACACTGCGCGGAAGAATGGCGGACGGTTCTTGATGGCCTCGTCAGACGCCTGGAACAGCCCCCCATAGCTAACCGTCGAGTACTTCCCCCCGGACAGCGTC
Organism: uncultured Planctomycetales bacterium; assembly: GCA_964390905.1. Taxonomy (GTDB): domain Bacteria; phylum Planctomycetota; class Phycisphaerae; order UBA1845; family JAFGLZ01; genus JAFGLZ01. Next base: position 34,782 of record CAYMLO010000066.1, on the reverse strand, counting down.
GGCGAGGGCAACATGCCGGGACTCGTGGTCCACCCGATGTTCCAGTCGTCCAGATGGGTGTAGGGCTTGTAGCCGTGCTTGACCGCGAACTTGTAGAGCGGTGTGCCTGGATAGGGGACGTACCGGTTGAACTGCCACAGAGCCGCCTTGGGATTCGTGTCGAGGAGCTCCATGGCCAGATCGATCGTCTGTAGCGTCTCGGCCCGGATCTCGGTCGGGGCGCAGAGGATGAAGCTGTATCTGGCGATGAAGTCCGCCTCGGCCAGCATCCGGTTGGCGTTGCGGGTGTCGTCGGCCGTGATCCGTTTGTTGAGAAGCTTCAGGATGCGATCGGCGCCGGACTCGGCCCCCACGTATACCTCGCGGACACCGAGGTCGTAGAGCTCCCTGAGATCCTTGGGCGTCATCTCCAGGATCTGGTCGACCCGCATCTCGGTCCACCAGTTCAGGACATGCCCCCGGCTCCGGACGCCCTGGAAGATGTCCCACGCGCGGTCGCGCTCGACGAAGAAGTTGTCGTCCAACGCCAACAGCGAGTTGATTCCGAACGTCTCGACCAGCTTGTCGACGGTCTCGAGCGTCCACTCGGTCGGGAACGGCCGCCATTTGCCCTGGTTGCAGAACCGGTTGTAGCAGAAGGTGCAGGCGTAGGGGCATCCTCTGCTGGTGAAGATCGGCGCGACGCGCGTGCCGAACCCCAGGTTCTTGATGACGTATTGGGCGCCGTCGACGTCGTTGAAGTGGATGGGTGCGAAGTCGCTCAGGTCCAGGACCGGCGCGGGGGGTTTGAGGCTGACTTCGTCGCCGTCGAGGTAGGCGACGTTGGGGACGTCGCGCGGATCTCGGCCGGCTTCCAGGGCTGCGACGAGCTTGGGCAGGGAGTCTTCGGCCTCGAAGCGGAGCACGTAGTCTGCCTCGGCGTCCCTCAGGACCATCTCCGGCGCGATCGTGGGCAGCACGCCGCCCCAGACGATTCGCGTCGACGCTGACATCTTCCGACACAACGCGCTCGCCATCTTCGCGAGGGGAACCGCTGGCCCGCAGAAGAGGGACACGCCGAGGACGTCGGGTCGCTGGGACAGTTCGGCCTTGAACCCCTCGTAAGCTTGGCGTCCCATCTGGAAGTCGATGATGCGAACGGTGTGACCGTGCCGCTCCAAGGCGCTGCGCAGATACAGCAACGCGTAAGGGATGAAGCGTTTTTCCTGTTCAACAGGGGAGGGGTTGAGGAGCAGGATCCTTGCCATGTGGGTGCTCTGGCGGCTGCGCGACTGCCGGCATTCGTATCGAGACGTGCCCCTCACGAAGATCGGGATCCTCCAGCATGGAACCGATCCATGCCGGCATACCCCGCGCGGCGGGCAACGCAACAGTGATTATAGCCCTCGCGGATCTCGCGCTTCAACCGTCGCTGCGGGATCTGGGCCAGCGGAACTCGCCGGGGCGAGGGTTTGTATGCGTTATGGGACCCGACCGGGCCGGAAGACGCCCGACCCCGCGTGGAAAAACGGGCAAAATCTCATGGTCCTTGACGACACGCTCCTCCGCGCTCCGTATATAATTGATGTCTGGACGGCCGGCCGGAGGAAGAAGCGCATGGCCTCAGAACGCTGCGCACCCAACGTCAACCCCCTGACCGATTCCCTGGGACGATCGTTGTTCCGCCTGAAGCGACTGGTCCAACCTGTGGCCAAGCGGGCGTTGTTCTGGCCGGGGATCGGCCCGGTTCTGCTGAGCATGATCAAGCGATCGCCGATGCGCAACATCTCGGTCATGTGGTCGGTGACGTACAAGTGTCCTTGCCGGTGCGCCCACTGTGGCGTCAACGACGTCAAGGACCGAAGCAAGGTCGAGCTGAGCACGGACGAATGCTATGCGCTGCTGGACGATTTCGCCGCGCACCCGTTCGCCATCAGCGAGATCTTCCTGTTTGGCGGCGAGCCCCTCGTCCGTCGGGACATCATCGACATCATCAAGCGCAGCACGTCGCTCAAGCTCAGGGTCGTTGTCGACACCAACGGCTGGTTGGTGGATGAGGCGATGGCGGATCGCCTCGCCGAGGCCGGCCTGGAGGAGGCGAGGGTCAGTCTGGACTCGCCCCGGAAGGAGGATCACGACCGGAATCGCGGGCTCGCGGGATGCTACGACCAGGCGATCCGGGCGGCCCGGCTCCTTCACGATCGTGGCGTCCGGGCCGATCTGTCTACCTTCTGCACGGTCGATCGGATGGAGCGGGGCGACATCGCCGCCATCAAGGAGATCGCTCGGGAGAACGGGCTGGACGGCGTGCGCGTCCTGCCGATATTCAAGAGCGGGGCGCTGGCGGATGAGGATCCCCTGACGCCCGAAGACGAGCAGATGGTCTACTCGTTGCTCGAGCCGGGGTTCACCTACTACGAGCTGCACGTCGTGGACAACCCCAAGAGCAAGTTTATCTGCTCGACCATGCTCAAGATGCTGTTTGCCGTCTCGCCCTATGGCGACGTCCAGCCCTGTGCGTTCTGTCCCGCCTCGTTCGGGAACATCAGAGAGGAGCCTTTCAACGATATCCTGGAGCGCATGTGGGCCAACCCCATCTATGATCATGACTGCCATACCTGTTTGATGAACCAACCCGCTACGCCCGAGTGGCTCGATTCGTTGTCCGCCGATGGCGACGTCCGCAAGAATCCCGTCCTGCTGCGGCATTCGTGTCGTAGGTAGCGCCGAGGGGTTGCCTACCTGGCCGTCGGTCCTACACCGTCTGCATTCCATCATGTTGACTTGGCTTTGAGGCGATGTTAGCGTGAGTCGCGTCTACAGCAGCGGATTCCCGAGGACATGATGGCGGTGCATTCATACAAGATGAGGGTGGTACAGGGAGCGTTGCTGTTCGTCGCGTGCGCGGTCGTTGGCTGTAACATGACCGAGCGCCCGGCGGGACGGCGCGTGGGCGACGCTTGGGAGGAGCCGGCCTCGCCACCGGCCGGCGAGCTCGACGACTGGGACGCGCCCGAAGCGGATTCGTCGGGGATGCCCGAGCGGACCGGGGCATTGCCGATCGCGACCGTCAACGAGCGCCCCATCTCCCGCAAGCGGCTCTTTGGACTATTGCTCCGCACCCACGGGATGAAGGTGCTGGGGCAGTTGATCGCGGTGGAGGTAGTTCGCGATGCGGCGGAGAAGGAAGGTGTCGCCGTGACCCCCGCCGACATCCGCGTCGAGTACGATCGGGCGCTCCTGCGGATCAGCTCTCCCGTGCCCGCCGCCACGCAACCGAACCTGGGCGAGGCGGCGCGCGAGGCGATGCTCACCGAGATGTTGGCCCGACGGGGGCTGACGCGCGAGGAGTTCAACCTGGCGATGGAGCGGCAGGCCTACCTGAGGAAGCTCGCCGCCAAGCGACTCAAGATCACCGACGAGCAGCTCCGCGCGCAGTACGAGATGATGTACGAGGAACGAGTCCAGGTGCGGCACATCCAGGTGCCCAGTTTGCGGGACGTTGGCCCAATCCGCAGGCTCCTGGCTGACGGCAGGGATTTCGCGGAGGTCGCCAAGTTCCACAGTCGCAACCCGCGCACGAGCCCCAACGGCGGTCTGCTGCCGCCGTTCAGCCGAAACCAGGATGACGTGCCTCCCCAGCTTCGCGAGGCCGCCTTCAAGCTCCAGCTCGAGCAGGTCTCCAGCGCGATCCGGATTGACCGGGACTACCACCTCATCAAGCCGGTCAAGCGCTTCGCGAAGTCCAACGTCAAGCTCGAGCACGTCAAGGAGATCGTTCGCGTCAAGCTGACCGAACGCCTGTTGCCTGAGCTGATGGATCGGATCGAGAAGGAGCTGGTCGAGGAGGCCCGCAAGCGGATCGTCATTACCGATCCCGTGCTCCGCAAGCAGTTCGAGGAACGGTACCAGCCCCGTCCTCGGGCCGCGACGGGCGGAGGCAGGTAGGGGTTTTCCAGGCATGTCCGACTTCACCATCGAACCCGCGGATCGGATCAAGCGCCTGCCCCCGTACCTGTTCGGTCGGCTCAACGCGCTGAAACACGCCAAGCGCCAGCAGGGAATCGACCTGATCGACCTGGGCATGGGCAACCCGTCGGACCCGACGCCGACGAGCATCGTCGAGAAGCTGTGCGAGGCCGCTCGCGACCCGCGCAACCAGCGGTACAGCGTGAGTCGCGGCCTGTTCAACCTGCGTCGGGAAATCGCCAAGAAGTACAAGACCAAGTGGGGCGTCAGCCTCGACCCTGAGACCGAGACCATCGCGTGTCTGGGCAGCAAGGAGGGGTTCGCGCATCTGTGCCTGGCGATGCTCGGGCCCGGCGACACGGCCGTGGTGGGCGATCCGTTCTTCCCGATTCACGTCTACTGCGTCGCGTTGGCGGGCGCCAACGTCATTAACGTGAAGCTCGGCAACGATGAGGCGTTTCTCGAGCGGATCGAGTACGTGGTCGAGCACCTGTACCCGCGACCCAAGATGCTGATCCTCAACTACCCGCACAACCCGACGGCGATCACGGTCGAGCCGTCGTTCTTCGATCGCGTGGTGGAACTGGCCGAGCGCGTCGGCATGGTCGTCGTGCACGACTTCGCCTACGGCGAGACGTGCTTCGAGAACTATCGCGCCCCGAGCTTCTTGTCTTCGAAGGGCGCTAAGAACTTCGGCGTGGAGTTCACCACGTTCAGCAAGCCGTACAACATGGCGGGGTACAGAATCGGGTTCTGCGCCGGCAACCGCCAGATGATCGACGCGCTGGGTACGATCAAGGGCTACTACGACTACGGCATCTTTCAGCCGATCCAGATCGCCAGCATCATCGCCATGCGTCAGGCCGAGGAGGACGTGCGGCGGCAGGCGCGGATCTACCAGAAGCGTCGCGACGTCGTGGTCGCCGGGCTGGAGCGGATCGGCTGGCAGGCCGACCGGCCGCGGGCGGGGATGTTCGTCTGGGCCCGCGTGCTCGACAAGCACCTGGCCGGGCGGGACACGATCCAGTTCTGCATGGACATGATGGACGAGGCCGAGGTCGCCCTCGCCCCCGGCCGAGCCTTCGGCGAGAACGGCGAAGGCTGCGTTCGTATCGCTCTGGTAGAAAACGAGTTGCGCCTCAAGCAGGCCCTCCGCCAGCTCGACCGCGCCCTCAACAAGCCTCGCGCCGCGCCACGCCGGAAACCCGCGAAGCGCAAGGCCTCGCAATGACACGAGCGGCACGTCTACTCAGGTCCGGGTCCCGGGCAGATTGACGTCTACGCGTTCTACGTATATCATTACGTAATATGCGTATGTCCTCACCCATCGACGCGCTTCTCCCGGGCACGCGGCAGGAGATCCTCGCCGCAACGCTGATGCACCCGGAGCGGTGGTGGTACCTGAGCGACCTGGCGAGGCACTTGGAGCGTAGGCCCTCCAGCCTTCAGCGGGAACTTGCCGCCTTGACGGATGCCGGCATTCTGCGTCGACGGCGCGACGGGAACCGCGTCTACTTCCGAGCCGAGCCGGACTGTCCGTTTCTGGCGGAGCTACAGGGGCTCATGACGAAGACTGCGGGGCTGGTCGATGTGCTTCGCGAATCGCTCGAGCCGTTGGCGGGCCGTATCGATTGGGCGTTCGTACACGGGTCCATCGCTCGCCGCGAAGCGCTCTCATCGAGCGACGTGGACCTGATGATCATCGGTGGCGTGGGCCTTGCTGATCTTGCACCGGTGCTGCGTGACGCCGAGCGGCGCCTCAATCGGCCCGTGAATCCGAGCGTCTACACTCGGCAGGAGCTTGCCAGGAAGCTGGCAGACGGGCATCATTTCCTCACGTCGGTGATCGATGGCGAGAAGATCGATGTCCTGGGGAGCGGCGATGAGCTGGCAAGCGCTTCTGGCAGCAGACCGCGTTCGGGCGCACACCACGAGCCAGCAGGAGCTTGACGATCTTCGTGCCGTCATCGCCCGGGATCTGAGAGACGCGGCCATTCCGGGGCTCTCACCGGACCGAAGGTTCGCCACCGCCTACAACGCCGCCCTTCAGTCGGCCAAGATGGCCATTGCGTGTGGCGGCTACCGCGTCGTCGGCAGTGGGCATCACCAGACCACCTTCGAGGCCCTTCCGCTTGCCCTCGGTTCCGACAGCTCTCGCCTGGCGGTCTACTTCGACACCTGTCGACGGAAGCGCAACCAGCTAGACTACGACCTGGCAGGCGTCATCGCCGAGACGGAAGCCGATGAGATCTCGTCCAAGGCCAACGAGCTCAAACGTCTCGTCGAGGCGTGGATTGCCGAGCACCATCCGCAGTTCAGAGCGTGAGACGCTGTCCGCTTCCCCTCGTAGGGTACGTCTTGACGTACCCTCAATGCTAACCTACCCGTGCCGAGCTGTGTCCGTATAATATCCACGATTACGCATTCGATCCGCGAGAGGGGTGCAGACATGACGGCACGCGCGATGGGGGGTGTGTTCTTTGTGGTCTTGGCGCTTCCCCCAACGCTCGCCTTGGCTGAGGGGCCGGAGCGCCACGCCATCGTCATCGGCATCAACGACTATGCCGACCCGGCCATCCCGGACCTGCGGTTCGCCGAGTCCGATGCCAAGGCCATCTATCAAACACTTGTCGATCCGGCCATCGGGCGATTCAAGCAGGACCAGGTCACGCTGCTGCTCGGCAAGGACGCCACACCGAGCGCGATCAAGGCCGCCCTCTACAAGCTCCGCGGCGTCGGCAAGGGTGACCTGGTCGTGATCTTCTACTCCGGCCACGGGGCGAAGGAGGGCGATGAGGCATTCTGGGTCACGCAGGGGGCCGAGCGCAAAGCGCTGCCCGCGACGGCCTTGTCCAACAGCGACATCCGCAAGTTCCTCCCCCAGATCCCCTCCGAGCGCCTCGTGATCCTGCTCGACTGCTGCTACGCCGCCAGCACGATCAAGAAGAGCCTGGATGACCCGGCGTCGCTGTTCGGCGCGTTCGCGGGCAAGGGGCGCGTGACGATCGCCGGCGCGGCTGAGAACCAGGAAGCCCTGGAATACGAGGACAAGAAGGCTGGCGTGTTCACCTACTTCCTGAACACCGGCCTGCGAGGCAAGGCCGACGGCAACACCGACGGCGTCGTGACGTTCGAGGAGCTGTGGACGTACCTCGGCGACAACGTCCGCAGGGCGTCCGTTAAGCAGGGCGGGCTCCACGAGCCGAAGATCATTACCGAGGCCGGCCTGACGCCGCAGTTCCTGCTGACGTACAACCCGGCCGTCCGGGCCGAGAATGAGCAGGGCGTCGCGGCGCTGCGGAAGCTCTTCGACGAGCGCAAGATCACGGGCGCGCAGTACGACGAAGGCTTCAAGGCCCTCTCCGAGCCGGCCATCGACGCCGAGTCCGTCGCGCGGCGTGAGGTGTTCGCCGACCTTGTCGCCGGGCGGCTTGCGCCCAAGTACCTCAAGGACGTGCTCGACCGCCGGCTGAAGGAAGCTCGGGCTGAGGTCCCGCAGCCCGCCGGCCCCACGGGCAAGCCTACGCTCGCCGTCGTCCCGTTCGACACGCTGGGCGAGATCAAGGCCAAGGACGCCGGCAGGATCCTGGCCGAGCACCTGCTGCCGCACTTCGCCGGCAACTACACGCTGATCGACCAAACGCAGCTCAAGCACTTCGTCGACCAGGACGACCTGACGCTGGCGGGCCTGGCCGAGCTGGCCAAGCAACCCCGCACCAAGGCCCTCAGCAAGGCCGTCAAGCTCCGCGCCGTGCGATACCTCATCGTTGGGACGGTTTCGGGCCTCCCGGACGGTTCACTCTCGGTGACGGCGCGGATGAGCGACTGGCAGACCGGCCGCATCGAGGGCAGTCGAATCGGTCAGATCGCCGCCAGCGGTTGGCCCGACCTGCTCGCGCGGATGGGCCACTTGGCCGGTAAGCTCGGCGGCTCGCCCGGGCATGTCGAGGTCGCTCGGACCAAGCCCGTGGTGCCGCCCAAGCCCGCTGCTCCGCCGAAGGACCTTACGTTGGACCTTGGCAAGGGCGTAACGATGGACCTGGTGTTGATCCCCGCCGGTGAGTTCATGATGGGCAGCAAGCTTTCTCCATCCGAGGTCGCCGCCAAGTTCGGCGGCAAGGAGGAGTACTTCAAGGACGAGCACCCGCGCCATCTTGTGCGCATCGAGAAGCCCTTCTACATGGGCAAGCACGAAGTGACCAAGGCGCAATTCGGGGCGTTCGTCGATGCTTCCGGCCACAAGACCGACGCGGAGAAGGAGGGCTATGCCTACGTCTGGACCGGCGAAAAGTGGGACAAGAAGCAGGGGGTGTCCTGGCGGGACGTCGGGTTCGAGCAGACGTCAACCCATCCGGTCGTCAATGTGAGCTGGTGCGATGCCGACGCTTTCTGTAGGTGGCTTGCCCGCAAGTCGGGTCGCCCGGTCCGGCTGCCCACGGAGGCGGAGTGGGAGTACGCGTGCCGCGGGGGAACCGACAGCGTATTTCAGTGGGGCAACGACCCCGATGACGGCAGGGGCTGGTGCAACGCCGCCGACCAGACGGCCAAGCAGAAGTTCTCCGGCATGAGGATCTTCAGCTGGTCGGATGGTCATGTGTTCACGGCACCCGTCGGCTCATTCAAGCCCAACGCGTTTGGCGTCCATGATCTGATTGGGAATGTGTGGGAGTGGTGCGGCGACTGGTACGATCGCTATCCGAGCAACACGGAATCGAGCGACAGTAACAGTACGAAGTATCGTGTGGTCCGCGGCGGCTCCTGGCTCTACGATCCGTGGCACTGCCGTTCAGCGGATCGCGGCTGGTACACCTCCGTCTTCCGCGTCAACAACTTCTGCAAGGACGTCGGGTTTCGGGTGGTGTCGTCTGCCGGCTTGGACTAAGAGAGTTCCCCTTTGACTTTTGTGCTGTTACCCTCTGCCCCGAGCGAAGCGAGGGGCGCGCATCTTTCTGGAGCAGCTCTATCTGGAAAGACGTGCTGAGGGATGACCTGTTTCGCTGAGCCCGCGGCTTTCGGGCCGCGTTTCAACGGGGCAGGGGTTGGATAGCCGGCCGTGTGGTCTGCGGTGGCTCGTGGAACAGCGACCCCAGGAGCTGCCGATCCGCGAATCGCAATAGGAAATGCCTGGCAGCAATCGAGAAGTCCTCACGGCCGAGATGGCCGCGCTGCGGTGGCACGGGCGTCTCGCCCGTGTGGTAAGCGGGGTAAGGCGTGGATGAAGGATCATGGCCGGGGACGGCCATGCTACGGCCACGGCCAGTTTGGTCGCGCTGCGGGGAGCATGTGCGTGGATCCGAACCGGCCCATCGAGAAGCGCTACGGGGCTTACCTGCCGCACTGGTCTCAGGAGGGGGCAACCTACTTCGTGACGTTCCGGTTGGGCGACTCGCTTCCTCGAGACGTCGTGGTTCGTCTCAAGCAGGAGCGCGCCGAACTTCTCAAACGGGCAAGGAATACTAAGGGCGGGATTGCTCCGCGGGAGCTCGCTCGGGTCAAGCGACTGCTGTCGGAGAAGGTGGATCGATACCTCGACGCAGGGCGCGGGGCCTGCTGGATGGCCCGACCCGAGGTGGCCAAGATCGTGGCGGGGGCGTTGACGCACTTCGACGGCGATCGCCATGCGCTGTTGGCCTGGTGCGTCATGCCGAACCACGTGCATACGGTCGTTCAGCCTTGGGGATTGCATCGTCTCGAAACGGTGTTGCACAGCTGGAAGTCGTTTACGTCCAGGGGGATCAACAGAGTAGTGGGCCGAGGCGGCCGAGTCTGGCAACCTGAGTACTCTGATCACCTCATCCGAAGCGTGGCCGACCTGGAGCATGTCATCCAGTACACGCTCGGCAACCCGCAGGCTGCTGGTCTGAAGAACTGGCCTTGGATCGGCGGGAGGGCCGTAGCACGGGCGTCTCGCCCGTGAAGAAAGCGGCGTAAGGCGTGCATGAAGGATCATGGCCGGGGACGGCCATGCTACGGTGGCACGGGCGTCCCGCCCGTGAAGGAAATGGCGTGAGGCGTTCATCGGGGATCTCATGGCCGGGGACGGCCATGCTACAGCTTCGTGATGGCGATGGTGGTCGGGCGGCCTGCGACGCCGAAGGTGTTGACGGTGCGGAGACGCAGTTGGTTGGCGCCTGGGTGGAGGGGCCACTTGAAGCCGGATTCGACCGTGCGCCACGCCTTTCCCTCGCCATCAATGGTGGCTTCGTACCGAGACAGGTTCGGTGTCTGTGAGTCGAGGTGAACGATCAGCGTGTCGGCGTCTTGCTGCTGGAGATCGACGGCGATCCGGTTGAGGGGCCAGTAGAAATCGGCCACGCGGTTGGAGAGGTAGCTGTACTCGGGGTAGGTCGGGTCATCCACGCTGACGGTCCACCATAGGTAGCGGTCCCAGCGGTATTGCTCTCGGCCGTGCTCGATTTCGGCCGGGGCGGGCTGGGACAGGTGGTTGTTGCGGAGCGGGATGCCGAAGCGGACAAACAGGTGCATCCACTTGTCGTCCAGCGTCCAGGGCTCCTTGAGATCCTTGTGGGGGACGGCCTGGACGGGGCGCTTGTCGCGGTAGGCCTGGTGGACCTCCAGGGCGTTGAGCCATTCGCCGGACTTGTCCGCCTGGTAGGCGAAGCTGACGGGGTATCCCTTGGGGCCTGGGCCCGGGCCGGTGTCTTGCAGGATCCACTTTCCGAGCTGATTCGACCACACCTCGGCCACGCAGTGGTGGTCGATGATGACCGAGCGGGCGTTGTACCCGACGGCGGCGGCGGCTTGCACGTAGGTGCACGAGTAGTGCGTACACATGCCGAGCGATAGGTCCTGGCTGGCCAGCTCCAGGAGCTCCAGGGCGTCCCAATGCGGGACGTATTCGTACTTGCCGTCTTTCCAGCCGTTCTTCCATTGATGGCTGACCCACTTGCGCAGGGCGGTCTGCCGGGCCAACTCGTCGCCGGCCCTGCCGATCACGTCGGGCAGGTTGTACTTCTCGCGGAGGTGCCGGATGCGGGGCGTGTCGGACTCCCAGGTGAACGGGTACGAGCCGCGGGCGATCGTCGGGTTGTCGTACGTGTCTACTCGGAGGCCGCTGAGGTCGGGCTCATCCACGTCCGCCTGAAGCTCGAGCCGGACGCCGCGGATGATGGGCGTCCGCGCTGAGGAACCGGTCTTCAGCGTGGCGCGCCACTGGATGTATCGATGACCGGAAATCGGGACGGACCCGCCCGGCTGGATGGGCTGCCAGTTGCTCCAGGTTCGCCCGACGACCGTCGGCGTCGGGCCGGAGCGCACGGCATACGCGATCTCCGTTCCCTCCGGGGTGTCTTGCTCGGTGCGCAGCGTTAGTTTCCTGACGGCCAGCTTCGGTCGGATCTTTGGGTCTTTGGGGTAGACGGCCGGGTCGATCACGGGGCCTGTCACCTGGCCCGTGGGCGGATGGCCGTACATCCGAAGCCGTACGATGTATTCGCCCGACCACGCGCCGTCCGGACCGAGCGCGTCGGGCTTCCAGGTCTTGCCGCCGTCGAAGCTCCGCGCGCTGCGGCCTGTATGGCTGAAGGTGTCGACGTGCAGACCGCCGGCACCGCCAATGACGACGTCGTTTGCGCCGGCCTTGAGTTCTTCGCCGGCGATGTCGTGCCGGGCCCATCCGCCGGTGAGCATCCGCGCCTCATCGTGCACGTACGGCCGCCGTCTTCCGTTGACGGCGACCGATTTCGGGTGGGCGTCCTTGTGGGTGTAGCTGCAGTAGATCAGCAGCAACCCGCGCTTGAAGTCAGGGAGGGGAATCTCGAAACGGATCTTGGCGAAGTCCTGTTCGCCGAACCGATCGAAGTACTTGCCCGTCACGCCGGTTTCGTTGGTGATCAGATAGGATTGGGCAAGGCGGATGCCCTTCAGCTCGCCGTCGACGGCGATGAAACGATCGCGCGTCGCGGCTTCGAAGGCGTCGAGGCTCTCATGCTCGATCGTGATCGTCTCGGCCTGAAGCATCGTGCACCCCGCAATCATGACGACGACAGCCCGGAGACTGCGTTCTCTCATGGCGTTGTCCTCGATTCGGGCGCGATCCAGGGCCGGTCAAGCCGTCGAGTTGTCCGCAGTGCATGATCGAGGGCGGTTACGTCTCTACCGGCGCCGCGCCGACCAGGGCATCGAACGACGACATCGTGCTGGTATCGCCGCTCAGGATCAACTCCTGGGCGCAGCGGATGCGCGGCATCCGCGTGGCTACCCAGCGCTGGGCGCGGACCAGCTTGCCTTCATCGACCGCGGCGTCCCGGAGAAACAGGCAGCCGCAGATCAGGTCGATAGCGACGTCGACGATCTTCCGCCCGCAGAGGTCCATGTAGGTCGGCCCGGGCTGGGCTTTGACGAACGTGACGATCTCATCGAGGCGGCTGCGACCGTCGGCGAGCTGATCGACCACGGGCTTGAGGTCTCCGGCCCAGGTCTGCGAGCCCAGCAGCTCGTCGATGAACTTGCCGGCCGTTCCCGACGTGACGCCGCGGACGGCCGCGACGATCTGCAGTTGGCTGGTCCCCTCGTAGATGGGGGCGATTCGCGCGTCGCGGAGGTACCGTTCGCAGGGGTAGTCGCGCATGTAGCCGCTGCCGCCCAGGACCTGCACCGCGTCGTAGGCCACGCGGTTGCACATCTCCGAGGCGATGTACTTGCTCATCGGCGTGAGCATGCTGTTGAGGCGTTTGTAGGTCCGCTCCTGGTTGCGGAGTTGCCTGAGCGCTGTCTTGTCGTCGGGCTTGTCCAACTCCATCTTCCGGGCCGCACCGTACATCATGTCGACGCAGTAACAGGTCTCGTAGGTCAATGCGCGGGCCGCCTCCAGATCCAACCGCATTTCGATCAGCATGTCGCGGACGGCGGGCAGCTCCTCGATGGCCGTGCCAAACTGCTTGCGGGACTGCGCGTAGTTGCGGGCCACCTGGTAGGCGGCCTCGCCAATGCCCAGTCCCTGGGCGGCGATGCCGATCCGCGCCCCGTTCATCAGCGCCAGGACGTACGTGATCAGGCCCCGCTGACGTTCGCCGATCAGCTTGGCCGGTGCGTCGTTGAGCTGTAGCTCGCACGTCGGCGAGCCGTGGATGCCCAGCTTGTCCTCCACCCGGCGGACGACCACCTGCGGACCGCGCTCGACCAGGAGCAAACTGAGGCCCCGCCCGTCGCTGATCTCCGGCTCGGTCCGGGCCAATACCAGCAGGATCTTGCCGCAGCCGTTCGTGATGAACCGCTTGACGCCCTGGACCCGCCACTGCCCGGTCGGGTCCTGGTAGGCGCGGACCTTGACGGCCTGCAGGTCGCTGCCGGCGTCGGGCTCGGTCAGGACCATCGCGCCGTCAAGCCGACCCTCCGCGAAACCGGGCAGGTACTCCTGCTTGATCTCGTCGCTGGCGTAGGCGTTGATGGTCTCGGCGATGCCCTGCAACCCGAACAGGTTCATCAGGCTGGCGTCCGCCCGGCTGACGAGCTCCGTCGCGATCGTCAGGACCATGTTGGGGAAGTTCAGCCCACCGAACCGATACGGCAGCGTGCAGCCCATCAGATCGGCCTGGGCGAGTTTCTCGAGGTTTTCCGCCGTTCCCGGCGCGTAGCTGACCGAACCATCTTCGTTCAGCGTCACGCCGGTGCGATCGACGTCGTCGGCCCGCGGTTCGATGAACTCGGCGCACAGCTCGCCCAGACTCGAGAGGATACGGCGGTAGTTGTCGATGGCGTCTTGCGCGTCGCGGGGTGCGTAGTCGAACTCGGCGGCGTATCTGAAGCCGTCCTCCATGAGTTCGGCCGCCTCAGCCAGCTTCATGGTGTTGAAACGGAACTGGATGTCGTCGTTGTCGTCGAAGAAGTTGGCCATGTCACGACCTCGCCTTGACGGCCTTGATCATCTTGGGGAGCACGACATTCAAGTCGCCCACGATCCCGTAATGTGCGATCTGGAAGATCGGCGCGTCCGGATCGGTGTTGACGGCGATGATCTTGGCCGACTGGTCCATGCCCGCCCGGTGCTGGACCGCCCCGCTGATGCCGCACGCGATGTAGAGCGCCGGTCGGACCGTCGTGCCCGTCTGACCGACCTGATGGTCGTGGCCGATGTATCCGCCATCGACGGCCGCCCGCGACCCGCCGACGGCGCCGCCCAGCGCGTTGGCCAGGTCCTGGATCAACCGGAAATTGTCCCTGCTGCCCACGCCCGCGCCGCCCGCGACGATGATGCGGGCGGCCTTGAGATTGACGCGCTTGGGCCGACGATGCTGCTCGATGAGCTTCATCACCAGATCGGTCGGCTCGACGCCGGCCGGCTCGCGAATCACCTCGCCCGACCGCGCCGCGTCGGGGGGCTCCATCGGCATGACGCCTTCGCGGACGGTGGCCATCTGCGGCCATCGCCGCACGTTGACGATCGTCGCGATGATGTTGCCGCCGAAGGCCGGGCGGATCTGCATCAGCAGGTTCTCGTGCGTCTTCTTGGCGGCCCGGTCCTCGTGGCTGCCGATCTCCAGATCCGTGCAGTCGGCCGTCAGCCCGCACCGGCAGGCCGACGCGCACCTCGGCGCTAGATCACGCCCCATCGGCGTGGCGCCGTACAGCAGCATCTGCGGGCGATGCTTGTGGATCAGGTCGCACACCACCTTGGCGTAGCTGTTCGTCTGGTATTGGGCGAGCAGGGGGTCGTCGACGAGGTAGACCCGGTCGGCACCGTGCGAGACCAGTCGGTCCGCCAACGGCGCGACGTCGCTGCCGAGCAGCAGACTGCCCACGGGAACGCCCAGCTGATCGGCCAGGACCCGCGCCCGGCCCATCAACTCGAGCGGCACGTCGCTGAGTTGGCCGTCCTCCTGTTCGGCGAAGACCCAGACCTCGCCTTTGGGATTCGGTTCTATCATTCCGTCACCTCGAGCCCCTGATGTCTCGCGCGCTCGCCAGACGGCTACCCGATCGTGTGGTCTTCGATCAGCTCGTGGACCATCGCGGCGACGCCTTCATCGGTCGGCTCGACGCTCTTGTAGCCGCTGCCGGTCAGCACGATGGTCTGGATGCGATTGACCCAGGTCGGCGAGCCGCGCAGCCCCACCCAGTCCAGGTCCGCACTGACGTCGTCGAGGCCCACCTGCTCGATGAGGAGTCCGTTTGCCTTCAGCTCCTCGCATCGTTTCTCAACGGCCGCCTGCTTCTGGTCATCTGGTGCGTCGGGGTCGGCCTCGTCGATCTCGCGTCGCATTTCGATCGGGGCGCGGGCCCGCTTGCATCTCATGATCCGCCTGGCCGCCGGCGGCCTGGGGACATTCGCCTCGGCCGTTACTGTCAGCAGCACCGGGAGCGGACCCTCCAACGTTTCCCAGCCGTTGCCCACGCCCCGCCTGGCGCGGATCGTGCGGTCATTCAGCTCGACGTCTGCCTCGACGTACGTGATTTGCGGGATGCCCAGCTTCTCGGCGCACTGCGGGCCGACCTGGGCCGTATCGCCGTCAATCGCCTGCCGACCGCAGATGACCAGGTCGAACTCGCCCTGGTGCTTCACCGCACAAGATAGGATGTGGCTGGTGGCCAGCGTGTCGGAGCCCGCAGCACGTCGGTCGGTCATCAGGATGACGCGATCGGCCCCACGGTACAGCGCGTCGCGGAGGACGTCGCATGCGGCGGGGGCGCCCATCGTGATCACGGTGACCGTGCCGCCGTACCGCTCTCGGATTCGCAGGGCCGATTCGAGGGCGTTCAGGTCCTCGGGATTGAAGATCGCCGGCAGGGCGGCACGGTTGACCGTGCCGTCGTCATTCATTGCCTTGCCCGTGACCTTCTTGGTGTCGGGGACCTGCTTGACCAGCACGACGCAGCGGTATCCCATCGCCAGACGGCTCCAACCCGTGTCCACAGACGAAACGCCGAAAACGAAGCAGGACACCATATCCCAGCGGCTCGCCTCCGTCAACGTCATGTCGATGGCTGGAAATTGGCAGCCACTGCGCTTCGTGTTAAACTGCCCCGCGGGGTTGCCTGGGCAGGACCAGGACGACGAATCGCACGTGCAACACGGCGGACCGCGAATGGAAGATCCGCGAACTGACGACGGGCATGAGACGGGTGCGGATCTGCGATACGAGGGCCGATACGACGCCTTCGATCCGTCCGGTCTGCAGACGTATCCCCTGTCGAGCCGTCCGAACAAGGTCAAGCTCGAGGATCTGGTTCGTCCAGCCGACGTGCTCGAGAGAGATTATTCGCCCACGCCCGACCAGCTTGCAGTGATTGACGACGCGGCGGATCAGATCGTGACGGCCGGGCGAGCGGATCGCCCCGTCGTCATCATCACCGGCGCCCACCTGATCAAGAACGGGTTAGGTCCGCTGCTGTTCGACCTGATCGAGCGGAGGCTGGTGACGCTGGTGGCCACCAACGGCGCGGGGGCCATTCACGATTTCGAACTGGCCCTGATCGGCGAGACGAGCGAACACGTTCCCAACGCGCTGCCGACCGGCCAGTTCGGTATGGCGTATGAGTTCGCGTACATGAACGAGGCCATCAACCTGGGTCACGCGATGCACCTCGGGCTGGGCGAGTCGCTCGGGCGGATGATCTGCGATCGGGTCTTTCGGCGGCAGGTCCTCGAGCGGGTCCGCCGCGAGGGATCGCCCGAGTACTTCGAGCACCCGGAGGTGAGCGTGTTGGCCGCCGCGTACCAGCGTGGGGTGCCGATGACGGTGCACGCCTCGATCGGCACGGACGTGACGGATCAGCATCCGAGCTGCGACCCGGCTGCCAAGGGCGGCACAAGCGGACGAGATTTCCTGATCTTCACGCAGTGTATGACCACGTTCACCGAGGGCGGGGTGGTCTTGAATATCGGATCGGCCGTCACCGGGCCGGAGGTCTTGCTCAAGGCGGTCAGCATGGCCGGGAACGTGGGTCGACCGCCGAACGGCCTGATCACCGTCGACTTCGACATCCGCCCGCGCGAGGCCGATGCGATGACCGACGAAACGAAGGCCGGGTACTACTACCGTGACCAGAAGAGCGTCGTGACGCGAATCCCGGAGGCGTTCGGCGGCCGGGGCCTGTACGTACAGGGCGATCAGCGGGTGACGATACCGGTGCTGTATCAGGCCATCCGCAGACGACTGGGATGACCGGTTGGCATATGAGGCAGCGAGGGAACCATGGACCGGACGCGCTTGAAAGCGCTGCTTGACGCGATCGCGGCCACGCGCGTGGCCGTCATGGGCGACTTCTGCATTGACGCCTACTGGGTCCTCGACCCGAGCGGGTCGGAGATCTCGCTGGAGACGGGCAAGCTCACGCAGACGGTCGGCCAGCAGCGATACGGGCTCGGCGGAGCAGGGAACGTCGTCAACAACCTGGTCGACCTCGGCGTCGGGCAGGTCTACGCGGTGGGGGTGGTAGGGGAGGACCTGTTCGGCCGTGCGATGAAGGCCATGCTGACGGCCGCCGGCGTGAATGCGGACGGGATGGTCGTGCAATCAGCGGGGTGGGACACGGCCGTGTACGGCAAGCCGTACCTGGATCGTCAGGAGCAGTCTCGAGTCGATTTCGGCGCGTTCAACGAGATATCGGCCGAGACCGAGGATCGCCTGATCGAGAACCTTCGAAGTACGTTGCGCTCGGTCCAGGCGGTCATCCTGAACCAACAGATCGTCCGCGGCATCAACTCCGACGCCCTGATCGCCAAGCTCAACCAGGTGATGGCTGAGCATCCCGATCACATCTTCATCGTCGACAGCCGGCACAAGAGCGGCCAGTACGCGGGGGCCATTTTGAAGCTCAACGACATCGAGGCCGGCAGGCTGGTGGGCGTGCCCCGTCAGGTCGGCGACGTCGTCTTGCTCGAGGAGGTCCACGACTACATCACCAAGCTATACAAGCGAACTGACCGGCCGGTGTTCGTCACCCGCGGCGCGCGGGGCTGCGTCGGCTATGACGGCGAGACGATGTGGGACGTGCCGGGCGTTCAGATCTTGACCCCGGTCGATCCGGTCGGCGCGGGCGACGCGTCGGTCTCCGCGATGGCGGGCGCCCTGGCCGCGGGGGGGACTGTGGGCGAGGCGGCCGAGTTGGGCAACTTCGCCGCCGCGGTTACCGTTCGCAAGCTCGAGCAGTGCGGGACGGCCGCGCCGGCCGAGATCCTCGAGATCGGCGGCGATCCGGATTACGTCTACAACCCCGAGTTGTCCGACGACCCGCGACGCGCCCGCTACCACGACGGTACGGAGATCGAGGTGATCACCGGCACGCTGACGCTAGGCCGGATCGAACACGCCGTCTTCGACCATGACGGCACGATCAGCACGCTGCGTCAGGGCTGGGAGGGGATCATGGAGCCGGTGATGGTGAAGGCCATCCTCGGCCCGCAGTATATGGAGGCAGACGAGGGTCTGTATCGCAAAGTTGTCGACACGGTTCGTGAATACATAGACAAGTCGACGGGCATCCAGACCATCTTACAGATGGAGGCTCTGGTCGAGATGGTCCGGCAGTTTGAGTGCGTGCCGGGCGACCAGGTGCTCGACAAGTTCGGCTACAAGGAGATTTACAACGATGCGCTGATGGAGTTGGTCCGGTCCCGGCTGGCCAAGTTCGAGCGCGGCGAGTTGGACGTCAACGATTACACCGTCAAGGGTGCGGTGAGGTTCGTCGGTGAGCTGCAGTCGCGCGGCGTCAAGCTGTACCTGGCCAGCGGCACGGATCGCGAGGACGTGATCGCCGAGGCGACCGCATTGGGGTACGCCGGGCTGTTCGAGGATCGCATTTACGGCTCAGTCGGCGACGTGAGCAAGTACAGCAAGAAGATGGTCGTCGAGAAGATCCTTCGCGAGAACAGACTGACGGGCCCCCAGTTGGCGTGTTTCGGCGACGGGCCGGTCGAGCTCCGCGAGGCCAAGAAGCGGGGGGGCATCGCCGTCGGCATCGCCAGCGACGAGGTGCGACGTCACGGCCTGAGCGCCGAGAAGCGTGCCCGGCTCATTCGGGCCGGTGCGGACGTCGTGGTGCCCGACTTTTCGCAGACAGAGGCATTGCTCGGGTATCTGTTTGGGTCGTGACGTCCTATAATCAGAATGGATACCGGGCGAAACGTGCGTTCAAGACATCCGGGAAGGCAGCGACCCAGAGGTGGGGTCGCCCACGGCGAGCCAAACGCCCAACAAGACTTGGAGACAAGCCATGTGGGACTACTCCGAGAAGGTCGTGGATCATTTTCTGAACCCACGGAACGTGGGTGAGATCGATGACGCGGACGGCGTTGGCGAGGTGGGTTCGTTGGCCTGCGGCGATGCGTTGAAGCTGACGTTCAAGCTGGGCGCGGAGGGGCGGATCACTGACGCCAAGTTCAAGACGTTCGGCTGCGCCAGCGCGATCGCCAGCAGCTCGGCGCTGACCGAGATGATCAGGGGCATGACGCTGGAGGAGGCGGAGAAGGTCACGAACCGCGACATCGCCGAGTTCCTCGGCGGGCTGCCCGAGCAGAAGATGCACTGTTCGGTCATGGGCCGCGAGGCGCTCGAGCTGGCCATCGCCAACCACCGTGGGCTGAGCGACGGCACGAAGCGCGAGCTGGAAGGAGAGGTGGTCTGCCACTGCTTCGGCGTGATGCGCGAAGACATCGAGCGCGTGGTCCGGGAAAACGGGCTCCGGAAGATCGAGGAAGTGACGAGCTACTGCAAGGCCGGTGGGGGGTGCGAGACCTGCCACGACGCCATCCAGGAGATCATCGATGAGGTGGCCCGTGCTGGCCCGGTCGCACAAGCGCCGGTCGATCGTCCGGAAGCCGACCGACTCGGCAAGAAACTGACCAACATCCAGAAGATCCGCCTGATCGAAGAGACGATCGAGCGGGAGATCCGCCCGCGGCTGCGACTCGACGGCGGGGACATCGAGCTGATCGACCTGGACGGCAACCGGGTGATCGTGGGAATGCGGGGCAACTGTGCGAACTGCATGACGGCGCAGTTCACGCTGAAGGAGACGGTCGAGGGGCCGCTTCGTGAGTTCGTGTCGGACGATCTGGTGGTCGTGCAGGAGGAGGCTGAGGCGTGAACGTCTACCTCGACAACAACGCGACGACGGCGGTGGCTCCCGAGGTGATCGACGCCATGACGCCCTTCTTCAAGGATCAGTGGGGCAATCCGTCGAGCATGCACAGGTTCGGGGGGGCGGTGGCGCACCACGTGCAGCTCGCTCGGGAGCGCATTGCCGCTCTGCTGGGTGCCCAGCGGGGCGAGATTGTTTTTACGAGCTGTGGGACCGAGAGCGACAACACCGCGTTGCGGGGGACGCTTACGCGGATACCGGACAAGCGGCATATCATCACGACGAAGGTGGAGCATCCGGCCGTCCGGACGACGTGTCGTTGGTTGCGAAGCCAGGGGTATCGGCTGACGGAGCTCGGCGTGGACGCCCAAGGCCGGCTCGACCTGGATGAACTCACCGACGCGATCAGCGACGACACGGCCATCGTCAGCGTCATGTGGGCCAACAACGAGACGGGGGTGGTCTTCCCCATCGACCAGATCGCCGGGATCTGCAAGTCCCGGGGCGTGCTGTTTCACTGCGACGCCGTCCAGGCGGTGGGCAAGATCCAGATCGACTTGAGCCGGACGCCCATCGACCTGCTGGCGATCAGCGGGCACAAGCTTCACGCGCCGAAGGGCATCGGCGTGCTGTACGTCCGACGTGGCACCAAGCTGTCGCCGTTGATGATGGGCGGCCACCAGGAGCGCGGGCGGCGTGCGGGCACGGAGAACGTTCCGTATATCGTGGGGTTGGGGCGCGCCTGCGAGTTGGTCGCCGAGAACATGGCCGAGGAGAACCGCCGCGTCAAAGCCATGCGGGACCGGTTGGAGCGCGAGCTGCTGAAGCGCTGCTCCAGCGCGGTCGTGAACGGCGACGTGGAACATCGCTTGCCCAACACGTCGAACATCAGCTTCGAGTACGTCGAGGGCGAGGCGATCTTGCTGCTGATGGACCAGGTCGGCCTGGCTGCTTCGTCGGGCAGTGCGTGCACGAGCGGTTCGCTCGAGCCGTCGCACGTCCTGCGGGCGATGGGCGTGCCGTTCACCTGCGTGCACGGCTCGATCCGATTCAGCCTCAGCCGGTACAACACCGAGGCCGAAATCGACTACGTCATCGAGCAGATCCCCCGGATCATCGAACGCCTGCGCGAGATCTCGCCCTATACCGAATCCAAACCCATCGCCGACTCGGTCCGGTCCGGCTCTGATTGACTCACTCGCGAGCCTGTAGCCGTTACTTGGCGGTCAGGCGGTCCTCGTTGAGAACCTTCCCGTCGGGGCTGTGGTGGCGGAACGTCAGCGTCGGCTTGCCGTCGATGCGCTCGACGGTTCCGGAGAGGAAGCCGCCGACCACGTTGAGGTAGCGGTGGGCCCGGGTGCGCATGCTGTTCTTCCAACCGCCGGCGTGCTCGTTGCTGATCGGGCCGCAGGAGTACTCGCGGACGCCGGTCTTCGGGTCGACCGAGACGTACTGCCAGTGTCGATCGCCGCAGGCGACGACCATGTTCTTCTGACTTGCGATGAAACGTCGCAGCTCGTCGCCCTCGTGCGTGAAGCCCTTGTTGGCGTGGTTATCGTTCTTGGTTGCCCGGTCGGGCCCGACGAGGGGCGTGGGGCTGATCAGGACGCGGAACGTCGCGTCGGACTCCTGCACCGTGCGCTTGAACCAGGCCTTCTGCTCTGCGCCCCAGATGGTCTTGTCCGGGCCGTCGGGCATCGTGTTGGGGCTGCGGTAGTCGCGTCCCTCGACGAGCCAGATTTGGAGGTCCTTGCCCCAGCGGCGGGTGCGGTAGGTCAACTTGCCCATGGGGACCTGCTCGAGGAAGACACCCAATCCTTGCTTGAAGGTGAAGTCCTTCATGTTGTCGCGTTTCATCGAGGGCCAGCAGTCGTTCTGCCACGTGTCGTGGTCGTCCTTGATGAAGTAGCTGGCGACCTGGCGGTGGAACGCCACGTTGGTCGGCAGGCTGTACGTCCGCTGCCAATGGTAGCGCGCGAGCGCCAGGCTCTTGGCGAGACTGTCGTAGTAGACGATGTCCCCGGTGTGGACGAAGAAGCTGGTGCCAAGCTTCAGCATTGCGGCGTAGCTCTTGTACCCGCCGCCGGGGGCGTCCTGATCGCCGAAGGCTTGGCCGGTCACGACCGCAAAGACGACCCGTGCCGGATCGTCGGCAGCAGGGGTCGTGAGGAACCATCCTTCGAGCGATTGGCCCGCCGCTCCGTTCTTGCCGACGCGGGACTCGACGCGGAGGAGGTACCGGCTGTTTGGCGTCAGGCCCTTCAAGAGGAACTGTCGCGTGAAATCGCGCTTCGGATCGACGGGTTGCCAATCCGTCTGGCGCCACGCGCTGGCGTCGCGCCTCTTGTAGAGGGCCCTGACCTCGCCCGATGTGCCCGGCGCGGCGTTTCTGATGTCAGCCGCGGTCATGCCCTCTGGATAGATGATGGCGATGACCTTCTTGCGCTTGTTTCGTACATTGCCCTGGCCGTGCTTGTCTGCCTTCTGGTATCTGAACCGGACCATGGGCGCGTCAGGAGGGTTCGGTTTGGCGTTCCGGGTCAGCCGCGTCCAGACGATCGCGGTCGTGTCCGTGACCTCGCCGACCTTGAACCCCGTGGCTTGATAGCATTCGCCTTGACCTGCAGCCGAGGCAGGGGCCGCGACGAGTAACGCCAGGGCGAATCCGATCGCTCCGCCACAACGCCGTGCTTGTTCGTGCATCTCGTTCATGACTTGTCTCTCCCGGCTTGCTGGCTCCTCTTGACCTGATGACGGTCAAAGGTACCGCCGAAGCCGCGCGGGCACAATGCGGTAGGGGTGCATCCCATTTCCCGTTGCACAGTTGCCATTGCAGGGCGCGCGACGAGAGGGCACCCGAGCCGCGGGGTTCATCCCGCGCGGACCGGTCGCGGCGCGGGATGAATCCCGCGGTTCGGGCAACCCCATTCGGACCGCAAGACAAGGCCACGGTTTGCTGGATGCCCCCATGCGGTAGGAAGGGCGGGGGATGAGCGTGCGACCGGTCGGGAAATCGGGTATCGTTGCCCGGTCGGCAATCTGCGGGTCTCTTCAGGAGGACGATGACCATGTTGAGGGACGTGATCAGACAAGCGGTGTTGTACAGCGGGGTGATGATGACGGTCGGTGGGGCCGTTGCCGGGGCGGAAGAGGCGCGGACCCGTGCGGGCAAGGCGCTCGGGTGGCGTCTGGGGGTTCAGACGTACACGTTCAAGCAGGTCACCTTCTTGGAGGCCGTCGAGAAGGTCAAGGCGTTGGGGCTGACCTGCGTGGAGGGGTTTGCGTGGCAGAGGATCAGCCCCGACCTGAAGAAGATGCAGCTGAACCACAAGGCGTCGCCGGCCGCGCTCGACCAGGTGAGGCAAGCGCTGCGCAGATCGGGCGTACGACTCGTCAACTACTACGTGTCCAACTTCGGCAAGGACAAGGCCGAGATGCGAGAGATCTTCGCCTTCGCGAAGAAGATGGGGATCGAGGCCTTCGTGGCCGAGCCGAAGGCCGAGACCATCGGGGCGCTGAGCAAACTGGCCGACGAGTATGGCGTGAAGGTGGCCATCCACAACCACCCCAAGCGCCCGAAGAAGCCGTCGTATGTGAACTGGGACCCCGATCAGGTGATCAAGATGATCCGGGGATGCGGCAAGAACATCGGATGCTGTGCGGACACGGGGCATTGGATCCGCTCGGGGTTGGATCCGGTGGCGTGCCTCAAGAAATACGAAGGTCGGCTGATATGTCTGCACATGAAGGACGTAGACAAGAACGGGCATGACGTTCGGTACGGCACCGGCTCGGGCAACGTCAAAGGGCAGCTGACGGAGCTGAAACGCCAGGGATTCCGCGGCATGATCGCCATCGAGTACGAGAGCAAGAAGGGCGATACCGAGCAGGACGTCCGGCAGTGCGTGGCCTACTACAACCGGGTGGTCGGCGAGTTGACTCGGTGAGCCGAGCCCGGTCGGCTGCAGCGCCAAGAGGATTCCGACATGCTCGTCGATCTGCCATCGGCACCGGCCTTGGCGATCTCGTGCCTCGTCCTGTGTGCACTGGGGGTCGCGCCGTCCGCTGCCGGCGTTCTGGCGCCCGTCGACCTCACATGTGAGTACGCCGCCGATCCGCTGGGGCTTGACGTCGCCCGGCCGAGGTTCAGTTGGGTGCTCCAGTCGAGCCAACGCGCCCAGCTACAGTCTGCCTTTCGTGTTCTCGTGGCGAGCAGCAAGGAGCATCTGGCCGCGAATCGGGGCGACAAGTGGGACAGCGGGAGGGTGGCCTCTGCCCAATCGGTCAACGTCCCCTATGAGGGCCGCGCGCTGGCGAGCGGGGAGCGGAGTTGGTGGAAGGTGCAGTGCTGGGACAAGGACGGTCGCGAAGGGCCCTTCAGCGCGCCGGCCACCTTCGAGATGGGTCTGCTGGCCGAGAGCGACTGGCAGGGCAAGTGGATCGCGATGCCCGGCGCCGATCCTGTCACCTACGTGGCCGGCAAGTCAGGACGGGCGGTTCAGCTCGACGGAACCAGCGAATCGGTCAAGATTCCCCACTACGCCGCCCTGAAGCCGGGCGCACAGATCACGATCAGTGCCTGGGTCAGGCCGGGCAAGGAGGTGGGAGAGGCCTGGCGGGAGATCTATCGCAAGGAGGATGGACAGGGGCGGCACCTTCTCGCGCTGGGCAAGACGGGCGATACCACGGGGGTGTGGCTGGGCCTTGGCATTGGCGGACGCTACGTCGAGTTCGGCGCGAGCGCGTCACTGGATAAGCTCAAGGACGGCCAGTGGCACCAGATCACGGGAACCTACGACGGCGCGTGCATGAGGCTTTACGTGGACGACCGCGAGATCGGGCGCGAGGCGCACGCCGGATCGCTGGACACGGACGGATCGCGCCCGGCCTACATCGGCTCCTATGACGGCAACAAGGAGCACTTCTCGGGTGGGATCGATGACGTTCGCGTCTACGATCGGGCCCTCTCGCCGCGTGACATGCGGACCGCGTCTGCGGTCGGCAAGCCCCCTGTCGGTTGGTGGAAGCTGGACGGCGATCTGCTCAACGCGGTAGACGGTCGTCACGGGCAGGCCGTTGCGTCGAGGCCGTCGCACGCCGCGCCGCTCTTGCGCAAGGAATTCGACGTCGCCAAACCCATCCAGGAGGCCAGGGCATACATCTCGGGCCTGGGTTGGTACGAGCTGTACATCAACGGCAGGCGGGTCGGCGATCACGTCCTGGATCCCGCCATGACGAACTACGACCGCCGTGCCCTGTACGTGACATACGACGTGACCGATTTTCTGCAGGAAGGAAGAAACGCCATCGGCGTCGTGCTCGGGAACGGCTTCTTTAGCGAACCGCGCTTCAGCGCTCAGCCCGTGTATCACCCCAAGTTGCGGTATGGCGACTCGCCGCGACTCCTGTTGCAGATGAACGTTCGGCTCGCCGACGGGAGCCGGATGAGCCTGGCGACGGATGAGACGTGGAAGGCGGCGACCGGCCCGATCGTCCGGAACGATCTGTACGGCGGGGAGGTGTATGACGCCCGGTTGGAGCGTCCGGGATGGGCGAAGGCGGGTTTCGATGACGCCGGCTGGGACGAGGCGGTCGTGCGCAAGGGCCCGACGAAGCGGCTCGTGTCGCAGTTGATGCCGCCCATCAAGGTGATCGAGGCCCTTCGGCCGGTGTCACTGACCCATCCGGCGCCAGGCGTCCATATCTACGACTTCGGTCAGTTTTTCGGGGGGTGGGCGAGGCTCCGCGTCAAGGGCCCGAGGGGCGCTCGCGTCACGATCAAGTACTCCGGGCGCATCTTCGCCGACACGGGACGGCTGGACACGCGGTCCTATCCCGAGCCGCGGGAGACGGACTATTACATCCTGAAAGGCGATCCGGCGGGCGAGGTCTATGAGCCGAGGTTCACCTTCCATCCCGTTCGATACGTCCAGCTGACGGGGTTTCCGGGCACGCCCGGGCTGTCGAACCTCGAGGGGCGGGTCGTTCACGGCGCGAACGATCTGACGGGTGATTTTATCTGCTCCGACCCGCTGATCAACGCGATCCACCGCAACGTCACATGGACGCTCCGGTGTAGCCTGTATGGCATGCCGCTGGACTGTCTGTCCCGGGAGCACTGGGCGTACGACGACCCCGCCAGCGTCATCTCGTTGCTGTATACGCACAAGCACCTGCCGCGCTTCTGGGCGAAGTGGTTTGACGACCTCAAGGACGCTCAGCTGGCGGACGGTGGGATCCCGGACGTCGTGCCGGTCTACATCGGTAGGGACCACGGGGATCCGGCGTGGGCGGGGAACTACCCCATCCTCGTGTGGTACTTCCATCAGGTTTACGGAGACACGCGGATCCTGGACGAGCACTACGCCGGCATGAAGGCGTGGGTCGACTATCTGTCCGGTATCGCGGACGGCCACGTCGTGAAGAAGGGGCACTATGGCGACCACATGCTCCCCGGCAAGACGCCGGGCCAGGAGGAATTCATCTCCTCCGAGACGCCTAGAGCCCTGCTGTGGACGGGCTACTATCACCGCGGCGCGAGCATCGTGGCCCATGCGGCGCGCATCCTGGGCAAGCGGGTGGACGCAGAGTGCTACGGCAAGCTGGCGCAAAGCATCAAGGACGTGATCAACCAAACCTGGCTGGACGAGAACGCCGGGCGCTACGCCACGGGATCGCAGACGTCCAATGTCTTCGCGCTGGCGCTCGGCGTCGTGCCTGACGCCCATGTGCGACGCGTCGTGGAGCACATCACGAAGAGCATCATGGTCGAATACGACGGCCACTTGCACACGGGCAACATCGGCACGCCGTCATTGATCGAGGCCTTGACGAAGCACGGCGGCGGGGAGGCCATGTATCAGGTCGCAACCCAGACCACGTACCCGGGCTGGGGCTACATGGTCCGACAGGGAGCGACAACGATCTGGGAGGCGTGGGGCAGGTACCTGGGCGGCGGCAAGCATCGGCGCGCCGACAGCATGCCTATGTGGGCGTGCATCGACGGGTTCTTCTATCATGAGCTGGCTGGCATCAATGGACCCTCCTACTTTGGCCCCGAATACACGACGCCCGGTTTCGCGGAGATTCGCATCAGGCCCTATCCGCTCGGTGATCTGACCCGGGCCTCGGCCTCCATGAAGACCGTGAGGGGGATCGTTTCGTCGAGCTGGCAACGCAACCGGGACGGGATCTTGTTGGCAGTCTCGATACCGACCGGCAGCCGGGCGAAGGTGAGCGTCCCCAAAGCCGGGCGGCAGCACGTCGTCGTCACCGAAGGTGGCCGCGACGTCTGGAAAGGCGAGACGTTCGTGAAGGGCGTGGACGGGGTCCTGGCCGGCAAGGACGACGGTGAACACGTTACGTTCGACGTCGCCTCGGGATCGTATGCCTTCGTGCTGAGAGAGGAGCCGTCCTCTTAGTTCCCCGTGTCTCAGTCCCGGAGGGCGGCTACTCTCTGTAAGCGGCGAGACCTTGTCGACCGAATGGAGGTTGCGATGCAAGCGGCGCGTCACGTCTGGATCGGCGGGGTTCTGGCCGCCCTGTGCGCCGGCCGCACGCACGCCTGGCAGAACGTGACCGCGAACGACCTGATGAACGAGATCCGCCGGAACGATCTGGTGGTCCGCGGGACGGTCGTTCGTGCGCGGGGCGAGCGCTTCACTCCGCACGCCTTCACCCAAGAAGTCTACCTTCGGGTCAAGGACGTCTACATGGGGGACTACCCCCATTCGGAGATGCGGCTGTTTCTGAACTTGCCGATATGCCTGCACAGGGAGAAGGCAGGTCGCCCCGCCCTGGCGGCCAATGTCGGGGACGAGCTGATCGCGCCCGTCAAGGCGATCAGGATCTCCGCCGTTTGGGGAGAGTACCTCCCGCCGGACGCGCCGGACCACTACTACACCGCCCCGAGCTTCTATCCGATCAGAGACGGGCGCGTGACGGGCTCTCCCTACCCGCTGTCGAAGGCGCTGGCCAAGCGGTCTGGCCTGGAGGATTTCGAGCGGCTGCTGGCCGAGAAGGTCAACGAATACCGATCGGCCAGGCATGACGAATACAGACTGGGAAGGGTCCTGTTCTTCGACGATTTCGACGACCACTCGCTTGCCGGATGGACCTTCCTGGTCGGACACCGGGGCAATGCCGCTGCGATCGACAGCTTCTATGGCGAGAAGTGGGTGGGGCCAGGGCTGCGTTGGAAGCACAAGTATCCCAGAAGCAAGAGAGGCACCCGGGGGCGGCTGAACCGCGACAAGGCGACGGGCAACTACGGCGGGGTGCTTGACGGGGCGCGGCTGGAGATTGGCGTGTACAACGGCCGGTTCCGGCTTCGGTGTAACCGTCTGTGGCATCATGTGACCGTGGTCGCCGGAGACCCGAACTGGCAGGACTACCAGGTCGAGTGCGATGTGTACAACTACCTCGATAGAGCATTGCTGCTTCCTGAACTGATCGCGCAGCCCAACTACCAGGAGTTCGGCCTCTACGGCCGCGTGCACGTTCCCAATCTGCCCGAGACCAAAGGTGAGCACTCGCTGATTGCCGTGGAGTTCGGGCCGTATTCCAACGAGCTGGCCCTGGTGCCGATGTGGACACGTGTGCGGCCCGGTCTGTGGCACAACTTCTGTCAGATCCGAGCGAAGCTGCCCGATCCGGACGGCCCAAGGGAGCTCAGCTTCTGGCGGAAGCGGACGCATATCCTGGCCTGCGCGGCGTACAGGATCCCTCCGAACAAGCGGATCAGACTCAAGGCCCGATTCATGGGCAACCGGGTGGAGGGCTACATCGACGGCGTGAAGCACTTGGACGGCGTGCTCTCACCGATGCCCGATGTCCTGCGGGCGGGTCGGATGGCCCTGTGGGTGTTCGAGACCTGGGCGGAGTTCGACAACGTGAAGGTGACCGAGCTCGTCCGGCTGAACAGAACGGCGCGGGAGTAGACCAGACCGCCTCCGTGCGCGAATCCGCGCCACCGTGGCACGGGCGTCTCGCCCGTGATGGTCCATGGGCAAGATGCCTATGCTGCGTGCCGGCATATCCCCGGCGCCCGATGAGATATGCGGGCTAGCCATGTGTAAACCGAGGGGATGGCAATGTGCCGGCCAGCTTCTGCCCCGACACGTCGTGAGGAGTCTGTAGAGGTGAAACACCTGTTGACTGTCGCGATCTTACTCGTGGGCGGATGCTCGCACATCGGCGACACCAAGCCCGACGCACCTACCGGAGCGGGCGACGCGGCCTCTGCGGACGCATTTGCGGGCTTGGATCGCTTCATCCAAGCGCAGATGAAGTCCATGAAGATGCCCGGGCTGGCATGCTGCATCGTCAAGAACGGTCGCGTCGCATGGGCCAAGGGATACGGCTGGGCGAACGTCCAGACCAAGCAGAGGGTGACCGAGGATACGCTATTCACCATTGCCTCGGTATCCAAGACCGTCACTGGAACGGCCGTGATGCAGCTCTGCGAGCGCGGTGCGATCGATCTCGACGGTGCCGTTAACGACCACCTGCCGTTCAAGGTGTGCCATCCGAAGTACCCCGACGTGCCCATCACGTTCCGCATGTTGCTCACACATACCTCCGGCATTCAGGACTCGGACGCATACAGGGAGCATTACACGCTGGGCCGCGGCGGCGGCGACTCGCCCATTGCGCTGGGAGACTTCCTCAAGATGTACCTCCTGCCGAAGGGAAGCGTGTACGACCCCGAGGAGAACTTCACCGCCCACAAGCCCGGTACTCGGCACGAATACAGCAATGTCGGCTACGCCCTGCTTGGCTATCTCGTGGAGACCATCGCCAAGATGCCCTTCAATGAGTACTGCAAGACGCACATCTTCGCCCCACTCGAGATGACGCGCACCGGGTGGTTCCTGAGCGAGATCGACACGTCAAAGCTGGCCATGCCATACAGACCACGTGGACGTTCGTACACCCCGCTTGGCCATTACGGATTCCCGACCTATCCGGACGGCCTGCTCAGGACCTCCGTCAAGGAGTACGCCCGCTTCATCCTTGCGTACCTCAACAAGGGCACCTTCCACGGGAAGACCATCCTGTCGCCAGAAACGGTTGCGGAGATGCTCACGCCGCAGATCCCCCAGATCAACGAATACCAAGGCATCACATGGGTTCTTGGCCATCGCGACGGGCATGACGTCGCGGGAAACGCGGGTGGAGATCCCGGCGTTCGTACGGGAGCCTGCTTCCTTCCGGAGAAGGGCACAGGTGTGGTTCTTTTTGGCAACTGTCACGTCGATGTTGACACCGCGCGCGCATGGGCTGCGATCGCCCGAAAGATGATTCAGTGCGCTAACGCAGACAGATAGCGCGATCTGCTCCGAGATCGCTGGGGTGTTCCGGGAACACCGTTCGTCCGAACTGTCCACGCAGGCCGCGACGCGCAAGCGAGGATTATCGCAACAGGGCCTTCTGGTCGGACGCGCCGATGATGAACCGAAGCGAGTGATGCACGGCGATCAGACGGTCGTAGACGGGCAGGCGGTTCTTCTTGCAGAACGCCCTTAGCTCGGCGGACAGGGGCTCGCCCAGTTTGATCGCCCGCTGGTGGGCGGTGCGGACGGCCTTGGCGTCCTTCAGGTCGACATTGGCGAACGGAGCGCGGATGGTCCGCAGGTAGGCCACGACCTTCTGGGTGAAGTCGACCATCGTTCGGGCCATGCGGACCCGCTTGCGGACCGGGGGCGTTCGGGCCACTCGCTCGGCCTGTTTGACGGCCTCATCCATCGCGGCCAGCACGTCCGGCCTGAAGAAATCCGTCGCGACCAGCGTCACCCACTTCAGTCCGAAGCATGAGAGACACTGATCCGCATCGACGAACGCCCGCTCCAACGTTTGCCAGTACGTCCGCATCGGACCGGCCGCCTCGCCGTAGAACTTCGTGTAGAAGTCCTCCAACAGCCGATCGACGTCGAGCTCGACGTCCCAGGCCAGCTTGGCGGCGATGTAGTGATTCAGGCCGACCGCCGGCCAGCGGCGTCCGGCCGGTTGGGTGTAGAACCCTTCGGCGCCGAGCTTGTGGTAGTAGGGCATGTCCTGGCGGATCACGTGGACCTGATGGTAGGGCAGCCCGCCCCAGGCGCCCTTGTTGTAGTACTCGTAGATGAACAGATGCTTGGTCAGCTTGGCCCACCGTTCGAGTTCCTCGCCGAAGAGCTTGCGGTTCCGCTCGCACGTTGGCGCGGCGATCCGGTGGTTGTTGCACGAGTACGTGTGGCAGGCCTGCACGGCCAGGTTGGCCTCGGGCCGGTAGTCGGCGTCGAGCGGGACGCGCATGTACATCGCGTAGGCGCCGACCTTGATGAGCTTGTCAGGATGCTTCTTGGCGACGCGCTTGGCCACCGCGTTGTTGAAGATGGCCAGCCGACGAGAGTAGCGGGCGTGCCAGGCCTGGTCCGGGGGGCGCTTCTCGTCGAGCGCGCGGCAGCGCTTGCATTCGCAAAACCCCCCGCCGTCCTGCGGGGCCAGCGCGATGATGTCGAGCGTCGGATCGGCGTCGAACAGCTTGATGATGTTCTTGGCGACCTCCTCGACGAGTTGCGGATTCGAGGTGCAGAGCTGTCGGCCGTGCTGTTTCGGTTTCGGCCTGCGGCGCTTGCCCCCGATCATCGAGAACCACTCCGGGTGGTCGTCGTAGTACTTGTCGGGCGGAATCAGCAGGAAGAACGTGTGGAAGCCCCACCGCCACTTGATGCCGACCTCCTTGTCCGAGACCGAGACCCGAACGTTCATCTTGTTCCGCAGCGCCCACTCGCCGGACTCGATCCAGCGGACGCGAAAGGAGGGGACGCTGACGTCGCTGAACGTGCCCACGCGAAGCGCCGGTGTCTTCGGAACCACCTCGCCAAGCTCGCCGGGCATGAACCAGCGCACGCCGAGGTGTTTCTCCAGGAACTCATAGGTGCCATACAGCGTGCCCAGGTCTTTGGCACCGCAGATGAAGATGCCGTCTTGGTTGCTCTTCAGGACAAAGCCGTCACTGCCGAGCCGCTGCCAGTCCTGCCCACCGAGGCGATCCCGAGCGGCCCGGCCGAGGTAGATGGGACGCAGCGCGCCGCTGGCACGAATGGCGACTGCCGGCTTCACACCGGTGATCTTCTGAACGTAGCCGACGAGTTCGCTTGTGGCATGTGATTCGATGGGGGAGGGGGCCTCTGGGAGGACGACGGCGCATCGCGGCTTCCCGTCCTCGGCAAGCATATACAGAGGCGGGACCGGTGCGGGATAGGGGTCTTTTCCACCTGCGAGTGACTCGCATGCAATGACGGTAAGCGCCAAACAGGATCCGACCAGGACTCGTCCTCGACTCATGTTTGGTATCTCCAATGCGCCGGCGAGACGCGGTGTGGTCGCGCCGACGTCAGCCGTACCATCACTTCGCCATGCAGACAAGCTGACCGTTCCGCAGGGCGATGTACAGACGTTCATGGGCGGCCGCCATCCCGTCCCACACGGGCGGGGATGCCAGCCGGCGTTCAGCAAGTCGCCTACCATCCGAGGTGGAGACGGCCCAGAGCAACGCGCCCTTCCGCCCGTCCAGCGCGGCGGCCTGTTCGGCGAGCTTGGCCTGGCTCTCGGCCTCGCTGAACTGTCGCCGCGACGCCTCCTCGTCGACCACGTCCGGCGGGCCGGCGATGAACAGCCTTCCGTCCGCCAGGACCATCGCGCGGACCAGGAGCGGGATCTCCCGCGTCCAATGGTACTTGACCATGTGCTGTCCCATGTGCTTGCGTCGTCCGGTGAACTTCATGCCCTTGCCAAGCTTGCCTGGCACGGACTTGGCGCCGTCAACTTTGCCGTGGTTCTTGTTCCCGGAGCCGTCGGCGGCGTCACCCTTGTCAAATGCGTAGCGGAGGACCAGCGTCGCGTTGCCGGCCTTCGGCGCACCGGGGGCCGCGCTGTGCTGACGAATCTCGGCGGCGGTCAACGTGCCATGGTAGATCCTGACCTCGTCGATAATGCCCGCAAAGCCGGAGGGGCTCGGGTAGTTGCCGACGCTACCTTCCTCGTCGGCGCCGATCTCCATCGCCTGATGTGGGTCGGCCGCGATGAAGCCGGGGACCTTGGCGGACCCCGATAGCTCACCGTCTACGTAGATCTGCAGGCCCTTGCCCTCGGTCAGCACACCGGCCAGATGGACCCACTTGCCCACCACTTTCTGCGTTGCCTCGACGGAAAACGCTTCTTCTTTCACGCGAACGGCGAATCGGGGCTTGCCGCCGCGGACGATGAGGGCATACCCGTGCATGGGCCCGCCCCTGGCAACGACGACGCCGTCCGGTTTCTCGGCCTTGACCCATGCTTCGACGGCGAGAGGCTTGCCGGCGGGATTCAGGCTCTTGGATTTCGCCACCCGGATCAGCGGGCCCTTGCCGTTGCCGATCGGTCCGGCCACCTTCGGTGCGTCCTTGTCAGTCGCGAACAGCTGGTGCTCCAGGGGGGTGGTCCAGCGGTAGTATCTGGGCTTGCGTCCGAAGCCATACACGCGTGACGCGTCGAAGGCGAGGATCCGCCCGGCCGGGGCGAATTTGCCGGCCTCGAAGTACCCGTTCCATCCAGAGGAGAACGACCGGCCGTACACCCAGTAGGTTCGGTGGAACCACGTATCGTCCAGAAAACCGGTCGGGCAGAACAGATGCGCGCCCTCGCCCTGCTGGGCGGCGCCCTGTTTGGTGGGGTTGCTCGAGTGGGGCCCGAGCTGCAGACGCTTGCCCTTCAGGTCGAACATCTGTGATCGCATGTAGAGATACCGACCGTCGCTGGACAGCACGTCGGGAAGCGCGACCGGCATGTTCAGGCCCATGACCCGGGTCTGCAGGTTCTCGCCGGTCTGCGGGTCGCGGTCGTCGAGCACGGTCTCGGACAGCCTGCGTCCCGTCTTCGGGTCGAGGCTGAGCAGCCGCAGTCCGCCGTCCAGGAACATGGACCGTCCAGCCACGCACCAGACCGCACCGTCTTGGATCAACACGTTTCCGTGGACGGGCCAGACCGACGCCAGCTGCTCAGCGGCCATCAGGCGGGCGTCTCTGGGCGCGGCTCGGAACCGCCAGACGAGCGCGCCGTCCGACGCGCGAAGGCAATACACCCAGCCGTCGGCCGAGCCGAACAGTGCGCGGCCTTCGTAGATCGTCGGTGGCGAGTCGACGCGCCCCCCGGTTGTGTAACGCCACAACGCCTTGCCGGAGACGGCGTCGAGGGCGTGCACCGTGTGCGTGTCCACAGACGCCACGAAGACCTTGCCCCCGGCGACGACGACGCTGCTGAGCCTGCCACCTACGTCGGCTTGCCATGCGGGGCTCACATCAGTAGGAACGGGCGTTCCCGCAAGGCCGCTCCGCTCCGGGTCGTGGCGGTACGTCGGCCAGTCTGCGTCTCGGGCCTCATCCGAACGCGCTTTGGCGGCCGGCGCGGTGCGGATCTCCTCCGCGTAGGCCGGACCCCGCACCAGTCGGACGTCGTCTGACGTCTGCATCCTCGCTTTCGACGGCTGCGCCGGCGCGAGGGCGTTGAACCCGTTCAGCTTCGCCTCGAGATAGCACGCACACGGATGGGGTGGCGCATAGAGCAAGCCGTTGCAGGGCATCACGCCATACAGGCACGCGCCTCGAACCCAGTGATGGGGTATCCAATGCCTCGACTCGTGGTCGATGAATTCGATGCCCGTCCTCGAGACAAGCAGGTACCGGTCGGTTGCCTTGCCGCGGTGGCAGCGGTGATGGAACCAGTACGTCTTGACGTCGGGTGGGAACTGATGCTTGATCTCGCCGGTCTCCA
>CAYMLO010000065.1:0-53636 GCA_964390905.1 uncultured Planctomycetales bacterium | reverse complement strand
CGGGACGTTCGGGTTCGAGATTGGGGTCACGGCGATCACGCAGACCCTGACGTTGGACTTGATCGTGGACATCGTTGGGACGGCCCACTATCCGCCTGAACCGGCGCTCGGCGGCCTATGTGCACTGGGTGTTGCAGGTGCGGGTACGTGGTTGCGCCGTCGCCGTCAGTCGCGCTGATTGGAGGTCCGGAAGGAAGCAGCAGACTCCCATCTAACATGCCCGCGAGGCGGCGTCTCTCGCCGAGACGCCGCCTCGTCTTTTCTACCTGCGCGCGGTGGGGCCGAGCTTTTCCCTCGTGAACCATGCATTCGAGGCGGGTATGATGCTGTCACCATGGCTCCATCCCGCACGAACGCAGATCGATGGGCCCCCGGTGAGCTGAGCGGCGCCGAACGACGGACCTTGGCGGCCCGCGCGAGATCCCTTCGCCCGAGCGTGCAGATCGGCGCGCGCGGATTGACCGATGCCATCGTTGCGCAAGTCCGTCAGGCCCTCGCCAAACACGAACTGATCAAGATCAAGGTCCGCGTCGACAAGACGGCCGAGGCCGACCAGATCGCCGAGGCGCTGGTCCGGCGCGTGCCCTGTCACCTCATCCAGCGGATCGGCAAGGTCGTCATCGTCTTCGCCCCCGCCTCCGGATCGAGCACGCCATAGGGAGACGCACGTTGTCCGCTCAATCAAGGCGACTCGGAGGTCTGGACGGCCTGGCGACAACGGCCTTGATCGGCACGCTCTTGTGCTGGTCGAGCACGCCGATCTGGATCAAGCATTTCACGGGCTACTTCGATCCGTTCAGCCAGAACCTCTTCCGCTACACGTTCGCGATCCTGTTCTGGCTGCCGTTCCTGATGTTCCGCCAGCTCACGGGGCGCGTCCCGTGGTCCCTTTGGAGGTCGGCGCTTCCTTCGGCGATGGCGAACACGGTCATGCAGACGTTCTGGGCCTGGTCGTTGTATTACCTGGACCCTGGGGTGATGGCCTTGTTGGCCCGCACGGGCGTGATCTGGTCGATCCTCCTGCCGATGGCGGTTTTCGCCGATGAGCGGCTTCTGGCAAGGAGCAAGCGCTTCTGGTGCGGGCTGTCGTGCGGACTGGGGGGGGCGGTCGGCGTGTTGGCCTTCAAGCCCGGCTTCGTGGCCGGTCTCGTTGGGCTCGACGCCGGTGTCCGGGTCACCCTCATCGGTGCCGCCATGGTCACGACGGCCACGGCGCTGTGGAGCGTGTATGCGGTGACGGTCCGGCTGAGGATGCAGGGGACGGATCCGCGAACGGCGTTCGCGGTGATCGCGATGGAGACGACGGTCGGTCTGGCCGTCATCGCGTGTCTCTTCGGCCGCCCAGCCGTCGTGGCGACTGTCCCGTTTCGCGTGATCGTGCTGGTGGCCCTATCGGGTTGGATCTGCATCGCGCTGGCCCATGTTTGCTACTACACGGCCATTCAGCGGATCGGCGTGGCGGTGCCCACGGCCGTTCTGCAGCTCACCCCGTTTGCGGTGTTGACGCTGTCGTACTTCATCTACCATGAGCGCTTCACGACCGGGCAGTTGTGCAGCGGCGTGGTCGTCGTGTTCGGCGCGGGCATGGCGTTGTGGGCGCAGGAGCGCGTGCGGAGCCGCGCAGGCCCTCGGGAGGACGCCGCCTCGGGAG
The DNA here is from genome assembly GCA_964390905.1 of uncultured Planctomycetales bacterium. Lineage (GTDB taxonomy): Bacteria > Planctomycetota > Phycisphaerae > UBA1845 > JAFGLZ01 > JAFGLZ01. The sequence goes on along the minus strand of CAYMLO010000065.1, from coordinate 51,985 downwards.
ATCCCGAACCATGACCGCGCTCGATGGCTCCGGCGCGCAGACGGTGTCAGGCTGTCTGACCCACACCGGCGCGGTGGGTGACTTCATCCTATCCTTGGTGATCGTGGCGTCGCTGCGCGAACACTTGCGCAGCCTCCGGCCCGATGCGGCCATCGAGATCGAGGTGCTGGGTCATGCGGATCGGGCATCGGTAGCGGTTGGCCGGGCCGGGGTGGACGCGGTCACCTCCCTGGAACGTCTGCCCGTGCACACGATGTTCGGCGAGGCCGGACCGGTCAACCCGTCGTGCAGCGCGTACTTCGCTCGGTTTGAGCTGATCGTCAACATGGCCGCTCCCGAAGACGCCGCGTTTACGCAACATCTCTGTGAGACCACGCCCGGACGTGTCGTCACGATCGATCCCACACCTCGCAGCGTGACCCGCCACGTGACCGAAGGCTGGCTTGAAGATCTCCGTGCAGCCGGCATCACCCCATCCTTAGAACCGCCGAGGATCGTGTTCGCAGACGAGGAACGGCGTCGCGCGCGTCGGCGGCTGTGCGATACCGCGCGTGAAGATGACGCGCCGATCATCCTGCTGCATCCTGGCAGCGGCGGGCGAAGGAAGTGCTGGCCGGTCGAGCAGTTCGCCGGTCTGGGCGAGGCCCTGCGACGGGATGGTCTTCGGCCGATCTTCATGCTGGGGCCCGTGGAGTCGGACCTTCACGGCGAGGCGCTCGCGAGCCACCTCGACGCCGTTGCGCCGGTGCTGGCCGAGTCAGATCTGATTCAGGCAGCGGGGACCATCGCCGCCGCCGACGCCTATGTCGGCAACGACGCGGGCATGACGCACGTTGCAGCAGCGGCGGGGACACCCACCACGGCGATCTTCGGTCCTACGGACCCGATCGTTTGGCGTCCATTGGGCGAGCATGTGACCGTCATCCGCGGCCGGCCGGCGGGCACGTTCGATGGCATCACCGTTGCGTCCGTCCGCGGCGCCATCGTCGCGTCGGTCGGCCTCTGATGACATTCACTCCGGCTGCGCCTACACTACACGAGTGCGTCAATCCTCGAGGCGATTCATCGGTGCGTAAGGACGACGACCCGTGCCACAGACCGACCCGGCACATCTCGAGCTCTGCGACGTCAGCTTCGCGTATCCGAATGGCAAAGAGGTGCTGCGCCGCGTTGACCTGACGGTCCCGCGCGGGGTGTCGTGGTCCATCGTCGGGCCGAACGGCTCGGGGAAAAGCACACTGCTCCGCGTGATGGCCGGGCTGCTGACGCCTGATCGCGGGGCGGTCTTTCTAGACGGTCATCCTCTGGGATCCCTTCGCTCGCGTGCGCGGGCTCGACGCGTCGCGTTCTTGCCGCAGAACGTCACGACAGCGTTTGGCTACAGCGCCCGGCACGTCGTGGCCATGGGCCGGTATCCACACACGCGGGGGATCGGGCTCGAATCGCGCGAGGACTGGCATCTGGTCGACGAGGCCATGGCCTGGACCGAGACGACCGACCTGGCGCCGCGCGCGCTGAACGCGCTGTCCGGGGGTGAGCGGCAACGTGTGCTGATCGCTGCCGCGCTGGTCCAGGCCAGCGATCTGCTGCTGCTCGACGAGCCGACGACCGCGCTGGACGTGAACCACCAGATCGGGATCCACCGGCTGTTGGTCCGGCTCCGAACCCAACACGGGTGGACGGTGGTGACCGTCACGCACGACCTGAACCTGGCCGCCTACTTCAGTCAGCATGTGGTCATGATGAAGGCGGGACGGGTGGTCTCAACGGGCCCGCCGGCCGAGGTCTTGACGTGCGAGCGCGTCGAGGCCGTCTACGGCGTCGGGATGTACGGCCTGACCCACCCCAGCACGGGTGCCCCCGTGTTGGTCCCGGCCCAATTGACGTCTGATGACGAGGGGCGTGGCGATGCCGATCATGCGTGAGCTCACCTGGCGGCGATGGCTGGCGGCTGTCGGCGTCGCGCTGGCCGTGACGACGGCCGTGCTGATCGCCTCACTGTGGGTGGGCACCGAGCATGCCGACGTGGGAAAGGCTGTCGCGGCGCTGTTCCGTGGGGCGGACGATCCGGATCATCGGATGGCCTACGATCTGGTGTTCGGTCTGCGGGTGCCACGGACGCTGCTGGCCTTGGTCACGGGGCTGACCCTGGCCATGGCGGGAACGACGTTCCAGGCGTTGTTGCGGAACCCGTTGGCAGAACCCTACACGCTGGGCGTGGCCAGCGGGGGGGCGTTGGGTGCCCTGCTCATGCTCAAGCTCGCGGGGGCGTTCGGATGGGGATGGGCGTGGTGGGGACCCTCGCCGGTTCAGATTGCCGCGTTCGTTGGCGCGCTGATCGTCGTGCTGATCGTCTACGGGCTCGGCCGATCGATAGGCATGCTGAACACGTATGACCTGTTGCTGGCCGGCGTGACGATGGCGCTCTTCTGCGGGGCGGCCATGCTCGCGATCCAGTACTTCGCGGATCGCCGCGAGCTGTTCGACATGATCCGCTGGATGATGGGCGGCGTGCAAACCGTCTTCTATCCGGACGTGGTGAGCACGCTGACGTTGGTCGTTCCCGCATGGGTCGTCTTGCTGGGATTGATCGGTGCACTGAATCAACTGTCGCTCGGCGAGGAGCTGGCGGGCGCTCGGGGCGTGCGCGTGGGGTGGGTTCAGACCGCCGGGTTCTTCGCCGCGTCGCTCGCCACTGGCGCGGTGGTGGCGATTTGCGGGCCCATCGGCTTCGTCGGTTTGATCGTGCCCCATGCGGTCCGCGCGGTCGTCGGTCCGGACCATCGGGTCCTGATGCCGTGTGCGGCTCTGATCGGGGGTGCGTTCCTGATCGTGTGCGATTGGGGTAGTATGTTGTTGTTGCCGGCCTACGGGCGGCTTTGTGATCTGGAGCTGGAGGGCGTTCAGCTTCCCATCGGCGTCATTACGGCCCTGCTGGGCGGTCCGTTCTTCCTGGTGCTGCTGCTCAGAAGCCGCCGCGCTGAACGGGTCCTGCGCTAGGCGAGACACGGTGTCAGGAGCCTTTTGTGCGAAGCACCCTCCGGGCCGTTCCGGAAAGTGACTCCTCCCGATCCCTTCTCTGCCCGCCGCGGCGGAAGCATGCCATGGGGACGAGGCTTCTCGGGAATGGGCATGCGGGGAAAGATGGGATGCGGGCGTCTTGCTGAGCGGCCGGTTTGTCTGATTGGGCGAGGTATCTCATGAGGAGTCGATTGTCTGTCGGGCTTTGGGGGCTGGCGTTTGCGGTGGGGGTCTTGCGTGCGGAGGCCGTCGGTGTGAGCGGGAAGAACCAGAACGCAGTGAGGTTCAACCGGCGCTGGGCGGAGGAGGCCTTCTCGGCGGAGCGCAGGGGCGCCGCGTCGCCGTGGCTGGACGGCCTGGCGGGTGAGTGGCGGGCAGAGACGGGATTGCCGTTTTCGTTCGTGTATGGCGGGCGTCCGAGCGCAGAACTGGTCAAGGATTGGCGGCGGAAGGTCGAAGCGTCGGCGGTGGATACGACGAAGCGGCGGCGGACGTTGACGCTGACGGATCCGAAGACCGGGCTGGAGGTGCGGGCGGTGTGTACGATCTACACTGACGCGCCGGGGGCGGACTGGACGCTGCATTTCTCGAATACAGGCCAGGCGGATACGCCGATCCTCGAGCAGGTCAAGGCGGTCGACGTTGCGATTCGCCCCGGGGCGCCCGGCGCGGTGGTGCTGCATCGGCTTCACGGCAGCTCGGCCGGGGGGGAAGACTGGCTTCCGTTCGACGAGGTCCTGTCGGCGGGCAAGACTATCGGTTTCGCGCCGCAACGGGGCCGGCCATCGTTGGGGGCGTGTCCGTTTTTCAACGTGTCGTGGCAGGGGGGTGGGGTGATCACGGCCATCGGGTGGTCGGGGCAGTGGGCGGCGAACGTCGAGCACGTTCAGGACGTGTTGCGGATCAAGGCGGGGATGCAGCATATGCGGCTGAAGCTGCGCCCGGGGGAGAGCATTCGCAGCCCTCGGATCCTGCAGCTGTACTGGCATGGGGATGATCCGCTGGTGGGGTACAACCTATTTCGGCGGACGATGCTGCGGCATGTGGTACCGAAGGTGAAGGGCGAGACGGTTGTGCCGCCGATCGCGCAGACGAGCACGTCGTTCCACGAGGATGATCGCGGGACGGAAGCGGACGTGCTGGCTCATCTGGAGGCGGACAAGGGGCTGGGGTTCGAGGTGTTCTGGCTGGATGCGTTTCACGGGCGGGACGACTTCCCGAAGATCGGCAACTACGTGTTTCCGATCGAGCGGGCGTTGAATCTCAAGCGGTTTCCGCGGGGGCTTCGGCCGATTAGCGATGCGGCCCATGCGGCGGGGATGAAGTTCCTCTGGTGGGTCGAGCCCGAGCGGATCTGTGCCGGTACGTTGATGGCCTTCGAGCATCCGGAGTGGGTCGTCATGCCCGAAGGCGGGGGGTGGGGCCTGTTCAACCTGGGGCTGCCGGCGGCGCGGGAGCATATCACGCGCTGGATGGTCGAGGCGATCAAGAAGTGGGGAGTCGATTGGCTGCGGATTGACTACGCGACGGCAGCCCTGCCGTGCTGGCAGAAGCTGGACGAGAAAAATGTGGATCGGACGGGGATGGCGGAGATCCGCTGCGTCGAGGGGCTGTACCGCATGTGGGACGACATTCTGGCGGCTTATCCCGATCTGCGGATTGACAATTGCGCGAGTGGGGGGATGCGGATCGATCTGGAGACGTGCAGCCGGTCGATTCCGCTGTGGCGAACGGACGGGACAATTGACCCGCTGGTCAAGAAGGATCATGAGACGGCGGCGTTGCGGAATCAGATAATGACGGCAGGGCTAAGCCGGTATCTGCCGTTTCACACAAGTGGGCAGACGGGGGTGACGCCTTACCTGTTTCGCAGTGGGTTCAATGCGGGGATCACGTTTTGCGGGGATTGCCGGCCGGCGGATGTTCCGCGGGAGATGCTCGCCAAGGCGATTCGTGAGGGCAAGCGAATCCGCAAATACTACTTCGGGAACTTCTACCCGCTTAGTGACGTGACGACGAGCGTTCGGGAATGGTGCGTGCTGCAGTATCACCGGCCGGAGGCAAACGACGGGATGGTGATGGCGTTTCGGCGGCCCCGCTCGCCGCATGCGGCCTACGATTGCCAGCTTCGGGAGATCGACGCGACCGCCGAATACGAGGTGACGCGAGCTCAACACTACGATCCATCGCCGCCGGTGCGGATGAAGGGCAGTGAACTGCAGTGTTTGAAGGCGGAGATCGACAACCGTCCGGGATCGGTGATCGTGGAGTATCGGAGGGTCTCACCGACTGAGTGAGAGCAGGTAGCAGTTGGGGCCCTTTCTGCAGTCTATGCAGGCGACGGGGGTCGCGACGGGGGTCAGGCACCTTCTTTCGTGCGGCTCGGCTTTGCCTCGCTCGCACCGAAAAAGGAGCCAGACCCCTCCGGCGACGGTCCGCCAGGTCGGTTGCACATTCCCGCTGCGACCGACTGGCAGTGCCTTGGACAGAGCTCGGGATGCGCGTACAATGGGAGGCTCATTTCCCGGCCCCCGGCCGGGGAGCGTGAGGTGGGATCTTGTGTCTCTGCGGGTGCGGCGTTTCGGTCTGAGGATTCGGAGCGGCGGATTGCCCGCGACGACCGGACATTCGTAGGCTTCGCCGATTCGGAACCGTCTGCACGATGGCGACCGGTTCGGCCAGCGGCGGGGGATGAGTAAAGGAGAGCATCGATGAGCCGGAGGAAGACCACACGCCGTGATTTCTTGAAGGGCACGGCCCTGAGCGGGGCCGGCATCTGGCTGGCGGGCAGCGCCGGATGTGCCGACTCCAAGACGGGAACCCCTGCAGCGCAGGCACACCGTCGGATGGGACGGTATAAGGCGAACGAGAAGCTCAACATCGCCGGCGTCGGCGTGGGTGGCAAGGGTCGAAGCGACATCATGAAGTGCCACCGCGAGAACGTCATCGCCCTGTGCGACGTCGACATGAACATGGCCGCCGGCGCGATCAAGCGCTTCGGCAAGGCCAAGCGGTACCATGACTACCGTGTGATGTTCGACGAGTTGGGCAAGGACATTGACGCCATCACCTGCAGCACGCCCGACCACATGCACACCCCGGTCTGCGTTCAGGCGATGCGGATGGGCATGCACGTTTACTGCCAGAAGCCGCTGACGCACGACGTCTATGAGGCGCGCCTGATGGCCCAGACGGCCAAGGAGTACAACGTTGCCACGCAGATGGGCAACCAGGGCACGGCGCACGACGGGTTGCGGAGCGCGGTCGAGGCCATCCGGTCCGGCGTGATCGGGAACGTGACCGAGGCGCATGTCTGGACCAACCGGCCCGTCTGGCCGCAGGGCATGGCCACGCCCAAGGGCAGCGATCCGATCCCCACCCACCTCATGTGGGACCTGTGGGTCGGCACGGCGCCCAAGCGTCCCTACAAGGGCAACCGGGCGTACCATCCGTTCGCGTGGCGGGGCTGGTGGGACTTCGGCACGGGCGCGCTGGGTGACATGGGTTGCCACACCGCCAACATGGCCTTCATGGCCCTCGACCTCGCATCGCCGACGCGGGCGTCGGCGGAGTGCTCGGGGTTCGAGAAGGACAGCTTCCCGACCTGGAGCGTGATCACGTTGGACTTCCCGAGCCGCGGCAAGCTGCCGCCGCTCAAGTGGACGTGGTATGACGGCGGCAACGATAAGCCGGAGCGGGTGCACAAGAAGCTCAAGAGCCTCATCCACGGCGAGAAGTACGCCGGCAGCGGATCGGTCCTCATCGGCGACAAGGGCACGCTCTACTCGCCGAGCGACTACGGCGCCGACTGGGTGCTGCTGCCCAAGGCGGACTTTGAGGGCTGGAAACCACCCGCCCAGACGCTGCCGCGGATCGAGGGCAAGGCCGGTATCGACCAGAAGCAGACGGACGAATGGTTGGCGGCCTGCAAGGATCCCAAGAAGAAGACGATGTCCAACTTCGCCTACGCCGGACCGCTCACCGAGACGCTCCTGCTGGGCAACATCGCCATGTACACGGGCAAGACGATCCTGTGGGACGGCCCGAAGTGCGAGATCACCAACTGTCCCGAGGGACAGGCCCTGGTCCGGCGGAAGTACCGCAAGGGCTGGGAGCAGTTGTAGCGGCCGGTAGGGGCCGCGCCATCACGGTCGCCGTTCGGTTGGAGCATGGTCCCAATCGAGCCATGCAACGACGGTCCCCCCGTCGCGGGGATGGTCTGACACGAGCAAAGGAGACCCTCGATGAGCCGTAGGAAAACCACACGTCGTGACTTCCTCAAGCGCACCGCCCTGACGGGGGCGGGGTTCTGGGCAGCCGGGAGCGCCGGATGCGTCCAGCCCACGGGCGGGCCGGGCGTCGCCCAACGGCACATTCCCAAGGCCCGCTACAAGTCGCCCAACGAGAAGCTCAACGTCGCCTGCATCGGCATCGGCGGCAAGGGCACGAGCGACACGGCCGCCTGCGGCAGCGAGAACGTCGTGGCGCTGTGCGAGGTCGACTGGGAGCGCGGCGCCAAGTCGATCAAGCGCTTCGGCAAAGCCAAGAAGTACCATGACTACCGCGTGATGTTCGACGAGATGCACAAGGAGATCGACGCGGTCACCATCAGCACGCCCGATCACATGCACGCGGCGCCGGCGATCATCGCGATGCGGCATGGCATGCACGTGTTCTGCCAGAAGCCGCTGACCCACGACATTTACGAAGCCCGCCAGTTGGCCGAGATGTCCAGGCAATACGGCGTCGCCACGCAGATGGGCAACCAGGGAACGTCGAGTGACGGTCTGCGGCGCGGCGTCGAGGCCATCCAGGCCGGCGCGATCGGCAAGGTGACCGAGGCCCACGTCTGGACCAACCGTCCGGTCTGGCCGCAGGGCATGGCCACGCCCAAGGGCAGCGATGCGATCCCGGAGAACCTCAAGTGGGACCTGTGGGTCGGCACGGCGCCCAAGCGGCCCTACAAGAAGGACAAGTACCATCCGTTCAGCTGGCGGGGTTGGTGGGACTTCGGCACGGGCGCGCTGGGCGACATGGGCTGCCACACCGCCAACATGGCGTTTATGGCGCTCAAGCTCGGGTCGCCCACGAGCGCGGAGGCGCAGAACTCGGGGTTCGAGAAGGACAGCTTCCCGACCTGGAGCGTGATCAAGTTGGACTTCCCGGCCCGCGGCGACCTGCCGCCGGTCAAGTGGACGTGGTACGACGGGGCTGACAAGAAGCCTCCGTGGGTGATCAAGAAGCTTCAGTCGCTCATCCACGGCGAGAAGCTGTCGGGCAGCGGGTCGATCCTCATCGGCGACAAGGGGACGATGTACTCGCCCCACGACTACGGTGCACACTGGATGCTGCTGCCCAAGAAGACGTTCGAGGGTTGGCAAGCCCCGGATCGGACGCTGCCCAAGTCGCCCGGCCACGCGCGGGAGTGGCTTCGTGCCTGCAAGGACCCGAGCAAGCCGGCGATGTCCAACTTCTCCTACGCCGGGCCGCTGACCGAGACGCTTCTGCTGGGCAACATCGCCATGTACACGGGCAAGAAGATCCTGTGGGACGGCCCGAACTGCAAGGTCACCAACTGCCCGGAGGGCGATGCCCTGGTCCGCCGGACCTACCGAAAGGGCTGGGAGGTCTAGCGGTCGGCGCAATCTGATGCAAGAATGGGGGGCAGGTGCTGGACGGCGCCTGCCCCCTTTGCTCTTGGGGCAGTAACTTGGACGGTCCCTCATGGTGGTGGTGCTGGTGGGGACTCGGTCTTCAGACATGTGTAGAGGAGACGACAGATGAGTCAGAGGCACACCACTCGGCGCGATTTCCTGAAGGGGACGGCCCTGACGGGGGCCGGTCTGTGGGTAGCCGGCAACGCCGGTTGCGTCCAGCCCAAAGCGACCCAAACGGTCGCGCACAAGCCGTTGCCCAAGCCGAGGTATCGATCGGCCAACGAGAAGCTCAACATCGCCTGCATCGGCGTGGGCGGGCGCGGCGGCGGTAACGTCTCGTCCTTTGTCCGCGAGAACATCGTGGCCTTGTGCGACGTCGACCACCGTTACGCCAAGAGGACCTTCCAGAAGTTCCCGAAGGCCGAGAGGTACCACGACTTCCGCGTCATGTTCGACAAGATGCATGGGCAGATCGACGCGGTGGTCGTCAGCACGCCCGACCACATGCACGCGCCGCCCGCCATGATGGCGATGCGATACGGCATGCACGTGTATTGCGAGAAGCCGCTGACGCACGACGTCCACGAGGCCCGTGTGTTGGCGGAGACGGCCGCGAAGTACAAGATCGCGACGCAGATGGGTAATCAGGGCACGTCCAGCGGCGGCCTGCGCCGTGGCGTCGAGGCCATCCAGGCCGGCGCGATCGGGAACGTTCGCGAGGCCCACGTCTGGACCAACCGCCCCCAGTGGCCACAGGGCACGGCCCGACCCAAGGGGGGCGATCCGGTTCCCTCCCACTTGAAGTGGGACCTGTGGCTCGGGACCGCGCCGAAGCGGCCCTACAAGCGAGGCAAGTATCACCCCTTCATGTGGCGCGGCTGGTGGGATTTTGGCACGGGGGCGTTGGGCGACATGGGCTGTCACACGGCGAACATGGCGTTCATGGCGCTCAAGCTCGGGTCGCCCACGAGCGTCGTGTCGGAGAACTCCGGGTTCGACAAGGACAGCTTCCCGACGTGGAGCATCATCACGTACGAGTTCCCCGCCCGCGGCGACCTGCCGCCGGTGACGTGGACGTGGTACGACGGCGGGATCCGCAAGCCGGTCAAGGTCCTCAGAAAGCTCAAGTCGCTCATCCACGGCGAGAAGCTGTCGCCCAGCGGGTCGATCCTGATCGGAGACAAGGGGACGATGTACTCGCCCCACGATTACGGCGGCAGTTGGATGCTGCTGCCGAAGAAGAAGTTCGCGGAGTTCAAGCCACCGCCGCAGACGCTGCCGCCCTCGCGCAGCCATCACCAGGAGTGGGTGGATGCCTGCAAGGGCGGCCCGCAGGCGATGTCCAACTTCGCCTATTCCGGTCCGCTGACCGAGACGATCCTGTTGGGCAACCTGGCCACGTACGCGGGCAAGAAGATTCTGTGGGACGGCCCGAACTGCAGGATCACCAACTGCCCCGAGGCCGACGCCCGCGTCCGCCGCGAGTACCGCAAGGGGTGGACGCTGTAGCCACCCGGGCAGCTGGGGACGAGACAATATGCCGAGCAAACTCCGCGTCCCGTTGGACAGACCCGATCCGGACGTCAACGCGTTTCTCGACGCGGTGATGGGGCGGTCGACTCCGAGTCGGCCGCCGCTGGTGGAGTACATCGTCGACGAGGTGGTGATGCAGCCGGTGCTGGCGGCGGCGGGCCGCGAGTGGGTGCCGCACGTCGCAGGTGATTTGTCCGGTCAGAAGGCCTACTGGGACAACTTCATCGCCTTCTGGTATCACTGCGGCTACGACTTCGTCCGGCTCGAGCTGGCGATGGACTTCCCGGCCGAGGGCCGCGTTGGCGTCGACCCCGCCGAGCAGGCCGACGGGCGGATGCGACACTGGTCCGAGACGGACAGCGGGCCGATCAGCAGTTGGGACGCCTTCGAACGGTATCCCTGGCCCGACCCCGACGACGTCGATTTGTTCCCGTTGGAGTACATCTGCCAGAACATGCCGGAAGGCATGGGGCTGATCTCTTGCCATGGCGCGGGGATTCTCGAGCACGTGACGCGGCTGTTCGGGTACGTGGGGCTGTGCACGGCCCTATATGACGCGCCGGATCTGGTGCGGGCCGTCGTCAACGCGGTGGGGGAGCGGATCGAGGTCTACCACCGCCGGTTGCTGCGGCTGGACCGGCTGGCGGCGATCTTCCAGGGCGACGACATGGGGTTCCGCACCGGCACGCTGATCTCGCCGGACCACATGCGCGAGTATTTCCTCCCGTGGCACAAACGGTTCGCCCGCGTGGCGCACAGGGCGGGCCGGCCGTACTTCCTGCACGCCTGTGGGAACCTCGAAGCGATCATGGATGACCTGATCGACGATGTCGGCATCGACGCCAAGCACAGCTTCGAGGACGCCATCGTCCCCGTGGCCGAGATGAAGCGGCGATACGGCGACCGGATCGGGATCCTGGGCGGCGTCGACGTGGACGTTCTCGGCCGCGCCAGCCCCGACGGGGTCCGTCGCACCGTCCGCGACGTCATCGACGCCTGCGCCCCGGGCGGGCGCTACGCGGTGGGCAGCGGCAACTCGATCCCCAGCTACATCCCGGTCGAGAACTTCCTGACGATGTTGGACGAAGCGCTCGCCTGAGCAGGTGGGGGACCGAATCGCCTTGCGAAGGACGCTTAATCGTCCGTTCCGTCCGCCGCCCAGACTGTCACGCACCCGTGGGTGAGTCGACCTGAGGCCCCGTCTTGCATGAGGGAATTCGTGGTTCATAATGCACGGATGGAATGCGCTTCGGTCCAGGAGGCATGGCCGTGGTCGAGGTGATGCTGGGTGTCAACATCGCGCTGCTGCTTGTCGCGATCGTCCTGCTCGTGCTGGTGCTTCGGCGAAGCTCGGGCCGCGATTCGGCCCAGCTTGCCTCCTCCCTGGCCGTCCTGGAGAAGGGGCAGGAGCGGACCGAGCGGGCGGTTCGTGAGGAGATCGCGCGGAATCGCGAGGAGGTCGGATCGCAGGCGAAGCAGTTGCGGGAGGAGACCGGATCGTCGCTGAAGAACTTCAGCGACTCGTTCCGGAAAGAGACGGCCGCCCTGACCCAGACCAACGAGCAGAAGCTCGAGGCGATGCGGCAGACCGTCGAGAAGAAGTTGGCCGATCTGCAGGCAGACAACGCCAGCAAGCTCGAGGCGATGCGCAAGACGGTGGACGAGAAGCTGCAGGAGACGTTGGACAGGCGGCTCACCGAATCGTTCAAGTTCGTCAGCGAGCGCCTCGAGCAAGTGCACAAGGGCCTGGGGGACATGCAGAGCCTCGCGTCGGGCGTCGGCGATCTCAAGAAGGTCTTGACCAACGTGAAGGCCCGCGGGACGTGGGGCGAGATCCAATTGGGCAACCTGCTCGAACAGATCCTGAGCCCCGAGCAGTATGCCCAGAACGTCGCCACCAAGGAGGGAAGCAACGAGCGGGTGGAGTTCGCCATCAAGCTGCCGGGCAGGGACTCGGCGGACGATCAGGTCGTGTGGCTGCCGATCGACGCGAAGTTCCCGATGGAGGACTACCAGCGGCTCGTGGAGGCCGCCGACAGGGCCGATGCCGAGGCCCTCGAGGCGTCGGCGCGGCAGCTCGAGGTCCGCGTGAAGGCGTCGGCCAAGGACATCCACGACAAGTACCTCAATCCGCCGGGCACGACGGATTTCGGCGTCATGTTCCTGCCGTCAGAGGGCCTCTACGCCGAGACGCTTCGTCGGCCCGGCTTGGTCGAGCAGCTCCAGCGAGACTACCGGGTCAACGTGGCCGGTCCGACGACGCTTGCGGCATTGCTCAACAGCTTGCAGATGGGGTTCCGAACGCTCGCCATCCAGAAACGGTCCAGCGAGGTCTGGGCCATCCTGGGCGCCGTCAAGACCGAGTTCGGCAAGTTCGGCCAGGTCATCGGCAAGGTTCAAAAGAAGCTCCAAGAGGCAAGCGGCGTGATCGACAGGGCCCAGGTACGGACGCGGGCCATCGACCGGAAGCTCCGCGACGTTGAGGAACTCCCCGCCGCCGACGCACAGCAAGTCCTCGGCGACACCGGTACGCTACCCCCACAAGACATCGAGGACGACGCCGAAGCCTGACGAAAAAACGGGACAGGTTCGTTTTTGCCACCGTCTTCTGCGCCCACGCCAAGAAAACGAACCTGTCCCGTTTTTCTGCCGTTTTTCTGCTCGACAGCATCTACATCGTCGACCTGGAGCATGGCGAGTTCCTGGCGCTGATGCCGGTCCAAAGGCAAGCCATCACGGGCAATGTCAAGGGCCTGCCTGAGGAAGTCCGCAAGCGGTGCGATGACCTCCTCTCCGGTCTCAAGGAGACTCTCGCCTCCGCTGAAGACGTAGAAGACCTGGGTCATCGGAGCGTAGCGGGCAAGAACGCCAGGGGCTTTCGCGTTACGAAGGACGGCCAGGTCAGCACCGTCTGGGTCGATCCGGATACCGGTCTGCCGTTGGAGTTGAGCGGGGCCGATGAGGGATTGGGCGCGTTTGTGTGCACGGATTTCGATTTCCAGGCGCCGCTGGAGGAATCGCTGTTCGATCTCACCCCGCCGGCGGGCTACACCGTCGTGCCCATGGACTTCGACATCAACGTGCAGGACGCCAAGCAGGAGGATCTGATCGAGCTGCTGCGACTCTGGCTGAGGGCTACGGACGGCCACTTCCCCAACGCCCTGACCATGACGGAGAGGCAACTCCTCGATACGTTCGGTGCACTGCGCTATGAGGTCGGGCGCCTCGAGGGGACCGAGATGGTCAACAGGATCTCGCGGGGTGTCATCTTCCTGGCTCTTGCACGCAATGCGCGCTACGTCGGCGCCGGCGTCACATTCGGCCAGGCCGACAAGCCCGTCTTCTGGTACAAGCCAAAGGATTCCGACCTGTACCACGTCATCTACGGCGACCTGAGCGTTCGGGAGATGCCGGCCGATCAGCTGCCCACGGTGGAGGAGACGGCGAAGGGCCCGGCGCAGGGCCCGCCGGCAGTCTGCCAGACGCTGCCCGCCGACGGCGCCCTGGACGTGGATCCGGCCGCCGAGATCCGCATCACCTTCGATCAGGACATGCGCCGGCGTGGGCAGCTCTGGGTCGAAGCGACCGAGCCGAGTCGCTACTGGTCCTCCCCGCGCAAGCTCATCTGGCTGGACACCCGCACCTGCCGCGTCCCGCTCCAACTCGAGGGAGACACCCGATATGTCATCCACCTCAACCAGTGGACCGATCCGGCCGTGTATCTCAAGTCCGGATCGGGACAACGCGTACCGGGCTTCGAGATGGCCTTCACCACGGCCCCGGCGACAGGCGAACTGGCTCTGACGGCCGAGCAGAACCGAGCGGCCGTCGAGAGACTGCGGGACACGTTGGGCAGGGAGTATCCGCACATCCTCGATGGATTCGACCTGGACGGTCAGGTTGCCAGGTATGTGGCACAGATAGCGTCCTGCAAGGGCCGAAGCAGTTTCGCCGTGGTACTGAGGCGGATGCTGACGGGCGTGGCTTCCCAGCGAGTCGAGATCTGGTACAGCCCCAACGCCCCCCTCCACGTCAGCGGGGCCGCCAAACCGCGCACGCCCCCGGCCAATTCGTCATGGGCCCTGCTGCCCAAGGTCGTGCCGGACTGGCGACAGATGGACCCTCAGTCCAATGCGGTCATGGGCGGGCGATTCCCCGACGGCATCGGTTATATCACCCTACACACCTGGGGCGACAGCGAATCGGACCCGAGCAAGACCACCATCTTCAAGGCCGTCACGGAGTTGGGTGACGGCAAAGGCCTGATCCTCGATTTGCGGTGCTGCGGCAGCGGCGGCCGTCCACAGACGATCGAAGCGATCGCGGGTCGGTTCATCGACCAGCCGGTCCTCTATGGCCGCGAAACGCCACGCAACACCAGTGCCGTCGCGGCGGGCGAGCCCGGAAAGGAACTCCGCCTGCAACCGAACACGGCCGCGTCGCCCATTACCGCACGGCTGGTCGTCCTGGTCGGCCCCGGCACAAATGACGTGAACGAACGGCTGGCCTTGATGCTCAAGCAGGTACCGGGTTGCCTGCTGGTCGGCGGAACCATGGTCGATGACCTCGGGCGCAACGAGCCGTTTGATCTGGGCAACGGCGTGCGGGTCATCCTGCCGAAGTACGGTGTAACGCTGCCGGACGGCACAGACGTGGCCAACGGCGTGAAGCCCGACATCGAAGTGCCCGCAACGCAGGACGACTTCAAGGCCGGCCGCGACCCGGTCCTGGAGGCCGCCCTGCGGCTCCTGCGGGAGTAAGGGGAGCGAAACGTAACGCTGCGCCAATGTGCGGCGTCCCTCGATGGCCGGGAGGTGCGTGCCCGTCAGGCCCGCGCCAAACTGCCCCGACTACGTAACCCAAAGACGAACCTGTGCCGTCCTCTCAGTCACCTCTCAACGCCCTTTCGCCTGATCAGCACTCCTACACCGCCGAACGCGAGCAGCGCCAACGTAGCGGGCTCAGGGACGTAGGCGACGCGAAACCCGAAGCTGTCGGCCTCATCTGTCGGCCTGTCACCGTCGCGAAACGATGCTTGCATGATGCTGATCCCGAGGCTGTCGTAGCTGAACGCCCCGCCCCGCATAGAGCGAGCCGTACCGAAGAGTATGGCCTCGGTCCACTCCCAGACGTTGCCGGCCTGATCGAACGTGTCGTAAGGACTCTCTGAGTTCTCGTGAGCCCCCCCTTCCGTCCGCCAGTAGGGGCTCCCGATCGTGAAGTCACCGTCGTAGAACGTGGCGTTGTTGCCCGGGTCCGGGTCAATCAGGTCATTGCTCGGGGTTGCGTCGGTACCAGTTGGATAGTCGTAGTAGACAGCATTGGGAGCATCGTAGTACGCCGCCTTGTACCATTCGTCCTCCGACGGGATGACCCAGGTCGCATCGGGCTCGCGTGTCACAGCCAAGAGCGCCTCGCTCGACGTCGCGCCGTTCAGGTAGTACGAGCCGTCCTCGGTCGTGGTCAGGTCCTGCCCCCCCGTTGTCGGCTGGCCGTTCTCCAGCCAGTTGCAGAACCGCGCCGCATCGCCCCACGAGATGTAGTTCACCGGACGATCCGCCCGGTTTGCGTCGACGCTGTATGTGTAGCTGCCCGAAGAACCACTCCGCTGGATCTTGCAGCCGGTGTCTGACGACCACATCGACTCACTGTAGAGAGCGTACGTATCCGTGTCGGCCACGGCGTTGAGGAACTCGGTGTACTGCTCCGCCGTGACCTCGAACTTGCCCATGTTGTAGGCGTAATCGACCGCGCCGCAAATGCGATCAGGGCCGTAGCCACCCGCGCCCGCGCCGGAGAGTTCCCCAGCGTTGCCAGGATTACCCACGGGTACCGTCACTACGTCCAGCCCCAGCGTCGGCGATCCAACCGCCAAGATCAGCGCAAGGACACCCCCAATCAACAAGACGCTCGTCTTCATCGTTGGATTCCTCCTTCCCTCAGTCTGCCCGATGGCCCCGCGCGCATCCAGAAGAGGCCAATCACCGCAGAGCAGTCCGCCGATGTGACAGGAAGATCTCCCTCCGAGGGGACCTCCTTCCCTACCTTCATGACAACGCGCCTCTCCCAAACCGGACGCATGATAGATGCCGTTCACGACGCCTGTCAAGAAAATTCTGTCCGACGGGGTGTAAAATATCCCCCCCCCCGCGAATCACTCGAAATAACCGCATCTACCACCACCCCAACTAGTTGGCGAGAGCAGTCAAGGGCTAGCTAGGGTCTGATATAGAGGCCCAAGACGAAAACACGCACGCCGAATCCCGAACATGGGCCATCTCCGCGAACAGCGATGCCGCGGGCATGGCCCTTTTCTATGCGCGTCGCGAAAGGAGCAGAACTGTGTCTCTCAACCCATTCGAAGGTCAGCTCGAACTGCTGACCAGGACGCTAACCGACACTGCCTGAGCCGATGAGCGATCCGCTCAAGCGGATGGTGGTTGGCAAGAAAGAGGGAAGTACGAAGGGCGAAGTACGAAATGCCAAGGATGAGGCAACGACGAAGGAAACGGTTGTTCGCAGCGCATGGACGGAAGAGGAACGGGAAGTAGACGCACCAGCCTATGCCTCGCTGGGCGCGCCCTTAGGACCCCGACTGACGGTCCAGGAATTCCCGCGGCGAGAGGATCCGACGGCCGCCGAACTTCTCAACCAGCTTGCGGCGGAACTCTGAGAGGATGAACTCGGAGAGCTGAATGCGGTGCACCAGAAGACAGGCTTCCACGACCTCACGGCAGACGCCCCCGCGCCCGAATGCTGCGAGGAGGACGTTCGTGTCGAGCACGACCTTCACGAGGCGTCCTCGAGGATGTCCTCTTCGCAGGAATAACCGGCCCGACGGGCGTACTGCTCGGTGGTGCGGGCCAGGTGGCGGAACCGCTGAATGGCCAAGCGGCGACGCAGGATCTCACACACTGCGTCTTCCGGTGACAGATCTTCCTGTTCGCAGAACTTGCGCAGCTCCGCGTCGAGGTCATCCGGAATGTCGATGGTCAGGCGGTTCATGAAGATCAGTATACTTATGGAGACTTGCCGAGCCAAGACTGAGTCCATGCCATAGACAATGTCTTGGCCTTCCGTTGACCCGTCCCAGTGCCACGTAAGGTCGTGGCCTCAGAACGGGACATTCTGAAACATGACAGCCGGGCCATCCCCGCGATAGGCGATGCCGCGGGCATGGCCCCTTTTTCAGGCGCATCGCGAAGGGAGCAGCGAGATGTCTCTCAAGCCATTCGAGGGCCAGCTCCAGAGGCTGCATGCTGGGCCTCGAGCCGTTGGTCTTGGGCTACGACGCTCCTCGGCAAGGCCCTGACTGAAGCGATCGGGGCGCTCATGCGATATGCATGTCGGCACCGATGGACCGCATCAGGTCGGGGTACTGCGGGAAGGTGACGCTGACGGCCTCGGCGGTGTCGATCGTGACCGATCCGCCGCCGGCCAGACCCACCAGTGACAGGGCCATCACCACGCGGTGGTCGTGGTGGCCGGTGACCTGCCCGCCGCTCAGTTTGGACCCGTGGACGATCAGCCCGTCGGGGAGTTCCTCGCACCGGGCGCCGAGCTTGCCCAGCTCGGCGGCCATCACCTGGATGCGGTCGGTCTCCTTCAGGCGGGCCTGGGGGACGTTGACCAGGCGGGTCGTGCCCCGGGCGAAGCAGCCGACGACGGCCAGGGCGGGCAGCGCGTCGGGCGTGGCGTTCAGGTCGATCTCCTGACCGGTCAGCTCGCTCCTGGTGACGCGAATGCCGTCAGGGGTCATCTCGATGTTCGCGCCCATCGCGCGGAGGGTGTCGATGACGGCCTTGTCGCCCTGCGAGTCGTTCATGTCGAGACCCACCAGCGTGACGTCCGCGTCGGACAGGGCGGCGGCACAGAGGAAGAACGTCGCCGAGGAGAAGTCCGCGGGGATCCGCCGCTCGAAGCCGTGATAGCTCTGGCCGCCCTTGATGCCAAACCACTCGAGCCCGCGCCGCTCGTAGGCGATGCCTTGGGCGTCGAGCCAGTCCAGGGTCAGTTGTACGTACGGGGCCTCGTTCAAGACGGTCACGGTGATCTCGGTGTCGCGCTCGGCCAGCGGGCAGTTGACCAGCAGGCTGGAAAGGTATTGGCTGGTCACGGCCTCGATCGTCGTCTGACCGCCCGTCAACTTGGGTCCGATGACGGCGGGTGCACAGCCGTTCCCGCGCGTGCTGCGGGCCTCGGCGCCGAGCCGCGCCAGCGCGTCCAGCAGGGGGCCGATCGGGCGCCGACGGATCTGCTCATCGCCGGTGAAGACGGCCAGCCCTTCGCTCAGCAACGCGGCCGAGGAGACGGCCACCCGCAATGTTGTCCCGCTGTTGGCGACGTCGATGACGTCCTCGGGCGTCTGCGGTCGGCCCGCCAGGCCGCGGACGCGCCAGACGTCGCTGCTGCCGACGTCTATCTCAGCGCCCAGCGCGCGGTAACAGGCCACGGTCGACCGGGTGTCCTCCGAATCCAATGGCGCCAGGATGGTCGACTCGCCCTCGGCCAGCGAGGCGATGGCCACCGCACGAATCGTGTGCGACTTGCTGCCCGGAATGGCCACTTGACCGCGGAGCTTGGAGGGACGAGCGGTCAGCTTCATCGTCATCGTCTCCCTCTATAGCGAGCGCGTCCAGAACGCCCCTTTGCGGACCATACCTCGGATCCGCCGTGACACCGCACTAGTCTTCGGCCGAGCCGAGCTGGAAGGACTTGTCGAAGGCCTCCTCGAAGTCATAGACCCCCTGGAAGTCCTTGAGCGTGTCGTGGGGTTGTTTCTGGAGGAAGCCGTTCTCGACGAGCGCAAAGACAATCCGACCGAAGTCGGCGGTCGATGCGATGTTCCAACCCCGCAAGACGGTACTGGCCAGCAGCCCCCACTTCTCGAGGGCCAAGTCACGCAGGCCCCAGCACAACTCATCGCCGCTGACGTGTCGGTTGACGGCCTGCGCGCCTCCTTTCTCGCGGAGGTATCGGGCCATCGCATCGGGGAGTTCGCCTGCCTCCAGCATCTGATCCAAGGTTTCGAAGTCCAGATCCTTCTCCTGCATCAGCTTGTGGATCCGACGTTCCATCGGCGATTCCTGGCCGTGGACGCGGTCGACGGTGTAGGTCAGCCCGTCGCGCACGAGCTGATAGGCGTCGATGGGATACCGGCCCACCTCGGTCACCACTTCTTCGATCGTCTTCTTCGGCTTTCGAGCCATCGTTGTCTGGCGTCCTGACGCGCCTCGAGGCGCCCCGTTGATCGTGCTATCCCTTCTCGTCCGGGCCACGCTTCGGGCCGGATGCGTCCTGACCGCCGTCCTTGTTGCCGCCCTTGCGGGGTCGGCGGCGTCTGCGGCGTCCTCGCGAACGCCGTTTCCCGTCTCGCTTGGCCGTGTCGGCAGGCTCTTGGCCTGAACCCGGGCCCTCGGTGCGCTCTGCGCGCGGCGCCGCCTCGGCCGACGGGGGTTCGCCGCTCGGCGCCCCATCGGGGGCCGCCTTCGACTCGACACGGGCTGCGTCGGTCGTCTCCGCGGCGGCGCCGTCCGTTGGCGGAGCCTCCTGACTCGCCGAAGACTCGCTGTCGTCGCTCTGCTGAGGCTTGGGCTGCGCTTCCCGTTCGGTCGGGCCGTTAGGCTGAGCGTTCTGCGGGCGCCGTCGCCGCCGACGACGGCGAGGGCGATCGCCCGAATCGGCCGCTTCCTTTGACCGCTCGGCCTGATCAGCTTGCTCTCGCGAGGGCGCGGCCGGAGCGGCGGGACGTTGCGGCGGCTTTTCCGCAAGCATCTCGATCTCTTCGACGGGGTAGGTCACGCGCCGCTGGTTTTCGAGCTCCACCGTTGCCAACTGCGTCAGAACCTGCCGATCGACGACTCTTCCGTCCCCGTCGGGCGTTCGGACCCACGTGTTGTTCCGGAACAGCCGTTGGTTCAACTCGTCGTAGACCTCGTGTTCGAACCGCAGGCAGCATCGCAGCCGTCCGCAGCGTCCCGACACCTTCGACGGATCGAGCGTGGCCTTCTGCATCTTGGCCATCTTCATGCTGACCGGACGCAGCGTCTTGAGAAAGTTCTTGCAGCAGCACTCGCGTCCGCAGATCTCGTAGTCTGCGACCAGCCGGGCCTCATCCCGGGCGCCGACCTGACGCATCTCGATGCGGGTCTGGTACTCCCGGGCGAGATCTCGTACCAGTTGGCGGAAGTCCACGCGTCCCTCGGCCATGAAGTAGAAGACGATCCGCTCGCCGCCGAACAGATGCTCGCAGGTGATCAGCTTCATGGGCAGCCCGTGCTTTGTCACGAGCCGTTGGCATGCCGTCAGTTCGTCCGCGGCGCCGGCGTTGATGTGTCGTTCCTCGGAGAGGTCCTGCTCGGTAGCGACGCGGAGCACGCGGCCCACGTGTCGCTGGGGGGCGTCAGAACCGCTCTGTTCGACACAGCGGCGGACCATCTCGGGATCAGCCGACCAGACCGTGCCTTCAGTGCCGGGCAGCGGCATGTGCTCGCCGATCTCGATCCCTCGTTCGGTTTGGAGCACGAGCTTGCTGCCCGGGGAGAACTGCAGTTTCTTGGAACAGGTGAACTCGCCCAACGCGCCGAGCAGTCCGTAGCGCGCGACGATCCGCGGACGATCGTCTCGGGCAGGCGCCTGCTTAGCGTTGGCCGACGTCTGAGGCTCGGGGGGGGGCTCGGATGGCCCGCTCGATGGGGCCTCAGGGCCGGTCTGCTCGGCGGCGGTCTGTTCGTCTGGTTGGGTGGCGTCCGTCATCCTGTATCTCCTGCACGGGTTGGCGCGGCCGGCCGGCGGCGCTGCTCATGCCTGAGCAGGCGAATGGCCAGGGCCTCCAGCGCCAACGGCACGTTTGCGTTGTTGGCGATATCCGTTTCGGCACGGTAGACGTCGCGGATGACCTCTGCTGCCGACTCTGGCCCGAGCCGATCGGCCATCCTCCGCACCAGGTCGACCTGATCCGCGTTGATGAGCCCGTCCGATCGACCGCAGCCCACCTGCAGCGCGTCCCGGTACAGATGGGACACCAGCTCCAGCATGCCCATCAGGCCCCGGCGGGTGGGCTCGGCGGCCGGGGCTTCGCCGGCCTTCTCGATCATGCCGGTCTCGACCATCTCGGCGATATAGCCCTCCGCGAGCTTGGCGGCGTCCTCCTGGACGTGCGCTGCAAACGCCGTCGGTCCCAGCTTCGGCAACTCGACCAGAACCTGGTTGAGCCGGGTCTTCATCTCAAACAGCCCCGCCCCGGACAGGCGTATCGCCACGCCCAGGCGGCCGTCGCTGTGGCGGGCCAGAAACGCCACCTGCTCGTCGGGCAGGTCGGGCAAACGCTGGCGCAGACACGTCTCGACGAATTCGTCCGGCAACGCCACGAAGGGCACGGGCTGGCAGCGGGACAGCGTCGTGGGCAGCAGCCGGTCGAGCGAGCGCGTCACGAGGATGATGAACGCTGCCCCGGGTGGCTCTTCCAGCGTCTTGAGCAGGGCGTTCTGGGCCGCGACGCTCATTTGTTCGCTATTGAGCACGACGAACACCCGCGCCCGCCCACGAGCGGGCCGATCGCGGACACGCTCGATGACGAAATGCCGCACGACGTCGACGCTCAGGTCGATGGCCTTGCGGGCACGGACCTCCGGGGCGGGGTGGTAGCGGTTGAGCTCCTTGTAGACCACCTGCATGTCCGGATGGGTCCCTGCGGCGTTCAGCCGGCAATCCTCGCACGCCCCGCAGGCGTCCTGCCAGGCGATGTCGTCCGCTGCCAACTCCGGCACGGCTTCGGGCGTCACGGGATTCGGGCACAACAGCAGCTCGGCGAATCGCGTGGCCAGCGTCTGTTTGCCGACCCCCTCCGGGCCGTGGAAGATGTACGCGTGCGGCAACCGGTCGCTGCACATTGCCCGTTGCAGGATCCGGTGGGCGCGGGCCTGATGTCTGACGTCAAAAATCGGCATTCCTCAGCGCCTCGATCACGCCGTCGTACACCTCATTGACCGTGCCGGTCGCGTCCACGATGACCACCGGCTTGGGATACAGCTCGGGCATCTGGACGAACAGGTCCCGCACGCGGCGGTGAAACGCCAGCGGACGGGCCTCCATCGCGTCGGTGTCAATCCCAGGGAACAGCAGCAGTTGTTCTTCTTGCCAGGAACGCTTCCAGTTCTTCCCTGCGTTTGATGCTGTGCGCTGGGTCCTGTCGAAACCAATTTCGGGTGGAAGGTCGAGAACGCAGGTGATGTCGGGCCATACGTTCCCGACTGCCATGCGCCCAAGGCGGATTACCTCTTGGACATCGTGCCCTGCGGCCCCCTGATAGGCACAGGTGGAGGAGATGAAGCGATCACCTAGTACCGTATGCCCTGCCTTGAGAGCTGGCGTGATGATCTCCGAAACCAGTTGTGCCCGTGACGCCATGAACAAGAGCGTCTCGCAGCGAATGTCCATGCCACTTAGGTCGTAATTCAGCAGGAGGTGGCGGATTCGGTCGCCGATGTCGGTTCCGCCCGGGTCCTTCGCCCGGACTACCTCAGCACCTTCATCGGTCAGGGCGTCGGCGAGGCGCGCCAACTGCGTCGTCTTGCCGCAGCCGTCGGGGCCGTCGAAGACGATGAACTTGCCGCGCAGCTTGTCTCGCAGATCGCTATCCAACCCGTTCCTCGCATCTGACGCCGCGGCCTGGCAATCCGGCGGACCTGGCGGCTTCGGCGGCATGGTAGCTCGATCTGACGAACGGGCCCGACACGACCGACGCGAATCCGAGCCCGCGGGCGTATTCGCCGATGGCGTCGAACGCCTCTGGTCGCCAGTATCGGGCCACGGGCCAGTGCGCGGGCGTCGGCTGGAGGTACTGGCCGATCGTCACGATGTCGCAGCCCACAGCTCGCAGGTCGGCCAGCGTCGCGTCGATCTCGGTTCGGTCCTCGCCCAAGCCCAGCAGCAGTCCGCTCTTGGTCAGCATCTCCGGATGCGACTGCTTCACGATCCGCAAGGCCTCCAGCGACCGCCGGTAGTCCGCCTGAGGACGGATCTGCGGCGACAGGCGCTCGACGGTCTCGATGTTGTGGTTGTAGACATCGGGACTGGCGACGCAGATTCCCTCGATGCGCTCCGGCCGGGCGTGCAGGTCGGGCGGCAGGACCTCCACCGTCGTGTCCGGCAGGCGTTCGCGAACGGCCCGGACGGTCGCCGCGAAGTGGGCGGCGCCCTCGTCAGGCAGGTCGTCACGGGTCACCGAGGTAATCACGACGTGCCGGGCGTCAAGCGTCGCGGCGGCACGGGCCAGCCGTCGAGGCTCGTCGGCGTCGAGCGGACCGGGTCGACCGTGAGCCACCGCGCAGAACGCGCAGTCTCGCGTGCACGTATCGCCCATGATCATGAACGTCACGACGCGTTGCGACCAGCACTCGCCGCGGTTTGGGCAACGCGCTTCTTCGCAGACCGTTGCCACACCCGAGGCCCGTACTGACCGCAAGGTCTCGGCCAACACGTCGCCCCGCGGCAAACGCCTCTTGAGCCACGGCGGCAGTCGGCGAACCGGACGATGCCGCGGTCCCTCGCGGTGCAGACAGGATGGTTCGGCGTGTTGGTGTTCCATACATTCCTGCAGCGAATGCAGCGGCATGCCCGGTAGGGCGTTAGCCGCTTTTGCCACCGGACCGCCCGCCTGCAGCTACGGCGCGGCCCTGTCCTCTCGGACCTTCTGGCAACAGAGTTGATCGCAGGGCCCGTCCCGTCAGTGTCGCCATCGGCCGAGCCGCCGCTGACGGCGGAAGATACGAGGCCTGACGGAATGCCCGTAAACCGCGATCGTCGAAGCAGGTAGCCGAATCCGATCGAGGCGCACACGCCCGCCGACAAGGGCGACGACGGCTGCGACCGCCAACCAGACCCAGACCACGATGGGATGCATCTGTTGCATACCAATAGACTACCACGACGGCCCTCTGGGCAAAAGGCGATTTCCGCGGCTTGGCCCGGATGGCGGGTTTTGCCGGCAGGCTTCTGGGCGCCTATGATGATAATGAGCCGTCGTAGGTGTCCCATGACCACGACCGTTGCCATCGATCAGAAGGTCCGACGGGCCCGCGAGCTGATCGGGCGCTTTAATCGGGTGCTCGTTGCCTTCAGCGGTGGGGTCGATTCCACACTCCTGCTGAAGCTCGCGGTGGACGTCCTGGGCGCAGAGAACGTCCTGGCCGTCACCGCCGACAGCCCCAGCGTCCCCCGCCAGGAACTGGACGAGGCCCGCAAGCTCGCGCGCCACGTCGGTGCCGCTCACGAGGTCATCGAGACGCACGAGCTGGACGACCCGCGCTACGCCGAGAACCCGCCCGACCGGTGCTACTTCTGCAGGCAGGATCTGTTCGGCAGGCTGAAGCGCATGGCGGAGGAGCGCGGCGACGACGCAGTGCTGACCGGTGCGAACGCCGATGACCTGGGCGACTATCGCCCGGGTCTCCGGGCGGCCGAGGAATTCGGCGTGTGCAATCCGCTCGCCGACGCGGGGCTGACGAAGGTCGAGATTCGCAGGATCAGCCAGGATCTGGGCCTGCCCACCCACGACAAGCCCGCCAATCCCTGCCTGGCCACCCGGATCGCGTACGGCGTCCCCATCACACGTGAAGTCCTATCCCAGATCGAGCGGGCTGAGGCCTACCTGCGCGGGTTCGGCCTGCGCGAGTTCCGCGTGCGTCACCACGGCGACCTGGCCCGAATCGAGCTGCCCGCCGACCGCATCGCCGAGTTCGCCGAGCCCGGGCGCCGCTCGCAGGTCGTCGAGGCCCTCCGGGAGTTGGGCTACAAGCACGTCGCCCTCGACCTGCGAGGTTACCGCACCGGCAGCATGAACGAGGGGATTGACCACCCCTGACGCTGCCTTCGCGCGTCACTGCGTCTCATGCTCGAGACAGGCCGGTTCGACCTGTTCGGGGGTCGGCCAGGTGCCGGTTCGGAGCCAGGAGAGCACGCGGCGCAGGTCGTTGAGGATGAGGTACAGGCTGGGGACGACGAAGAGCGTCAGAAGCGTGGCGAAGACCAGGCCGCTGGCGAGCGAGAGCGCCATCGGCTGGAGCTCCTGGGCCTGGAAGCTCCTTTCGGCCAAGAGGGGCAGCAGTCCGGCCACCGTCGTCACGCTGGTCAGGATGATCGCGCGGAATCGCGCCGGGCCGGCCTGGGCGACCGCGTCGATCACGCCCGCGCCGTTCCGTTGTTCCTCGTTGATCCGCTCGATCAGGACCAAGGCGTCGTTGACGACGACGCCCGCCAACGCCACCACGCCCATCACGCTCAACAGCGTGAAGGGGAACCCCAAGACCCAGTGTCCGACGATGGCGCCGATCAGCCCGAGCGGGATCGTCACCATGATGAGCACGGGCTGCAGGTACGAACGGAAGACCAACGACAAGACCATGTAGATCCCGAGCAAGGCGAAGAGGAAGCCGATTCCCATGGACTGCATGGACTTGGCGTTTTCGGCGTTCGAGCCTTCGAAGTTCGCGGTCGCGTTTGGGAATCGCTGGAGGACGTCTGGCAGGACGCTTGCCTTCAACTCGCCGACCACGTCGTCGGGCGTCGTGGTCGCCTTGTCGACGGAGGCGGTGATGGCGACCCGGCGCTTGTTGTCGCGGCGGCGGATCTCCGAGACGCCCCGGAGCTGCGAGACCGAGGCCACTTGTTGAAACTCGAACGCCTCGCCCGAAGGGGCGCGGAGTCTGGCGCGGTAGAGGTCGGCCAGGCTGGCCCGTTCGGCCTTGGGGTAGCGGACCTGGACCTTGACCTCGTCCCTGCCGCGCTGCACCTTGACCGCCTCGCTGCCGTAGAACCCGTCGCGGAGCTGTACGGCGAGATCCTGCAACGTCAGGCCGACCGACTTGCCCGCCGGGGTGAGCCCGATCAGCAACTCGCGCTTGCCCGGTTCGAAGTCACTCCTCGCGTCGTACACGCCGCCGAAGCCCGACAGGGCCGTCACGATTTCCCGGGACGCGACGCGCAGATCGTCCAGACCGTCCATGGACAGGAACAGCTCGACGTCCTTGGTGGGCGGTTCGCCCCCGCCGATGGGCTCGAAGGTGAGCCGGCGGGCGTTGGCGATCGGCCCGACCAGCTCGCGCCACGCACTGACGATCTTGCGAGAGTGCATGCGACGCGTCTCCGGGCCGACCAGGGCGAGGAAGACGGACCCCAGGTGTTGCTTGCCGGCTCCCTGGCCGGCCTCGGCGTAGACGGCCGTGACCAACACGCCGTTCTGGCCGAACTCGCCGTATTCCTCGTTGAGCCTCCAAGCGGCCCGTTCCATGTGCTCGATGGCCTGGCGCGTGGTGTTGAAGCTCGTGCCCTCGTCGAAGGCGAGTTCGGCCTGGAGGTAGAGCGTGTCGGCATCGGGGAACATGACGTAGGGGACGATGCCCGAGGCGATCATGCCGGCCGCCACACACAGACACAGGATCGCCGCGGCGACGATCCCATAACGCCACGGCAGCCCGCGGCGATAGACCGGTGCGTAGACGCGCTCGGTGAACCATTCGACCGATGATTCGATGCGCGTGCGAACGCGCCGTGCGAGGGTCCTCCGCTCGCCCTTCGCGCCGTCGTGGCCCCCGTGCCCGAGGTGCGCCGGGAGGATCAGCATGCCCTCAACCAGCGATCCGATCAGCGTGGCCACCACCGCCAGGGGCAGTACGGCGATGAACTTGCCCATCAGCCCGCTGACGAAGAAGAGCGGCAGGAACGCGATGACGGTCGTGGTGACGGCGCTGATGACGGGCCAGGCCATCTCGGTCGTCGCGTCGATGGCGGCTCGCATTGGCGGCTTGCCCTGTTTGCGGTGGGCGTGGACGTTCTCGCCGATCACGATCGCGTCGTCGACCACGATGCCCAGCACGAGGATCAGCCCGAACATGCTGATCATGTTCAACGACACCCCCCCGAAGACCATCCCCACCCCGGCGAACGCGAACGCGACCGGAATGCCCAACGCCACCCAGAACGCCAACCGGAGATTCAGGAACAGCCACAACGCCAGCAGCACGAGCGCCAACCCCTGCCATCCGTTGGTGAGCAGCATGTCGATCCGTTCGGAGATCATCGCGGTGAAGTCAGCGACGATGGCGATCTTCACGCCGTGGGACAGTGCCCGCTCACGGGCGAAGCCTTCCTGGACCTCTGCGATGTCCCCCAGTCGGACCGGCTGGCGCGCCCCGCCGTTTGCGATCCGAAGCTGCGCCAGCGGAGGGCCGGTGTAGAGCCGAACCGACGCCGCCAGCGCCCCGTCGGCGTCGGGTTCGCCCACCTCATCGTCGCCGATGACGGTCTGGACTGCGTCGCTCACCTGCTCGATCGTTACGCCTGCTGCCTTCGCCTTCTCGTTGAGTCGAATCGTCGCCTCGTACGAACCAAGGTACTCGGCGATCTTGTCGGCCAGCTCGAGCGCGTCTTCGTCCCCGGTCCGCGAGATGAGCATCATCACCGCGCGCTCGCCCGCAAACCGGCCGAGGCTCTGGTCCTGCTCGAACGCATCACGGATCTTGGCAACCTGCTCGAGCCGCACGATCGTCCCGTCGGGCCGCGTCAACACGGGGAGGTCCCGGTAGGCTTCGCCCGTGTACCTGCGCCCTCGGATCTCGATCTTGTAGTCCTCGGTGTCCGTGCGGATCGTGCCGCCGGGCAGGTTCAGGCTGCCGCGGCGGACGGCGTCGGCCACCTGCGACAGCGTCAGGCCCCACTTCTGCAGCGCCTTCTCGGAGACCTCGATGCTGATTTCGTAGTCGCGGACGCCGCTGAGCAGGACGTCGCGGATGCCGGCCGTCTGCAGATCCCGCCGCATCTTGTATGCCAGCTCACGGAGCGTCCGCTCTGGCACGTTGCCATGGAGTACGATCCAGAACGAGGGGTTCGTCGCGAGGATCTCGGTGATCTGTGGGCGCTTGGCGTCGGCCGGGAACGTGTCGATCTGCTCGATCTTGCTGCGGACGTCCGTGAGTACGCGTTGCTTCTCGGCGTCGTCCTGTCCCTCGACGAGTGTCAGCGTGAGTAAGGCCAGGCCCTCTCCGGCCGCCGCCTCCACGTGCTCGATGCCTCGTGCGCCCTGCAGGGCGTTTTCGATCTTCTTGACGATCCCTTCCTCGACCTCGACCGCCGACGCCGATGGGTAGGGCACCCGGACCTCGATCACGTCCAGGCTCATCTCCGGCGCCAGCTCGCGTCGGAGGGACAGGAAGCTGAAGGTCCCGCCCAGCAGGACGAAGACCATCAGCAGGTTCGGCATCACTGGATGCCGAGCGCAGGCCGAGATCAAGGACCTCATTGGCTACCCCCTCCGTGGCGGGCCGACAGCGGCATCCCGGGAACGGGGTAGGGCAGCGGCGAGATGACCACCTTCTCGCCGAAACCGAAGCTGGGGTAGTAGCCGGCCGGTTGGGCGAGGTAGACCTGCAATCCGCCCGGGGGCTTCATCTTCTTGGCGGCGCGGGCCAGTGCTTCCAGCCGTTCCTTGCGTGAGGCGTCGCCGGGCGTCAGCTCGATCGCGAAGCACAGCATCTCGGCGATCTGGGTGTGTTTGATCCCCGCGACCCCGGGGGCCCCGGCGAGCGCGCGCTTGACGCATTCGCTGGCCTGAGCCTCCAGTCGGGGCGGAATCGAGGCCATGTTCCCCATGAGGATTGCGAAGTCGGGCTTCGTGCTCTCCGGTATGACGACGACGTCGCTGTCGCGCCGATCGATCACCTCGACGCGGACGATCGCCAGCTTGCCGTCCCGCATCAGGTAGACCGCATTGCCCTCGCGCAGGGCCGACTCGGGCAGGACCATGCTGTTGTCGACGCTGTCTCCCTCGATTCGGACGCTGCAGTAGGCGCCGGTCATGAGCGGCGGCTGGGCGGCCTCGATGAGCGACCGCCATGGGTTGTCGACCTCGATGACCAGCGCAAATGTGCGGGTCTTCTCGTCCATCGGCTCGACCCGGGTCATCCGCCCGGCCCAGGTGTACCGGTCTCCGTACGCCAACCAGGTGACGGTCGCCTTCGGGGTGCCGAGCCATTCGGCGAGGCGGAGCTCCTCCGGCAGCACGTTGGCGGGGACGAACGCCACGTTGGCCAGCTTCTTCGGCGAGACCATGACGGGGATCTCGTAGGTCTTGGCGCTGGCGAGTCGTCCCAGCTCCTGGCCGCTTTGGACGAATTGTCCCGCCTTGACCTGGCTGCTGATGACCTGGGCGTGGTAGGGCGCTTTGATGACGGTGCGTTTCAGATCGCGTTCGGCCGATCGGAGGGCGGCCCGGGCTTGTTGGACGACCGCCTCGGCCTGTTTGATCTGATCGGGGAGCTTGGCGGCTTGCTCTTCGGCGTCGATCAACCGCTGCTTCGCCTGCAGCAGCGTCGCCTCGACCCGATCGGTTTCGATCTGCGTGGCCGTCTCGTTCTTGCGAAGCTTCTCGAGTCGTGCGTATTCGCGCTGGGCCAGCTCGAGTTGCCGGCGAAGCACGTCGACGGTGTTTCGGAGGGGTTCGGTGCCGTGCTTCAGATGGCGGAGCCCCGCTTGGGCCTCGTCGAGTCTTGCCTGTGCGCGGTCGCGCTCGATCTCGAGCGGCACGGGGTCCAGCCGGATCAACGCGTCGGCGGTCTTGCCCTTCGTTGGCTTCGTGGAGGTCTTGCCGACAGCCAGGGCACCATTGCCGCCGACGAAGTTGCCCCGCTTGAACATCGGCGAGACGTAGACCACGCGCCCGGAGACCTCCGCCGTCACGCGTGTCTCGTGGTGCGGACGGACTGTCCCGTATCCGAGCAGGTCGAGGCGCACCGTCTGCGGGTTCAGTTCGGCGATATCTACCTCTGCGATCTCTTGGTTGTCTTCGGCGCGTGGCGCGGGGGCACGCATCCCCGCCATCAGCGCGAACACCAGGCCACCCAGCACCAGAAGGAGCACCGGCAACGCCACGAGCAGGACCCGCCGCAACGCCGCCAGCTTCCGTGTCGGATCGGTCGCCATCGTCCAAACCCCCGTTTTCGGTCGCGTGGAGCGCCTGAGATCGAATCGGCATAATCCGCGCGCGACTCGTGCAACTCAGAGGGAATCCTGCGGTCCCGCAGCCGGGAGTTGACCGCTGCATGGTCACCAGGCGTTGGGTTATGGGGCGTGATGTTGTCTACGGGGACTCGCACTCGCGCCGGTGGACGTTGCCGTTGGCGATGGGTGGGACTGCGTACGGGCCCACCGAGCCGGGCCGTCCTCGGCCCGGTCCCCCGCCGTAGCCGGCGGGGTCGGGTCAGGCAAAGGCAGGAGCCAGGTCCTCAATCCCCAACGCACGCAGCCGATCCAGCGATGGCTTGCCAGTGGCGGGGTCCCAGCCCATATCCTCGAAGTACTCGGTGGTCAGCTTCTCCATCTCGACGGTGTAGCCGGCGGTCGGCCCCGCCTCGAGCGGGGGAAGCCCCAAGGCCCGGTCCGATATGACCACCTCCATAGGCCGGATACCGTGCTTCCAGTTGAAGGCTTGGCGGACGTTCTCGATCCGCTCGCCGGCGATGGCCAGTTCCTCGAACGTCCATTGGGTGCCCGTAATCGCACTGAGCTGGTCGACGAGCGTGGCCATTTCCCCGGAGAGGTAAGCGAACAGGCAGGTGCCGACGCAGTTGAAGATGTGGGCCATCGCTGTCGCGACCCGGATGAACTTGCCCCGGCCCTCCTGGACATCGGTGCCCTCGCCGAACATCGGCATATCCTTGATCGGGCTGTTGGGGGCCAGGAGGTACTGACAGGCCTGCGTATGCCGCCCGGGCGTGGCGTTGGTCTTGTAGATTACCCCGAGCGTCGGCTCGAACCGTGGGTCGTGCATGGGTAGCGGCGATCCGCCGGCGTGGATGGCGAAGGCGTCGGCGCCCCGCCCCAGCTTCTCGGCGGCCAGCACGGGGCCCTCGGCCAGCAGGTCGCCGATGGCGCGACGCTCGGCGATCATCTCGGTCAGCGCAACCATGCCCTCGTGGTCGCCCCAACCCAGCTTCACACCTTCCGTGTCCGCATCGGTGATGATGCCCGCCTCGTAGCATTCGATGGCGAAGGCGACGGTGGCGCCGGCTGAGATCGTGTCCAGCCCCTGACGGTTGCAGATTTCGTTGGCACGAACGACCGAACGGTAGTCGTAATTCAGGACGTTGCTGCCGTAAACGCTTTGAGTTTCGTACTCCGGGATGTGGCCGGCTGCCCCGGCATAGAAGCCGTCCTTGACCTTCACCATCCGGCTGCACGCGATCGGGCAGCGGTAGCAGCCCCACTTCTTCTCGATGAAAGGCTCTTGGGCTTCGTAGGTGAACTCCTTGGGGTCTTTGTAGTCCACCCCGGCCGCGCCTCGCCAGTTCTTCACGGGCGAGTCGCCGCTCGCCGCGCCGAGGACCGTGTAGCCTGGCGTTCCCGTCGCGGTGTAGAGGTCGGCGAATCCTACGCCGTCCTTGATCTGCTTGATAGCGTGCTTGCGGAGCTCCTTGAGTCGGTCCGGCTCGGCCACGGGAACCTTCGCCTTGCCTCGGGCCACGATCGCCTTGAGCTTCTTGGAGCCCATGACCGCGCCGAGCCCGGACCTGCCGGCCGCTCGCCCGTGGTCGTTCATGATGGCTGCGATACGGACGAGTCTCTCGCCGGCCGGGCCGATCATGGCGGCCCGGATGCCCTTGCCGAGCTCGGCCTGGAGGCGTTCCTCGGTTTCGCTGACGTCCAGACCCCACAGGCTCGTCGCATCGCAGAGCTTCGCGGTGCCGTCCTCGACCAGAAGGTACGTGGGCTTGGCGGCGATGCCGGCAAAGAAGACGGCGTCCACACCGGCCTGCTTGAGCCCTGGTCCGAAGAACCCACCCGAGTTCGAGTCGCCCCAACCGCCTGTCAAGGGCGACTTCGCCACGGCGGTGTACCGCGAACCCACTACGGCGTCGGTGGCCGTGAACGGGCCCGTGATGAAGCCGAGGACGTTTTCGGGCCCCATCGGATCGGCACCGGCCGGGATGCGGTCCAGCAGCAGCCGGGCACCGATGCCATAGCCCCCGATGAACTGCGTGCAGAGCTCATCGTCGAGCGGCATCTCTTCGATGGTCCCAGTCGTCAGGTCCACCCACAGCATTCGCCCCATGTAGCCGTTCATTGCCAAGGCCTCCTTCTGGGTAGGTTGGTCATCATTAGACCAGTTCCGGCGACGCGGGTCCACACCTGAATCGCCCGTCGACGCCCCAACGGGCGTCCGGTACACTCCCCTGTTGACCGGGCCGCCAAGGGAAGTGGGTGACCTGCTGCTCGGTTAGGGCAATCGATTGGATCGAGGTGCAGCCATGAAGCGTCGCGACTTCCTGAAGACTGCCGGCCTGGGCGCAACGTCGCTGGTCGCGCCCGGATCGGCGACCTTGTCGGCATCGCAGTCCGGTAAGACGCGGACCGACAGGCCCAACATCATCCTGCTGATGGCCGACGACTGCTCCGCCAAGGAGTTCGGCTGTTATGGCAACCGCCAGCACGAGACCCCCGTGCTCGACGAGTTGGCCAGGACCGGCGTGAAGTTCGACACCTGCTGGTGCACGCCGATCTGCAGTCCCTCGCGGGCGCTGATCATGACGGGGCGATACGGCTTCCGTACCGGATGGTTCCACAACAGCATGAAGCCAGGCCCCAAGAAGAAGGGCGGCAATCTCTCGACAACCAACAAGATCTTCGCCCAATTACTCAAGCAGGCCGGCTACGCCACGGCCATCTGCGGGAAGTGGCAACTCTACGGCACCATGCGCCAATACGGGTTCGACGAGCACTGCATGTGGCAGAAGTACGAGGGGTTCGACGGGCCCGTCGAGACGAACGAACTCAAGGGCAGACGGGGGGTCTACCTCGGTCGGGCCGCACGTTACTGGCACCCGGCCATCGTCAAGAACGACAAGCCGGTTCCCACCACCGACAAGGATTACGGGCCGGACTTCTTCGTCGACTTCGTCCTCGACTTCGCCAAGCGTCACAAGGACGGGCCGTTCCTGGTCTACTATCCCATGTGCCTTCCGCACCGGTCCTGGGATTTCGAGGCGGGCCGCTCGGGCTACCTGCCCGTGCCGGAGCTGGATCGGCAGGGGGTCAAGACCGGCCGCAAGGTACCAGGGACGCTGAAGTCGAACGTCGAGTACGTCGACCACCTCGTCGGGCGGATCGTCAAGGGCCTCGGGCGGCTCGGCCTCCGCAAGAACACCGTCATCGCTTTCACGTGCGACAACGGGACGGCCGGCTACGGCAAGGCCCAGGTCATCGAGGAGCGCGGTCCGCGCGTGCCGATGGTCGTCAATGGCCCGAGCGTGGTCAGACCCCGGGGCGCCGTCGATGCGCTGATCGACTTCGCCGACGTGCTCCCGACGCTGTGCGACTTGGCCGGTGCGGCGCCGCCTGCGGACTACGCCATCGACGGGCAGAGCTTCGTGCCCGTCCTTCGCGGCCAGAAGGACGACGCGCGAGAGTGGATCTTCAGCTGTTACGCCGACAAGCGGATGCTCCGCGACACGCGTTGGCTGCTGGATGGCCGGGGGCGCTTCTACGACTGCGGCAATCGACGGGACGAGGTCGGCTACAAGGACGTCACCCGGTCGGACGACCCGGAGGTCGTGGCCGCCCGGAAGCGGTTCGAGGACGTCCTCAGGCGCCTGCCCGGGCCCACGAAAGAGCAGATGGGCAACTGGTCGAAGCGCCAGCGTCCGCGGCGCAAGGGCCGATCACCGAAACGGCGCCAGCGTGGCGCTTCAGGAGAAGGCAGATGAGAGCTGGGCCTTTGGCGTGCGGGATGGTGTGGGCGCTGTGCATCGCAAGCTCGGCCGTTGGCGCCGAGACGCAGGCGCGTTCGGGGTCGGACTGGCTGGTGGGGCCGGCCAACCGGCCCGCCGAGATCAGACAATGCCCTGACAAGCACGAGGTCGTCTCGAGCAACGGCCTTGTCCGACGGACCTTCCGCACCAAGCCGAACTTCGCGACCGTCGACTACGCGAATCTGATGACGAATGCCACCGTTATCCGGGGCGTCAAACCAGAGGCAGTCATCGTCCTTGATGGCCAGCGGTTCGACGTGGGGGGCCTGAAGGGCCAGCCCGACTACGCCTACCTGGACCCGACCTGGTTGGGCAGCATGACGGCCGATCGTGGTGCCTTCCAGTTCACCGGCTTGGCCAAGGGCAAGCCGAAGGCGAGATACCCGTGGCGTCCCAAGCGGCATGCACCCGAAGTCCCATGGCCCCCGCGCGGCGTGACGCTGACGGCCAACTTCCAGCCGCCCGAGAGCGTCCGGGAGCGGTACAAGGGCCTGACCGTCTCGGTCTGCTATGCGCTGTATGACGGCATCCCCGTGCTCGCCAAGTGGATCGTCGTGACGAACGGTACGGCCAAGCCGATCGTGGTCGGCTCGGCCCAGGTCGAGATCCTAGCCGTCACCGAATCGGAGAAGCCCCGCCTGCACGTCGAGAGCAACTATGCCTTTCACACGATGAACACGACGCGTTGGGTGCCCGACCCGGACTACAAGACGCAGGTCGACTACAACTACCAGTCGCCCATCTTGCTGACCAGCGACTATCCGCGCGGGCCCGACGTGCGTCTCGAGCCCGGTCAGCGGTTCGAGTCGTTCCGCACCTATGAGCTGCTCCACGACAGCGACGACCGGGAGCGCCGCGGCCTGGCCCGCCGACGGATGTACCGAACGCTGGCCCCGCAGGTCTTGGAGAACCCGATCTTCATGCACGTGCGGAACGCCGATCCCCGTGCGGTCCGCCTGGCCGTCGACCAGTGTGCGGCCGTGGGCTTCGAGATGGTGATCATGACGTTCGGCAGTGGCTTCAACATCGAAAGCGAGGACCCCGCCTACATCGCCAAGTACAAGGCCCTGGTCGATTATGCACACGGCAAGGGGGTCGAGGTCGGCGGGTATACGCTCATGTGTGCGTCGCGCAACGTCGGCGCCGAGAACAACTGCATCTCGCCGAAGACCGGCAAGCCGGGCAGCATGTTCGGCCAGAGCGCCTGCCTGGCCAGCGCGTGGGCGGACGGATACGCGCGACGGGTGCTCAACTTCATGGAAGCCACCGGCATGGACATGATCGAGACGGACGGGCCGTATCACGGCGACGTCTGTGCCTCCACGAAGCACAAGCACCATCGGGGTCTGGGCGATTCGCAGATCATGCAGTGGCAGGCATGCGTCAACTTCTATCACGAGTGCCGCAAGCGGGGCGTCTTCATCAACACGCCCGACTGGTACTACCTCAACGGAAGCAACAAGTGCGCGATGGGCTACCGGGAGACCAATTTCAGCCTGCCGCGTCACCGCCAGATGCTGATTTCCAGGCAGAACATCTACGATGCGACGTTCACCAAGACGCCCAGCATGGGCTGGATGTTCGTGCCGTTGGTCGAGTACCACGGCGGCGGACAGGCGGCCACGTTCGAGCCGTTGTCGGAGCACCTGGCCGACTACGAGTGGCACTTGGCGCAGAACTTCGGCAGCGGGGTCCAGGCGTGCTACCGCGGGCCGCGCCTGTACGATACGGAGCAGACCAAGGCGGTCGTCAAGAAGTGGGTGGACTTCTACAAGCGGCATCGGGCCATTCTGGACTCGGACATCATCCACGTGCGGCGCGCCGACGGCAGGCACATCGACTGCATGATGCACGTCAACCCGCAGACCCAGCCGCGGGCGCTGGCGATGGTCTATAACCCTACAGGCCGCGAGGTGACCACGACGCTCCGGCTGCCGCTTTACTACACGGGCCTGACGGACAACGCGGTGATCCGCGAGAAGGATGGCAAGCCCACGGTCCACAAGCTCGATCGGGGCTACAACGTTGAGGTTTCCGTCAAGATGGGTCCGCGGGCAATCACCTGGTTCGCCGTGGAACAGGCAAAGTAGCCGGTCATACGTGATGGAGGAGCAATGACGACGAAGCCAGTGTGCGTGGGCGGAAAGGTGGCGGTGCTTGCCATGACCGCGAGCGTCTTTGCGGGCGAGCCGATCCAGATCGGCTCGCGACTCGAGTTGATGGTCGATCGTTGTCTGATCGACCAGATGACCGACGAGGCGCAGATGCGTCTGCACCGGCCCGTACGACGCGCGGTGGCCATCGTCCACGACCAGCCGTGGGAGGGGAACAACAGTGCCTACCACACGGTGTTTCAGGACGGCGAGCGCTACCGGATGTACTACCGTGGCAGGCAGCTCGACCTGACCGGGAACAAGCTGAAGTTCCCCCACCGGGAGGTCATCTGCTACGCGGAGAGCCCGGACGGCATCCGCTGGACCAAGCCGAAGCTCGGGCTCATCGACTTTGACGGGTCGAAGGACAACAACATTGTCTGGGACGGCCACGGGGGGCACAACTTCGCCCCGTTCAAGGACGCAAACCCCAGCTGCTCGCCGGACGCCAGGTACAAAGCCCTGGGAGGCAGCAAGGCGGAGGGAGGACTGTTCGCCTTCAAGTCGCCCGACGGCATCCACTGGTCGCTGATGAGCGAGAAGCCCGTCGTGACCAAGGGCTACTTCGATTCGCAGAACCTCGCGTTCTGGGACCCGATCCGCAACCAGTACCGGGAGTACCACCGCGACTTCCGCGACGGCCGGGACATCAAGACCGCCACGTCGAAGGACTTCCTCCACTGGACCGAGCCGGTCTGGCTGGAGTACACGAAAGGGCGGATCACGCAGCTCTACACGAACCAGATCACCCTCTACCCCCGCGCGCCCCACATCTTCCTGGGCTTCCCCACGCGCTACGTGGCCGGCCGCGGGTTCCTGACGCCCTTCAACGAGCAGATCGCTCGCACCTCGAAGCGCTTCGGCACGGACTACACCGACGGCGGGTTCATGACGAGTCGCGACGGACGCCGCTTCGACGTCTGGCCTGAGGCGTTCATCCGCCCCGGACCCGTTTCGGCGGGGCGCTGGATGTACGGAGCCAACTATCAGAACTGGGGCCTGGTCGAGACGAAGTCGTCGATCCCCGGTGCCCCGAACGAGCTATCAATGTACGCCAGCGAAGGCGGATGGGTGGGCACGAGCAACCAGATGCGCCGCCTCACGCTCCGCATCGACGGGTTCGTTTCCATCGAAGCGCCGCTCAGCGGGGGCGCGTTCGTGACCAAGCCGCTCGTGTTTGAGGGCAAGACGCTCGTCGTGAACTTCTCGACGTCGGCTGCGGGCTCGGTTCGCGTCGAGATACAGGGACAGGACGGCAAGCCCATCGAGGGGTACGCCCTGGCCGATTGTCCGGAGGTCTTCGGCGATGATCTCGAACGGGCCGTGACCTGGAAACGGGGCGGCGATGTGAGTTCGCTCGCCGGAAAGGCGATTCGTCTGCGGTTCGTGATGAAGGACGCCGACGTGTACGCCTTCCGGTTCAGGAAGTGACCGACGAGGATTGAGCGGCCACAGTGTTGCCATCGGGTTTCGCGCGGGAGCACGCGTTGTTGGAGGCAGATCGATGAAGCTCGCCAGCAGACTCACATCGGTCGGGGTTCTCATGGTCGTTGTGTCCGCCGGTCGGGTTGCGCTGGCTGGCGGCCCGGTCAACCTGCTGTCGAATGGCGGGTTCGAGGATGGGTTGAGCGGCTGGGCGCCCGCGCCTCAGCATTCGCTGGTGACCAAGGGAGCCGCGGCGCACACCGGCAGGGCGTGTCTGACCGGCAAGGTGACCCAGCCGAAGCAGGCGCTGAAGCTCTGTCGGCGGGTCCGGGCCAAGGCGGGCAACCGCTATGAGTTCGAGATCTGGGCCCGGGCCACCAACCGCACCAAACTGGTCCTATGGGCGCAACTGCCCGGTGTCGAGAAGCGACAGATGATCGCGGCGTGGCAGAACGTTCCCCGGAAGTGGCGGCGCTTCCAGTGTCCCATCACGGTGAAGACCGACGGTGAGCTTGGTCTGGAGATCATTGCGCCGTCGTCGCACGGCGCGCCGGCAGGGCAGATCTGGGTCGACGACATCGCGCTCTTCGAAACGGAGATGCCGCCGGTGACGTGCCTCTCCGGCGGGGTTGGGTTCAACGACGAACCGGCCATGGCGCGGGCGGCCGACGGGTCCGTCTACGTCGCGTGGGTGAGCTTCCGCGACGGCGCCGATTCGCTCCAGATCGCCCGATGCCAACCGACCGGCAAGACCTTCAACGTACTCGGCACGTGGCAGGTCCTTGGCGGAAAGGGCACGTACTGCCTTGGGCCCCGTGCGGTGTCCGCGGGGCAGAACGTCTTCGTCGTATATGCGGACGAGAAGGACAAGAACTGGGACATCTACGCCGTTCGGTGTGGGCCGGGCGGGCCGGGCCGGCCCGTTGCGGTGACCACCCACGCGGCCGTGGATGTGAAGCCGGCCGCGGCGTGCCACGAGGGCGTCTTATGGCTCGCCTGGGAATCAAACCGCAACGGCTGTCGGCAGATCTTCGCGGGTTCGGTCCGCGGCGACGACGTCTCCAAGCCGGTTGCCGTGAGCGGGACGGACGGCTCGTGCTATGACCCGAGCATCGCGGTGCTCGCAAGCGGTGAGGTCTGCGTCGCATGGCACGGCTTCCGCCAGCACAACTACGACGTCTACCTCCGACGAAGGGCCAGCGACGGGGCCTGGCGCGCCGAAACGCGACTCACGCGGGCGCCCGCCGTTGATCGTCACGCCGTGCTCCTTGCCCGTGACGAAGCACTGTGGATCGCCTACGAGCGGGCCTATACGGAGAGATACTACACCGGCCGGACCAACCGTAGGCGACTCGTCGTGGCGAAGATCGCGCCGAAAGGGCTGCTCGCGCCGAGGCAGGGGGGCTCGGCTTCGCCGCTCGCCGGGCGATGCGAGGCGGGGTGTCCTGCCTTCGACGCGGACGGTCGTCTGTGGTTGGCGTTCCTCAAGCCGCGGCTGCCCCGAGCGGGATGGGACAGTGTCGTCACCTGCTATGCCGACGGTCGATGGCAGCCGCCGACTCCCCTGTCGCTCGACAAGGGCATGGACCGCCGCCCTGCGCTCGTTCTGGACGGTCGGCGCGCGATCGTCGCCTTCCAGGCAGACAACACCCCCAGATCATGGTCCGATCTCGATCAGATGGCGGCGGCTACCAGCGACGTCTATCTGGCGGCGTTGGACACCGGCGCTGCGCCCACGGAGGCCGCCGCGGAACTCGAGCCGCTGGCCGAAAGCGAAGAGCCGTTCGAGCCGGCCCGGATCCGCGTCGAGCGCGGCGAGGAGACCCCCACGCCCAGCATTCGCTACAAGGGCCAGACGCTCAGGCTCTACTTCGGCGACCTGCACGAGCATACCGACGTCTCCATCTGCAACCGCGTCGGTGATCAGTCGATCGACGAGAGCTATCAGCACATGCGGGACCTGGTCCGCCACGACTTCGCCTGCGTGACCGACCACGGCTACAACATCAACCCGTATCTGTGGGGCTACACCGCCAAGCTGGCGCGGATCAACGACGACCCCGGGCGGTTCCTGACGTTCCTCGGCGAGGAGTGGACTTCGACGTTCGAGGAGTACAGCGAGGACCATCCCTACGGCTTCTACGGACACCGCAACCTCGTCCTGGCGGACCTGTACTTCCCCAGGTGGTGGAACGCCCGGAATCGCCAGACGCCCGCCCAGGTGTGGGAAGACCTCCGCAAGCTCAACGCCAACTTCGTGCACATCCCCCACCAGCTCGCGGATACGGGCAACGTCCCGACCGACTGGAACTTCAACGACGAGCGGGCCCAACCCGTGGCCGAGATCTTCCAGACCCGTGGGTCTTACGAGTACAAGGGCGCGCCGCGCGAGGCGAGGCGGACCGTGCCCAAGCCCGGCCACTTCATCCAGGACGCCTGGGCCCGCGGCATCGTGATCGGCGTGATCGCCAGCCCCGACCACGGCGGGGGATATGGCAAGGCGTGCGTCTACGCCCCCGAGCTGACGCGAGAGGCCGTCCTCGATGCCATCCGCGCCCGCCACTGCTATGGCACGACGGCGGCCAAGATCGTCTTGGACGTCCGCGTCAACGGCCGCCTGATGGGCGAGAAGGTCGCCGCGCCGGTGGGCAAGTCGGCTGAGGTCAAGATCGTCGCCCGCTGTCCGGCCGACATCGATCGCGTCGAGATCTGCCGCAACAACCGGTTCATCTACACGAGCAACCCGAGCGGCCGCGAAGCAGACCTGACCTACGTCGATCGCGAACCCCTCGACGGACGGAGCTACTACTACGTCCGCGTCGTCCAGAAGGACGAGGAGATCGCCTGGAGCAGTCCCGTATGGTTCGGCGCGGAGTAGTGGGCAGCGCCCGCGCCATCTGTCCCTGCCCCCGAGCATCAAGGATGTCCGTACCCGGCCCACCGCGTTGAGGACCGGCGTCGGTCGATGTAGGATGGTCGGCTGCCGGATGGTGCTATGAATCGCAATATGCGTGCCAATCTGACCCCCAGACGACTCTGCGCGGTCATCGCGAGCCTGTTGCCTGTTGCGGGTTTCGTTAACCGTCCGGCATGCTCGGCCCAACCGACCACCACGACAGCATCCGCGCCGGCGCGAGAGGGTCGCAGCGAGCTTCAGGCGGCCCTGGCTGCTGCCGAGAAGGCATTGGCGGATCGCGGCCCGGCGCTCGAGAAGCGGCTGGAGACGCTGGCGGGCGAGCTGAAGGATCTCGAGGCCCGTCGGGGGTCCATCACCGCCGCCGAGCTGACCGAGCGCAAGGAGCGGCTCACCTCCGAGCGGGCGGCGTTGCAGAAGGAGATCGGGCACCTCGAGTCGGCCAAGACGGCGTGGCAGGCGGCGCTGGACGCGTGCGAAAGCGCGGACGGTTTCCGGAAACAGCTCACACAGTTCCAGGACAGCCAGCAGCGTGAAGAGGCCAAGTTCGTGCCGGCGGACGTGGCCGCCTTCGAGTCGCAGCTCAGCGGCAACCAGAGCAATCGTACCGCCCTCGACGAAGGCCAGGCCGTCCTGGCCAAACGACTCGACGCCCTGGCCGAAGAGATCAAGAAAGCGGACGACCAGACCCGTCCGCTGTTGGACGCAGAGCAATCCGCCATCCTGGCCGAGGCGGGGGCCGGCCGTCAGAAGCGCGTTGCGCTCGACGCCGAACGCGCCTTGTTGGAGGCCAAGCTCGCGGCGGCCAGGCACGTCCTCGGCGCCCGGGCCGCCAAGCAGACCACGACCACCTGCACCGCGCCGGCCCCCAAGCAGGCGGAGGTCCTCAACAAGCAACGCCTGGCCGAACAGCTCGAGACCGAGGCCCGCAGGCGGCTCGAGGACGCACAGACCCGCCTGAAGGAGATCCAGCGCCAACTCGAACAGGCCGCACAGACCGGACGTGCGACCACGCAGCTCGAGAACGACCGCGAATACTGGCAGCGCCTGGAGGCCTACGAGAACCGCCGCCTCGTTCAGGCGGAGCTGCAGAAGCGCGTTGCCCAGGAGAAGCAGGAGAGCGTTCAGCTAGAGGATCGCATCGAAGCCGCCCGGAAGAATCTCGAGCAGTTGCGGGGCGCGCGCAAGAAGACCTCACGGGACGACCGAAAGCAACAGGCCGTTCGGTTCAGGGAACAGGCTGCCGCTGCCCGTCTCCGCGCGGGCGATCTTGACAAGACCGCCGAGGCCGAGCGCAAGAAGATCCTCCCGGTGCGGCAGATGCTGGACAGCCTCGACGTGATCGAGTGGGCGCTCCGTCAGCGGGAACAGGAGGCGGCCGACGCCGCCGGTCGGCGGGAGCTGTCCGCCCATTTCGACCGGATGAAGCCGCGGTTCGACATCGAGCGCCAGCAGATCGACCTGATGATGATGACGCGGGAGAACATCGTCTACGCCATCAGGCGGCGGGGCGACCTGGAGCGCGAGCTCGCCGGGGTTTACACGCAGAGCGCCGACGTCCTGGACCCGCCCGTGCCGACGTTCTGGGAGCGACACCGGAACATCGTCAACGCCATCAAGATCGTCCTGGCGGTGGTGGCGATATCGTACGGCGTCAAGCTGCTCGTCTGGTTGATTCAGCGGGGCGTCAAGTACCTCAACTCGGTTTTGTCATCGGTTCGAAGCCGGTTCTCCGTGAAGCGCGCGGGGACGCTCGTGAGCTTCGCGGGCAGCATCATCAAGCTGTTCGTGTGGATCTTCGGCGCGATCGCGGTGCTCAACGAGTTCGGGGTCGACTACGCCAAGAGCACGGGCGCGATCGGGCTGATCGGGCTGATCATGGCCGGCATGTTCCGCGAGATCGTGGTCGACTTCGTCAAGGGATTGGACATCATCGGCGGCGGGCACTACAACGTCGGTGATTTCGTGGAGGTCGACGGCAAGTACGGCCACGTGGTGGACTTCACCGTCAAGCACACCCGCATCCGGACCCTCTCGGGGCAGGAGTTCAACATCCCCAACAGCAAGTGCGTCCCGTCGCGGCTGTTCCCCGACGGGTACGTCAACAATTACGTCGACATCCCACTCAAGTCGATCGCCGACGAACAGCGGGCCCAGGAGGTGATCGACCCGTTGTGTGAGGATCTCAACCACCGCGTGGAGGCCATGCGCAGCACGCCAAGGTTGGTCGTGTGCTTCGACGAGGCAAAGGGTCGCGTCGTGATGCGCTACCGCGTCAGCGTCCTACCCGGCTGCGATTGGGTCCTGAACGACTACTTCATCCCGACCGTCAAGCAAGCCCTTGCCGATGCCGGGATCGAGCTGGCGGGCGAGCCCACCTTCTTCTTCATTAATCGGCTCAGGACCTTCCGGAAGCTGTTCAGTCGCCAGCTTAGCGAAGCGGAGATCGCTCGGCAGCTTGACGAAGAGGAGATCAGACGAAGGCTCCAAGGTGCACAGCAGGGCCCGACAACGGATGAGCGCGGGACCCGGCAGGTCACGTCCCCCACCGACGAGAACGCCCCCGGATAGGGGCTCTGCGCCGAGGGCTGCTCAGCGCGGCTTGCGGCACACGAGCATGTAGTGGGCCGAGTAGCGACGCAGGCGGGACCGCTCGAGCCATTGTTCCAGGAAGCCCAACGCCGTCTGCCACAGCCTCGGCGTGAATTCCGGCAGAAACGTGAAGTACTCGCCTTCCTCGACGGGCATCTCGCTGAGCTTTTCGACGTCGTCCGGCGTGAGCCACAGCTCGCTGCCGTCATCGAGTTGATGAAGCACGGGGAAGATGTAGCTCATGTAGAAGCGGAACAGCGGGTTGACCGTGTTGATCTCGTGGATGAAGAACGCGCCGCCGGGTCTGAGGATTCGGGAGACCTCGGCGAACGCCGCACGTTGCGCCTCCCGGTCGGGCAGATGGTGGAAGACGTTGATGGCGTAGGCGAAATCGATGCTCGCGTCGTGGAAGGGCAGACGGGGGAGCCGGGCGGTCAGAAACGCGCTGTTGTCCCGCCGTCGCCCGGCGGCCTGTCGGACCTGTCCCTCGGCGGCGTCCATCGCGACGATCCGCCCGCACACCTCGGCCATGCGGGCGGCGTATCCGCCCGTGCCGCACCCGATGTCTACGCCGACCAGGTCGGCGGGGCGATCAAAGGCCCGGTCGAGCTGCCGCTGCATCCGCTCGGTCTTCCGGTCGAGGAGCCGCTCGAGTACGTAGCCCGCCAGCTCTTCGTCGTAGCGGGTCGAGAGGACGTCGAACCGGTCGGCCGCCGCCAGGAGGCGACGGTGCCGGTTGAAGACGAAGAAGAACGCGGCGAAGCCGACCAGGATGGTCAGCCCGCTGATGACGATGCGCGTCAGCGTGCTGGCCTGCAGCGCCGCCAGATCGTTCACCCCCAGCTCGGTGACCAGATGGGACCACATGTATCTGCTGGTGAAGCCGATGCCGCCCGGCGAGAAGTGCCTTGCCCCGTGGAGCGTGCCTTCCAGGAAGATCCGACTGCAGCCCTGGACGTCCGCCGGGGTTCCCGCGACCGACACCGCGAGGGCCAGGATGATGCTGATCAGGTACCATCCGGCCACGCTCATCAACAGGCACGGGATGAAGCACCGGGGTGCGAGCAACAACGCGGCATCGACGGCCGACGCGGGGGCCAGCCATCGGAGGACCGGCACGCGCCGCGCGGCTTTGAGTATCACGTCCAGTCCGGCGGTCCAGAGCGGCGATACCCCCCACGCCAGCGTGGCCGCCGCGATCAACCCCGCGATGACGCTCAGCCCCAGCCCCAGGCCGGCGTGTAAGAGCAGCACGACCACAATCGCGATCACGTCGTGCGCCCGACAGGTGATGATGGCCGAGATTCCGCGGAAGACGCTCCCGCCCCCGAGCCGGTTCAGCACGAACGCGGAGATCAACTCGC
The DNA here is from genome assembly GCA_964390905.1 of uncultured Planctomycetales bacterium. GTDB lineage: Bacteria > Planctomycetota > Phycisphaerae > UBA1845 > JAFGLZ01 > JAFGLZ01. The sequence goes on along the minus strand of CAYMLO010000065.1, from coordinate 7,528 downwards.
CCACGTAGGCCGGCGTGAGGAACATCGGCACGCCCGCGTAGAAGGCCAGCAGGCTGGTTCCCAGAGGCGCGCGGGTGTTCAGCGACCGCAGGAGAAAATGCCATCGCACGAACCGGCCGACCAGCACCGTCAGGGCGATTGCCACCAGGGGCAAGACCATCGGCCAGTTACCCAGGACGTGCAGCGCCAGCCTGCGGACGTCCTCGGGCGGCACGGTCCGGCCTGCCACCCACATCGAGATCACCCCGGCCAGCAGCGAGGCGAGGGCCGTGACCAGCAGGATGACCAGATAGACCTGGCCGCGGTTGGTGGGCTGCTCAGTCGTGGGTTGGTCTTCGGGCATCTGCGATCGGGTCAGCGACCCACCTCTCTCGGCGGATCAGGCGTCCTCAGGGCCTGCGCCCGCGGTTCGCCTCCGCGGCTTGGATTCGCAGCCTACTACAGTCTAAGCACTTCGGCGCGCGTCGGCCATGGCGGCGCGCGCAAATTGCGGGACGCCCCTGGACGAATCGGCCGGAACCTGGCATCATATCCGATCTTTGGTGGAGGCATGCTGGGACAGACGGACTGCTCAGAAGGTCGCGGGCAAGGCCCGCCGGAGGTGAACCGTGGATCAGGAACACAAGATGTCTCGACGTAGCTTGCTGCAGAGGTCGGCCCTGGGGCTGGCGGCCGCCGGGTTGACGGGGTGTGCGGCCACGGGGCAGGCCGGGGCTGCCCGGCAGGCGCACGACGTCAGCAAAGCCAAGCCCCGCCGCAAACTCGGCCCCAACGACACGATCAACATCGGTGTCATCGGCACGGGCGGCATCGCCAACGCCCACCGCAACGCCCTCAAGAAGATCGCGGCCGAGGACAAGCTCAAGATCACCGCCGTCTGCGACTGCTACGAGACGCGAATGGGCCAGTACGCCGACGCCGTCGAGAAGCAGTTCGGCAACCGGCCCGCGATGATCAAGGACTACCGCGCGATGCTCGATCGCAAGGACGTCGACAAGGTCCTCATCGCCACGCCCGAGCACTGGCACGCCATCCAGACGATCGACGCTTGCCTGGCCGGCAAGTACATCTACTGCGAGAAACCCCTGACGCACCACATCCCCGAGGCCAACGACGTCGTCGACGTGATCGCCAAGACCGGCAACATCGTCCAGGTCGGCATCCAGGGGATGAGCGACGATAGCTATCGGGCCGCCCGCGCGTACATTGAGAAGGGCGGGCTGGGCCAGATCGTCCACGCCCAGACGTCGTACGTGCGGCGCTACTCCGACAAACAGGGCAACTTCAACAACACGCTGGGCCTGTGGCGGACCGGGCACAAGAGCAACGAGCCCAAGCCCAAGGACCTCGACTGGAACATGTGGCTCGGCCCGGCCAAGAAGCTCCCCTGGGACGCCCGGCGGTATTGGGATTGGCGGAACTACTTCGACTACTCCGGTGGGATCGCCACCGACCTGTTCGTCCACCGGATCGCGCGGATGATGGTCGCCCTGGACCTCGCCGACCCGGTGTGCGGCGTGGGCATGGGCGGGATCTTCTGCTGGCCCGACGGCCGGGACGTGCCCGACAACTTCGAGATGGTCCTCGAGTATCCCAAGAACGAGCTGATCGCCAAGGGCATGACCATCCACGTGCTCGGCACGATGGCCAACCACCGCGACATCGAGCACTGCATCCGCGGGTTCGAGGGCACCCTGATCTTCGAGAAGAACAAGGGCTTCCGGGTCCAGCCGCAGAACGAAAAGAAGAAGGACTGGAAGAAGCCCGTCCACACTCACAAGCGAACGGGCGCGGAGGATCAGGCCCTGCACCACAAGAACCACCACGTCGCGATGCGGGCAAACGATCCCAAGCTGCTCAACTGCCCGCCCAAACTGGGCTGGGCCGCCGTGGTCGCCGTCAACCTCGCCAACGAGGGCTACCGCCAGCGCAAGTGCATGGTCTGGGACGCCAAGAAGCGCGAGATGCGCCCCGGGTAGGAGTGCGTAGCGCGGGCCTAACCCGCCCGGCAGTGCCAACGGGTACAGCTCTGACGCCCATCCAGTCTGCTCGAGCGACTGGATGGGCGTTTCACTGGACAGAACGGGAGCCATGTCAAAGCGACCCCGAGTGCGGCGATTCTGCAAGTGGTCCGGACTGGCGGTGTGCTTGTTGATCGTCGCCTCGTTTCCGCTGAGCTTCATAGGGACGTTGGGCTGGCACCGGGTCATTGGCGGCACGACCGTGGCCGTCTACGCACAGCCGGGCCGCATCTCCTTTGAGGCGGCGTGGGCTGCCCCCGGGTTTCGGTATCCTGGCTTCGCGTCCCCGCCTCACGGCGGTTTCCCGCATGGTTGGTTCCTCCGCAAGCGGCGCGAAGTGTTCCCAGCGGGGAAGTACGCGGAATGGCGGAGGTGGTGGCGGTGGGAATCCCGCTGGCGAACGGACGTCGACAACTCATGGCATATGGCCAGAGTGCCTCTGTGGTTGGCACTCGTCGTGGTTCTGATGCCCACACTCGTGGTCTGGTACCGTGACCGACGCTTTCCCCCGGGTCGTTGCCAGACGTGCGGCTACGACCTGACCGGCAACGTCAGCGGCACGTGTCCAGAGTGCGGCGAGTGGATCTGAGCTCGGAAACGGGATAGAAGGCGCGGGTCTCAATCGCGTCTGGCGCGGCTGGGGCGCGGCGACCAGGTCGTATCGATCAGCAACCCGCCTGACCGGGCGATGTCCTTCCATGAGTAGAGCTTGAAGTCCTCGCTGGCGTTCGGGTTGATGTGATCGTTGACCGCCAGAACCCCCTGGGAGAACTCACGGATCGTCGGCTGATTGGTCACTGCCAGGCCGGAGGCCCGCTCCAGCTCCCCAAAGCCCTCGGGCGAAGGAACGATCGTCAGTACGAAGCGGTTGTCGCCCTGTCGTTCATAGACCTTCAGGGAGGAGCGCCCGCCCTTGGGCCCCTGGCTGACGACGATGAGATACCCCCGGCCGTCGGACGTGCAGTACAGCGCGAGCCCCTCGACGTCCGAGATCAGCCCGTTCTCGCCGACCCGGACGACGCATGTTCCGTCCGCTGGCGCGTCCGGCTCCGCCGGATAGCGCCAGACGCCCGTGTCCTCCTCCGCGAAGTAGACGACCCCTCGCTCTTCGTCGGCGACGCACCCCTCGACCTTGGTCGGTCGCCCGAACGTCCGGACCCGCCGCGCGCTGATCTGACCATCCGCTGCTTCGGCTAGCTCATACTGCTCGATCTGCCCGCTTCGGGCCGTTACGAAGAAGAAGCTCTTGCCCGTCTTGCGGCTGTGATAGGTGCACAAACCCAACGGCGGGCCGCCGTCGAACACCTTCAGGATCGTCCCTGCGGTGGCGTCGTAGAGTTTGCGTTTGGCCGGATCGATGCGCCAGATCTTCACGCCGGCGAACTCCGGCGCCAGGCAACTGGCAAGGGCCAGGTCGACCGTGCCGCCGCTCATGGGGAACTCATAGACCAGATCCACGTTGTTGGCGTGGATGCCATCGTCAAGGTGTTTTAGCAGCAGCCCGTTCATGTGGTGAACCTCCAGGCCCCGCCGTTCGTTCGCGAGGAGCAGGAGGCTCTTTTCCGGTTCGTTCGGGTGTATCCAGATGGCACCGTCGTCGACTTCGTTCACCGGAACGGGTTGGCTGACCCCCTTGGCGCGCGGGGAGATGACGAGCCCGCCGGGCGGCCCACAGCCGACCGGCAGAAGGCCACCGACGAGGAGGACCCCTACGAGACAAACCCAGGCTTTCGAACTCATCTGTCGCTTCCTGTGCAGAACAACCTGATGCTCAACGACGGCGGCGAAGGAGGGCCACCCCCGACAATCCCAGCAGGAGCAGACCGGTGGGCTCGGGCACGTACACGATGCCGCGGAACTCCGTGTTGCTTGCCGCATCGATGAACGGATCCATGGGGAACGTATCGCTGAAGTCGGCGTTGTAGCCGGCGGTGTCCACGAGGGAGTAGACGCCCTGATCCGTCGAGGCGAACAGCATCACGTCGGTTCCGTCCACGAACGCGTCAAAGGCATTGATCTCCTGGCCGCTGGGCAGCGCCTCTCCGGAGACCATGACCCAGATGTCATTGACCAAGGACCACTTCTCGTACTTGTCCTTCCCGCCCGTCGTGTACGCGGTATCCAGACCGGGCACGGTGGGCTCCAGGTCCAGCAGGATCACGTCGGTCTTCGGGACCTGCTTGCCCTTGGGGTCGGGTTGCTGTCCTTCGACGTTGGTGATGACGGGAATCATCGTCTGAGGGCCCGACGTGGGCAGCGGGTCGGTGGTGGCGTAGGCCCCACGGTTCACGAAGGATTCCCAGGCCGGCGTGGTGATGTAGAGCTGGCCGTCGATGATACGGGTGTTCCGGATGCTGTCAGGCCAAGGCCCGGCCTCGAGATCCGAGGGAATGGTCTGGGTCTGGCTGACGTTGATCGACGTGGAATCTCCCAAGCCGGTTACGTAGCGCAGGCCACCGGTGGTCGTGGGCACCTTCCAATCGTAATTGGGATCTCCGTTCGTCAGATCGAGGTACTTCCCCTCCCCGGAGGTCCAGAAGCGCTCGCCGGTGTCCGACGCCACTGCCGTGATGTCGCAGCGGTCGTATGCATCGGTCAGGGCCGTGGAGGTGTCGACGCTCCAATCGTTGGCGACTCTGCCGATCACCCGGTTCACCGCGCTGGGAGTCTGCGTCACGGGGTTGGCGGCTCCGGCGTCGGCCCGGTATCCGCCCAGCAGGATGTACTGCCCGTCGGACGACAGGTTGAGGTGACCGTCATGATCGCCGTCCCCACTGAGCGTCAACGCCGTGCTGCCCGTGGAGGGGAGTTCGTGTGAGGCGATGAAGCCCCCGGTCAGGGCGTCATACTCATCGAGGAAGACGATCTGGGCCGAGTCCGTGACGGCACCGGACCCATCGCCAATCCGAAGCACGGTGACGCTGCCGGGAGTGAAACCGGCGCACACGTTGCAGCAGAGAAGCAGGACAAGCACGACCCCATGGCCGTGCAACAAGGGAATGGCTCGCATTGCTCGCTCTCCTTCCAGTTCGAAATTGCCTCGAGATCTCAACGACTGTCCGCTAGTTAATCGGTCCCCCTGGATTCCAGATCACCTTGCCTGGTTGGTTGTAGTCTTGCGGGGCGTTTGGGGCGTTGATCAGCTCCTCTCGCGTGAAGTGCCCCACGTGATTGTCGAGGAACAGCAGGAACCCGCCTCCCTCGTGTCGCGTCGTGAACTCCCGCCACGCGGTGGCGGCCTGGGCGACACTGGTCGGGAAGGGCGGATCGTGCTCGTCGGGACGCATCAGTTTCTCTACCAGGATGGGGACCTCGGCGGTTCTGGCGATCTTCGTGATCGACAGGCAGATGCGTTCTCTGTGGTCACGATCCTCGACCATGTTGTCCAGCTTCGTGTTGTAGGCGTAGCACCAGTAGGTCTTGCGGCGTTCGGGCGTCATGCCGGTGGGGTCCGTGCCCCACATGAGGAAGTAGCCGTCTTCGACGACGTCGTCCTCAAAGCCGGGGACGGCCGGACCCGAGTCCGGACAGACGAAGAGCGAATGATCGCCGTCACGCGGCAGCGGCTTTCCGCCCGCCTCATCGGCCCGTTGGAGCTCATGGTAGGGGGGGTAGCCGGCGCAGGCGGGGGTCGCATTGAACCACTGCGACGGCTCCTCCCAAGGACCCACGTGCCGGATGAGGCGGTCCCCCTCGGCGTAGCCCTCCCAAGGCAGGATGCCTTCGTATTCGGTGTGGTAGCAGTGAACCCCAATCCCTAGTGTGTGGAGGTTGTTCATGCACACAATCCGTCGTGCCGAGCGCCTCGCCGATGCCAACGAGGGCAGGAGCATGCTCGCCAGCAACATGACAATTGCTACAACAATCAACACCTCGATCAGCGTAAAACACCGCAAGCGGTTGGTCCGAAGGGCCGTAGCGTGTCGAATCATGGAAACTTCTCTGAACGCGCCCAACACCATATAGGCGTCGTGACATACGGGTTTCAACAGTTAATCTGGGTTTTTCCGCTCGCGATCTTGCAAGAACGTATCTGGGCATGACTGTGCTGGACTCACGGCGCCAGTGTCTTGTGGGTGGTTTGACGCGGCGGGTGCCGTCGGACGTTGGCCATCCCAGCGGATGGGCGCCTGTTCTCACGCTCGCGGGGTCGGTACCATGGTGGGAACAGTCTTGGGCGAGTCATTGACGACGCCTCGGTTGCCAAACGCCGTGCCGCACGACGCACCGGGGCGCTAACCACGAACGCGAGGAGACCACGACCATGTGCGCACACGAGCAAGGATCCTGTGAGCATCCAACGATGTCCTGTTGTCCGAGTTGCTGTCCACAACCGGCTGAGGGGTCCGGGATCTCGCGCAGGGGATTCCTGGGCGGATTGGGCGGAACGGCGGTCGGTGGGTTCGTGATGTCCGGCCTGTCCTGGTCGGCGTTGTCGGCGTCCGAAGCGCCGGACAAGCCGTGTCCCGATCGCAAGCCGCTGGTCGTCAAGCCGCTGTTTACGTACGGCACGTACCGCCACAGGGACAAGGCGAGTTGGCGGCCCTGGGGCGGCGTCGAGACGCCCAAGAACGCCGAGGACGAGATGACGCGGATCCGCGGCGAGCTCAAGAAGCTCTGCCAGACGGCGGACTTCCCGATGAAGATGCTGCCGCTGTCGGGCCTCCGCAGCAAGGCCGACCTGGCCAAGGTCGGCGACCTCAAGGAGGCTGACGCGGTCGTGATCTATGCAGCCGCGGCGGGGGGCGACATCTTCGACGCCGTCGCCAAGATGGGCAAGGACATCGTCTTCTTCGTGAGGCACAAGTCGGGCCCCGTCTATCTGTGGTACGAGATCATCCACCCGCGGTACCTCCGCGCCCACAAGGACCAGCTGGTCAAGCAGGGGATGAGCTACCAGGACGTGGTGGTCGACTCGCAGGACGAGATCCTGATGCGGCTCCGCGCGCTGTGCGGCCTGAAGAACACTTACGGCACGACGATCATCGCCGTCGGCGGGCCGAGCGGCTGGGCGCACGGGGAGGCCCCCGCCCTGGCCCGCGAGCGATGGAAGCTCGACATCCGCACGCTCAGCTACCCCGAGCTGGGCAAGCTGATCGCCGCGGCCCGCAAGGACCCCAAGGCCATGGCGCTGGCCAAGAAGAAGACCGACGACTACCTCAAGCAGCCGGGCGTGACGCTCGAGTGCAAGCGGGATTTCGTCGAGAAGGCCTACGTCATGGACGACATCTTCCGTCGTGTGATGGCCAAGGCCGGCGCGCGGGCCCTGACGCTCAACCAGTGCATGGGCACGATCATGCGGGTCTCCGAGACGACCGGGTGCATGAACCTGATGTGGCTGAACGACGAGGGGTTCGTGGCCTTCTGCGAGTCGGACTTCGTCGTCATCGCCGCCGGCATCCTGATGAACGGCATCTCCGGCACGCCGCCGTTCCTGCACAACCCGACGTACCCGCACGACGGGATCATCACGCTGGCGCACTGCACGGCCCCGCGGCGGATGAACG
>CAYMLO010000064.1:0-54284 GCA_964390905.1 uncultured Planctomycetales bacterium | reverse complement strand
ATGCGATCGTCCCGGTACGGGGAAACCGGATGCTGTTCCGGCGAGCCGGTGCGCCAGACCCGCTGGAAGACGTCAAACAGACCGAACTCCTTGACCGCCGGAAAAGCATCCGTTACGCGCTTGCCAACCACGTCGTCACCGCCACTCACCCGCGCTACTACGGATTCTGGATCAGCGAGTGGGACGTGCCCGGCACCCGCCAACAGATGGGCCATGTTCGCGACGAGGTGCAACGCGGCGATCTGTTCTGGCAGTTCGCGCTTGGGTGGTTGCGCGACCACCCCGAACATTGGATGCGACTGGTCGCCTTCAAGCTGGTTCGCTTCTACTCGCCGTTCCTCAGCGAGTGGCGGTCCCTCGAAGGGGCGATCTATTTGGCCAGCTACGGAACGCTCCTGCCTTTCATCATCACCGGTCTGTGGGGGGTCTGTCGGCGCGGTTGGGCCGTTGACGTCCACGCGGTCCGGCCTTTGCTGACCATCCTGGCCTACTACACTGCGATCGTGCTCGTCTTCTGGGGCGCGCCGCGATTCCGCCTGACCATCGAGCCGGTGCTGATCGCCCTGGCCGCCGTCAGCCTCGTCCGCCTCGCCACCGGGTTGCGCGACCGCATGCCCATCCGCCCGACACGCCAGCGATGCCAACTGAGCGCCAACGACGTATAATGCCGGCGGCGGCGCGGTCCATCTGGCGTGCCGCAGGAGCGCAGCCATCGCGTGGGTGAGTCTAAACCGGTCCCGGGGCACATTCTTCGGCGGCGTCTTTCTGCCCGACGAGAAGGCCACGACAGGCCATCGCGACATCGAGTCCATGCCCAACACCGGGCCGCTCCGCGTCGCCATGCGCCAGCACGCCGGCGCCGAATCGATCCCCTGTGTCCGGGCGGGCCAGGACGTCCGTGCCGGGCAGCTCGTCGGACAGCCCGCTGCCGACGACGGCGCGATGCCCGTGCACGCGCCGACGTCGGGTCGCGTCACGGGGATCGTCCGCGCCGACACGCCCCACGCATGCGATGTCCCCGCCGTTGAAATCGAGCCCGACGGCCGCGACGAATGGACGACCGCGGCCGGCACCCCACCGGAGAAGATGAGCCTCGAATCGCTCGTCGAGCTGGTCAGACGGGCCGGGATCGGCGGGATGGCGAGAGACGGGTCGGCCACGGCGGACACGCTTGCGGCCGCTGGCGCGCACGGCGTTCGCCACGTGATCATCAACGCCATGGAATCCGAGCCCTACCTGACCGCCGAATACCGAATCCTGCTCGAGTACGGACACCTGGCCACCCGCACCGCCGACCTGATCGCCGCGTTGCTGGGGGCGGCGCGGCTGTGGCTGGCCGTAGACCGGGCCAACGGTTACCTGATCAGCGAATTGCGCCGCCTAGCCCACGGCACCCGGCTGCGCGTCCTGCCGATTCGCAACAAGTATCCGCAGGGGGCGTCAACGCTGCTCGTCCGGAGCATCGTCGGCCGGGAGATCCCTTACAGCGGTTCCCCGCTGGACGTCGGGGCCGTCGTGCTGCACGGGTGCACGGTGCTTGCCATCGGCCAAGCGGTTCAAGCGGGCCGCCCCTGCGTGGACCGAATCGTGACCGTCGCCGGAGATGCCGTCTCGGTGCCTGGAAACTACCGGGTCTCGTTGGGAACGCCTATCCATCGACTAATCGAGCACGTGGGGTTGCGGCGACCCGTCAAGCGGGTCGTCGTCGGGGGGCCCATGACGGGGGTGGCGATCCCGTCCCCCGACGTCGTCACGACCAAGCGCGTCCCCGCCGTGCTGCTCCTGAGCGACAAACAGGCGCGCCCTTCCCGGCCCGGGCCCTGCATCCGTTGCGGCTGGTGTCTGGAGGACTGCCCCGTCGGGTTGGACCCGCCCTCGTTGCTGGCGGCGGTGGAGGCCCACAACCATGGAGATCCGGCGGGCGAGAGCGGACGGCTGGACCGGATCAGCCGTCTGTTGCCGCACGCCTGTCTGGGGTGCGGCGTTTGCAGCTACGTCTGTCCCGCGAGATTGCCCCTCACCGAGGGGGTCGCACGCGCCTGCGCGCTCGTGCCGGTCCGATCATGAGCAGACCCATCGTCGACGACGAGCAACCGCTGGCGCTGGACCTCGGCGCCGCACCGCATCTGACCGGTGGGGATTCGTTCGCCCAGATCACCTGGACGATGCTCGCCATCGCCGGGATGGTGGGTGTGACGGGGATCGCGCTGTTCGGCCTGACGGCGGCTGCGTGGCTGGCCATCGCCGTCCTTGCCGCCGTCGTGGGCGAGTGGGTCTACGTCAGGCTGACCAGCAGGCACGTCACAGCAACGTTCGCCCACGCCGCACTGATGGGGCTGTTGGTCGGGCTGACGTTGCCCGTCGGTCGGTTCGAGGCCGGACAGTTTCAACCCCTAGGGTGGGTCGTGCCCCTCTCCGCCGGATTGATCGCCGTCGTGGTCGGCAAGGGGCTGATGGGGGGCATGGGCAACTATCTGTGGCACCCCGCGCTGGTGGGTCGCGCTGCGGTCGAGTTGCTCTACCCCGAGCGTGTCCATCCAACGCTCTGGACCGTGCTGGGCCAGGACAAGCTCTTTGCGATCATCCCCAAACCAATCGAGTCGCTCGAGTACGCCGGTTGGCGGATCTCCGAGCTGCCCGACGCCGCCAACGCCTGGGCGCTGCGAGCGCCGGCCGACTCACTTCGCAGGTGCGCCGAGGGCGGACTCGGCGCCGGCGAGCACCCGCTGACCGTCCTGGTCCGGGATGTCTTACCCCCCTTGGAAGACGCCTTGCTGGGCGGCGTCGGGGGCGGCATCGGCGAGACCTGCGCCGTCGTCCTGATCGTCGGCGGGCTGTACCTGATCTACCGCGGCTACGTCCACTGGTTCCAGCCGGTCGGTCTGATCCTGGCGGCGGCAGTGGCTGCGGCGATCTTGCCGATCCGCACCGGACCGGAGGCATCCTTCGAGTGGCTGCCCGGCCTGGAGACGGACGGCAGCTTGCCGGTCGGCGTGATCTACGTCCTGCATCACCTGACCAGCGGGGGGCTGATGCTTGGTGCATTCCTCATCGCCACCGATATGGTGTCTTCACCCCGCACCGCGCGGGGCCAAGTCATCTTTACGGCTGGCATCGGCGTCCTGACCATCGTCCTGCGACTCTACGGGCCGATCCCCGGTTCGTGCTATTGGGCGATCTTGATCATGAACACGCTGGTCGGCCTGATCGACCGGACCACGAGACGCCGCGTCATGGGGACGTAAGAATGGGCGCCTGGGCTGCACCGAGCGGCCTCGCTATACTTCGAGAGGCGAGCGCGTCATCAAGGCTCTGGGGTGGGACAGAAGGCATGTAAGGAGGCGGCATGACAATCCTGGTTATCCTTGTCACCGCCGTGGTCGCTTGCGTCCTCGGTGCAAAGTTCTACGCGACGTTGGTCAGCAGGGCGTTCGGCGAGGACCCGAGTCGCCCAACCCCGGCCGTCGCCTTGGCCGATGGACGCGACTACGTGCCCACGCGCACGCCCGTCGTCTTCGCCCACCACTTCGCCAGCATCGCCGGGGCGGGGCCCATCGTCGGGCCGGTCATGGCCTTCTTCTTTGGCTGGCTGCCCGCCGTCATCTGGATCATCCTCGGCGGCGTGCTGATCGGCGCCGTCCACGACTACGCCGCCACCTACGTCGCCGTTCGCGAGGGGGGCCGCAACATCGCCGTCGTCGCACGCAGGCTCATGGGGCGGGGCGCGTTTCTGCTGCTCACCTTCTTGGTGGTCACCGCGCTGGCCCTGGTGTGCGCGGCCTTCCTGAACCTCTCCGCGCTGGCGCTGACCAGCGCCGTGCCGCTCGAAATGCTGGGGATGCACCCAGACCAGACCCTCTTCGACGTGAGGACCGGCGCCCACCCGATCACGGGCGAACAGGTCCAACTCGCCCAGATCGGCGGCATCGCCAGCATGAGCGTCATCGTCATCACCGCCTGTTCCCCCCTGCTGGGCTTCCTGTACCTCAAGCGGCAGTGGCCCGTCTGGGCCTGCTCGATGATGGCCATCGTCATCTGCGCCGCCTCGCTCGCCATCGGCATGAAGGTCCCCGTGCGGATCGAGCCGCTGTACTGGAAGCTCCTGATCGCCACGTACGTCCTGGTGGCCTCGGGCCTGCCCGTCTGGATGCTCCTGCAGAGCCGCGACTTCATCAACGTCCACATCCTCTACGTCGGGATGGTGTTGCTCTTCATCGCCCTGATCGGGGCGGTCGTCTCCGGAGCGGGCAACATCTCGGCCGCAAACGGCGCCATGCCCGCCACGAACATCGCGCTGGCCGAGACCCAGCCCGCACTCGGCCCCGTCTGGCCCTTCCTGTTCATCACCATTGCCTGCGGCGCCGTCAGTGGCTTCCACGCGCTATGCGCTGGCGGCACGACCTGCAAGCAGCTCACCAGTGAGCGGGCCGCCCGGACCACGGGCTACAACGGCATGTTGCTCGAGAGCTTCCTGGCCATCCTGGTCATCTGCGTCCTGATGGTGGGGCTCAGCTTCGCTGGCTACCAGGGCCTGCAGTATCCCACCGCGGCGGGCGCCAAAGGCAACGCCGTGCTCACCTTCGCCATGGGGGTCGGCCACACTGTCAATAAGGGGCTGGGCATCTCGGTGGCCGTCGGCGCCATTGGGGCGATGCTACTGCTCGAGGGGTTCCTCGTCACGACGCTCGACACGGCCGTCCGCCTGACGCGCTATCTGTTAGAAGAAGGCTGGGCCTGCCTCTTTGACCGCTACGACGTCTACGCCGAGCCCGCCGCCTCGACCGAGCCCGACACCAAGCCCGCAGGGGCCGGAGGGCTCGTCGCCCCCGGACACGTCGCGCGCCCGGACCCCGCCGGCGGCGTGCCGACCCGCGGCGTCCTCCGCGGCTTCTTGCGGCTGTCTCGCTACTACTGGTTCAACTCCGCCTGCGCGGTCGGACTGATGTTGGCTTTGGGATTGGGCAACGGGTACAAGGCCTTGTGGGGCATCTTCGCGGCCAGCAACCAGCTGCTGGCGTCCCTCGGCCTGCTGATCGCGACGCTGTGGATCTTGCGTCGTGGGCGGTCCATTTGGTACACGCTCCTGCCGTGCATCGCCATGGCGATCACCACGTTGTACTCGCTCGTGTGGGTGCTCATTCACAAGTACATCCCCGGCTGGCCCGGGACGGCGTCGCTGCTCATCGCCGATCTGGTGGTCCTGGTCCTGGCGGTCGGCGTCCTGGTGATCGCCGTGAGGACGGCCATCACCCGACGGTGGGCGGTCGCCCGGCCCTGGTCGCCCCCCGCGTCGTCCGTCGTCACCGACGCCTGAGCGATCCGCCTCGGTTGCAGTCCTCCCCACGCGTGCATATAACTCCTCGCATGGGGTGCGGATCTCGTCTGTCGCCCCGATCGCGATCAGGCCCTTCTCGGGAGAACGCCGCGCATGAGGACAGGACCCGACTTGCCGTCGCACGGATGGCGATGGTGCTGGAGGGTCCTGCTCGTCTTCGCACTGTCGGTCGGCTTGCGGGCGCTGTTCCTGACCGACGTCCGGCACGATCCCACCTATCACGACCTGGTTCACGACGAGAACGTCAACGACCAGGTCGCCCGTGCCATCCTCGCCGGCGAACTGCCCGCCGTCAGTTACTACAAAGCCCCGCTGTACATGTACGCCCTGGCCGGCGTCTATCGCATTCTGGGCGAAGACCCCATGCGGGCCCGATGGCCCCAGATCATTCTGGATAGCCTCTCGCCCGTCCTGGTCCTGCTGATCACCCGCGCCCTGTTCGGGTCGCTCGCCGGCCTGATCGCCGGACTCGTGGCGGCCGTGTTCTGGACCTTCGTCTTCTACGCCCCCGAACTCGTCGATACGTCGCTGGCGTGTCTGTTCTACCTGCTGCTGGCCTATCTGGTGGTCGCTCTGCCCGAGGGCAAGGCGTACAAGTGGCCGATCTGCGGCGTGGTCTTGGGGCTCGGGGCGATCACGCGCCCCAACGTCCTGGCCTTCGCCCCCGTCTTGGCGATCACCGTCGTCGTCACCGGTTGGCTACAGGAACGGCAAACGGCCCGCTCGCCGTCCGACCCCACCGCCGCGCGGGGTCCGCTGCGCCTCCTGCGCAAGCCGCTGCTTCACGCCGTCGGACTGACGCTCGGCTGCCTCGTCCCGATCCTGCCGCTCACCGTGCGGAACTACGTCGTCGCAGGCGAACGGACGCTGATTGCCACGTACGGCGGCCTGAACTTCTACGTCGCCAACAGCCCCTGGTCCGACGGCAAGCACGGCCCGCTGATCGTCGGCGAGGGCGTGCCCGACATCTCGGCCATCGACCCGAACAACCTGTGGAGCCGGCTCGACCTGAACTACAACGTCGCCAAGACCTACGCCCAGAACCACGTGGGCCGGTTGCTCAGCATGCAAGAGGTCGACGCCTTCTTCTACGACCTCACCCGCGACTACATCCGCAATCGCCCGGGCAAGTTCCTGAGTGACTGCGTCAAGCGCTTCTGCTGGTTCTTCAACGCCTACGAGTTCCCGAACGTCAAGGACCTCTATCGCCTATGCAACGTGTCGCAGGTGCTCGCGGGGCTGTCGTATGTCCACTACGGGATGCTCTGTCCCGTGGCCGTATTGGGCGTTGTCCTGGCGCTCCTGCGGCGCGGCAAGACCGCCGCAATGGTCTACTATCTCATGATGCTGGCGGCGCTGTTCCTGCCCGGGTTGTTCTTCGTGATGAGCTCTCGCTACCGACTTCCGACGGTCTACCTGCTGGTGCCGTTCGCGGCGTTCGGGGTCGTGGAGTTCGTCGGGCTGTGGCGTACATCAGATCGATGGCGGCTGCGGCTGGTGTCGTGTGGGATCCTGGCGGGCATGGCCCTGTTCTGCAACGTGGATCTGTTCGGCTACGCCGATACCCATCACACCGAGCTCCGCATGACCTACGCCCAGGCCTGCGAGCGAACGGATCAGTTGGACCTACTTGCCGACGCGGCCGACCGTTTCGAGCGCGCCTACTTCGACGAGATCAACCACCACAGCGGCCGGCCGTGGGCGTCAACCCTCCACCACTGCGCCCCCATGACCCTGATGTTCCTCTTCCATATCCGTCTCGACAACACGCCCCAAGCGCTCCGCTACGGGGCGATGATGGTCGAGAAGGAACCGTTCAATCCGCCGGCCTTTCTGAGGTACTACGAGATCTTGCTCGCCAACGAACGGCGGCAGCAGGCCCGCAAGCTGCTCGACGTGTTCGAGCGGCTCCTCCTGCCTCAGGAGCCCGAGATCGCCATCGAGACCTTCATGCGCTTCTGGAAGCGCTTCAATGACCGCGCGATCCTGCGGCGCGCTGAAGCGTTGCTCGTGCCGCTCTCCAACGCGAATCCCGACAAGACGTACTTCCACTTCACGTTGTACAAGGTTCGCAAGATCCTGGAGATGACGCGGTCCGGCACCCAACCCACAACCGCCCCTGCAACCGGACCCACTTCACAGGATGCCCGTCGACCATGACGCACGGCCAGCACATTACGCACGCAGTCGACAGGCGCCGGTCGATCCAGATCGGCCTGGCCATCTACGCCCTGGCGCTCGTGCTGCGATTCGCCGTGCTCATGGACGTCCAGAACCACCCGACCATCGCACAGTGCCACGTCCTGGACATGCGCGGCAACCACGAGTTCGCCCGGGCCATCCTCGAGGGGCTCCCACCGACCACCTACTACAAGGCCCCCTTCTACACCTACTTCATGGCCGGCATCTACGCCATCACCGGACCCGACCCCGTCTACGTCCGTGGGGTCCAGATCGTCCTGGTCAGCTTCGTTCCGGTCTTGGCGTTCCTGATCGGGCGGTTCTTCTTCGGGCTGCTCGCAGGCGTGATCGGCGGGCTCCTGACCGCTGTCTTCTGGACCTTCCTCTACTTCTCCGTCGAGCTGCTGGACACCGAGCTGGCGTGCCTGATGTACCTGCTGCTGGCGTATCTGTTGCTCGTCCTCGACGATCGCAGGCTCCTCAAGTGGTTGGTCTGCGGGGCCCTGCTGGGGCTCGGTGCGATCACGCGACCGAACATCCTGGCCTTCGCGCCGCTGCTGGCCATCATCGTCCTGATCGTCGGATGGCGGCGTGGATTCGGGCTGTCGGATCGCCCGCCGCGGCGGCTCCTGGCGTCGCTGTTCCGTGTGATCGCCTTGACCGTCGGGTGCTGCGCTGCCATCGCGCCCGTGACCTTGCGGAACCGCATCGTCGGCGGCGAGTGGGTCTTGATCGGCGCGTACGGCGGGATGAACTTCTACGTCGCCAATTCTCCCGACTCCGACAGCAAGGATGGCCCGCTGCTCGTCGACGAAAGCAACTTCGTCGAGCCGACCACGTTCAACATGGACGAGCCCTGGGGGCGATGCTGCCTGAACTACTACCTGGCGTACCGCGTGGCCGAGACCCAGCTCGGCCGAGCGCCCAAGCCCGGCGAGTTCTCCAGCGTCTTGGGGCGAATGGCGCTCGAGTTCCTTCGCGACAGCCCCGGCTGGCTCGCCCGGCACGCCGTCAGGCGGCTGTGCTGGCTGTTCAACACCTACGAGTTCCACAGCAACCGCGACTTCTACCGCTTCCGTCACGAATCCACCGTCCTGCTCCTGGCAAGCGGACTGCAGTTCGGGATGATCTGCCCCCTCGCGCTGGTGGGCCTGGTGATGGCCCTGGCTAGATCCGAGTTGCGCTCGGCCGCGATGGCCTACTACGTCGGCATGCTCGCATCGCTCGCGTTCCCTGCCGTCTTGTTCATCATCAACGCGCGGTTCCGACTGCCCATGGTGCACCTGCTCATGCCCTTTGCCGCCTACGGTCTGGTGCAGGTCATCGGGTTGTTCCGACCGGCCGTGCCGTGGGGGCGTCGGCTGCGCGTCGGGATCCCCCTGATTGGGCTGGCGGTCTTCTGTAATCTGAACCTGTTTGACTATTGGACCAGTCGGAAGGCCCACCTAAGATGGGCGACGGTCCTGGCGTGTGAGAAGGCCGGCCGCGACGACCTCCTGCCCCAGGCCGTCAAGGAATTTGAGGAGCAGTTGGCCAAAGATCGGGTGGACCTCCGCCCCAGCAACACCGCCGAGGTCCTCAAGCACGCCAATCCGATGACGTGGCTGTTCACCTACTACGATGAGCGGCAGGACCGGGACCGGGCCCTGGACTACGCCCGACGCATGCTCCGCGACGAGGGGTCTACCCCCAAGGCCGTCGTCAGGGCGTTCGACCTGTTCATGCAGGTGGGCGATCGGGACGGGGCCTTCCAGGCGATCAGGGCGATGGACAAGCGGGTCCGGCCTGGAAACTTGGGTGACTGTCTGTTCGGCTATGCCAAGAAGTTCGGCGACCGCGCCGCGCTCGTGCGCGCCAAGCACCACTACGCACTGGCCGTCCAGCTGAACCCGACGAACAACCACTATCATCGTGCCCTGGCCGAGGTCCAGAAGCTCCTGGCCGCCGACGCCGCCGCGACGACGACCTCGCGCCCCGCCGCGACGCGACCGGGTCCATAGGACCCCGACGGAGACGACTTGCCATGTCAGCCTGGCCCGAACGGTGCCCGACACGACGACGACTCCTGCTGTTGGCCGTCGTCGTCTACGCGCTGGCCGTGGCCGTCCGCATGACCGTGTATGTCGAGGCCAGGGATTGGCCCACCTTCACGCATCCCCAGATCGACGAGTACACCGCCCATCAGATCGGCCTGGCCTTCCTGGAAGGCCGCACACCCCCGGAGGTTTACCTCAAGGGCCCGCTCTACATGTACTTCGTCGCCGGCGTGGCCTGGCTCTTCGGGCCCGATCCCCTCAGCGTCCGTCTCGTCCAGGTCTTCCTGTCGGGCCTCACACCGATGCTCATCTTCCTGACCGCCGAGCGGCTCTTCGGCTGGCGGATCGGCCTGATCGCGGGCGTCATCGGAGCGCTCTTCTGGACGATCGCCTACTACTCACTCGTCATCGTCGACGCCGCGCTCAGCTCGGTCCTCTACGTCCTGTTGATCTACCTGCTCGTCGCGCTCGACGACCGGCGGGGGTGGAAATGGCCCCTGTGCGGCGCGGTGATGGCCGTCGGCGCCCTGTCCCGACCGAGCGTGCTGGGCTTTGCCCCGATCCTGGCCGTCATGGCCTTGGTCGTCACCTGGCGAGGTGTCGCATCCCGCGCGCCATCTGCTGCCACTCAACGCTGGTGGGCCCGCCCAGGTCTCGGCGCCGCGCTGTTGAACGTCACGACGCTGACGCTTGGCTGTCTGGTCGTGATCCTCCCCGTCACCCTCCGCAACCGCATCATCGGCGGCGAGTGGGTCCTGATCGGCGCCTACGGCGGGCAGAACCTGTGGATCGCCAACAGCCCCCGCTCCGACGGCAAGAACGTCCCCATCTACGTCGGCGAGGGCGTGCCCCAGGTCACGCCTGTCGAGTCGCAGGACGTTTGGACGCAGATCAGCCTGGGCAACCGCATCGCCCGCTACTACGCCGAGCAAGCCCTCGGCCGGCGACTCCGTTTCGGCGAGATCGACGCCTGGTTCGCCCAGATCGCCATCGACTACATCAAGGAGAACCCGGGCGCCTTCGTCGCCAAGTCCTTCAAACGGTTCTGCTTCTTCCTCAACGCCTACGAATACCCCAACGAGCGGGACATCTATTGGTTCCTCGAGACGAGCCGGGTGCTGACGGCGTTGTCCTACGCGCACTTCGGCATAATCTGCCCGGTCGCCATCATCGGCTTGGCCTTCGTCATCGCCCGGCGCGCCTGGACCGCCCCGATGGCCTACACCGTCGGCATGCTGGCCTCACTGTGGCTGCCCGGCTTGTTCTTCGTGATCAACGCCCGGTTCCGCGTCGTCGTGGTCTGCCTGATGGTCCCGTTCGCCGCCTACGGCCTGGTCCGGCTGATCGGTCTACTCCGCCGTGACGTCGCCTGGTCCACGCGGGCCCTGACGCTGGCCGCGCTGGCGGGCCTGATCGTCGTGGCCAACACGAACCTCTTCGGCTATCGCGAGAAGCACTACACCGACCAGCGCATGGGCTTCGCCGTCGCCTGCACCCATGCCAAGTGCGACGACCTGCTGCCCAAGGCCGTCGAGCGATTCGAACGAGCGATGGCCGAAGACCTCGCCGCTGGCCACCTGACCCAGACCGCCATCATGGAGCACGCGTGTCCCCTCGGCTGGCTGTTCAGCTACTACTACTACGCCGGTAAGTTCGACAAGGCCCTGCACTACGGCACGCTGATGATGGAGCGCGAGCCGCCCGATCCCCAACGCGTCGGCGCCTTCTTCGACGTGGCCATCGGTTCGAACCGCAAGCAGCAGGCCGCCGCAGCCCTCGAGGTCCTTACGTCTGGCACCCAGGCGATCCACCCGAAAGACGTGGTCATCCGCCTGATCCGCTACGGTCAGCAGTACCAGGACAGACCTTCACTCCTCGAGGCCAAGCGATTGCTCGAGCAACTGTCCCAGCAGCAGCCCGCCGAGTTGGGCTATCATCGCGCCCTGACCCACGTGCAGAAGCTGCTGGACACGATCCCCCAACCGACGACGTCCTCACCGGCCAAACCCCCGACCGCGCCGGCAACGAATCGGTCGTAGGGTCTGGTCATCCCCCCGCCGCCATCTATAATCGCGTCGGATCGGGGCCGAGCGACACCCAGCCGAACCGGTAAGGCGCCGACGCTCGACCTGACAGGGGACGATCGTTCCCTCGAGGAGTGGATGCCTGTGCTCGATACCCGTCGTGCCTCCGTCGGGCTGTTCCTGCTGGCCGGCAGCGTCCTCGTGTTGGAAGTCGCGCTGACGCGCGTCTTCTCGGTGATGGCCTGGCACCACTTCGCGTACGTCATCATCAGCCTGGGCATGCTGGGCTTCGGGGCGGCCAGCACGTTTCTGACCGTCTCGAAGCGGTTCGCAGGCGACGGTGTCGACGCGCGGCTCGTCTGCAAGTACGCCCTGGCCTTCTGCATCACGACGATGCTCGCCTTCGCCGTGGCCACGAAGGTCCGCTTCCACCCGTCCGAGATGTATGACTACGGGGACTTCAGCAACACCTTCAGCTTGGCCATGCTGTACGCAATCGTGGGCGTGCCCTTCTTCTTTGCCGGTGTCTGCATCGGCTACCTGATCTCCCGGGCGGGCGAGGCCATCAACCGGCTGTACTTCGCGGACCTCCTCGGCGCCGGTGCCGGCGCGCTCGTGTCGATCGTGGGGGTCAACCGTCTCGGCGTCGAGTCGACCATCTACGCGGCCGCCGCCGCGGCCGGGATCGTCGCGGTCGCCTACGCCAGGGCAGCGACCGGGCGATGGCTTCGGGTCGGATCGGTGGCTGCCCTGGCGATGGCGGTGCTGATGACCGTGCTGGCGTCGCGCGCGACGATCTTCCCCGTGTACTTCCCACCCAGCAAGGTCCCCCGAGAGCCGGCGATGACGCCCCACTACTATCGCTGGCACGTCGTGGCCCGCGTCGACGTGATGAACCACAGAAAGGGGTTGTGGGACTTCGACGGGCAGTTCTCTCCCAAGCATCAGCAGCTCCTCCGCCAGATCGAGCACCGCGGCGTTCTTCAGGACGGGGCCGCGCCGACCGTCATCGTCCGGGTCCCGGACGGCGACCTGAGCAAGGTGCCAGCCCTGGGTCTCTTTCTACAGGCGGCCCCCTACATCGTCCGGCCAAGCCCGGACCAGGCACTGGTCATCGGCGTCGGCGGGGGGCTCGACGTCGGGATCGCCCTCTTCCATGGCGCCAAACGGATCGTCGGCGTCGAGATCAACCCCGTAACGGTCGAGGCGGTCAGCCGTCGGTTCGCCGACTTCGGTGGGCGGATCTTCGATCGGCCGGAGGTCGATCTCGTCGCCGCCGAGGGGCGGCACTACCTCACGACCTCCGACGCCCGCTTCGACGTGATACAACTGACCGGCGTCGACACCTTCACCGCACAGTCGATGGGCGCCTACGCCCTCTCCGAGAATTACCTCTACACCGTCGAGGCCGTCGAGGAGTACTGGAGGCACCTCAACGACGACGGCATCCTCTCCTTCTCGCGCTGGATGCGCACCCCGCCGCGGGAGCAGCTCCGATTGGTCACCATCCTGCTGGAGGCCATGGGTCGGATCGGCATCGAGCATCCCGAGAACCACCTGATCGTCATCGCCGCCACGTTCGGCAGAAAGTCCTGGGCCGAAACCCTCGTCAAGCGAACGCCCTTCACACGGGCCGAGGTCGCCAGGTCGCTGGAATGGGCCGACCGGCTGGGCTTTGCGACCATCTACGACCCGTTCCGCGGGCGGGACAACGCCTTCAACCACCTCATCCGCGCCTCGGACGCCGAACGGCAGGCCCTTATCGACGACTACTTCTACGACATCACGCCGACCACCGACGATGACCCGTTCTTCTTCCAGTTCCATCGTTGGCGGACGCTGCTGGGCCGATCCAAGGACGCCGCAGGGCAGAGCGGCTACGGTCAGCTCCCCATGGCGATGCGGACGTTGCTGACCAGTCTCGTGCAGATCCTCGTGCTGTCGGCGGTCTTCATCATCGGGCCGCTCTGGTCCCGCTCCGGCCAGTTGCGTCAGGTTGAGCACAAGGGGCGCGTACTGCTCTACTTCGCAGCCCTGGGCCTGGGGTTCATCACCGTCGAGATCGTGATGCTGCAGCGATACACCGTGTTCGTCGGCGGCCCGGTGTACGCCATGGCGGTGACCTTGTTCGCGATCCTGGTCTTCTCGGGCCTCGGCAGCCTGATCTCCGGATGGGTCCGGCGAACGGTTCCGCATTCGCTGACGTTCGTCCTTCTGGCCCTCGCCGCCGCCATCATCGCAGAGGCGATGGTCGCAACCTACGTCGTGCCCAGACTCATGTTCCTGTCGCACACGGCTCGCTGTGTCGTGACGGTGGCGGCGCTGGCCCCGATGGCGATGTTGATGGGCATGCCCTTCCCCATGGGCCTGCGCGCCGCACGGGGCCTGGGCCAGACGATCGTCCCGTGGGCGTGGGGCGTGAACGCCGTCGCCACGACGCTCGGCGCGATCTTGTGCGTCCTTGCGAGCATGGAGTGGGGCTTCACCGCGTCGCTCGTCGCCGCGGCGGTGCTCTATCTGATGGCCATGTCCCTGGGACTCGAGGACGTGGTCCACAAGGCCCGCGCGCCCGCCACGACCGAAGCCGCAGGGCCACCGTAGCAGGATGACAGACCATGGCCACCGAAGACCGATCTACCCAACAACCGCCCGCATCCACCGAGGACCGCGGGCGTCCCGCCGCCTCAGCGGTGAAGGACCGCCGCTGGCGCACTGCGGCGGTACGGGTCGGTCTGACCGCCGGAATGATCGCCGCCGTCATCGAATCCCTTCTCAACAAGTCAGAACTGCTCGCCCGGATCTCGGCGTGGCTGTGGGTTGAGGCCCTGTGCTTTTCGCTGATCACGCATGTCGTCTTCGGACTCATCGTCTGCGCGGCGGCCTGCCTTGTCGGCGCTGCGACGGGCAGGCTCATCAGGCCGTTGGCCGATCGGCTGCGCCCCGCGCCGTTGGCGCTGGCCGGACTGCTTGTCGGTGAAGCGGTGATGGCCGGCTGGGGAATCGCCCTCGTCGCCGGCGCGGACCTCCCCGGCGGGTCGGCGGGTCTGGCATGCGCCGTCGCGATCTGGCTCGTCGCGCTCGTTCCGGTCGGGTGGATCTGTTTGCGTCTCGGCCGCGGGATCCTGGGCCGAGGCCTGGGACCACTGTCGCGCGTCGCCGCCTGGCCGGCGGCCGCCCTGCTGCTGGTGGCCATCGGCGTTCGGTGGTTCGGTCGCCCCCAGGTCCAATCGGCCGACGGCTTCTGGACCCCCGAAGCATCATCACAACCGGTCAGGTCGTCACACGACCGACCGCCCGACGTCGTCCTCATCGTCGCCGACGCCCTCCGCGCCGACCGTCTCGGCTGCTACGGATACCACCGGCCCACCAGTCCGCACATCGACGCCTTCGCCGCCGACGCCGTCGTCTACGAACAAGTCATCTCGCCCGGTGCGTGGACCATTCCCGCCCACGCCTCCATCTTCACCGGGCTGTATCCTTCTCAGCACGGGGCCCGCTTCGGGCTGCAGCGCCTCTGGCTTGACGACGGTTTCGTGACGCTCGCCGAGGCGTTGCGCGACCGCGGCTATCAGACCCTCGCCCTCTCGAACAACCCCATCGTCTCGCCCGCGACCAACCTGACGCAAGGCTTCCAACGTTTCGCCGAGCCCGGCGACTTCGGACGCTCAGCCGGCTCGAACCACCTGGCCTTCTTCCGACACGTCCTCAGCAAGGTCCGCTTCCTGGGCCCGTCGCTGGCACGGTGGTTCTTTGACGACGCCGGCGGACACACCACCACCGCCTACGTCGCCCGGTGGCTTCGCGACCGCGACCGCTCGCGCCCGGTCTTCCTGTTCATCAACTACATGGAGACCCACGACCCCTACGAGCCGCCGCGAGCCTATCGCCGACAGTTCGTCCAGGCGTCCGACGTCAACCGTTCCTACGGGATCGACCAGAGCAGCACCACCGTCTGGCAATACGCGCTCGCCGGCAAGCCGGTCTACACGCCCCGCGACGTCAAGATCCTGTCGGATCTGTACGACGGGCGCGTTCGCGAGCTGGACGACCATTTCGCCGACCTGATCGCCGTCCTCCGCGCCGAGCTCGATCTGGATCGAACCGTCCTGGTCCTGACGTCCGATCACGGCGAGAACCTCGGCGAGCGCGGCCTGTTCGGGCATCAGTTCTGCATTTACAACACGTTGGTGCACGTCCCCCTGATCGTTCGATGGCCTGCCGCGCTTCGGCCCCAGCGGGTCGATCGTCTTGTCCAGACCTGCGACCTGTTCCCCACGCTCCTGGCCTGGTCGCGCGCCCAGGCCAGACAGACCGCGAAGGTCATGGCCCGCTCCCTCACTGCGGAGCCGCCGACTTCGACCCAGAGCGAAGGTCGATATGCCTACGCGGAATACCTCTTCTGGCCCGCGTCGCCGCTCGAGACGCTCGCGCGCCTCGACCCAGCGTTCGACCCTTCCCGGTGGCAGGTCGCGTATCGGGCCGTCTTCCACGACCGCTGGAAGCTCATCCTGGCCTCGGGCGGACGCTTCGAGCTCTACGACCTCCGCAGCGACCCAACCGAGGCGCGGAACCTCGTCGCGTCGCATCAACCGACCGTCGCCTCGCTGGCCGGGCAGGTCGGACGGTGGCTGGGGTCCTTCAAGCGGTTCGACCCCAGCCAGGTCACCGTGCCGGAAGACCGCCACCTCGACGACGAGCAGCGCCAACGACTCCGCGACCTGGGCTACGTCGGTTCCTAGCGGTGGGTTCGCGCAGTTGCTGTGTTGGCGAGGGCGTGTGGGTGAGTGTATATTGGAGGTGTCACGAGCATGAAGTCGGGATCTCGTCATGCCGACCATTCTTCTCGCGCGTGGATGGCGCGTCTTCTTCTATTCGGACGAAGGGGACGAGCCGGTTCACGTCCACGCTCGGAAGGGCGATGCGGAATGCAAGATGTGGCTGCTGACGGACACGTACGATGTGCAACAGGCGTGGGGACATGGCATGAGCCCCCGACTGTCCCGGGAAATCCGCAAGGTAATCTTCGACCATTTCGACCTCATCATTGAGGAATGGGAGCGGCACTTTGGAGGCCGGCAAGATGCGGGCAACTGAGCCGATCACGGCGAGGCGCATCGCCACAACGGACAACGATCTCGTGATTGTCCTGGAGGATCGCGAGGTCCGCATCCCGTGGACCCGGTGTTCCGGAAGGCTTGCAGCCGCCAGCGCCGAACAACGTCGGCAGGCGGAGCTCTCCCCCGGCGGGTACGGTATCCACTGGCCACTGATAGACGAAGATCTGACCATCGCCGGCCTGCTCCGCGGCACAGATGTAGCATCGCCGAAGTAGGGACAAGGGCCGCCCACGCCGGGACTGTCGTACATTCCTCACAGGGATCCCCGTGACCGATATGGCTCCCAGAAGTCCAGCAGCCCCAAGATGCGGGCAGCCCTCGTCCGCCGGGCGCGCCTGCCTGCATTGCCACCCGAATTCGCATATACTGAACCGAGCATGCAGTGGCGACGCTACACGGGAGTGATGCTGGCGTTTCTTCTCTTCGCCGGCTCGTTGGCCTGGTTGATCTCCGGCATCCACGTCGGCCGCGAGGGGGACACGCCGCCCTTTCACATCGATGAAGCCTGTCTACTCGGCGAGACCATTCACTATCACCTGCTCTTCGAGTGCGGCGATCTGAATCACTCGGCCTGGGCCGACAATGTCTTCATCCGGATCCATTCGACCGTCGTCAAGTACACCTACGGGGCCGCCCTGGCGATCGCAGGACTCCGTGTCCAAGACAGAACGGTCCTGGACGCCTTCCTCGGCGCGGAGGCCGGCCCGGACGAACTCCGCGCGCTCGTGCCCGATGACATGCTCCGGGTCATGCGATACACCAGCGCCGTCTTCGCTTCGCTGACGTGTATGCTGCTGTTCGTCATCGGAAAGCGAGTCGGCGGCGTGGCGACCGGCCTGATCGCCGCGCTCCTCCTGCTGGCCAGCCCCCTCTTTCGCCTCTACGCCCAGCGCGGCATGGAAATGAGCATCGTCATCTTCTACCTCTCCCTGATCGTGCCGGTGACGTTCTGGTCGGCGAGGACGCTCATGCGGCTCTGGGAGGGAGATGACGCCGGAAGCCCGGTTCGCAGGTGGGGCAAGGGGTTGGCGGTCGCGGGGCTGCTGCCGGGAGTGGTCACCGGACTCGCCTCCGCCTGCAAGCTCACTGGCGCCCTGACCGGGCCCGCCTACGCGGGCGGCGTCTTGCTGGCCGCGGCGTTCCACGCGCGCGGACGGCCGCGGGCGCGACGGGCTTGGACGGCCGCGCTGGCCATCGGCCTTGCAGCCGCCACGGCCGTGGCGGTCTTCCTGCTGGTCAATCCCCACTACTATCAGGACACGCTCAATCGCCTCGCCGAGCTGCCGAGGATCTGTCTGGATACCACCGTCGTGTCACAGATCCGTACAGGGCTGGCGCTGTTCGACCTCCGTCGCAAGGTCGCGATCACCACCAGCTTCGCCCTCACCGAAGCCCCCGGTCAGCTGCCCGGACACCTGCTATCGGTGGCCGTCTTCCTGACCGCCTTGGGGTTTGCGTGGGGCGCGGTGCACCTCGTCCGGCGAGGTCTCTCCGCGCGATCCCCTGCCAAGGGGCGGACGACGGGTGCGCCCGCCGAGGCCGGCCTTCCCCTCGACGTAGCGTGCGTCCTATCCTGGCTGCTCGTCTGTGTCGGCGTCATCACGGTGTGGATGCCGCTCTCGTATGATCGGTACTTCCTGCCTCCCTACGTCCCCATCTGCCTCGCGACGGCGATCGGCCTGGTGAGACTGCCGAGGGCCCTTCAATCGCTGGCCAACGCCGTCAAGGGCTCGGACAAGCGCCGACGCCGGTCCCGCATTCTAGCCGAATCGCTGACCGCCGTGGGACTCTGCGCCCTGCTCCTGGGGGTGCATTACCGCATGGCGCCGCCGTTGTGGAGCCCGACCGCCTATCCAAATGCCGTCGCCGCCGCGCGCTATCAGGCCTACGCCGACGCCGTCGACGCCCGACCCGATTCGGCCATGCTACGCCACCACCTCGGACTCGTCCTGCTCAAGCTGGGCAAGCACGATCTGGCCATCGAGCAGCTCCGAACCGCCCTGGAGCTGTTGGGCAACCGGCCAACCGACACCACCGAGACCCTTGTACAACGCGCCGTCATCCTGCCCGATCTCGCCCAGGCGCATCTGTTCAGAGGAGGTCGCAAGGCCGCCGGCCAGGCCATTCAAGCGCGCATCGTCGTCATCGGAAAGCTCCGGGACAGGATGTTCTCCAATGACCCGCACGTTCGAGGGTGGTTCGATCAGATGATCGCCCATCATCGCATGTGGCTGAAGGCGATGGGCCTGAGCTGATCACGCGCCCAGGCTACGGCTTCCCTTTCCCCGACTCGTTCCCGGCACCGGGCCGCTGCGCCCGCATCCGCTGAAGCGAGAACCAGGCGCTACGACACGTGGGGTCGAGCTCCAAGATGCGCTCGCAGTGCCTCAGCGCGGCGGCGTGGATCTCATCCGGGGTTCGTGTGGGAGCCGCCCGGGTCGTCGCGGTCCGATCGAGCTTCGGAAGGACCTCTCTGATGAGGAAGTCGGTGACGGCCTGCGCCGCCAGCGAATGGGCTTCCGGCGTCGGATGCGTGTCGCCCGGCAGGCACATCCTCGCGCTGCCCTGGCTCGCGAGGACATCCAGCAGGTCGAGATACGGCACGCCGAGTTTCTTCGCCAGCGCCGCCGTGCGCTGATGGGATGCGGTCAGCGCGTAGTCCTCCAGACACACCATGAATGGGAACCGGACCAGGACGTAGACCCCGCCGTCGTCCTCGACCAACTGCTTGGTGGCCTCGATCGCGTGAGACACGATCCGCCACGATCGCTCCTGAGCCTCCGGCGTCGCTCCACCCCGCATGTAATCGAGCGTCCGGCGGCGCCCGATGACCCAGCGAATTCGCGTCTCCGCCACGGCAAACAGTTGCGAGACCCGCGACGGCCACATCCGCTCCTCTAGCACGCGCACAATCGGCCTGAGGCCCTGGTACAGGTCGACGTCCAGGTCATTCGCCGTCATCACCTGGACCACCACGTCCGCCCGCACCCGGTCCTTTAGGTGGTTGTAGATGACCCACTCCCGGATCAGGTCCTCCCCCGGCTTCCCCAGGTTGACGACCGCGTACTGAGGCCCTGCCCGCTGACCCAACAGAATGCCCGTCTTGGACACGAAGTTCTGTTCGGGCCTGACCCCGAAGCCGAACGTGAA
Source organism: uncultured Planctomycetales bacterium (assembly GCA_964390905.1). Lineage (GTDB taxonomy): Bacteria > Planctomycetota > Phycisphaerae > UBA1845 > JAFGLZ01 > JAFGLZ01. Next base: position 34,441 of record CAYMLO010000064.1, on the reverse strand, counting down.
CGAATCGCCCAGAAATGCGATCCTCACGGTCCCCGGACGCTTGGCCGATGCGCTCAGCTGCATGTTCTCCAGCGCGACCGGGATGATGTCCGCCACCGGAAGCATCTTGATCGGCATGTCCGCCTCGATGCCCAGCACCCGTACGCCCAGCTCCGCCACGGCAAGCACCAACACCACCGTGCCGCAGACCGTCGCGACCTTGAATTTCGCCCTGCGAAGTCGCTTCGATGCCATTAGCGGACCGCTCCGTTCTTCCCGACGGCACGGACGCCGCACCATCCCCACACCCTCCCAATGCGCAGGATCGCTCGCGCTTGTCCCGGGATGATTACGCGGTCGTTCCTTGGTGCTTCAGATACGCATCAATGCCGGCCGCCGCCCGCTTGCCCTCCCAGACGCTGCGGACCACCGTCGTGCCGCCGTCGACGATGACGTCGCCGGCCGCGAACACCCCCGCCCGGCTCGTCATCATCGTCTCGCGATCGACCACGATCCGGCCGCTTTCCATCGTCAGATCCGCCAGCAACTGATCCGCCGACGCATCCGGTCGCTGGCCGATCGCCTCGATGACCGTATCCGCGGGCAAGTGGAACGCCGTGCCTTTACGATCCACCGCGTTGTCGGGTGTGAAACGGCCCGGCTCTCGCCAGTCGATCCGTACGAAATCCACCCCATCGATCTGACCATCCCCCCCCGTGTACCGCACCGGTCTGACCCGGCTGTGGAAGACCACCCCCAGCTCCCACACGTGCCCGATCTCCTCACGCGTACCGGGCATCTCGTGGGGGGATTCGAGGCTGGCGATCTCGACCTGATCGGCCCCGAGGTGGTACGCCACGCGCGCCGCATCCATCGCGACGCTGCCCCCGCCGATGACGACCACGCGCTTGCCGACGCTCACCCGTTCGGCGTCAGGGCCCTTGCTCGACGACAGGAGCTCCAAGGCCCCGTGAACCCCCGCCAGCTCGCTCCCGTCGATCGCCAGACGGCTGCTCGACCACAACCCGATCCCCAGAAGCACCGCACCGAACCCCTCGTCGAACAGCGTGTCGACCTCCGTTACCGTCTGACCGCACCGGATCTCGACGCCGAGCTGCTCGACCTCAGCCACCTCCCGGCGGACAACGTCGGGGGGCAGTCGGTCGTTCGGAATCCCCCACGCCAGCATGCCGCCGGGCGCATCGCGGGCCTCGAAGAGGGTGACCGCATGCCCCGCCAGACGCAGATCCGTTGCCGCCGCCAGACCCGCCGGTCCGGAACCGATCACCGCCACCCGTTGGCCCGTGGACGGTCCCGGCTCACGCTTCAGCAGCTCGTGGTCCAGTGCGTACTCGCTGATGAACCGCTGCAGCCGCGCGATCGTGATCGGGTAGTTCAGGTCGCTGTGCCGACAATGCTCCTCGCACTGCCGCTCGACCGGACAGACGAACGCACACGCCAGCGGCAGCGCGTTGCTCGCCTTGAGGGCGCGGATCGCCCCCCGGAAGTTCCCCGTCGCCATCGAGCCGATGAACCCGCGAACGTCCACCTCCGCCGGACACCCCCGATTGCAGTGGGGGTCGTCGCACTGCAGGCACCGTCGGGCCTCGTTGACGGCCTCGATCGGCGTGTACGCATCGCGACCAGGCGAATGGGTCATTGCTCTCCCGCCTCCACTGCTTCGGCCGCTTCCTTGACCCGGTAGCTGATCGCCCCCGTCGGGCACACCGACCGGCACACCCCACAACCGATGCATTCGTCCGGGTCCACCCGGGCCTTCTCGTCATCGGTCATGCTGATCGCCTCGCAGTGGCCGGGTTTGAGGCACCGACCGCAGCCAATGCACATCTCCTCCTCAACGAACGCGTGACCCGCCACCAACGCCACCTTGTCCGGCGTCGTGAAGTTCGACAACGCCACGCCCCGCACCTCATCCAGCGACGACAGACCGCGACCCGCCAGATAGTCGTCGATGCCCGCCAGCATCTGCCCGACCACCTCCCACCCGTTCCACATGATCGAACTGCAGATCCCCACCCCCGTCGCCCCCCACATCACCGCGTCGACGACGTCCCGCCACGTGTCCAACCCGCCCGAGGCGATCACGGGCAGATCCACCACCTGGGCCACCTGCGCGATGGACAGGTACGTCGCATACCGGCAGACCGACCCGTTCGTCGACCCCTGCGGGATCCCCTCGAGCAGGGGCATGTCCGGCCTGCCATCATCCAGGAGCGGCGGCAGGCCGCTGGCCGGCGTGCCGACCACATGAATCCCGTCCGCACCGGCCTGCTGCATCGCCTCGCACCCGCGCAGCAGCGCGCCCCGCGTCGACGGCATCACCTTCGGGATGATCGGGCGGTCCGTCATCCGCCGCATCAGCGCGACCAGCTGCCCGCAGACGTCCGGATGGTCCGCGATCGACACCCCCCCGTGGTCCTCCGCGTCCTTGCTCCGCGGGTCCGACGTGTCCAGGTTGGGGCAGCAGAAGTTGGGCTCCAACGTGTCCGTCCCCGCATCGAGAAACCGCTCGGTCATCAGCTCCCATTCGTCCAACGCACCGCCCAGCCCGCTGTAGTTGGCCATCATGCAGACGTCGAGCTCGTCCTTGACCCGTCGCATCAGCTCGGTGGCCTCGTTGATAGCGAGCCGCTTGTTCGTCGGCGACATGATCACGCTGCCCGGCAGGCTGAACGACCGCATCTGCGACTGGAACGGCACGTTCACGAACGTCAGCTTGATGCTGACCGCCCCCGCGCCCGCCTCGGCCGCCGCCGCGATCTTGCTGAACTTGTCCGTCAGCGGGCCCGACGCGATCGTGATCGGGTTCTGCAACGTCACGTTCCCGAATCGGACTGCCATGTCTGTCGAGGATGGATCACTCATCGGCTGCTTCTGCCATCACCTGAACGGGCATGCCGCTGCGAAGGCTGTCCACCGCACGGATACTGGCCAGCGTGCTCGCGATCGACTCGGCCAGAGGAACGGGATTCTCTCCGCCGTTCTTGACCGCATCAATCAACGCACGCAGCTGGTTGGCTTGCCCTTTGTCCTGCGCCATCTTGTGCGTCTTTCGCGACCCCCCGCGGACAGCTACGCCTCTGCGGAAGTCCTCGATTACGAACACGCGTCCGTCACCGAAGACTTCGACGCGCTCCTTGCCGAACGCCTTGTCCCCGCCGGCCAGGTAGGCCACATTCCCCAACGATCCACTGGTCAAGCGCACCGTGATGAAGCAGCTGTCCTCGGACACCTCGGCGCCCTTGCCGGCGATGCAGCTCGCGTAGACGAACGCCGGAGCGCTGCCGTCCAGGAAACTCACCAGGTCAATGAAGTGGCACGCCTCGCCGATGATCCGCCCGCCGCCCACTTCCGGATCGTAGCCCCAATGATCCCGCGGCATGCTGCCGGCGTTGCACCGATACGTGATGGTGAGCGTACCGTGATTCGAGCCGATCTGCTCCATGGCCTGGCGCGTCAGCGGCGCGAACCTTCGGTTGAATCCGACCGTGACCATACAGCCGCTCTCGCGCTGTGCGGCCAAGACCTCGGCCAGCTGCTCCTCATCCACCGCCAGCGGCTTCTCGACGAATACGTGCTTCCCCGCCTGCATCGCTGCGGACGTCACCACGGGGTGCAGGTCGTGGCGCGTGGCGACGACAACCAGATCGATCGATTCGTCGTCCAGCACTTGCCGATAGTCCGTCGCGCAGTAACGGAACCCGAACTTGCTCGCCGAATGCTCCGCCGACGGCCCCGTGGCCGTGGCCACTCCGACGAGCTCCACGTCGTCCATCCGGGCCAGGACAGGCAGCAGCGTGCCAGATGCGTACTGGCCGGCGCCAACCAGGCCGATCCGAACACGATCACCCTTGCCCCGGATCGCGACCGGCGCGGCAGACAGATCGATCCGATTCGAGACGGGCTCGTCCTCAGGGTACTGCAGGATCACACCGATTCCCCGTTCCGCCGGTGGGGTTTCCGCCCCGAGCGCCGCATACGCCTCCGCCGCTTGGTCGATGTCAAACCGGTGCGTGATCAGCTTGCTGACGTTCACCTTCCCCTGCTCGATCAGGTCGACGACGCTCGCCATATTCCGCTGCTCGGTCCACGGCACATAGGCCCTCGGATAATCGATGCCTTTCTCTTCGTACTGCGGGTCGTAACGGCCCGGGCCGTACGCCATCGACATGCGGAACTCCAGCTCCTTCTCGTAGAAGGGCTTGCGCGTGATCTTCATGCCGAAATCGCCCACCCCTACAATCCGCCCGCCGAACCGTGACACCTCGACCGCCTGGTCCAGCGGTTCGTTGCTCTGTGTGGCGGCAGTGATGATGACCGCGTCGGCGCCATGCCCGTTCGTGAAGACTGCGCACTGTTTGACGAGCTCCCCAGGCCCGCAGCCCGCGTCGAGGCCGAACTCTCGCGCCAAGGCAAGACGACCCTCGTCCGGATCGCACCCCAACACCCGGCACCCGTTCGCCCGGGCGATCTGCACCAAGAGCAGGCCGATCAGCCCCAACCCGATGACCACGACGCGCTCACCCAGCTCCAAGCGGCCCACGCGAAGCGCCTGCATGCCCACCGCCGCAACACAAGCGAAACAGGCCTCCTCATAGCTGACAGCGTCGGGCAGCTTCACCAGCAGGTTGCGCGGGACGTAAACCACCCCCGCATGCGAGGCGAACCCCCCGCCACCACACGCCACGCGATCCCCCGCCGCGATGTCGCCCAGATCGTGCGAGACCGCCAATACCTCCCCGGAACTGCTGTAACCCAGGAGCAGCGGCTGGTCCAATCTGGCCATCGCCGTGGCCAGGGCCGCGCGGAGCCCGTCCCGCTTGACCGCGTTGAGGAACTGCTTGAACAGGTCGGGACGCTGCCGGGCCTTGCCCAACAGCGACTTCTTGGCCAGGTCCATCATCCCTTTTTCAGTACCGGCGGAAATCAGCGAGCAGCGCGTCCTGACCAGCGCCCCGGGGCCGCGCAACGCCGGCGCGGGCACCTCTGAGAGCGCCATCTCCCCGGTGCGCATGTTCTGAACGATCTGTTTCATCTGGTGGACCTCCCAGAACCGTCGCGGGGTCGGACATCTCCAAGACCCACTGCCCGGGCCCCTCACCCGCTCGGGCCGCTTGCGCGGATCTGTCATTATAGCCTGGCGTCGCTCGTCACACGAGCCCCCCCACCGGTTGGTCAGCACCGGCAGACAGGCGGTAGGCCGCTTCAACGGTCGGTCCGCCCCGCTCCCGCAATGCAATACAGGCCAGGAGGCGGCGCACTGTCAGCCCGAGCTTCTCACCAGCGGAGGCAAGACATCCAACAGTCCTGACACGTGGTCGATCCGAAGATCCGGTCGGACCGCCGCCAACTGCTCCGTCGGCCAGGACAGTCCCGTGTAGCGGACCAATGCCGTTCTCATGCCGCGTCGCTGCGGTTCCGCGACGTCGTAGATCGGTCCGTCGCCCACGAAGAGCATCCGACCCGGCGCGGTACCTTGTCCCGGTCCGTGGACAGACGCGATGCCCGCCTCGTAGATCGCCGGATGCGGTTTGCGGTGGCCGACGACGCTGCTCAAGACACAGCCGTCAAGCCATCTGGCCAGTCCCAGACGGAACAGTTCCGCGTAGGCGTGTCGTGCCGGCGCGGCCACGTTGCTGACCAGGCCGAGACGATAACCGCGCCGTTTGAGTTCGCCCAGCGTCTCTGCCGCACCCTCGATCGGATCGAGCACCCCGACCCAGGATTGCCAGAACGCGTCCAACGCGCGGTCGATGGGCCAGGCCTCGGGCGATCCCAGCCCGACCTGGACGCCCCACTCGGCCAGAACCGTCCCGGTGTCTATCTCACGGTGTTCGGGGTCCGACTGCGCTGCCGAAAGAGCCGCGCCGAACCGTTCGGTCAGCAGGTCGGCCGCCACCGACCGGTCCCGTCCAGCTTTGTCGATGACGAGGTCGCAGGCCCGAAGGGCACAGAGGGGCCAATGAGCAGCCTCACGGGTCACACCCGCCAGCGTCCCCCCCCAATCGAAGAAGATCGTCTCGACCTCGAGGTGCGGTCCGGGATGCACGATCGATCAGTCGCTCACGACGTACGACACGGTGGCCGAGTTGATGCGGAACGTGATCGTTTGACCGAAGTCGTAATCGACGCCGGCCTCCACCTGGGCGTCCGGCTGGTCGTAGGTGAACTGCTGCACCACCTGACCCGTCTGGGGATTCATGTCCACCTCGCTGATCGCCGCCAGCTTGTTGGGGAACCGCTTGAGGAACGAATGGATCAACGTCTCGGTGGTGATGTTCCCCAGCGCGTCGACCTGCGCCACCACCGAAGCCCCCGTCATGACCGTTCCCGTAACGCTGGGGATCAACTGGTACTCCCGGATCTCCGTCGACGTCGACGTGATGTCGGTGCTCTGGGTCGTGATCTGCAAGGCGATCAGATTCTCCGTCGTCCTGCGCTCCACGACGCCCTGGCTCAAGACGCTCATCCCCTCTACAACGTCCTCCAGACTGAAGACGTGTACGAGGCCCGTCTCGTCGATGAACTCGTCCAGAGAGCTGTTGACGAACGTGAGCGTCTGGTTCTCGATCTGATCGACCCAGCTGCCGTTCAAGTCGATCGTCCCCGCGGTCACGGCGGTATTGCTATCCTGTGGGGCCACCTCATACGTCGGGGAGGCCCCCACCGCCACGCGCGCGATCAGCACCCGGTCGTCAGCCTGGAACCGGACTTCGATGTTGTAGGCCGTGTTGTTCTCGACCCGAAGAAAAACGCCTGACGTTGTCGTCTTCGTCGTCGGCTCCAGGACGATGGGCGTATTCGGCGAGGTGGTTGGTTCCCCATCCTGGGGGCCGAAGAGCTTCTCGTACTCCGGCAGACACCCCGTCAGTTCCAGGAAATTCGAGCAGTCGGCTTGGAGGAGCACCCCCAGACCCGCCAGGCCCAAGAGACAACGAATCAGCAGCATTGTCGGAGACCCTCCCTCAGGAGCCCGGGTGTGAACCTTTTTCGGCCCGCCTTAAACGGAACGGCGCTGAAAGGCCGATAAGGTCACTAGAACTGTATCGGCCAAGTGATCCAAAAGGCAAGAAAGCCAGGCGATTTTTTCTTGCCGGGCCCCGAGGCGAACCATCCGTCGTCGGGGCCGAGTGGCTGCTCACGGGGCCAGGGCAGGTGCAGACCTGCCGGACAGGTCCTTCGGAACGCTGGCGCGGTCCGATCCGCTTGACTATCGGTCCTGGCAGGCATTTAATTGGCGGGAGGCAACGGACGCAACCCTCCTGAGCGAGACCCCAAAAAACGCGCGATACACGGCGACGTAACACGATGGGTCCATAAGATGCCGTCCTTTGCGGGCCACCGGGCCAGGAACCGCACGCGACCGACTGGACGAAAGATGCGGGCCGCCAACAGGATATGGCTACTGGGCTCTCAGGGCCTCAATCCGTGTGGGCATACGGACATTGCAGGCAGTTGAATGATCTTAATCCCTGCGGTTCTGCCGGGCTGTGCAAACCGAAGGGACTGCAGGCCTTTGGGATAACGGCCGAGGGGGCGCCATGCGAGGCCAGCCAGGCCACCGGCGGCACCGGCCCCCTTCGGGTGCCTGTGCCGAAGCCGGATTCCGGCCGGCCAGCCGAGCGATGAGCGAGGGAGTCGAGCAATGCGTGATCACACCAAGGCCGTCCGTCACGGCCCGGGCGTTCGGTGGGGACTTCTTGCCCTTGGAGCTGCCGGGGCACTCGTCCTGTGGCTCGGGTGTCTGCCCACACTCCCCCTAGACGGGGACGGGACCGGCGACGGATCCGGCTCAGGGGGCACCAAACCCGTCAACACCCCCCCGTCGATCCAGGTCACCCAGCCGAGTACCGACCTGACTCTCTCGCAGGGCGATACCTTCACCATCGTCTGGACCGATGACGATCCTGACACCGGCGATAACGCCATTATCTCCATCTTCATGGACCCAGATGGAAACCCGGGCAGCGGCAACGAGATCCTGATCGACACCGTCCAGGAGGACCCCGACGGCATCGCCGACAGGCTCGATGTCCCCACGGCCAACATTCCTGTTGGGACCTATCGAATCGTCGCGCTGATCCAGGATATCGTGGGCAATAGCGTGCAGGATATCCCGGACATCGAGGTCCAAATCCTGGCAGAGGGCATCAGGCCCGGCAACGAGCCCCCCAAGATCACCCCCCTTCTGCCGAAGGAGAACGTCGGCGTCGTCCACAACGACATCGTGTGCGTTACCTGGGAGGGCAGCGATGCCGACAACGCTTCCGCCACGGTCACCATCTCGCTGGACTACGACCTCGATCCCCTGAACGATGACGACCCCAACAACCCCAACCCGCCCATCCTGCTGGGGGTCAGGTTGTTGAATCAGGGCCAGGCCGACCCCAACGACCCCAACGATCCGAACGACCCCAACACCGCCTGTGCTGGAGGCTTCGCCATCACCGTGGACACGGCGGGGATGATCCCGCCTCGGGCCGACGGCCTGCCCTACTACATCCAGCTGAAGGCCGAAGACGATGTCAACCCGCCCGTCTACGCCTACGCCATCGGATGGCTGACCGTTCAGAAATGGGCCTCCGGCGTGGTGGACCTGCGGGAGACGGGGGAAGGGCTGGCCGGCTCGATCCTACAGGGGTTCCATGGGAAAGCCGACCCGCTCGATCCCAACACCGTTGGCGGCCTGGCCGGGTCCTGGGCGACCCCGTTGGCAGACTTCGATGGCGACGGCTACGACGACTTCATCGTCGCGGCACGCTATAGCAATCCTCGCGGACGTGGCCAGGTCGGACAAGCCTACCTGATCTACGGCCGCGAGACCCGTCTGAGCAGCTACAACAGCCTTAACAGCGTGGGCACCGCGATTCGCGGGGCCCAGTTTCACGGCTCGAGGGGCGCCACCGGAGGGCTCGCCTCGGTTGGCGCCGTCGAGGACTACGATGCCGACGGCAAGCCCGAGATGGTCTTTGGCTTCCCAGACGTAACGTGGTACGACTACCTTGACAATGATCCCCTGGACGACGAAGACACGCAGTATGATGACATTGACTACATTGACTATCCAGCACCGTATCCAGATTCTATATCAACCAGCGAGCAGAATGATGACCTCGGCCGGCACCGCCTGAGCGCCGTGGTCTACGTGTCGAGCAAGAACAACCTGCTGGGCACAACGCTCGACCTACGGATGGTTGGACAGCTCGATCAGGGGAACGTCCGGGACGATGAAAACCTCGTCAGCCCCGGTTCCGGGATGCCCATCGGGGTACGCTTCCGAGGAGCGTTCGCTGACGACCGGGAGCCGGACCTCTTCGGGGAGACCGTTTCGGCAATACGCGACACCGACAATGATCCTAACAACACCCCCGAGTTGCTACTCTCGGCGCCCAAGGCCAGCGGGGGGCGAGGTGTGGTCAGGGTACTGCTGGGATCTGACTTCACGACATACGGAAACGACACGGTCAAGTCGTTCCCGTGGTTCGAGGCGGGCTCGGTGGAAACCATCGCCGGGGATCCGGAGATCAAGTATGCCGAGCGATGGGTGATCGGCCCGATTGACCACTGGCTGTTCGGGGCCTACGTAGGGGACAATCTCGGGCGAGCGTTGCATGCAGGGGATTTCAACCAGGACGGCTCCCCTGACATTGCCTGCGGCGCCCCAGAAGCAGACCGGAACGGACTGACCGACTGCGGCGTGGCCTATGTGGTCTTCGGCCAACTTGTCTTCGGCGACATCAGCATCGCCGAACATCCGCGGATCGAGATCGTCGGAGTGTCAGATGGCGATCGCCTGGGCGAGAGCCAGGGGCCGGCTGGTGACTTCGATGGCACCAACGACATGAGCGGCGACTTCAACGGGGACGGCGTTGACGACGTGGTCCTGGGCAGCATGCACGTCGACGACCCGGACGACCCCACCAAGACCGATGTGGGATTCGCCGCGATCCTGTTTGGCGGCCGACAGGCCACCGGAGAGCGAACCTATACCGTCGACGACATCGCAACCCCCGCGCTGCCGGGCGTCAAATTCGTCGGCAAGACCAAGAATGCCATGGTCGGCGCGATGGTGGGAACCGCCGGTGATTTCAATGGCGACGGGAAGGACGACATCCTCATCTGTGCTCCGGGGGCCGAATACACCTTCCAGGTCGCGAGCGATAGGCTCGTCCGCAAGGGCGTCTGCTACCTGATCTTCGGCAACGGCGAGCTGAAGAACAAGACCTTCGAGCTGGCGCTACCCGACGAGGGGGCCGTCGGAGTCCCCAGTCAGGTCGGCTCCGGAGAGCTGCCGGGGATCATCCTGATCAGCCCCTACGAGAAGGGCTCAGCCGATGAGGCCGGCGTCGACACCTGCTTCCCCTTGGGGGATATCAATGGGGACGGCTACGACGACATCCTGATCGGCAATACGACGGCCGACTACGTCAACCCGTCCAATCCCTCGCAACGACGCGTCGATGCCGGTGAATGCTACGTCATCTACGGGAACAACTTCGGCAGCAACGACCCCGATCAATGGTAGACCCACCGACGTCGCCCGAACAGTTGTCCCTTCGCCCGAAGGGGGCGAAGGGCTATCCGGCGGCCAGCGCTCGTTGGCCTACCGCGCCGGGCGGAGCTGTTCTGCCCAGTAGATCTGCCTGACGCCGCGCTTGGGTGCCTGCCCCTCCCTCTTCTTCTCGTCGGTCGCCGCAAAGCTCCCCGTCTTGAGGACCCCGCTTCCGGTGAAGATGAAGGTGTCCTTGAACGTCCACCGCTTGTCGCCTTCCGGCAACAGGTAGTGGACCTGCAGACACGTGTGGGCGCCGACCTGGACGCAGTGGGCCGACGGCACCTCCATTCTCGAGCGGATCCTCGCTTCTTGCGCCGCGTAATCGGGCGGACCCTTCGGGTCGAACTCCAGCATCCCCAGGGCATAGAGCGTGTTGCCCCCGCTCATCTTCTCCAGCCGGAGCAGCAACAGCCGAAAGTGGGTCTCCGTCTCCTTGGAGTCCAGCAGTCTGCCTCGTTTCGAGCGGATCTCGACGATGACGGCCTCGCGCCCGAAGAGCGTCTGCTTGGCGATGTCCAGATGCGTGTCGTAGGATCCCACCTCTTGGGATCTCGACGTCGGCGACGTCCCCTCGCCAGCTGCGCCGATGCGCTCGTAGGCAACGCAGGTGCCCTGGCCCTCCCACGTCCCCGCCGGGATGGTCGGCGCGGCGAATCGCGCGGGCCCTGTCTGCGAACACCCCGCCGACACGAGCACCACGCCCAAGAGCAGCACCGCAAGCCAATCCCGTCTGACAAACATGGCAAGACTCCCGAAAGAGATGAACCTGGGTCGGTCGACTCGACCCCAATGCCGGCGCAACAGATGACGCCGATCCGCCCGCGCGGTCTCCTTGAATAGGTGTTACAGGAAGTGGCGCCGGAAACCGTCCCTTACCAGGGAGAGGGCGGGTTCCCGTATCGGTCCTGTGGATCGAAACCGCGCTGGGCAGCGACGATGGCGATCATGTACTGGACGAGGGCCTCGACTTCGTCGGCGAGACGCAGGGCGCTGGGCTCTGCCCGGAAGGGCCCGTGGGGACCGTTGTTCCCGAGCTCCAGAGACGGCCAGGGATCGCGCCGGAGCTCGGCATGGCCGTCGTAGCAGAAGATCCCGCCGCGCTTCCACACGTAGGGATCCAGCTTGAACATCGGCTCGCCGTCGTCGCGCTTGTGGAACTGGCTCCTGACCGGGGATCCATGCGCGGTGGCAAGGACGTTGTCGGCGTAGAAGCCGTAGTCGTTGCAGTTGTACCCCGAGTCGTTGTGGCCGAGCGTCTCGGAGGTCCCGACGTGACGATTCCACTGCTCGCCGAGCATCATGGGCAGGTCGGCCGGGCTGTGTATCTTGGCCACTTTCAGGATGGGGCCGTCCACGCCGCCCCACTCGCTCGGCGGGGTCAGCCCTTCTGCCTCATACTCCTGCTTCATCCGCCACAGCCGCGCCCAAAGGGCACGCGTGTAGTTGAACGTGTGTTGTTCGGAGGCGGGCTCGCGCTCGAAGTCGGGACACAAGTACAAGTTCTCGAAGCGCGTGTACGTGAAGAGCGACCCGCTCTGCGGTATGGCTTCGGCGTAGTCCCCCCATTCCTCCTGGTTGCTCCGCGCGACGGTGTCAATCGCCGTCCAGGGGTCCGCGAATTGCAGCCAATCGGCCAGCCAGGTCTCGACGGCGTTGGGGCCGTCGGCCGGCCCCTCGTGCATCGTCGCCAGGAACGGGAACCCACCGTCGTAGTCGTCGGCGTACATCAAGAACGCCTTGCCGAGCTGGGCGATCCGACTGAGGCACATCGTCGTTCGCGCCTGCGCGCGGGCCCGGTTCAACGAAGGCAGCAAGATGGAGATCAACAGCGCGATGATGGCAACGACGACCAACAACTCAATCAAGGTGAATCCACGGTCGTGAGGCGCACGCCTTAGTCTGGACATGGTCTCTGCCCCCAACATGCTCCCACTATGTTCCAGTTCACCCTCGGGCCGCCAAGGCCGCCGCTTCGGGCCGGCCCGCGTCACAGCCAGTTTGCGATGGGCGTTCCAGCCAAGGTCCCAACGCAGACCTCGAGAACACGTATGAATTCTACTGCGCGCAACCCGAATCGACAATACACAATCCTCCAAAAACTTTTGGAGCCGCAACTATTTCACCGTTGCCATCGATGAGGAAGATCGATAGGATTTGGAGTAGGAGGGTTGACGCGGAACGGGCGGTGTGCGTGCGCGTCGGCTGCGGCGGCGTGTTTCGTTCTCAAGCCATCACTCCCTCCTGACAGGAAATCGGTGTGGGCATTCAACCCAAGGAGGAGATCCCATGAAGGAAGGCCATGTATCCATCGTGGGTCTGACGGTGGTGGTGTTGCTGATCGCGCCGGCCGTTGGGATGGCGGACTTCTTCGACGATTTCAACGACGGCTGGTGGGAGCGGGACCCGAACGATCCGCACTACGACGACGCGAACTACCACGCGCATGAGTACACGATGTGGCGGTACGACCCCAACGACGCCAACGACTACGCCCACGAGTACTGGACGGACGCCAACAACGCGATCTACTGGGATTCGGACAACCCCGACTGGTGGCTCTACCCGCAGCTGGCGGCCAGCCCGTTGGCGCAGATCGTGAGCGATTCGGTCGCCGACAACGCCCTGCGGCTGGCGTGCGACAAGTACTTCGTCCTGCCGTGGGGGAGTCTGATCACCGGGGTCATGAGCCTGGACGAGGATCCCAACACGAGTCCGACGTGGTGGGATGACACGACCGACCACTACATCCTGACCTGGGTGTACTACACGGGCTACTACCACCCGAGTCACACCGACCCGAACAAGCGGTACAGCTACAACGATCCGAACTACGACCCCAACTACGATGACCCGAACGACGACAAGAGTCGGGTGCTTCTCATCATGCACAGCACCCCGGGGACGATGACGGGTCTGATCTTCGCCATGGACTACGACAACAACGACCGGCCGGGCGACGAAGGCCCGCACGAGCAGCACGCCAATCTGCAGGCGTTCAACTTCCAGGGGGATCCCGATCACGCGTCGGCGAACTTCAAGCGGATCTGGATCGACCCGAACGATGCCGGCTGGGCCAGCTATCCGAACCTTCCTGCCGGCTGCGTGACCCTGAGGCCCAGCGGGGATGTCTATGCGGGGCCGGACTTCGGCGGCGTGAGCTTCAACGCCTGGGAGCGGTCGGGGTTCTGGATGCTCTTCCAGTTCGAGCATGACCCCAACTACGCGTCAGGCGATCCGAACGGCAAATGGGGGAAGGGCGCGATCTGGCACGGTGACAAGTACGACTGGGACGGCAAGTACATCCTGGTAGGCGAGTACGCCGACTCCGGCGCAGAGGGCTGGGGCGATGGGTCCGAGTGGTACCTGAGCGAGGGGACGTGCTTCATCGGGGCGAATTCCGACGAGGCTTACGCCGGCGGCTTCCCCGCCGAGTCCGCGTTCGACAACGTCGAGATCCGAACGGGTAGGTTCACCAACGCTCCTCGCAGGCTGAGTCTGACCGTCGCGAACTCGCACATGGGAACGGTTCTGATCGACCCGGAACTGGCCGATCCGAACGACCCCAACACGGAATCGGAACGGCTGCTGCGGTACACGGACGGAACGGGCATCGTCCTGCTCGGCCACGCGTACCAGGGCAAGTCGTTCAAGCAGTGGGTGATCTTCGACCCCAACCACCCGGGCGACAGCAACCACATCGCCATCGACAGCAACGCGGTGCTGTACCTGATGATGGACGCCGATTGGCAGATCGAGGCGTCGTTCAAGTGCGGCGGCAGCCTGCCCCCGTTCATCGCGATGACGCTGCTCGCCCTGGCGTTGGGCGTGGTCGTTCGCCGGATCACCTGAGCCGCCCGGCGCCGCGCGACCGCCCCTGGGCATGCTCCTTAGCCCCCGACAGACTCCGGCCCCCTTCACCTCCCCCCGGGCACTCAGCGCGCCGCTGCGGTCCGGTTCGCATCGAGGCCGGTCTTCGATGAGCGTTCGAACCGAGGCGCCAAGCACGGACCTCAAGAGCGCAACTGGATTCCCCGATGCGTGCCCCGCCCTCACGCAGCTCGGCGACTATCTGCTCCGGGGAATGCCGCTTGCGTCTTCTTCGGCCGGAGCAGACTCCAAAACGGACAGCGAGGCGGGGGAGAAGACGGCCAAGGCAGCGGCGGCCGCCCTCGTGCCCGCCAAAAAACCGGCGCGCACGCCAGCGCTGAGCAAGGGGGCGCGGCGAAGGCCGCCTCCGACGCCGCTAGCAAGCTCGACAACGAAGCCAAGAGCGCCGCGAGCGACGCCGATGCCAATCGCGAAGCGGCGGCCGATGCCGCGGCTAGCCACCGCGGCGAGGACCCACTTCTACTCTTGAGTCAGTGTGAGACCTTCCTATCAGAGCGGTCGCCTCATTGTGCGGCATCCGCCACAGCGTCGAGACCACCGTCTTGGCACCAGCCAGATGAAAGGTCTGGCGCAAGCCCACGAGCTCCTCGCTGTTCAGGGCCCTGAGCGCCAGGTAGTCGCTGTGGACGATTCTCCCCTTGACAACAGATGTCTGATCGCCCCAGAATGCCGACATCCAGGAAATTCTTGTTGGCAAAGCCTCCAGGTGACTGTAGGATACACAGCTGTGTTCCAGGGCTGAGAGATAATGGGAGGCCCATCGGGCTCAAGGCTGTGCGGCATCTTGAATAGCCAGCCGAAGCTCAGCCAGCAGGAGCGTAGGAACGTGCTGGCTCGGCAGGCGGGTATGGTCCGATAACAGCAAGAGTCAGTGGGAGTTGATTTCTGCTATGACCCGACAGGACTCGGATACTCTTCGCAGCCTTCTTGAGGCGCTTGATTCTGCCTTGGCACTGCGAGCCAACACACTCTGGAAGATCGTGAAGGAGATACATGAGCAGCAGTCCCGCACACCAGGTAGCGTGAACGGCCGGGCACATTGCGAGATGGTTGAGTCAAACATCTGGCGCCTCATCAACGAGACGAACCAGCGAGACGACTTCACGGCGTTGGAGCTGTTTATCTTGTCATGCTCGGCGTGCTGCCATGACTTCGACAAGGGGCTTGAGGCATCTTTGCCCGAGGAGTACCACGGCGTTGAATCGGGGAATTTCGTAGTCAAGAGGGCTGGCGAACTGGTTCTCAACGACGCAGAGGCCTACGCTGTCAATCTGATCGTGAGCATCCATGATCGGAAGGCGGACTACGTGACGGCATTGGACAAGCTCCCCTATCGCTTCTCGATGGCCAATGAGACGGTCGACATGCGTCGCCTGGCAGTACTGGTAAAGGTGGCGGACATCCTGCACACAGACAGTAGCCGGGTCAGTAGGCTGACGGTGGATCCCGACAAACTCACCGGCCTGGCAAGAAAGAAGTACCTCGCGCGTAAATGCAACTTCGGATGGGGCGTCAACGGTGATCGGGTCGTCTTCAACGCCCATCCCAGCACCCAAGAAGAGGAATCTGCCTTCAGAGAGTGCTGGGCCTTCATGCTAAACGAGGAGTGGAAGCCGATCGCGGGAGAACTCCGAAGCTACGCCCTCCCTTTCAACCTTGAAGTGGAGATGCTCGGCGGGCCCCCGCCTGTGGGGGCGGCAGCTCCCCCCGGCCGACCCGACACCGGCAACCGAGGGAGAGACGTCAGACCTCCTCTATCCGAGAAGGAGCTCCTTGAGGAGCTCCTTCAGTTGTTCGAGGGGGACGTCATGGACTTCTTGGCCGTCGTTGTTCCTTGCGGCTTCCCCGCGGGTACTATCAGTACCCAAACGAACCCCCGAGTGGCATACGCCAGGTTCGTCAGGCGCCTCAGGGGACTTGATGCGGACAGCCTCAGTAGGATCTTCAGCGGGTTGGTGAAGTACGCCCCTGGGAGCGTCGTCCTGAAGGCTTGGGCGGAAGATTGCAGGAAGTCGGCCGGTGACTGAGCTGAGGGGACCCCATGTCAGAGTACACAGAGCAAGACGTCATCAGAGAGCTTGTGAGGTTGTATGATGACGACGTACAGGGGTTCCTCGCCGTGGTGCTTCCCGCCGGGTTTCCCGGTGGCAAAATCTCGGATACCATGCAACCTGCTGCCGCCTATCAGAAGTTCTGTGTCATCATGCGCGGCTTGGAGTCGTCGAGAAGGAGCAGGATAGTAAAAGCTCTAATTGACGACGATAAGCAGGGGAGCGAGGTCTTGAACGGCATCTCAGAGTCCACGTTCGGGGCTGGTGGAAACGGAGGGGAACCGTCAGGGGGCCCTCCCCCACCACCCGGGGCGGGTGCTTCAGGCCGCCCTTTGGAGGGCTTCGAGAAGAACAGGGTCGAGCTGCTGATCGGGCGCCGACCTGAAGATGACGAACTCAACAAATGCAATCGGGAAGGCAGCATCGTGGACTGCTACCTGGGAGGCCATTTCCTGCACCTCCTTTCTCAGCTATGGCGCGCTAGTGAGGCAATGGCCGAGACGCGGGACCTACTGCTGCTGCTGGCCAAGCTTCATGAGGAGGTGTCTCAGGCGAAGTGTGCCCTGAGTTCGCCCCAGCCGAATGACCCCACCGTCTCGCTGAGGTTTCGCAAGTTGAGGTGGGCCGTCTGCGGGGTATACAGCTTTTTCGAGGATTTGCCTCGCGAGGGAGGCCCCTGGCCGGCCGATAGTCGCCTTAGAGAATACCTCCCGCGAAGGCTCAGGGGACTTGAAGGCGGTACCTCCATGGGGGCCGAAGACATCAAGGCCTACGTCAAGTGCATTGGGGAGATGTACCAGCAACTGTGTCCCCGTGGAAATTCGCTTAGGCCAATCGCTGAGCTAATGCCGAGACTCGTCACCCCACGATTCGAGGAAGTGCTGGGGGCTTGCGAACAGCACGGATCTACGGCTCTGATCGTTCTGAAGGAGGTCGCCGAATCACGCAGGTCTGGAAGCTACCGAGTGGTCTCAGACCGGGTAGCCCCGAATCTCCGTGAGCTGCCAGAATGCCTCCGTTCTGCAGGCGACCTGCTGCCCCAAGAGCAGCAGAAGAACCTTTTCGTGTGGCAAGAGCGTTGCCGCCGTCCGGTCGTTTGATGCTGAGGTCAACGGGATGAGCAAACCGATGGAAGTTCGGAGGTGGCTTCATGACGAGTTGCCTACGCGATGTTTCGACGTTGAGGCCTTCTACGACCGCGTGGAGCAGTGCCGACACCAGTTGAGGAAGGAGGGGACGGAGGTCGACCAGACTCTGCCACGCCTACTGCTGGTGCTGTACAAGCTCGCCATCTATGCCCTGCAACCTTGGGATCTCTTGACCCAGGACATCCGCGATTCCTTCAGCGAGGACTCCGCCTTGATCCATCGGCACGATCCGGCTCTCTTCCCTCGACTGCGGTTGTCCGGGCGCATCCATCTCCTCAAAGATGGAGACATGGAACTCGATGAGCAAGACGTGAAGATCATGGAGACACACGGGCTTCCAGACGCGATTCTCATGGACAAGTCTCCAGAGCGGGTTGCCGGAGAGCAGCGAAGATGGAAGGAGGCCGCGCAGTATGGGCACTTGGACTTGATTGGCCTCCGTCAGAACAGCGTGGTTGTCCCCAACCTGAAAGAACTGGACCTGAGGTGCCCACCCGATGACGAGCCCTAGCGTTCTGTCGGATATTTCCTACCATGATTATGCCGTCCTGGTCGCTTACATGGGTTGTGAGCAGCTACTTCACACCTTGCCACTAGGAAAGAAGCGTCTTGGATTCTTTACCCAGGCGAACGATCTCTTCTCGAGAGTCTGCGGCAAGTACCGAGAGGGTGTGCAGCGCAACGCGGAAGAGTTCCACCTTGCCAACGGCGAGACGAAGGCGAAGCTGGAAGAAGAGAAGCGTTGCATCCTTGATGATCACATGTACAACCCGCTTGCCTATGTGGGCTTTGGCAATGCGGACTCTATTTCCATAGTAGCGATAGAGGATTTTGAGATTATCGACCGACTTGCTTCCGGATCAGACCTTCCAGTCATCCAGACCACATTGGCCTTCTGCCCCACGCTGGTCTCCCTACGTGAATCGATGGGTGTTGGCGACATGTCGTTCTTGGTCGAAATGGACGAGGTCTGTGATGGTCGGCCGCCCACCAACACTGACAGCGGTGCCCCTGGCGAGTTCGCCGAGAAGGGACCTCTGCTCGGCGTGACGTACTACAAGGTTAGTGGTATGGCAAACCTGGGTCCAGGCCTTCTGTTTCAGCAAGCGATCTACAAGGCGATGGTCCGGAGGATGGAGTGGGTCCTTAAGGAACTCCTCAAGCGGGAGGCTGCTGGTCAGTACGAAGGAGTCATGTCGGACACCGACATTCGCTCGTTCCGCTGCGCGCTGTTGGACCCGCAGGGCAGCTCTGATCTCGGAACGTTGATGTTCGCAAGAAACTACTCCGTGATCGCGTCCGTCCTGCAAGCACTCCGGACCCTTACCTTCTGGGACCTCTACGCACAGGATCGGCTTGAGCACAGGGAGGACCGGCTCCGGAACGCCGCAGAGCTATTCGGTATCCACAAGGCGGTCGCTGATGTCGAGAACCGTCGACGCGAGAAGGAGGCCTGCCGGAGGCAGGAGAAGGCGAAGGCGGCATCAAGCCTGGAGCGCAACCATGTCTTCTGCTCGACCTTCACGACTCTTGGCATGTCTCAGGAAGCGTTCCTCTGCGACGATCGGGGGAAGGCGAAGCGGTTCTACAGCGGCATTGTGGTAGGCAGCCCGCATTTCGTCGTCTCGGCGGGGCACGAACGGAGTATGACTGGATTGCCGTTCTTCGAACGTGACCGCGGGGCAGACGCTGACGACACCGGGAAGCTGACTGACACGGCGCCCGCCAAGTATCACTGGTATCTGGTTGGGCTGTACGATGCGGTCCACCGCACCCTGGCTGGGTTGCCCCATGCGTCGGAAACAGCCGAAGTCTTCGAGTTTGTCGAACTGATCAAAGAGATGCGTGGCTGCCGAGTAGCCGAAGAATTCGGCGGCCGCGCTGAGTGGCCCATACAAGACCTCTGCACGGAATTGCACGTGCCCTGCCCGCTTTTGGACGAGAACGACTACGTCAGGGCCTTGGAGGGAGTCGAGGACGACCGACCCCCTGCGGGGAGCCATTTCGACTTGCGTCCGATCCTTTCGGAAATGGGCAAGTGTCTGCTCCAGGAGAGGTCGGGCGACTTGAGCATCGTCAAGCTGCGCGAGAGTATCAGACGTTTAAGGCTTCCATCCCCGTTGTCATCTGCAATATTCTATCTCTATGCAGATTTCGCCAAGAGCTTGGCCGATGCCTATGTGTTCGACCAGGTCTTGGACTTGTACGACATCTTCCGAGCCGTACACGGGTTGTTCTGTCGCGAGCTGCCCAAGTCGCTGGAGGCGAGGTTGAAGAGAGCCGGCGGCGACTCGGTCCTGCGTGAATGGGCCTGTCTGTCTATGCTGACTACGTCTGATATACGAGAGATTACTGATCTTATTGAGCTAATAGAGAACAGCTTGGAGCACAGAACGCGAATAGGCTTCCGGGAGATCGAGAGGTGGCAGCCTGCTATTGATTATAAAGGAGGGCTGAATAAGCTTATACATGCGGCGGACGCCCCTATGCTCTGTGGTTTGGGCCTTTTGAAGCGCGTGGAGAGTATCCATTCTCAAAGGGACCGCAGCGCTCCGAAAGATGCTGGCCCTGTGGTAGGCCTGGAGGAGATTGCAGCGAAGATTGGCGGCGCCACGGAGGTCTCCTACAACGCGAGGGCTGGCTCACGTCGCTACGACATAGCTGGCGGGGACGTGTCGCTCGCCAGCCTTAGCATCAACCAGGGGCACTTGACAAGGCCTAGCACATTGACGGCACACTTCCACGAAGCAGGCCACTTGATTTTCGACTTGGTAAGAAGTTCACAAAAGGAACAGGCGGAGCACTGCGACGTGTCGTGTCCCGCCTGTGGCTACTACGAAATCTCGGAAAGCACTTTGCTGAGTTCTGGAGCCGTCGAACGTAAAGAACGATACGAAGAGATTTTCTCAGAGATGCTCGTATATCGGTTTATCTTCGAGGACCCATCCCACCGGCTCAGCTATCTTCGGCACTACATGACCAACTATTTCGCTGATCCGATCAGCTTCTGCGCATCAAGTGAGAATTCCCTTTGCCGTCTAATTGAGGTCTTGATCAGGGGGTTTCTCGTTACGTACCCGCTTGAGAAGCCAGAGAAGCAGCCCTCCATGGTCGGTCCGTTGTTCGAGGACCCCCACCATGAGTATGAGCCCACCGACCAAGACGTGCGGGAGGCAAGGAACGACTTCGAGAATGTGCTAGAGCGTGTTGGCCCGCCCTTCTTCGAGTATCGGCGATTGTGGGATGGGCCCAAGGCCAAGGGCACGGCTTGGGAGTATGCCTCTCGTCAGTTCGAGAGGGTGTTCCGGGAATCATACCGACCAGTCTCCTGCATCTGGGCACGCATCGAGGAAATCCATACAGCCATATGCTTAGAGGGGGTGGGAGAGGGTGCTCTACCCACAGACCCGCCGAAGGAGATCGAACAGGATCTGCTGCGGCAAATGAAGGATGGCTACGGAAACGGCCAGCCAATCATCCGAATGCTCTGCGAAGTTCCGAACAGAGCTACCGATGATGACGGCCGTGACAATGCCGAGGAGCGTGAGCGGCTTGACTGCTCCTTCCTGGTACGACGTCTCCTTAGGTTGCATATCGAAAAGATGTGCGGTGGCGATGGGATGGATTCGGCGAAGCTGTCGCATGTCTTCAGGGATCCCGCAGGAGGCCTACCTTCAAGGCCCGCGGGGAAGACGCCGTTTGGTGCCAGCGGCTGGAATACCTGCCTGCTCGATCGGTCGCAGAACGGTCTGGTCTCGGGGGATCTCCGCAGACGCCGGGAGTCGCTTCTTCGCCGCGTTACAGTCATCAAGACCTTGTGGGACGTGTCCACGAATCTCAGGGCTCGTAGGCTCAAGCGGATCCTGACAGACACGCAGGGAGTCCTGTTCGAAGCCAAGTAGGCGCCAGCCCAGGTGCCGTAGCAAAGCCTGCGGCGCACGACTCGGGGTGTACTGGTCCACCGATGTTTGCGTGGGCGGGCGCAGAGGGTTGGCGCGACACCGGACGACGTCGGACTACCACGAGGTCCTGACCTGGCTCCGATTTGTGTACCACCCGCTATGAGGGTCTGACCGTGGTAGACCGATTCTGGCTTCTTCTTTGCCGGTGCTTTCCGGGGGGGCTTTGAGGCCGGGGGGTTGGGAGCAGCGCCCCCAACGTCGGCTGCGTCAGCAGCCGATTCACATGACATCGAGAAAGCCGCGGGCGCTTGGTAACCCAACCCCGGATGCGGAGGAGGGGGGCTATGCTCGTTTTGCCACGAGGGCGCGAGCGCCTTGGCGTCGGAGGGATCGGCGAACAGCTCCCGGTTGAGCAACCCGTCCTGCAACCGGCCAGAGAAGCGCTCGGCGCAACTACTTTCCCACGGCGCCCCCAGGCTCGATGTACAACGCACCCACCTTGGCCCTCTCAAGATACCGACGCATCGGTTGGGCGATGAACTCCGGATCGTTGTCGCTCCGGATGTCCTTCGGAACGCCGCGGATCAACAGCACCTGGCTCGACACATCGATCGCGTACGAGTGGTCAGTCACCCGTGAAGTTGCGGGTCGCCGTGGACGTTGGGCCCCAGGCTTTGGGCTTCAGACTTCAGACTTCAGGCTTCAGGCTTCAGACTTCGGGCCTCAGGCATCAGGCCTTCGCTTCTGATTCGTCGCGTCAGTCCTGTGGCCTGACGCCTGACGCCCGAAGCCTGCAGTGTCAGGCAGGCGGCAGGGGTTGCTGACCGGCCAAGCCCTACCCGAAAGAACAGGGCCGACTGACCACTAGGGACGTGCGTGGGCCGGATGGGCAACACGCAGTCCCTCCAAAAACATTTGGTTTTGCAACTATTTCACGGTTGCCATTGATGGGGGAACTCGATAGGATTTGTATGAGGAGGGTTGATGCGGGACAGACCCGGTCCGGGCTTGTCGGCTCTAGCGGTGTGTTTCGCTTGGAAGCCATCTCTCCCTCCTGACACGAGATCGGTGTGGGCATTCAACCCAAGGAGGAGATCCCCATGAAGGAAGGCCATGCATTCATCGTGGGCCTGACGGTTGTGGTGTTGCTGATGGCTCCCGCCGTTGGGGTGGCGGACTTCTTTGACGATTTCAGCGACGGGTGGTGGGAGCGGGACCCGAACGATCCGCAGTACGACGACGCGAACTACCACGCGTATGAGTACACGATGTGGCAGTACGACGCCAACGACGCCAACGACTACGCCCACGAGTATTGGACGGACGCCAACAACGCGGTCTTCTGGGATTCGGACAACCCCGACTGGTGGCTCTACCCGCAGCTGGCGGCCAGCCCGTTGGCGCAGATCGTGAGCGATTCGGTCGCCGACAACGCCCTGCGGCTGGCGTGCGACAAGTACTTCGTCCTGCCGTGGGGGAGTCTGATCACCGGGGTCATGAGCCTGGACGAGGATCCCAACACGAGTCCGACGTGGTGGGATGACACGACCGACCACTACATCCTGACCTGGGTGTACTACACGGGCTACTACCACCCGAGTCACACCGACCCGAACAAGCGGTACAGCTACAACGATCCGAACTACGACCCCAACTACGACGACCCGAACGACGACAAGGGTCGGATGCTTATCATCATGCACAGCACCCCAGGGACGATGACCGGGCTGGTCTTCGCCATGGACTACGACAACAACGATGACTCAAAGCCGCAGACCCAGCACGCCAATCTGCAGGCGTTCAACTTCCAGGGGGATCCGGACCACGCGTCGGCGAACTTCAAGCGGATCTGGATCGACCCGAACCATGCCGGTTGGGCCAGCTATCCGAACCTCCCTGCCGGCTGTGTGTACTTGAATCCCAGCGGGGACGTCTATGAGGGGCCGGACTTCGGCGGCGTAAACCTCAACGGCTGGGAGCGGTCGGGGTTCTGGGCGCTGTTCCAGTTCGAGCAGGATCCGAACTACGCGCCGGGCGACCCGAACGGCAAATGGGGGAGGGGCGCGATCTGGCACGGGGACAAGTACGACTGGGACGGGAAGTGGATTCTCCAGGGCGAGTACGGTGGTTCTGGCGCGGGGGGCTGGGGGGATGGGTCGGAGTGGTACCTGGGCGAGGGGGCGTGCTTCTTGGCGGCGAATTCCGATGACTCGTGGACCAATGGGTTTCCCGCCGAGTGCGCGTACGACAACGTCGAGATGCGAACGGGCAGGTTCTCGAACGTCCCGCGCCGGCTGAGTCTGACCGTCGGAAACTCGCACATGGGAACGGTTCTGATCGACCCGGAACTGGCCGATCCGAACGACCCCAACACGGAATCGGAACGGCTGCTGCGGTACACGGACGGAACGGGCATCGTCCTGCTCGGCCACGCGTACCAGGGCAAGTCGTTCAAGCAGTGGGTGATCTTCGACCCCAACCACCCGGGCGACAGCAACCACATCACCATCGACAGCAACGCGGTGCTGTTCCTGATGATGGACGCCGATTGGGAGATCGAGGGGTCGTTCAAGTGCGGCGGCAGCCTGCCGCCATTTATCGCGATGACGCTGCTGGCGCTGGCGTTGGGGGTGGTCGTTCGTCGGATCACTTGAGGCCGCCAGAGGGGGACGATTGGGCCCGGCGCGGGTGAGCCGTGGTTTGGCCTGCCGGTCAGGCGTCGTCGGATGTGTCGTTGGGGAGGAGTTGCCGTCTTAGCATTCGGATGACCCTGACGAAATCGGCCCGTCCCGCCTCGTCCATCTCGGTCAGGACGGCGAGGGTCCTGGCCACTCTCAGCGACCGGTAGGCTTGGTAGGCTTTCATGCCCGTTTCGGTGATGGATACGTCAACCTTGCGCCTGTCGTCGGGGTTGAATTCGCACTTGACCAACGGTCGAGAGGTCTGACGCTCCAATCGTCGGACGATCCGCGACATCTTCGTGGGGGAGACGCCGAGGAACCGCTGCAGCTCGCCCACGTTCAGCAAGGGTTTCTTGGTCAGGATGTGCAGCGTCAGCATCTCGGAATCGCTGAGGTCGAACTCGTCCTTCTCGCCGTGTTCGTGGGTGCCGATGGAGCTCAGCGTCCAGACCTCGTAGATCTCTTCGGCCATCTGCTGGAGGTGATTGGGAGGGGACGGATCGGGCAAGACGGCGAACCCCTTTCTTGTGCCGAGCGAACCAACCCTCAATTCTAAGCACTCACGCGCACGCGTCAACGGCAATCATCTCGTATCCCGCTTGTCGGGGGACGTTCCTGGCGAGGCTTGAATTCGCCGCTTCGCTGCGTTTCACTGTTGCGGTGCATTCCTGATCTTGAGGACGAGACATGATGACCGAGCGCGAACGGTACCTGGCCACGCTGCTTTTCCAGCAGCCCGACCGCATTCCCTTCTCGCCGGGCGGCGGGCGGGAATCGACCCTGAAGGCCTGGCGGGCGCAAGGCCTGCCCGCAGACGTCGCGGACTACCGTCGGTACGCGGCCGAGCTGCTGGGCATCGAGCTGCCGCCGCCCGTCGAGCACGTATCGGTCGGCGTGAACTTCCGCATGATGCCGGAGTTCGAGGAGAAGGTGATCGAGGACCTGGGCGAGACGTGGATCGTGCAGGACTGGAAGGGCAACGTCTGCGAGATCTCGAAGGCGTACGGCACGCGGCATCTGCGTGACGCGATTGACTTCGTGACGCGCAAGTGGATTCGCTGTCCGGTCGCGTCGCGGGCCGACTGGGATCAGATGCGGCGGCGGTACGTCGTCGACACGCCGGGCCGATTCCCGGAGGACCTGACCGACCGCGGCCGGCGGCTCCGTGATCGCAGCTACCCATCGGGTCTGGTGTTTCACGGGCCGTTCTGGCAGCTGCGCGAGTGGTTGGGGTTCGAGGGGCTGTGCATGCTGTTCTTGGACGACCCGGGGCTGGCGCAGGAGATGGTCGACTTCTGGGAGCGGTTCGTCACGCAACTTCTCGAGCGGATCTTCGAGCACCACGTGCCGGACTTCGTGCTGATCTGTGAGGACATGGCCTACAAGGAAAAGCCGATGATCGGCCCGGACATGTGCCGGGAGTTCCTGCTGAGGTGCTGGCGGGCGTGGGGGAATCTGTCCCGGCAGGCGGGCGTGCCGATCTACGAGGTCGATTCCGACGGACATGCGGGCCAATTGATCCCGGTTTGGATGGAGGCGGGCATCAACTGCAACTCCCCGCTGGAGGTGGCGGCCGGCAACGACCTGCCCGCCTACCGCGAGCAGTACGGCACGCAGATGGCCTATCGGGGCGGGATCGACAAGCGGGCGATGGCGAAGGGCGGGCAGGCGCTCCGCGACGAGATGGACCGTCTCCGACCGGCCATCGACGCCGGCGGGTACATCCCCGGCTGCGATCACGGCATCCCTCCGGACGTAAGTTGGCCCAATTTCGTCGAGACCTGCCGTCTGGTCGCCGAGGCTACCGGATGGCTGTGACCCCGGCCACGACGCCTGTGCGGCGTGACGTGAGATCCCCGGAGGACTTGGATGCCTACGCGACGTGAGTTCTGCAGACGAACGCTTGGCCTGGGGGCCGTGGCGGCGGCGACCGAGATGGTCCGCGGCGCCGGCGGCTCGACGGCGCGGGCGGGTCAGGCCAAGGCCCCGGACGTGTCGGCGTGGATGAGGCGGGCCGGGGGCCCGCGCGGGTGGCGGATCGGGGCGGGGCTGAACGGGTTCATGTCGTCGTCGGGGCAGTTCAAGAAGACCTACCCGCTCTGGGAGGTGCTCGACTTCTGTCAGAAGGAGGGGTTCGAGGGGATCGAGCTGGTGTCCGGCTGGCCGATGGGGGGGTATCCGGCGGCCAGCGAGACGAAGCGGGTCGCGGCGCTCAAGGGCCTGTACGATCGATACGGGCTGAGGATCTACACGATCCAGCCGGCGGCCCCGGGGCGTCCGTTCTCTGAGTCGGCCCAGGAGCGGAAGGCGTGGCTGGCGGCGTGGCGGGGCCAGGTTCGGTTGTGCAAGCAACTGGGCTGCGACTTCATCGGCCATTGGCCGGGCGGCGGGCTGGGCAACCAGACGATCGACCAGGCGATCGACCGCTGCATCGAGACATACCGCCAGGCCGCCACGATGTGCGCGGATGCGGGGATGTGGTTGTCCTTCGAGATCGAGCCGCCTTTCATCTTCCGCACGCTGGACCACCTCAAGCGGATCCTGGAGGGGGTGGACCATCCGGCCTGCAAGACGAACTACGACCCGAGCCACTTCGACGTCATGTGGGGCAGCAAGGGCAAGCCCGAGGAGATGCTGGCGGCGCTGGGCGTGAAGCACATCGGGCATGTCCACCTGACCGACACGGACGGCACGATGTTCGGTGGGACGTCCAAGCACCTGGGGTGCGGCGACGGTCACTGCGACATGCACGCCTCGTTGATGACGCTGTGGCGGGGCGGGTACCGCGGGTGGATCATGATCGACGGGTGGTTGATCGAAGACGTCTACGACGCCTGTCGCAAGGGCAAGCAGGCTATCGAGCGGGCCCTGGCTGCGGGGGCGGGAGGGCAGCGATGAACCGGTGGATCTCGTCGTCCTGGCCGATGCTGTTGCCCGGGGCGGTGGTGCTGGCGGCTGGGACGGGCGCGGTCGGCGCGCGAGCCGCGGAGGCCCGAGCCGATCTGGTGCTCGCGTGTCGGGCCGACAACGATCTGTATCGGGTGTTGACCGCGGGGGGCAAGACCGTCCGACGGTGCGACACGGCTGCGGAGGCGGTCCAGCAGGCTCGTGAAGGCGGCGGGGTGCTGATCCTTGCCGACGGCTATCCGGACAAGACGACCGACCTCGATCCGGGACTGCTCGACGCCGCGAGGAAGAAGAGGCTGCGGCTGTATGTCGAGTACGCCTCGTCGTTGCCTGGCCTGAAGATGGACAAGCCCCGCGGCACGCATTGGGAACGGGCGGTGGTCGCGTCGGACCTGTTCGGTCCGACACTGGGCAAGCTGCGGATTCTGGCCATCCACGACTGCCACTTCACGCCGGTTCAGGCGGACCGACCTCATATCGTCGTGGCGCGGGTGGCGGGGTTTGAGACGGCGGTCTTCGGCCTGCCCAAGGAGGTCTTCCCGGTCCTGTTCGAGCATCCGCGGGGCGACGTGCTGGTGGCCACGACGAAGCTGAGTCAGTTCGTGACCGCCCGCTACGCACCGTCGGCGGCGTGGAAGACGATCTGGAAAACGATTCTCGAGTGGGTCTGTCGCGGTCGGGCGGTTCCTGATGTAACGTGGACGCCGACGGTCCGGCCGTCTTACGGGGCGGACGAGACACTGCCGCGGGATGTGGAGCGGCAGGCGGTCGGTCGGGGCGTGGCGTGGTTCAAGAACGCCGGGCTGCTGGTCCATCCGTCCTGGGCGGCGAAAGCGGCCAAGTGGCGCAGGGAGCATCCCGACGGCGTGGGGCCCACCCCGCCGGCGGACTGGCTCTGTGGCGATGGGACCGCGGGACTGTTGGAGGGCTATAGCTCGAGCGTCTATCACGACGGCACGCAACCGATCCGCTGGTGTCTGCGAAACGACTGCACGGGCGAGTCGGCGATGGGCTTCGCGTTCGGCGGGACGCTCCTGCAGGATGGCTTCTACAAGAAGGTCGCCAGAAATCTGAACGACTTCATCTACTCGGGGTCCGTGTTCGCCAAGGGCCCGCGGGGTGATCCGAAGAGCCCGACGTATGGGCTGCTGAGCTGGTCGGCGAACCCGCCGGCCGACGGGATCTACTACGGGGATGACAACGCCCGCTCGATGCTGGGGACGATGGCGTGCGCGTCGTTGCTGGGGTCGGATCGCTGGGACGAGGGGCTGCTGCGGTGCCTGCTGGCCAATCTTCGGACCTGCGGCCGGCACGGATTTCGCGGCGGACGGTTGGACGAGCCCGGTCTGCAGGCGAACGGGTGGCGGCACTACTTCAGGGCGGGCACGGTCCACTACGCCCCTCACTACGAAGCGTATCTGTGGGCGTGTTATCTGTGGGCGTACCGGCACACGGGCTATGAGCTGTTTCTGGAGCGGGCCAAGTCGGCGATCCGCATGACGATGGCGGCGTATCCGGACAAGTGGCGGTGGACCAACGGGATTCTGCAGGAGCGTGCGCGGATGCTGCTGCCGTTGGCGTGGCTGGTTCGTGCGGAGGACACGCCTGAGCATCGCGATTGGCTTCGACGAATGGCCAAGGAACTCCTGGCGCAGCAAGCGCCGTGCGGCGCCCTGCGCGAGGAGCTGGGCGGACCGGGGCGCGGGGCGTATGGCCCGCCGAGGTCCAACGAGGACTATGGCAAGCACGAGGCCACGCTGATGCAGGCCAACGGCGATCCGCTCTGCGACCTGCTCTATACGACGAACTTCGCGTTCATCGGTCTGCACGAAGCGGCCGCGGCGACGGGCGACCGGCTGTACGTCGACGGCGAGGAGCGACTGGCGGAGTTCCTGTGTCGGATCCAGGTGCGGTCCGACGCCCACCCGGAGCTCGATGGGGCGTGGTTCCGGGCGTTCGATTTTCGGCGGTGGGAGTACTGGGGCAGCAATGCGGACGCCGGTTGGGGGGTCTGGTCGATCGAGACGGGCTGGACGCAGGGGTGGATCGCGTCGGTGCTGGCCATGCGGCAGATGAAGACGTCGCTATGGGACCTGACGGCGGACAGCAAGATCGGCAAGCACATGGCCCGGCTGCGGCCGATGATGATCCCCGAGGACGCGGTGCCCAAACCCAAGCCGCCGATCAAGCACGCGGCGCTCGGCAAACCCGTCAAGCTGGCCACGCCGTGCGATCCGCGGTATCCGGGCATGGGCGACGGGACGTTGACGGATGGCCTGCGGGCCGGCGCGGACCATACCGATCCGCAGTGGTTGGGGTTCGAAGGACCGGATCTGGACGCCACGGTTGACCTGGGGCAGGTCATGGCCATAGAGTCGATCGATTCGGGCTATCTGCAATCGACGGCGGTTGGCATTTACCTGCCGACGCGGGTGGCGTATGCGGTCTCTAGAGACGGCAAGCGGTTTCGCGTCGTGGCCGACGTCGCCAACGAGGTCGCCACGAAGCGGACGGGCCCGATGATTCAGGCGTTCGCGGCGAAGGTCTCGTCGGTCCGGGCGCGGTACGTCCGCGTCCGCGCGAAGAACATCGGCACGATCCCGCCCGGCCACCGCGCGGCGGGCCGAAAGGCGTGGCTTTTCGTCGACGAGATCATCGTGGAGACCGGGACGGGGGAATAGACACCGATTCACGTGTTCCGGCGGGGTGCTGCAAAGAGATGAAGCGAAACCATAGCGAAGGGGTGTGAGCGTGCGGGAGACGGTGGTTGGGCCTGCGTCGGTCTTGGCGCTGGTCATTTGGGGTCAGGTTGGTTCGGCGTTCGCCGGGGTCGAGGATGCGGAGACCGGCGTCCTCGAGGACAAGATCAGGCAGGTCGAGGCCCTGGTCGAGGCCCAGCAGGCCAGGATCGAGTCGCTCAAGCGGAAGGCCGATGCCGCTCGTGTCCCGTCGACGGACGCCGCGCGGATGGCTGAGATCCGCAGCGTCGTCCGCGAACTGATGGCAGATGCGGACTTCCGCGAGGGCCTCTACCCGGACATCCAACAAGTTGGCTACGACAAGGGGTTCTACGTCAAGAGCGCCGACGAGGCGTTCCTGCTGAAGATCGGCGGATACCTCCAGGTGCTTTGGGTCGGTCAGAACCGCCAGACGGACGATCCGCGACAGCCGGGGCGTCAGAAGCAGGATGACGTCGAGGGGTTCGACGTGAAGCGGGCCTGTCTGGCGTTTGGCGGGCACATCCATTCTCCCCGACTGACCTACAGAATCGTCGTGCGGGGCCAGCCCAGCACGGACCATCGGTGGCGGACGCACGACGCCGACATCACCTACGCGTTCGCCGATGAGCTCAAGGTGACCGTGGGCCGGTTCAAGCTTCCGTTCGGGCGGCAGAAGCTTGTCCCTCGGACGGTGCTGCAGTTTGCCCACCGTTCGGCGGCGAACGAGATGTTCGAACTCGACCGTTCGATCGCCGCGGTCCTTCACGGCACGCTCGCCAAGCGGGTGAGTTACGCGGTAGCAGTGGCGAACGGTATTGACAACGAGGAAGACAGCCCGAGCCGCGAGGAGCTGGATACGAACTTCGCCTACGTTGCCCGGTTGGTGACGCACATCCTGGGCAACAGGATTCGAACGGAGAGCGACCTGTCTTACTCGAAGGATCCGCGGCTCGAGGCGGGGGTGAGCTTCGCCTGCAACGACGACAACGGCGACGATAATATGGACGCAGCCCATAGCATTCCCGACCGGATCCGCAGCGGCCGGGGCATCGGCGGCAGCGCGGTGGCGGACCTGGCGGGCACGGATTTCCTTCAGTTCGGGGCGGACGCCGCGTTTCAGTATCGCGGCTTCTCGGCGACGGCCGAGTACTGGGTCCGGAGCATCGACGGCGAGGCCGAGTTCAGCGAATGGGAACGCATGACGGGCCGGCAGGACGCGACGCATCAACAGGGCGGCCATGTCCAAGCGGGCTATTTCATCGTCCCCAAGAAGGTCGAGCTGGTCGCCCGGGTCGGCGGCGTGTGGGACAACGACGGCGACGACGTCTGGGAGATCGCCGTTGGCGCGAACTACTTCCCGTGGGGCACCTACAACGTCCTGCTCCAGACCGATTTCACGCGCATGGCGGAGGCGCCGTCGTCTTCGTCGTCGGCGTATCTGATGCAGAACGACGAGGTCAACATGGTCCGTGTGCAGTTGCTGGTGAAGTTCTAGGCGGCCTGCAGGAATGCTCGGGGCGCATGACGGTGCAGGCGGGGGGTGCGCCATCCTTCTGGAGGGTCCGCGCCCGGCGGCCCCTCGAAAAGGATGGGGGACGGAGTGGCGCGCGAATCATCTCTCTCCGCCCGATTCCGTCCCCCACCCGCTGGTCGTGAATGGACCGAGGAGGAATCCGATGCGCACCAGGACGGCAATGACGGCTGCGGTTCTGGCGGCCGGCGTGGCGGGGTCGGCGGTCGCGGCGGAGCCGTTCGAGGTGATGGGGTGGGAGGCGCAGCCGGCCCGGCGGACCGTTTGGACGCGGTGGCTGAACACGTTCGACTTTCGGAAGGGAGCGGGGGACCCGGACTACTACCGCGGCATCTACTTCATGGCCTGTCGGCCGAGCAACTACCGGACGATGGCGACGGGGCGGTTCGGCGAGGCCGGGGCGCCGCTCTACACCGTCCGCGACAAGCGGACCCAGATGACCTACCACATGGACGCCAACTGTGGGTCCTGGCAGGCCACCATCGCGTTGTTCGTTCGCAGCAAGCCCGGGATGAACCTCTGGAACGACGGCAAGGTGCACCATGTGCTGCACTTGTTCGGGGCCCGGTCGTGCCGGAAGGTCGAGGGCCAACCCGCGGTCTCGCTCGTCAAGACCGCGAAGAACGTGCTGACGTACCAGTGCCAGGGGACGACGTTGAGCCTGCCCGTCGCGTCGATTAAGGCGGATCAGTGGGTGCACGTGGCGATATCGTGGGACGCCAAGACCTCGCCCGGGCGGATCTGGTTAACGCTCGACGGGAAGGGGCTGACCGCGGAGGCCGTCCGGCCATTGCAGGCGGTGTCGTATGGCTTCCTCGTCTTGGGCAACGCACCGCGCGACGCGGACAAGGCCAACACGCTAGCGCGGTTTGGCGAGGCCAACGTCGCTCGGTTAACCCAGGACGGCCCGGAGGACAAGGACGTCTTTCCGCTCGAGGGCATCGTCGATGAGATCCACATCAGCGACGAGACGTTGGCCGATCGCACGCCGCAGGCCCGCGCCGAGTTGAAGGGCTTGCCTGTGGACTGGTCGCTCTACCAGCAGGTGGAGGACATGGTGCGGATGCTGCTGTACCGTCTGTGGCCGAACGATCTGCCGTTCGATACGCAGCTCGGCGGCAAGTACGGGGGCGCGGTCAGGCCGGGGTGGTTTCATCTAGCGATGTATGAGGCGTTTGGGGACCTGTGGTTCCTGCATCAGGCGGAGCGCATCGGCAAGATCCTGCTGATGGCCCAAGGGTCGGCGGGGCAGTTCCCGACGGCCATCCGGATGACGAGCAGCGGCAAGGCTCCGCACGAGCTGGGGCCGACCGAGACGGGGATCAAATCGGTCGGTCCGGCCTCATGGTCCAAACCGAACCATGCACGGATCCAGGACGGGTTTCAGGACGTCCCGATGGCGTACCTGATCTACCTGTATCGTCTGACTGGCGAGAAGGCGTACCTCGACGCAGCTCGGAGGGTCGGTGATCTGTTCCTCGCGGCGCAGAACCCGAACGGCAGTTGGTCCGGCCTGTACGACGTGGAGATCAAGAAGGGCCGGATCGCCGACAACCCCGGCGTCCTGCAGGGCGGGGAGTTCGATGACGGCGGCGTTCGTCGGCCATTCTGGGGCCTGCTGCTGCTCTATCACGTGACCCAAGACGAGAAGTACCTCGCCCCGCTGGTCAAGTGCGCCGACTGGATTGGCAAGGCTGAGATCGTCGGTTCGGGGGCGCGGGGTTGGGCGGCCTTCTACGACGCGGCGAATCGGCCCGTCCAGGCCCGCGCGCACGAGCTGCCGAAGATCTCGCCCAAGGTCTTCCCGCAGGACGTGGGTCACCTGATGATCTGGAGCACGCTGCTGACCGGCCAGCGCAAGTACACAGACGCGCTTCGACCGGCGCTGAAGTGGTATCAGCAGCACCGGACGGCCCGGGGATGGCCGGCGTTCTACGAGAACGACGGCACGCCGATCACGCCGTCGAACTGGTACAGCGGGGCGGGTTGGTACGGCCCGGCGTACGGGCACTTCAAGGACATTACCTACATCGCCGAAGCGATCGACCGGTTGGACAGGGGTCAGCTAGGGCCCCAGACGGGCAGCCTGACGCCCAGCCGTGATGCGATCGGGCGGGCCCGTGCGGCCGCGGTCGAGCGGCTCCGCGATGCGGAGCTACTCCGCTGGGTGCGGCGCGACGTCCAGCTCGCGCCGCAAGCGCAGTGGGTTCGCTATCGGCCCCGGTACCGCTCGCACCTGTACGGCATCCAGGCGTACGGCGACCTCGAGAAGATGATCGAATACCTCGTGGGCGTCCGGATCGCCGCCAACCGCGCCCCGCCCATCGCCGCGCTGACGGGGGCCCCCATGCCCGACGGCGCCCCCCTGACGGGTCTGCGCGCCCGATGCTGGTTCGCGGAGGACTGGTTCGACACCCCACTGCGGCGGAGGACGTAGACAAAACCTGGCTGCGAAGGCCCGTTGGCGGTCCGTTCCGTCCCCCACGCTCTCCGAGGGCCCGCGTCTCGCGGCGACTCGACAAGGATAGCGTACCCCCCCGCCGTTTCGGCTCTTCGACGTGTCGGCATTTCGACGTCTCGGCGTGGGCGTGTTTGCGGGAGGGGCGCCGAGGGCGCGGCGACTACGACCTGCACGCGTCGAGTCGCAACGGCAGCCATCCGTCCTACGAGGGCGGCGCCTACACCCCGCTGCGAGAGAGGGGGTAGACGGAATCGCGTTGCGAGGAACGCTTTGCGGTCCATTCCGTCCCCCATCCGGTGGTTGGTACAATACTTCTACGACGGACCGGCTGTGGAGGAGCGACGGGTGTTTGCCGTGGCCGACGACCCCAACGCATACGTCGCCTGGACCGTCCAACGCGACGGGCTGCTGCGGATGCGGACGTCGTCGAACGTCCGCCATGTCGGCCCCGACCCCAACGACCCCCTCTCGCTGGCGTCGTTCACGTACGACCGGGCCGTCCGGGGCCTGCCCGAAAGCGAGACGGTCACGCCACTGCTCAGCCCGGCCCAGCCGAGACGCTTCGACTACGACCCGCTCGACCGGCTCGTCCGGGTG
>CAYMLO010000063.1:0-54899 GCA_964390905.1 uncultured Planctomycetales bacterium | reverse complement strand
CAACTGGACATCATGGCCGCCATCATGCTGGCCAGCATCAGGCCGGTCAGGCCGAGGGGGAGAAGCTCCTGCACGCACGTGCCGAAGGCCAGCTCAGGATGGTCCGCGATCTTGGGGTACAAGATGACCGCGAACAACCCGGTGAACGCCCACCAGACCGTGCAGACGCGCTTGATGAACGTCCCGAAGCAGAAACCGACGCGGCCCTCGTACTCGGTCTTGCCGGCTGCGCAGTTGCCCATGGTGTGGGGCTGGGCGACGATGTTGACCAGGGCGTTGAGGGCGATCATGGCGATGTAGAAGAGCGTGTACTTGCCGCTCGAGGCGAGGCTGAACATGTCCACGTCGAGATTCAGTGCGTCGATCTTGGCGTGCAACCCGCTGAATCCGCCCACCTTGACCAGGGCGATGGGGATCATCACGAAGGACATGACGACGATGAAGAAGCCCTGGATGAAGTCGGTGACGATGGCGGCGATGAGCCCGCCGCTGACGCCGTAAAAGAGAAACAGGGCGACCATGATGAAAATGGCCGTGGCGATTGGGACCTGACCGCCGGTGACCGAATGGATGATCTTGCCCTGCCCGAGGAGCATCACGCCCATGTCGACCGTGAGCACGAGAACGCCCATCACGACGAAGGCGACCTCCATGCTGCCGTGGAAGCGCTCTCGGAAGTAATCGGCGGTCGTCAGATATCGCATGCGGCGGAAGATGGGCGCGATGAGCCAGTAGAAGGGCGTGCAGAACAGCCACAACCACTGGGCCCAGATGCCGCTGAGGCCGTGCGCGTAAGTCTGGCCGGCCACAATCACCGCCTGGTCGGTGTGCGTGCCGGTACCGAAGGCGTGCATGATCATGAACAGCTTGCCGAACCGCCGCCGGCCGATGATGTAATCGCCCATGCTGTGGACCTGGCGGTGGGCGCGGAACCCGAAGTAGACGATGACGGCCTGGAAGATCACGAGCGTGATCAGATCGACGATGTGGATGCCGTAAACGTATCGCTGCATGCCCGCGGCGTCTCCTGAGGAACCGGAAATCTGCCAGCGTCGGGCCCTTGGCCTAGCGGCAGGTGCCCCACGGAGCCGGTATGGTCACCGCTGGTCCGGTTGTATGCAAGGCCGAGAGACGTAGATGCGCCCCCGAGGGCAAGCTGTCGGGCGAGAACGACGGCGGGGGCGTTGCAACGGATTCGGTTTGCGCCTAGACTTCTGGTTTCTGTCTGTCTGCCAGGTATCTGCAGGCGGACGCTATTGGAGACGCGGCGTATGTCCGGTAAGACAATCCTGGTGATCGTCCTGATTCCGGTGGCAGTGGCCGTTCCCGTGGTCCTCGTCAAGATGGTGGTCAAGGACGTGGATCCATTGCTGCCCCCCGAGCTGCTCCGTCACTACGAAGTGGTCACCGCGGAGTACTACGGGGTCCGCCTGGATGAGAAGGCCAGCCCGAAGGACGCGGTATGCGTTCTGATCAAGAGCGTGCAAGAAGCACTGGAGAAAGCGGAGGCGCCGACCCGTCAAGAGCAGAGCGAAGGGGTGCGACGCACGCGTGAGATCCAGCTGGCGTTGGCGGCGCCCAACACGATCGTGGGCGAGTACGTGCGACAACGCTACCCCGTGAAGACCGAGCGGGCTCGCCAGAAGTTGGTGCTCCACACGGTTCTGGCGTGGGGCAGAGCTCTGGGTTTCTACGCGAACAGCATCGGGCTGTCCCCGTCAGACCAGAAGGCATGGCAAGAATCGATCGATCGATCTGACCCGAACGGACCGGCGCGGGCGACGATCCAGTTTCCGGCCCAGCGCGACGATTCTAAGACGCGCGTCATCGTGAACCTGGCCCGGGAATCAGATCGGTGGCGGATCCACCGGGTGTTTCTGGCACCGGTGATACCGACGATCCCGGAGTCCGTCCTGCGTACCGTCACACAGCCAACCGCCAGCAGGCCCACCCCAACACCGGCCGCTACGACGAAGCCCAAGCCGACGAAGCCGCCGATGCAACCCAGCAAGGTGCAGCCGAAGCCCGCCGTGGTCAAGCCTAAAGCGCCGGCCACCAAGCCCGCGACGGCCCCGAAACCCAAGCCGACACCTGCCCCCAAGCCGCCGTCAAAACCAGCGGCCCCGAGCACGGCACCCGCCAAGCCCAAGCCCGCACCCGCGACCAGCAGCCGACCGGCGCCCGCACCGGCGACACCCGCGGCCAAGCCTGCCCCCCCGGCAAAGCCGAAACCCAAACCGCAACCCAAGCCGAAGCCCGCGCCGGCCGCAACCTCGAAACCGAAGGCCACAACAACGGCCACTACGAAGGGACAGCCCACACCGAAGGCGCCCGGCAAGCCGGCGACGACCCGGGCGGCGAAATGAGGAGCTGCTTGACCCATGGCGGGTAATCAAGCCAGCGCAAGCGGCCCTGCCGACAGCCAGGCGGCGGGCCAAGCCGACGAGCAGATCGCCCGCGGCGCGGCGTTGCGCCCCATCGACGAAGTGGCAGGCGAGATCGACCTGCTGCCCGACGAAATCGAGTCGCACGGACGATCCGTGGCGAAGGTGTCCGTGTCGGCCGCCGATCGCCTGGCGGACCGACCGAACGGACGGTACGTCCACGTCACATCCATGACGCCGCTGCCCACGTGGGAAGACCCAGCGACGACGGCCATCGCCCTGGCGGACGCCCTCCAGGCCCTGGGCAAGCGCTCGGCATGCTGCCTGCAGCAGCCGTCGCTGGGCACGGTGCTCGCAGGCGAGCAGATCGGGGCGGGAAGCGGACGATTTCAGATCGTGCCGCGCGATCGGTTCGGGCTCCATCTGACGGGCGATTTGCACGCGGTGACGTCGGCGCACGCCTTGTTGAGCTCGGCGACCGACGCGATGCTGGTCCGCGCGGGCCCAGAGGGCCTGGACACCCGCCGCGTGGTTTGGCGCCGGTGCCAAGAGGTGATCGACACCGCGCTCCGCCAGACCGTGGTCGGACTGGGCGGCGGGGGCGTGCCGCGGGAAAGCGGCTTCGATCTGACGCCCAACAGCGAGGTGATGGCCGTCCTGACGTTGTCTTCGTCGCTGGCGGATCTCCGTGAGCGGCTGGGCAGGATCGTCGTCGGATACTCGCATCATGACCTGCCCGTGTTTGCCAACTCCTTGAAGGTGGATGGCGCAATGGCGGCGCTCCTGCGCGACGCGCTGCGACCCAACCTGATGCAGACGCTGGCCGGCACGCCGGTGTTCGTACACGGCTCGACGGCCATCGAGCTGAGCCACGGCGGGGGCAGCGTCCTGTCGGATCAGATCGCGCTGCGATGCTGCGACTATGTCGTCACGACGTCTGCGGGCGGCGCGGAGCTGGGCTTGGAGAAGTTCTGCGATATCAAGTGCCGCGCGAGCGGGCTGGCGCCCGACGCCGTGGTCCTGATCGCGACGGTTCGTGCCGTGAAGTTCCACAGCGGGCGCTACCGCAGCCCGGACGATCCTCGATTGGCCGAGGCCAGCGTGCAAGCGGTCAGGGAAGGTGCGGCCAACGTGGCGAAGCATCTGGAGAACATCCGCTACTTCGGCCTGCCGTGCGTCGTGATGATCGCCCGCAGCGATGCTGACACCGATGAGGAGCTGGAGGTCCTGAGCTCGGTCGCGAGCGTCAGCGGCGCTAGCGCGGTGGTGATCGGCGGGTACGGCGAGGCGACCACGGGCGATGGGAACGAGAGAGGGGAAACGGACACATCGGAACTGGCCCGGGCCGTCACGGCAGCGTGCGAAGAGGGAGCGACGAAGTTCAGCTACCTGTACGAGGCCACCTGGCCGATCGCCAAGAAGATCGAGACCATTGCGACAACGTTGTACAACGCCGGTCGCGTCGAGTACTCGGCCCGTGCGTCGGCCGCCATGGAGCGATACACCCAGCTGGGCTGGCAGAACCTATCGCTGTGCATGGCCAAGACGGTCCACTCGCTGTCGCACGATCCGGATCTGCTCGGACGTCCCTACGACTTCGTGCTGCCCGTGGAGGACGTTCGTGTGGCGGCGGGAGCAGGATTCCTGATCGTCCAGCTCGGGCGTGTCCAACCGATGCCGGCGCCAGCGCGGCGGATCCGCGCTGCGGCCATGGACCTGACCGAGGACGCCGAGGTGGGGGGCTTGTTCGATTGAGCGGTGACATGGCGCGTCGGATGCGAAGACAGGAGAAATCGGCGCCGTCGTCTCGACTCGCCGGCGTGGGGCGGGGCAAGGCGCTGGCCGTTGCCGGCGCGTTCGTCGTCGCCGCGGTCGCAGGCGCGCTGGCCGTTCGAAAGCTGGCCGGGCCGGGCGATCCGGTCGTCGACGTCGAGGCGCTCGAGCGACAGGAGGCCATCCGCACCGAATCCATCGAGAAGATCACCCGGTGCGAGGAGCTGATCCGGAACGCCAAGCTCAACGACGCAAGCCGACTGCTGCAGCAGGTCACCGAGGCGGACCCCGATTTCTACCTGGGCCATCTCATGCTCGGGTACGCGTTCATGCAGCTCGGCAAAATGAATCTGGCTGAGCAGGCAACCCGACGCGCCTATGAGCTCGAGCCCGAGGAACCGACGGTCAGCTTCCAGATGGGGCAGATCGAGACGGCGTTGGGCAACGTCGGATCGGCCATCGACTCGCTGAGGCGAGCCATCCGGCTGCGGGAGCAGGCGGAGGTACCGCCCGCGGCCGAGTACCACGTCACGCTGGCCGATGCGCTCGCCCAGGACGGCCAAGCCACTGAGGCCGACCAAGAGATGGACCGGGCGCTCGCGGCGGACCGGGCCATGGCGATGTCGGCCGTCGGGATGGCGGGCCCGGAAGCGCAGGTCGCGTTGGGACGCGCGCTGATCAGACGGAACGAAGTGGCTGAAGCGGCGAGACTGTTCGCCCAAGCGGCTAGCCAACAGCCGGATCGCGCCGACTGGCAGTTCCTGGCTGCCCGAGCCTACTTCGTTCAGGCCAAGTTCGCCCAGGCCGCATCGTACATCCAGCAGGCCGTCGACCTCGACCCCGCCAACCCGATCTACGTGAACCTCAAACGACAGATCGACGCGAAGGAATTCGGCACGGCTGACGAGGAGCAGCAAGACAAGGATTCGACCGAGACGGACCAAGAGCAGATGCCGTCCGTCCCCATCTTGCTCGACCAGTAGGAATGGGCCATGGCACGCGCCAACGACTTCATCATCATCGGCGAGAACATCCACTGCACGCGGAAGGTCAAGCGCGGGGGCAAGCGCGCGACGACGGCGCAAGACGGTCGAGAGGCAATCGCGTTCCCGATCCCCGGTGGCGGGCAACATGCCCTGCCCCTCCCCGACGCGGTCATCAACGACGAAGGGGCGACGATGGTGCCCCACATCCGCTGCGCGGTGTCGCTCGGGCTTGGGGGCGGCGACGCGGACCGGCAACTCGCGACGGCCTGCGTTCAGTCGGAGGCCGAACGGCAACTCGCGGCGGGCGCCGATTTCCTGGACGTGAACGTAGACGAAGTGGGCAACGACGTAGAGGCCCGCAACGAGGCCATGCGTTGGATCGTCCCCGTCGTACAGGCCGTCAGCGAGCGCCCCCTGTCCATCGACAGCAGCGGGATCGAAACCCTCCGCGCCGGTCTGGAGACGTACGACGCGAACCGAGGCGGTCGGCCGATGCTCAATTCAGTATCGCTGGAGCGCCCCGAGGCCGTCGACCTGGCCGTCGAGTATCGCTGCCACGTGGTCGTGCTGCCCGTGTCGGAATCGGGCATGCCGTGCGGCGTGGAGGATCGGCTGACCAACGTTGACGCGCTCGTCGAGAAGCTGACGGCCAGCGGCGTGGCCATTGAGGACCTGTATGTCGATCCGCTGGTGCTCGCGGCGTCGACCGACCCGACCGCGCCCCAGATTGTCTTGGATACGATCCGTGCGGTCCGCGCGAAGTATCCGACGATCCACATTGCCGGCGGCCATTCGAACATCAGCCACGGCCTGCCGATGCGCCGACTTCTGAATGCAACCTGGCTCATCCTGGCGACGGAGGCGGGCGTTGATGCGGGCATCATCGACCCGCTGTCCATCCGACCGGCCGACCTTGCAGACGTCGATCGTGACGGTGAATCGTTCAAGATGGCCCAGAAAGGTCTGCTGGGTCATGACGAGTTCTTCATCGATTTCATCACCGCTGCCCGCGAGGGAAGACTCGCCGATCCCTGGGCAGATTGACGCCGCCTCTCCTTCTCCCCGGGTGACGCGCGTTGGATCGGGCAGCCCGATCACGTTGCCGCCCCGATCCGCCCAAGCGAAGGTCACATTATCGGTCCGTGCATGCCCTTCGGCTGGGTCCAGACCCCATATTGTCACAACCATCTCGCTTGGGGGGAACATTCCCCATACCGCGCCTGAAGTAGCCAAAGCCGTGAATCGCGCCGCCCGATGACCCATGGATGACGACCGCCACGTGGCCATCAGAACCTCGCGCGCCCGGTGCGCCCGGGGCAGTTGCGAATCAACCTGATGCGGCCCCTTCGATCAGGCAGCACCGGGTCGTCTTGCTCCTGGTCAGCATCTGGGTGCTCAGCGTGTTTGACCTTGTCTTCACGCTGGTCGCCCGGGCGATGGAAGACCTGATCGAGCTCAATCCGATCGCCTCGTGGGTGATGACCCAGCACGGTGACCTGGCCGTGATCGCCTACAAATTCAGCCTCATGACACTGGGGACGGTGATCCTCTGGGTGTACCGCAAGAGAAGGAGGGCGGAGCACGCCGCGTGGATGATGCTGCTTGTCCACGTCCTTCTGTCGTTTCGATGGCACACGTACTACCATCGCGACTTCGCGTTTGACTTCGTGGTCGTCCCGCCCGCCCCGTGTCTACCCCACCCCGACGTGGCCGGCGGATCCCTGGACCCCCTCCTGAGCGACGAACAAACAGACGCGTCCGGCCACCCTCCGCGCGACGTGGCAGAGGCCGAACCGGTCAGCGTCTCGTCTCAATCCATCGCGCCAACGACGCCGGC
This sequence comes from uncultured Planctomycetales bacterium, assembly GCA_964390905.1. Classification (GTDB taxonomy): domain Bacteria; phylum Planctomycetota; class Phycisphaerae; order UBA1845; family JAFGLZ01; genus JAFGLZ01. Next base: position 47,919 of record CAYMLO010000063.1, on the reverse strand, counting down.
TGCTCCTGGACCTCGTTGCCAAACTCGAATGGCCGATGCGCGATCAGAAGCTGGCGGTGTCGGGAGACGTTGATCAGCAATCCCACGGCGATGAAGTTGGTGATCAGGCTGCTGCCCCCGAAGCTCACGAACGGCAGCGTCATGCCGGTGATGGGCATCAGCCCGATGGTCATGCCCACGTTGACGAGGACCTGTGCGGATATCAGGGCGACGACGCCGACGGCGAGGAGCCGGCCGAACGGATCGTCCGTGCCGATGGCCACCTCCATGCCCCCCAGGATGATCAAGAGATACATCAGTAGAACGGCCAAGCACCCGACCAGCCCCCACTGGTGACCCAGGACGGCGTAGATGAAGTCGTTGTGCCGGTCGGGCAGGAATCCATACCGAACATACGTCCCTTCCCACAGACCGCGTCCGACCGTGCCGCCGCTGCCCAGCGCGACCTTGCTGTGCCGCAACTGGTAGCCCTGCTCCCGGTGCAGGTCGTTCAGTTTGGCGGCGATCCACTTTCGGGTCCGCAGATCCTGCTGTGGATCGCTGCTGAATCTGCCGTCAAACAACAACAGGCTGCGCGTCGGGATGGCGGGGGGCTCCAGGAGATCCTCGGCGTCGACGAGTCCCGCCTCGGCCATGGCGCGCTCCTTCTGGCGGATCTGGGTCTGCTGGAACGTCGGCACGAGCATGGCCAGGGCCACCCGTTCATACCAGGCAAGATCGATCTCGGGCGGCGATGCAGGTTGAACGTCCGTCGACGGCGCCGACGCGGTGACGGCAGGCTTCGCCAGCAGCTTATCGCGGGAGGGCGCCAGTTGTCCGACCAACACCAGAACGCGGCTTCGCTGATAGCCCTCCATGTTCTGCCAGGCAACCGGCGTGGCCAGAAAGCTCAGGACGATGACCAGGACGAGGTGCCGGATCCGTGCACCGGCCATGTAGAGCATGGTAAACAGGACCGGCAGCATCAGCAGCACGGTGCCCAGGTCGGGCTCCATCAGGATCAGCAGCATCGGGATCAGCGTCAGAAGGAACGGTGGCATGAGCCCCAGCCACGTTCGGTAATTCTCGCGGAAACGGAGATACCGGGCCAGCGCCAGGATGAAGGCCACCTTCATGAACTCCGACGGCTGAAGCTGGAAGTAGAGCGACGGCGTACCCAACCGAATCCATCGGGCCGACCCGCGGACCACCGGAATGACCGAGTAGAGGGGCGAGAGGTGCAGTTTGCGAACCAGCGCAAGCAAGACCAACAACAGCAACATGAAGACGAACAGGACGTAAGCATACCGGCCGAGTTTCTGGTACGGCACGGCAAGAGCAGCCGCCATGGCCACGAGACTGGCGATCAGGTAGATGCCCTGGCGTATCGTGTGCTCCGGTCTGGCCGAGCCGGCCTGCCGTTCCGTGGCGTAAATGGCCAGCATCCCCGCAGTCACCAACAGGACGACCGGGATCAGGGTCAGCCAGGCGACGCGGTTGAGTTGCAGGCCGTTCGTCTTGCCCATAGCCGTTAAGTCTATGTCGATCAGGCGATTGTCAGAAGGCCCCAGCCGTTTGCGACGGGCTCGTGACGCCCCGTTCGGCCAGGCCGAAACGTCATGGTACCGCGCAGGCCCCGCCGGACCAAACCTCAAGCGCCGGTCTGGGGCCAAGACCGTTGCGGCCTTCAGTGAAAGCGGCCGGGGCGGCCTAAACGTTCCGCGTTGAACGGCCGATAACGAGTAACGAGGGCAAGATCACCGCTGGGACGTGGGGTGCCCGATCATGCACCGACATTCGGTCGTATCCACCATCCTGTTGCGTCTTGTCGAGGCGGTTGTGGTCGTCGGTGGTCTGGCCACGCTGTTGACCGTCGTCAACACGGCGTTGTAGCTCCGGCGCCAAGCACATCTGCCCCGCGATCCGTAGCGGGGCGCGACCCATCCAACTACAATGATCGCAGGCAACTCACCAACCGCGAGGCGATCATGCCCGACCCAGTCACCGAAGCGCGACCGGCCAGTCCCGTGATGTCGACGCAGATTATCTCGCCGCTGACGGGTCAGCCAGTTCGTGCGCGTCTGGGCCGGCGCGAGTTGTGTGAGATCGCGCCGGTGAATCCGGACGATCTGCCCGGCGTCTACGCCGACGCCCACGTCGCCCAGGAATCGTGGGGCGAGACCCCCCTGGCCCGGCGGCTCGAGCTGATCGCTCGCGTCTATCGCCTGCTGTATGAACACCGAGATGACGTAGCCGCTACGATCACGGACGCGACCGGCAAGCCGGAAGCCGAAGCGTTGCTGACCGAGGTGCACAACACGCTTGACGCCTGCGCATTCCTTCTGGGTCACGCCGGGCGGATTCTGTCGCCGAAGCGCCTGCCGGCCCCCTTCATGCTTCGGATGATGGGCTATCGTGCGACGTTGCGACGTAAGCCGCACGGCGTGGTGACCAAGATCAGCGCGTTCAACTACCCCTTCAAATTCGCGTTTGACGCGACGGTGTTCGCAGTGACGTCCGGCAACGCCACCGTGGTCAAGCCGGACTGGTCGATCTCGCACCCGGCCACGCTGGTCCAGTGGCTGTTCGAGGAGGCGGGCGCCCCCGAGAAGCTCGTGCAGACGGTCTACGGTAAGGGGCTCGGGCGACACGTGGTACAGCAGCCGATGGAATTCCTGAGCTTCACCGGAGGAACCGACACCGCACAGAGGATCTGGCAGAACCTGCCCAAACCGATCCCCATCTCATTCGAGCTGGGGGGAACCGACCCGTTCATCGTGTTGCCGGACGCCGACCTCCACGTGGTCTCGCGAGCGTTGCTGTGGGGCCGGCTGATCATGTGCGGTCAGACGTGCGTGGCGAGCAAGCGCGCCATCGTCGTGGACGACCCGCCCGGTCGGATCGACCAGTTGGCCGAGCGAATGGTCAGGCTGCTCAGGTCGCTCCGCCTGGCCGAGAACAGTCCCGACGGATACGACGTCGGCCCGATGATCACCCGGGAGGCCGCGGACGGGATCGGCGAACAGCTCGATCGCGTGCGGGAGACGGGGGCGAAGTGTCTGTATGAAGCGTCGCCAGGTCAGGCCGATCGTCCGAGTCTGTGGCTCATCCCGCCGTCGGCGCGTCAAGACCAGCCGCTGCTCAACGAGGAGTTTTTCGGGCCCGTGATGTGTCTGATCCCGGTGGCCAGCGAGGATGAAGCCGTGGCGCTGGCCAACTCACAGCAGTATGGGCTGGGCAGCAGCGTTTTCGGTCGAGACGGCGATCGGGCTGCGCGCGTGGCTGCCCGGCTCGAGGCCGGCATGAAGTGGATCAACAACGTGCTCACCACCACCGGCGCCTGGCCGTGGACGGGTTGTAAGGACTCCGGCCCCGGACACTCTGCGGGCGAGGACGGGCTGCTGGCCATGACCCGACCGGAGGTGACCGTCACCTACCGCAGCCACAACCTCATGTCCATGCCTCACCTCCACCCCTATGACGCCGATCATCGGCGAATGGTCGAGGGCATGATCACGGCCTGCCACGCGCCTGGGACGTGGGCGAGGCTCCGCGGTTGGCTGCGGATGCTTGCCGCGACCCGTCGCCGCCGGCGCACGATCGGCGCCCTGCCGTTCGGCAAGAAGCGCGATACGCTCGCGCCGTGACGCTCGCTTCGACTATAGCAGAGGGTGTCCCTGCGGTCTGCAGCTTCGTTCATCCATGGGAGGTTCGGCTGGGGTCCGAGCTTGGGTCGAGGCCCCCGCCGGACGTGCCGGTTGTCAAGCGACGACGTCGAGTTGATGCCCCCCGTCGCCCGCATCCATCGATCCCTGGGCGTCCGCAGGTGCGACCGCATCGGGCGTCACCGTGCCGTCCGGCTGACCCACCGTGGTCGAGCTCGACGCATAGGCCTCGGCAGCACTCATCTGGTAGGTCTCTGAGGTCATGGCGAATGAGGCGGAGTAGCTGGCGCTGTACAGCATGGCGTTGGCGCCTTGGCCCTGACCTAGCGAATCGGCGAGGGACGACTGACTGTCTTCATTGCCCCCGGTGAGGAGTTCGAGCAGCCTGTCCAGCAAGATCAAGATGGCCAGAAGACGGGCCAGCTCCTCGGATCCGGCCAGGTTGCTGAACTGCGCCACCACCATATCGACCTGCGAACTGAACGACATGGACACCGACTGATAGGTTTCCTGAATCGACATGGCGCTCGCTGCGCTGCTCGCGGTCGACGCTCCTGACACGTTCGTGTGCTGCGTCGCTGGTGTGCCTGCCTCCGTCTGGGAGGGGGCGGATGAAATCCCTTGGGACCCGACCGGTGCGATCTCGCTCATGGTTCTTATCCCCGACCTTCCGATGCCCGCTGGCGTGCCACGGGTGAGGCACGTGACGACGCGCCGGATGAAATCCGATCCGTGCCACGCGATTGGGCAACATCGGGTCCCTCACGCCCGGCCAACGCCCTACCACTCATAAGCAGCTGTGGTTCTGATGGTTACGGCCACCGAAGGGGCCGTGCGGAACGAAACGGTTGTAACGCGCCGCTGCCCTGGATCGACACCGAGGCATGCACCGGAATGCGGGGCGCCGTAACGCCTTCGGAGAGGCCAGGTAATCACCTGTTGCCCCCGATGGCCACGACGTTGAGATCCGGCAACGTGTCGACAGGACCTTTGGGGCGTCCACGTCCGATAGCTGCTGAACCGTCTCCTGCCCTGTTCGCGTCGTCGGACCCTGCGGTCGGTGAAGGGGTCCCGATGTCGCTCGTGCCTGACGATTGATCGTCAGGTAAACGCGTGTCATGCGGAACAAGCTGCGCACACCGGTTGATCCGCGCGGATCAAGCGGATAGGCTTGTGCACCGTTCCAACACACTGGAGCAGGGCGCGAGACCCCGGGGATGCGGCCACGCATGGATGAGATCCTCCAGATTCGAGACGTTCACAAGCACTACACGACGGGCGGCGAGCCGGTCCACGCCCTTCGCGGCATCAGCCTGTCGGTTCAGAAGGGGCACTTCATCGCCATCATGGGCGCCAGCGGGAGCGGCAAGAGCACGCTTCTCCATCTGACCGGGGGGCTCGACCCGGCGGACGAAGGCAGCATCACGATTGAGGGGCGGGACATCACGCGTTTGAGCGACCACAAGCGAACGGTGTTCCGCCGTCGCCGGCTGGGGGTGGTCTTTCAATCCTACAACCTGCTGCCCAACCTGACGGCGCGGGAGAACATCGCGCTGCCCCTGCTCGTGGACCGTATGCCGACGAAGGAGATTCAGGCCAAGACCGAATCGCTGCTCGACTTGATGGATATTCAGCATCGGGCCAACCACCGTCCTGACGCGATGTCCGGCGGGGAGCAGCAGCGGGTGGCCATTGCTCGGGCCCTGATGAACGATCCTGCATTGATCCTGGCCGACGAACCGACCGGCAACCTCGACTCGTCGAATGCGGCCAAGATCTGGGAGCTCCTGCGGCGCCTGGTTCGAGAACACGCGACCACCGTATTGATGGTGACCCACGAGGCGACGGGCGCGTCCTACGCCGACCAGGTGCACGTCCTGCGTGACGGGCAGTTTGTGGGCACGATCGAGGCGGATGGACAAGGAGACACCGAACGGGTGGCCACCGAGTATCTGCGGATCAACGCCGAGGGAACCGGACCGAACCCCGGAACGGCGCCGGCTGAGACGCCGCAGTGAGTTGTGGCGGGGGTCCGCGGAGATGGCCGAGACAGCCGTTGAGTTCCGCCCGGCCGTGCCGGCCGACCTGAATGACCTGATCGAGCTGGAACTCAGCGACGCACCGGATCGACCGGACGCAGCCGTTCGGGCCGCCCGGGTCCAGTGCGATCGGTTCGACCGACAAGACCGAGAGCAGATCACGCTGTTTGTGGGCGAACACAAGGGCGAGATCGTGTGCGAGCTCGCGCTCCGCTGGCCCGGTCAACCGGATCGGTTCGGACGGACGGACCGGGAGGATCTCGCCGACATCGAGGACGTGCGCGTCCTGCCGGGCTACCGGAATGCTGGCATCGGCACGGAGATGATCGCCCACGTCGAATGGTTGTGCATGCGCGAAGGGATCGACGGCATCGGCGCGGCGTTCGATCCATCGACCCAGACGCGGTCGATGCTGTGGTTCGAGCGAATGGGCTACATTCGCAAGGCCGAGTCCTACGTCATCGGTGAAGGCGCGTCGCCGGACACGCTCGGCGCGGGGGATGTCGGCCCGGCCGTGCGCGTCGACATGACCAAGGAGTTCTGAAGCGCGGTGGGCGTCGGGCAGTCGGCCCCAGCCGTGAACCGATCGAGTCGACATGCGTCATTGGGGACAACTGACATTCCGCACGTGGCGGGAGCGTCCGGGTCGGACGGCCGGTGCGATCCTGGCCATCGCCTTGGGGGTAGCGGTCGTCGTCTGGATCGCCAGCTGCTACGAGTCCGCCCGTCACTACGTCACCGAGCTCGTCTACGGATGGGTGGGGCGATCGCACATTTACGTCAGCTCGAAGATGGGCAAGTGGGGGCAGTTCCACAACCGGTGCGTGCCGGAGATCCGCAAGCTCGAGGAGGTCAAGTATCTGACCGAAGTGCTTCGACACCCGATGGCCAAGGGGGTCAAGGCGGCGGCTCACCCCACGTCAACCCAGCCCGCAGCGGGCCGGCCCGAACGGATCGAAGCGTTTGGCATCGATCCGGCCAACGAGCTCTACTTCCGCAAACCGAAGATCACCGCCGGGCGCTACCTGCAACCCGGCGACACGCGTCACGTCGTCGTCGAGAGCGCCCTGGCTGAATTGATGGATCTCCACGTCGGCGAGCAGTTCTTGATTTTCCCGCAAACGGGCAGGGAGCCGTGGCCGTTTGAGGTCGTCGGCATCATTCACAAGCGGCGGATCGGCAAGTTTCAGTACGGCGCCGTTCATCTCCCCATCGAACAGGTTCGGGCGCTGATGGGCGCCCGCAACCTGGTGACGACCGTCAACATCATCCTGCACGACGGATCGATCAAGTCGATCCGGAGGGCGGAGGGGCTCGTCTGGCGTGCCGTCCGCAAGGCAAAGTATCCCCGCCTGCCGGAGGTCGCGTCAGCCGAGGCCAAGCTCAAGCAAATGCAGGCCGCCCAGCAGCACTTCCAGGATATCCTGCTTCGGATCAGCGGGTGCGCGCTGCTGACGAGCTTCTTCGTCATCCTCACGACGCTGACCGTCGGGGTGATCGAGCGGATCACCCAGATCGGGTTGATGCGCTGTATTGCGCTGACGCGCGCGCAGCTGGTGGGCTTGATCCTGCTGGAAGTCGTGCCCATGGGCGCCATCGGAATCGCGCTGGGGATTCCCCTTGGATTGGGGTTGACCGTCGCGACCGTCAAGACGCTGCCGGAGTACTTCTCGATTGACTCGCTGACGTTCAGCCTGGACGGCATCTATATGGGCATCCTGTCCGGCTCGGTGGCCACGCTGATGGGCGTGCTGGTCTGGCCGGCGCCCAAGGCGCTGCTCGTCTCGCCGTTGGAGGCCTCCCGACCCCGGGCCAGGCAACGTCGCCGATGGGTGGAGACGCTGGCGGCCGCCGGGGGCACGGCGCTGGTCCTGCAACAGGTCTGGGTCATCGAGGACTTCCCGCTGGAGAATGAGTGGTTCCTACCGGTCACGACGGTCAGCATGCTGTCGGCCTTCATCGGTTACGCCCTGATCGCTCCGGCGGTGATCATCGTCGTGGGCCAGTGGATCCTCGCGGGGGTGGCCGTCCTCCTGCGGATCCGCCAGCGGGTGATGCGCGACCAGGTGGCGCTGTCGCCCTGGCGAAGCGCGGGTATCTGCTGCGGCCTGATGGTGGGATTGGCGCTGATCGTGGCGCTGCTCGTCCACGCCGAGAGCGTGATCTACGGGTGGCAGTTTCCCAAGGAGTTCCCCGAGGCCTACGTCTGGAGCTGGGGTCCGATCGATCGCAAGAAGCTCGAGGCCGTTCAGCACGTGCCGGGGGTGAAGCGGGCCTCGGCATTCGGTGAGTTCCCCTGCGTGATCGGCAAGCCCTACACCGGCTGGCGGAAGTACATGACGCCGATGACGCGGTTCGTGACAGCCGATCCAGACACGTGGCCTGACGTGCTCAAGGTCCAGTTTCTCCAAGGGACACAGGAGGAGGCGCTCGCCAAGATGCGGCGTGGCGGCTACATCCTCGTGGCCGAGGAGTTCGCCAGGGTCTACGAGAAGAAGCTGGGCGATCGCGTCACCATCCGGGCGAATGGCCGACGGCATGACTTCGAAGTGGCTGGCGTGATCACGAGCACGGCGATCGAGATCGCCTCGAGCTTCTTCGAGGCCGAGGCCGAGCTGCAGGTCGCGTGCATCGGGTCGGTGGTGGGCACGCCCGACGACGCCATGCGCCATTTCGGCGTCAAGGGCGTTAAGCTTTTCCTGATCGACTTCGACCTCCCGCCCGCGCCCGTACCGCCCGACTTTCCGGATGCCTACAAGATGCCCGAAGCCTCCGACGGCGAGCTCGAGTTCGGCCTGCCGCTCGGCGAGCTGGCCCGGGAGGACAAGTGGCAGCGCTACCGCGAGATGACCGTTCTGATAAACGTCAAGGAGTCGATCAGCAACGTCTTCGCCTGGAGCGGGTCGGTCCGCGAGCTCAAGAAACGCATCGACCACGAGATCCGCACGATGACCCATATCGTCACCGTGATCCCTGCCTTCTTCCTGGTCATCGCCGGCATTGGTGTGCTCAACCTGATGATGAGCAACATCGCCAGCCGATCGCGCGAACTGGCCCTGCTGCGGGCCGTGGGGATGACGGAGTTCCAGATCCAGCGGATGGTGCTCGGCGAGGCGCTCGTGCTGGGTCTGCTGAGCGGCGTGCTCGGGCTGCCGTTGGGGATCCAGCTCGCCCATGCATCGAACACGTTCACCGAGCGGATGTTCGCGTACCGGCCGGAGCTAACGGTTCCCTGGGACTGGGTCATCGGGACGATGGCGCTGACGGTGGGGATTTGCTTGGTGGCTGGCCTGTGGCCCGCGCACCGGGCGAGTCGCAGCAACGTCATCGAGGCCCTCGCCGCTCAATAGGGACCCGCGCACGCCTCCCGTGCAGTGGCTCGGGATCCACAACCGTCCAAGCGCAGTCCGAAGCCGCAGGAGCACGACGGAGCATGGATCGGCGGAGAAGCAGATGACGAACTTGGCCGGCAGTACGGGCCGTCCAGACGCCAGGCCGTGGTGTCAGCTCGCGTGGATCGTGTTGCTGTGCGCCGCGGCGGGTCCGGCCGCCGCCGAAACGGGCCTTCGGCAGGCCACACAGGACTTCTCGCAAGACCCCGGTTGGGAGGGCAGCAAGAACCTGCCCGACCCGTCGGCTTGCGTCACGAAGGTCCAGGCGTTCGGCTTCAGTCCCACCCGCCACGCGGGCGGGAAGAAGGGAGAGATCGGCGGACGGGTGTCTCGATCCGTCAGGCCCGCCACCTACGCCAAGAAGATCCCCATCCGAACGCTCAATCAGCGCCTGCGGGCCTCGGGTCGGTTCTCGGTCACCCACTCCGAAGGCGGCAGCGGCGTGCTGGTCGGATGGTTCAACAGCACGTCGCGCGGCTGGCGAACGCCCAACTCGCTGGTCTTCCGAATCGACGGTGAGGCCGGCAAGTTCCGCGTCTTCTTCGAGTATGGCACGCAGACCTGGAAGACGGGGGGCGGCACGACCTTCGAAGGCCGATACCAGACCACCAAGACCCCCCTGCTCGTCGCCGACGGCAAGCCGCATACCTGGTCGCTCGCGTACGATCCCGCAGGCGCCGGCGGCGCGGGCGAGATCACATTCACGCTCGACGGCAAGGTCTACCGGGCGGCGCTCGAGCGCGGACACAAGGAGGAGGGGGCCGTCTTCGACCGCTTCGGCATTATGAACGTGCAGATATCCGGCAGCGACATCACGCTGTGGCTGGACGACGTCGTGATCGACGGCGATCGCGAGGACTTCTCGACCGATCCCGGATGGGAGGGCCGGCGCAACCGCGTCCGATTCACCGACACCGTCATCCGTCCGAACCACAACTTCGGCTACCGAAAGACGAACCACGCTGGCGGGGAGCCCGGCGAGGTCGGGGGCGTGGTCTGGCGGATCGAGAGCACCCGCCCTGAGAATGCCGGCTACTACGGAGTACCCGTCGAACCGTTGTCGCTCGATCAAGCGCTCGTCGCCCGAGGGAAGGTCTGCCTTCGCGCGGCCGGCTCGGACAGCGGCGTGCTGCTGGGCTGGTTCAACTCGCTGACGCCGATCGGGGCGCCGCCGGCCAACTTCCTGGGCATCTTCATCGAGGGCCCCAGCCGGATCGGCCATTACGTCCGCCCTGCCTACGGCACATCCGACGACATCAAGGACCTCATGGGCACCGGCCCGATCATCCGACCCGATGGTGAGCCTCACGCGTGGACGCTCCACTACGCGCCCGACGCAAACAAGGGTCGTGGTCGGATCACGATGTCCCTTGACGGGGAGTCCGTCTCGATGGATCTGAAGCGAGGCGCCCGAGACGGCAATGCCGCCTTCGATCGATTCGGCCTGGTGAGCTGGCACCGCGGCGGCCATTTCGTGGAGATCTACTTCGACGACATCTCTTACACTGCCCGCGGAACGGAGCGGCAAAGGTAGACGGTCACGGCACGATGTGCCGCGTTCCGGCAAGGCGAAACGCATCCATGGACCTCTTCGACGAATTCCAGGCGGACAGATGCACATCGTGTGGCGAGTGCTTCCATCAGTGTCCGGTGATGCAACTGGACTCGGACGTCGCGAAGCAGGAGGTGTCCCGGCTCGCCAACAAACAGGAGACGAAGCACGTCCTGAAGCGGTGCACCAGCTGCTTCGCCTGCAACCTGACGTGCCCGGAAGGATGCAACCCCGCCCAGCGGATTCTCGACGTCTGGCACGACCGTTCGATGCAAGACGGCCTGCCCGCGCGGGCGAGGTACTTCACGCCACACGGCAAGCCCAACTATAGAACCTACGTCGTGGACCGACTTCCCGAAGACGAGCGGGCCCTGGTCGCATCATGGAACGACACCTCACCGTGCGACGAGGTGTTCTATCCGGGATGCAACGTCATCACATCGCCCTACCTGACGCGGACGCGACTCCTGGACGGCGTGAACATCCGCGGATCCCTGGACCTCTGCTGCGGCGAGACCTACTACCGCGCCGGTCTGTACGACATGGTCGAACGGTCGGCTCAGCAGCTCAATGCATGGCACGAGAAGCTACGCTTCAAGAAAATGATCATCCCGTGTGCCGCCGGCTGGAACACGTTTGTCAACGTCCTGCCGAAGTTCGGGCTCAAGCGCGATTTCGAGGTCCAGCACATGCTCTGCTGGCTCGCAGAGAGGATCGAATCGGGCGAGATACAGATCACAAGACCGCTGAACATGACGGTCACGATTCAGGACTCGTGCTACGGCAAGACGTTCGGTGAGGAGTTCCTGGAGGTGCCCAGAACGCTACTGAGCAAGATCGGCGTGAACGTGATAGAGCAGGAGCTCAGCGGCAAACGGTCACTCTGCTGCGGCATCGGCGGTGGCTTCAGCCATCCTTCGGGTTATCATCCGTGGGACATCACGCGTTCGACGGTAAGAGTGCTGCGCCTCGCTGGGAAGACCGGCGCAGAGGCGATTGCCGCCTACTGTGCGGGCTGCCTCCAGATGCTCTCGGTCGGCCAGATCGTCTATCCGAACCGGATGCCGGTCTATCACATCCTCGAGCTGCTCCAGATGGCCATCGGGGAGACGCCGGAGAGGCGCAACAAGCGGCGGGCGCGGTTGACGTTCAGGGGCGTCGTGGTCAATCAGTTCCCCAAGGTGCTCTCCAAGAAGCGCTTCTCCACGCAGGATCTCCTGTAGCGCGCGGGGACGGAGCCGGACATGGACGGCAGACAGGGATTCCGGTGGTTCAAAGACGACGTCTGCGATCGCTGCGGCGAATGCCTCCAGAGCTGTCCCGTCCTGAACCTGTCCAACCGGGGGGCGAAGGCGGACATCCAGGCGCTCATCTCTGGCGACGTCGACGACGCATTGGCGTTTCGGTTCTGCAACACCTGCAACGCGTGTGATCTGGTCTGCCCCAAGGAGGCCGACCCCTATGAGCTCGTTCTGGAGAACTTCAATGACTATGGCCAGAACCATGGGCTGCCCTTCCTCGCCAAGATGATCCTCCCGAACGAGCCGCAGAACATGTGGTCCGCGTTGCGCGTGCTCATGGACCCCGATGAGCTGTCCCTGCTGCAGGCCTGGGAAGCGGGCCTGCACACGCCGAAGAAGCAGATCCTGTTGACGGGAATGTATACGAGCCTGGTCCCCCGCCTCACGACGGCCAAGATCCTCGACGACCTCCGGCCCGTGATGGTAGGCGGCGAAGGCCTGTGGGGATGCGGGGGGGACAGCACCAAGCTCGGCGCGATCGGACTGACCGAACAGGTCGTCGCCCTGCTCGAGCGGCTGTTCCGCGACATGGGCGCAGAGAGGGTCTACTGCTTCATGGAAGCCGAAGCGGCCATGTTGGCGGAGGTCCTCCCCCGACGATTCGGCGCGGACTTCAAAGTGGAAGCGCTCCCGCTGGATTACTGGGTCCTCGAGAGGCTCGAGCAAGGCGAGGTCGAGGTGACCCGGAAGCTCAACTGGCGAGCGACGGTTCACGACAACTGCCTGTCCAGGTACTTCGGGGGCCGCCCGCAGGAGGTCGTACGCAAGATTGTCCAAATCGCCGGCTGCGAGCTCATCGAGATGAGACACCATCGGTCGAACGCCCTGTGCTGTGGGTGGGCGGCGACCATTCCGACGTTGTACGGAGCGATGTCGGGAAACCCTCTGCGGACCGTCATCCACCTGTTCCACAGTCTGGATATGCGTCTGCAAGAGGCGGTCGAGACGGGCGCTGATGTCCTGGTCGCAAGCTGTCCGGCCTGCTACGCCTTCCTGTCGATTATCAAGGAGTTGACCAACGCCAGGATCGACGTCTACCACCCGTTAGAGATCGTCGAGATGGCGACCGGGGGCGCCAGCGTGCCCAAGATCCCGGAGCGCTGTTGGGAGATCCTCGCGATCGCCACGGACCTGGGCATCAGGTGGGGAACGTCCAACGAGAACCGTCGGCGGTTTATGCCAAGCTCCATCGATCCGGCCTGCGTCGCGCCGGTCCCTCAGGTCTCGGAGGACGACGCCAGACGGATCGGCGCGCTGGCTCGCTTCTATAAGGGACCGATCGTCCAGAACCGAATCACCCGAGCACTGACCGGCGCGATCATACGTGCATGCATCGCTGCGCACAGATCATCGCTGCGAAGGACGTTGCGCCGCCGAAGGACGTGAACAACGCCGGTCTTCCGTCACAGCTCGCCGGGCTCTACGGCGCGTGATCCAGCGGGGAGAGCGCTTCCCAGACGTCGATGATGCGGTGGTAGTTCTCATGCGTTCGGGGGGCGATGCTGCTGAGCGGCCCGGCCGTTGTCTGGAAGACCATTTGCTCCTTGCCACCCTCGAAGGCGGCCCGCGCGGCGGCCTCGGCCGCAGCCGGCCCCTCGTTCTCGAGGATGCGCGCCTCCACGTTGCCGCCAAGCGTGATCCGCCCGGCGGCGATCGCCTTCGCTTCGGCCATCGTGACGTCGCCGTCCGGGGGAGGCTCCATCGGCTCGAGGAAATCCCCACCGCGCTCGATCACCCGCTCGAGCGTCGACCGGACGTTGCCGTGGCAGTGGACGTGGGCAAGCGCGCCGGCTGCATGGATCCGATCGATGACGGGCTTCTCGAATTCCTGCACGAGCTCGTCGTACAGCCGCGGCGAGGCCATCGGCACGGTGAGCCACTCGCTGCCGCCCAGCCAAACGTATTCGACCGTCCGCGGCGCCAGCACGACGTCAAGCAGATCCACGATCCGCTCCAGGCATTGGACGGTCAGTTCCTGGATGAGCACGAACTCCGTCGCACACAGCTCGAGGAAGTAGTCGTACGGCATCATGCCCGCGACGCAGACGAAGGGCGAGGAGATGCCCGCGTGGATGATCCCCCGCTTGTCGAAGTCATCGGGCAAGTCGGACAGGTCCGGCGGGCCGACGCCGTCGGAGATCTCCCAGGGGATCGAGCAAATCTTGTCGATGTCCGCCAGCGACTCGACGGGGTACTTGATCGTCCACGTTGTCTGGACGCCCTTCCTGCAGGCTGTCACGGCCGTCAGCGGGCCCTTCGGCGTTTCGATCTCGGTGGTGACCCGGACCTCCCCATCGCGCTCGACGCGAGACACCTCCTGCATGAACCGACTCGGCGTGACCAGGTACCGATTCACACCCGTGTTGCAGCTGCGAACACAATGGGTCTGATCGTAGACGCGCTGGCAGATCTCTCGCCAGGCGGCGTCCTTGACCGCGTCGACGTGCGAACGACTGACGCGACCCGCCCCCTCGAGCACCAACGGGACGCGATCGGCCGTCCCGCCGCGCAACGTCGTGAGCAGTCGTTCTCGTGGCGTTATCCCGGGCATCGCTAGCCTCAACTGAAGGTGCCGCTCCTCAGGATAACGACCGACAGGACGTCCTGCCACCGGCACGCGGCGCCCGTCCTTTACACCCCTCGGCGCTGCGACGACAATGACAGACCACTTGGAGGAATGAGTACCTTCACAGAGCAAGAACAGGAGACCCCACTGTGGCAACCAGACAGTCCATGACGCGTCGTCGGTTCCTCGGCTATACGGCCAAGGCGGCGGGCGGGGCCATCGCTGCGCCCTACTTCGTGCCGGCCTCGTCGCTCGGGGCCGACGGCCGGGCAGCGCCCAGCAACCGCATCACCGTCGGCATGATCGGGATGGGGCGGATCGTCGTCTGCAGCAACCTAAAGGCCTTTCTCAAGGCACCCGATGTCCAGGTGGTGGCTTTGTGCGACGTGGACCGCTGGCGGCTGGCGCTGGAAGAGAAGCGGACGTCGGTCTGGGGCGGACAGGTCAAGCCGGAAGACGTCAAGGGGGTCGCCCGGTACACGGACTTTCGCGAGGTCCTGGCGCGGAAGGACGTGGATGCGGTCATGATCTCCACGCCCGACCACTGGCATGTGCCGATGGCCATCGCCGCGGTCAAGGCCGGCAAGGACGTCTGTCTGGAAAAGCCCATCACGCGGAGCATCGGCGAGGGGCGGCTGCTCAGCGACCTGGTCACCAAGCACAAGCGGGTCTTTCGAACCGACAGCGAGTTTCGGTCCAAGAAGAACTTCCACCGAGCCTGCGAACTGGTCCGTAACGGGCGGATCGGCAAGCTGCACACGATCCGCACCGGCGTGCCGATCGACAAGTTTGGCATGGCGCCCAACAAGGTGACGACCCCGCCCAAGGAGCTGGACTACGACATGTGGCTGGGGCCTGCCGCCAAGGCCCCGTATTCGTCCGACCGCGTCCACACGCCCAAGGCCTACACTCGGGCAGGCTGGATGCGGATCCTCGACTACTGCGACGGCATCGTCACCAACTGGGGCACGCACCTCAACGACATCGCCCAGTGGGGCAACGACACCGATCGCACCGGCCCCGTGGAGGTCGAGGCGAAGCCCGGCAGCAAGTATCCCGAGGCGGGCAACCTGTGGAACGTGCTCGTGGAATTCGAGGTCCACTACCGCTACGCCAACGGCGTCCGCCTCATCTACAAGACCGACAAGCCCTACGTGAAGTTCGAGGGCAGCAAGGGCTCGCTGTACACCTTGTTCGGCGGCCCCCTCAAGGCCGAGCCTCAATCCCTCCTCGAGGAGAAGATCGGCCCCGATGAAACGCACCTGCTTCTCAAGCACGAGAAGCGGGACTTCATCGATTGCGTCAAGTCGCGCGGGCAGACGCTCGAGGACGCCGAGGTCGGCCACCGGACCACGTCGCTGTGTCATCTGGCGCACATCGCCGTCCAGGTCGGCGGCAAGCTCAAGTGGGATCCTCACAAGGAGCGTTTCACCAACAGCGACGCGGCCAACAAGCTGCTCAGCCTCCCCCCCGGCCGGGCGCCTTGGGCGTTGTAGACCGTAGCGACGTCGGTAACCTCAGAATCTTCTCGAGAATCTCGTCCCTGGTGAACAGGGACGACTCTTCGCGGTATCGCAGGTAGTCGCGCAGGACGACCTGAAGGTAGACCGTGCTGTCCGGAGAAGACGAGAACACGGCCCGGCCGTGCGTGTAGTCTTTGTTGCGGTCGCGGTCCGTGGCCAGGCGGTACAGCTCCCGAACGTTCTTCACGCCCGCGACCTTCTCCCACGCCATGATCCCGGACGGTACGCCATGGTGCTTCTCGAAGAGCGCAACCATGCAGCGGAGGCATCGCTGTGTGGCATCGAGATATGCCTCGTCCGGCCTGACCTCGTGCGCCAGCATCAGACCGTGGCAGTACTCGGTCCAAAACCTCAAGCCGCCTGTGGTAGGACCCGGATAGCCCCAGCCGCCGCCCGCGGTCTGAACCTTCGCCATCCAATCGTTGCAGGCAAAGACGGTATCTCGAAGCCGCCGATCCTTCGTCCGGACCTTCAGCAGGTAAGGCAGCGCGTTCGTGGCATACTGAACGATGTAAGACTTGTAAAACGGATGCTTGTAGCCATAGGCATCGTCGTAGATGTACAGATGGTTCCCCGTCGCGTGCCTACCGTTCTGCGTGAAGAGCAAGTCCGGCTCCTGCTTGGCCTTGAACCCTTCCCAGAGCCGCAGCGCGTTGTCCAGGTAAGACGCGTCACCCGTGTATTCGTATAGCTTGCAGTAGTCCGCGACCATGCCGACGTTGCGCATTTCGTGGGTCTTATAGCCGACGTGCTCTGCGGACCAGCGGGCCTGTACCTCGGCGGCCTCCTTGAATCGCGGGTCGCCGGTCTCCTCGTAGGCCAGCCAGAAACCACAGTAGCCCTTCGTGCAAAAGTCCACCGCGTTGTTGAAGCGAACCATGTAGGTGCCGGGGCCGTGCGGGCTACCGGGTCGGTCACGATAGCGCCGGCCGCGTCGGCTGCCGCCGTAGTACTTCTTCACCGGCCCGTAGTAGACGGAGAAGTTCCGGTAGTTCTCCGACCAGTCAAGCGCGATTCGGCGCAGGCGCGGATCGCCCGTCCGGAACCAGTCTTCCCAGACGTACCGACAGTGGTTGTAGCGCACCATCGAGTTGATGGCGACCTTGCCGGTGGCCGGGCTGTAGCTGCTCATGTTGCCCCAGTCGTCGCCGTCCAGCGACATCTTCATCATGTACTGCAGGTTCCGCTCGACGAGGCGCTCAAGCAGCGGGTGCCTGACCTCGAGGGGCCGGCCTGTATGGTACACGGCATCAAAGGCCCGCCAGTCGACGTGGGCCAGCAGAGGATCGTCGATCGCGGCTGCAAGCGATGCCGCGGCGCCCGGCCGGACGATCAGCTCGACCGTCCGCCACATCCCCTCCTGCAGCATCAACCGGTCGTTCTCTTTGACCACCGGCTCCAGCCGGCTGAACCGCAGAAACACACGATCCTTGCCCTTCGCACGTGCCTCGAGCGTTCCCCGGTTCTGACGCAACGCCAGGGGATTCGCCAGCGACACCCGCTGCCCGCCCGCAAGTCGCAGGCAGGCGATGAGATCAGGATGGTCGACCAGCTTGGATCGAGCGGGCAATCGCCGGAAGTGCACGGGCTTGGCGGGCAGCCGTACGGCCTCGGCCTTTGGGGCAGACAGCTCGAATCCAAAGTCGGGCGTCCAACCGTTCTTCCGCAAGTGCCTAATGATTCGCTGGGTCGCTCGGATCCGGCCGAGCTTGTCTGCTCGGATGTCCACCTCCCGACCGAAATCCGTACCGTCCTGCCGCCAACGCAGCCAAACGAACCATGGGCCGGCCTCGATGACCTCCGTTCTGGCAGGACGCGGCTCGGACAGCGCCGGCCCGAAGGCGCTCAGGTCCGCCAGCACCTTGCCCTCCGTTGACCTGACTAACCGAACGCTGTCGGCGTGGACGCGAAGTGTGTAGGCGTCGGTCTTGATCCGGTAGGCCCCGTCATCCTGTTGTAGCAGCGAGGCGTGGTCGATGCGTTGACTGCGAGTCGTGGCAGCCGAGCATGCGGCAGGTACGTAGCGATACGAAGCCGTCTGGGTGGGGTCTAGCTTCGCGGGGAAGCTCAGCATGACGCGGCGAAGCGAGCCGTCTGGCTGCGCAGTGATGACACGCGCCTGCACGGGGACCTCGGTGTCGTTGCGAAGCAGCTGCCCGGGAAGCGCTGCCTTGAATGTCCCAGGTGGCAAAGGGACGGACACGCGGACGACTTCGCGACGCGGCGGCGCGCTTCGATTGCGCACCGTGAAGGTGACGTCCGATGCGTTGGCGGCCCCGAGAAGGAAGAACCATGCCAGCAGGCAGATGACTCCCGATGTGCGTCGCTTCATGGTCCCTCGGCTCCCTTCGGCTTTGAGATCGAACCCGAGAATAGCTACGATACTCGCCGCCGCCAAGACCCGTGGACTCTGAGGCCCGCGGTGTTGTGCGAATGACGACCAGGTCATCCCGCCTTTGGCGGCATCAAGGTCTACGCCTTTCCTGGCTGGCGGTCGCGGACCGCCCCAGTGAGCGTGTACGCGGTGAACCTGAACGGCGACTGGGGCGAGCGTGTGCGCTGGGAACCTGGTTGCGTCCACTCACGCGGTACGGCGCCCGGCGCGAGACGATCCGGGACGGATCGGACGCGCGCGACTTCCCGGTCACGGGTCGGTTCTGTCAACCACGATCGCGTTGCATCACCGTCGAAGCCGATCGTATCTTGCCAGTCCCGTAGGGACATCGTGAAACTAGCCCAGGACTTCAGTCCTGGGAGAGCTGCCCACAGCGACCATTGCAGTCCCGTCAGGGACGACTGAATCTCGAGCGCCCAATTCGATCGTCCCTAACGGGACTGGACATGTTGAGGGAGGGCCTGTTCCCAGGACTGAAGTCCTGGGCTACTGTCAGATGTCCCTACGGGACGAGGCAAGCAGCCCGATTCCGCACGAGGGGCCTAGCGGGGAGGCACACCTGCTACTGCCTGGCCGAATCGGTGGCAGGCTTGCGGAAGCCGCGCACGCCGAAGCCCGTCCCCCAGGGGTTCGCGTCTGTGACGCCGGAACGATCGATCAGATCGCCCAGGCGATTCCGCCAGGTGTAAAGGCGGGCTGGGTCGCGCGCGTACTCGGCCATCGTCTTGACGAGCGTCTCGGGGACCGGCAGCGACGCCTTTGCCTCGGCCAACCACTGCCTTTCCTTTGCACCAAGCGATGACGCCTTCGCTTCGCGCTGGCGGATGATCTCTTCGAGGATGAGCGCGTAGGCGAAGTCCTCCAAACCGTCACGGAAGTTCTCGAGGCGGATCGTCGGCACGGGTTTGCCGCCCGGCCCGCAGCAGAACCACGACCCGTCGCCGTGGTATGTCGTCCAACTCACCGGATTCCACGGTGTGAAGGGCCCCGTCTCGATGGGTCGGTTCCGGTTCCAGATCGTCAGCGCGTAGTAGAGGAAGCCATCCGGGCGGTACTTGGCCGTCATCGCGCCCATCAGCAGCCGGCCCTCGATGGCGGCGTATTCCACGAACATGTTGGCATGGGGATTGCGCGGGCCGCAGCAGATGTACCACCACACGTAGCGGCCCGAGGCACGTGCCTTGGCGGCTCGGGCTGCGTCGAATCTGGGCGTGAGCGGACACCACGCGTCGATGGTCTTGACCACCGAATCGAGCCCAAAGCTGTGCTCGTAGCTCGTGGTCATCAGCAGGACATCCGGAAATGCCTGCCGCAGCCGCTGCGCGCACTTCTCCAGCAGCGGAAACTGGTCCTTGCCCCGCTCGTCGAAGCCGTAGATGTAGGCATGATCCAACAGGCCGAGCTGCTTCGCCTTGTCGTAGGCCACGCGGAGGCGCGAGATGGTGCCGTTCATGGCGTTGTCGAAGCCGCTGGTCGGCGCGCCGGCGTTGAACACGTTGCCGAGGTTGAAGGCGACGAGCCGGCCCTGGCCGTGGAGGCGAGTGGCGATCTCGAAGTCGGGCGCCTTGCCGCGGTACAGGCTGTCATAGTCGATGTAGTAGTCGGCAAGGAAATCCGCATATTCGAGCTTGCGCTTCGGCCAGTTGTCCTTGCCGCCCATTTGGCTCACCCGCTCGAAGAACGTGATGGCGGTCGGCAGCGGACTGTGGTCCGGCAGCGGGAAGCCGTAGACGCGCACCACCAGCGGGAACTCGACTGGGACAGCCCCTTGCGCCGACACCGTTAGCTTGCCTCGATACACGCCAGCGGGCTGGGCCTTCGGGGCTCGGACACGGATCCAAAACGTTTGCAGGTCGCCCTTGGCCACGTCGACGGGGCCGAGGAAGTCGAGGATCGGGTCCGGCCACCATCCGACGTACGACACCTGGTACGGCGGACGCCGCTTCGTCTCGACGTAGCCGACGACGTCACAGTCGATGTTCTGGCGATCGAGCACAGCACCGCCGGCCGACCGCAACGCGCCCACGCTCACCTTCACCTGCTTGAGCCCGCTTTCCACAGGGAAGACCGCGACCTGGAAGCTCTCCTTCTCGTTTCGCGCCAGGCTGACCTCGATCTGACGCGCGGGTCGGACGTCGAAGGGCACATCACGAGGGAGGATCTTCTCCATCGACGTCGTAAAGCCGATCAGCATCCGGTCAGACGGCTGTCCGAGCTTGGTGCAGGCTTCCTTGAATCGAAGCACGGACACGGAGCGATCCGCCTTCTTGGGCAGGGCCTGCAGCTCCCTCTTCAGGGCGTCCAGTCGAGCGAGTGTCAGACTCGGCGAGTTCCATTCCGCCCGGATGGCCCTGATTCGGTTCCCCAGGTCCTCGAACTGCAGGCGGACCGCTGCCTTCGTCCGCGGCGCGAGGTCGAGCTGTTCGGCCGTCTGCCGGCGAGCGGCGACGGACCGCTCGGCCGCAGCCACGCTCTCGATCGCCAGGTCCCTCATCTGGGATACGAAAGCCGCACCCGGCTCGGGCAAGGTCTCCCCCTTCTTGAGCAGGACGAGGTTGTCCAGGTGGAGCACCATGTCGGTCTTCGGACGCTGTGTGAAGAAGTGCAGGATGGCAATGTCGGCGCGGTTGACGCTCTTGGGAAAGGACGACAGCGGGACGACGAACCGCTGAAACCCGCGTGTGGGCACGACGAATCGGTAGTGCAATCCCTTACGGAACGGCACCTTGCTGTCGGACACAAAGAGCGAGAAGAAGTATCGCTCGCCCTTGGGGTTGGTGATGTCCACGACCAGACGGTCGAAGGGCCTCCAATCGGCAAGGGGCGGCTTGGTTTCGAAGGACGGCCACTCGGGCATGCCCTTCTTCCAGGCCGGCGTCGTGAACTTGAGCGATGACGCGCCGGCGGTGGCGAAGCGACCGTCGCGCTGTATCTGGCTCTGACCCTTGCTGCCCCAGCGCAAGGCTGCCATGTCCGCCTGCGTCTCGAAATCAAGCAAGGGCGTTTCGGCCAGCACGGGCGTCGCCAGCGCGACCAACCAGGAACAGAAAAGTTGGATTCTCATGGTTGCCTCCGTATCAGCTTCCCGTTGCGGGGCTCTTGGACCGGCGACGACGTGGGTCATTCAACTGGTTCCGCGCCACCTCCGCGTGCTTTCCCCACCGGACCGTCCAGACGGACTGTGCCCGCCATGCGCGACCAACGCTACCTGTCTTCCGCGACACCGTCAACGAGAGCTACTTGTACAGCGAAACGAGTCGAGGGGGTATGATGTGCCCAACGCAGAGCGTGTCTTGCACGAGAAGGAGTCCACCATGTCCCGCATGAGAATCCTCGCCATGCTCAGCCCGATGTTGGCTTGCACGCTTGCGCGTGCCGAGACGCCGTCCGGGCAACGGGGCTTGGCCAACCCGTTCTACGCGCTGAACAACGGGGTGAAGGACGCCAAGCATCCTACGCCCGAATCGCAGGCCCGCATGCTCGAGGAACTCGGTTACGACGGCATGAGCCATTCCGGTGTTGAGGGGGTTGCCGAGTTGCTCGCTGCGCTGGACCGACACGGCCTGAAGCTGTTCACGCTCTACGTCGGTGCATGGCTGGATGGGGATCAGCCCAAGTACGATCCGCGACTGCTCGACGTCATCAAGCATCTGGAGGGCGGGGAGACGATGATCTGGCTCACGATTCGAAGCAAGCAGCACAAACCCTCTTCCCCGACCGGGGATGCGCGGGCGGTCGAGATCGTCCGCGAGCTGGCCGACGCGGCGCGGGCGTCGGGACTTCGAGTCGCCCTCTACCCCCACGTTTGGTTCTGGGTGGAACGGGTGGAGGACGCCGTCCGAGTGGTCAAACAGGTCGACCGACCCAACGTCGGCGTCACGTTCAATCTGTGTCATTGGCTGAAGGTCGACGAGGTGGGAACGCTGGCGGCCCGACTCGAGTTGGCCAAGCCCCACCTGTTCCAGGTCACCATTAACGGGGCGGACCCCAAGGGCGGGTGGGATAGGCTGATCCAGCCGCTGGACCGGGGCTCCTTCGACACCTGTGCTCTGCTCAGGGCCCTGAAGCGAATGGGCTACACGGGTCCGATCGGGCTGCAATGCTACAACGTCAAGGGCGACAAGTACGCCAACCTGGAAAGGTCCATGGCTGCGTGGCGGGATCTGAACGTGCGGATCGGAAGCGAGAAGAAGTAGCTCCGAGGATCGGTAGTCTGCCGCACGGCGGCTTACGCTCCCTCCTCGACCTCGGCAGGAGGCGAAGGCTCGGGGGCGGACGGGCCGGTCCGGGATGACGAGCCCGCCAGGAGCCAGCCGACCGCAAACCCGATCGTCAGACCCACCAGGAAGACCACGACGAGCCAGTAGCTGGCCACGACGCGGGCCCTGCCGATTTCGGGCTCGGCGATATAGCTGTCCAGATCGACGTCGGGGGACAGGTCTTCGGCGAGGGATGAGGGAACGGCCTGGGATACGCCTCGGGCCGTTGGGGCCCCGGGCACAGCGGCATGAGGCGGAATGACGGTGGACTCCAGCGGCACCTGGATCTCGGTCGCACACTTCGGGCAGGTTCGCATCCCGCCGGCATACTGAGCTTCGATGGCCAGACGCGCGCCGCAGCCGGGACACCGCGTGATGATCTTCTCGGTAGAGGGCGCCTGTGCCCCTGCCGGACCGGCCTGGTCCTGTTGGGCGTCGAGTCGGTCGAGGATCTCGTCGAGACCTGCCGTCAGCCCCCCCACCCCGGCCTGGGGCCTCTCCACCGACTCGGGCGCGGGCGCCGGCGGCTCATCCTCACCGGCCAGGTCGTACGCCCCCCCATCCCCGCTGTCGCCCGGCCGCGGGATCGAAATGCCCTGACCGGGTATCGAAGTCGGCGGTTCGGGCACGCCAAGCTCATCCTGGTCCTCGACCGGAACCGCAAGGACGAAGCCCTGCTCGTCGGTCCGGATCCCCTCCGACCCGATGGGCTGCGGCGCGGTATCGCTCGGGGCGCCGGTGCCCGCGAGACCGTCGGCGCCGGCTTGCCCTTGAGCCGCCTGCGACTGAAGCTCGATCTCCGGATCCGGGGTCACCACGGCCACGGGCGGCGGTTCGTCGGTCCCAACGCTGGCGGCGGCATCGGATGGGGGAATCTTGATCACCGAGTTGCACGAGGGGCAGCGACCCAGCTCACCCGCCAATGTGTCTTCCACGTTCAACTTCTTCCGACAGCCGCCGCAGATGATCAACATCAGGACTTCCCTCGATGCACTGCCGTTCGTCACGCCATCGGCAGAACCCTATCCGTGCCGGGCCGCGATCGGCATCCGCCGACCCGTGCCGAACGCCCGACCGGTGATCTTCAACGCAGGAGCTGCTTGCTTGCGCTTGTATTCGTTCCTATCGACCATCCGGATGACGTCCGTCACCAGATGCGCATCGAAACCGGCCTCGACGATTTCGTCAAGGGACTGCTCCTGCTCGACGTACCGCTGCAGGATCTGGTCGAGCAGTTCGTAGGGCGGCAGCGCGTCCTGGTCGGTCTGGTCCGGACGGAGCTCGGCCGAAGGCGGTTTGGTGATCGTCTTGTCGGGGATGACCTCGCTCCCAGCCTGCCGGTTGATGTGGTCGGCAAGCGCGTAGACCATCATCTTGGGCACGTCCCCGATCACCGCCAACCCGCCGCACATGTCCCCATAGAGCGTGCAGTAGCCGACCGACAGCTCGCTCTTGTTGCCCGTGGCCAACACGAGCCAGCCAAACTTGTTCGACAGGGCCATCAGAAGGCTGCCGCGGATGCGGGCCTGGATGTTCTCCTCGGCCAGATCCGGGGACCGGTCGGCGAAATGGTCGGCCAACCCCTTCTCGAAGGTGGCGTGGATCTCGCCGATGGGGATGGTCCTGAAATCGATGCCCAGGTTGTCGGCGACGGCCCGGGCGTCGGTCAGACTGCCTTCGCTGCTGTACCGGCTGGGCATGGCCACGCCGTGCACGGCCCTGGCGCCAAGCGCCGCCGTCGCGATCGCCGCCGTCACCGCCGAGTCGATGCCGCCTGACAGCCCGATCACCGCCTCTGCGAACCCGCATTTTCTGACGTAGTCGCACGTGCCCAGCACGAGGGCGTCGTGCATCCGGGCAACCTGCTCGGGGTACGGCTCGACGCGGCCGCTGTCCGGCGCGTCCAAATCGACGATGAGCAGATCCTCTTCGAAAGCTCTGGCCTGTGCGATGACCTTTCCATTGCCGTCGATGACCATGCTCGCGCCATCGAAGACCAGCTCGTCGTTTCCGCCGACCTGGTTGACAAAGATCAGGGGCCGACCGGCCTTCTCGGCCTGGGCGGCAAACAGCCGTGTTCGGACCTCGTGCTTGTCCATGGTGAAGGGCGAGGCGGAGATATTGATCAGCACGTGCGCGCCGGCCTCGGTGAGCTGGGCAATCGGGTCCCTGTGGTACAGCCGCCTGCCCAAGACCTCCTCTACGTTCCACAGGTCCTCGCAAATGCTCACGCCGAGCGTCGTGGGACGGTGATCCCGCATGAGCGTGGCGAGCGATATCTCCGGACCCGGCTCGAAGTAACGATGCTCATCGAACACATCGTAGGTCGGCAGAAGCGACTTGTGGTGGATGCTCAGGACCCGCCCGTCCTGACACAGCGCCGCGGAGTTCCGCAGCCGCCGACCGCGGGGCAACTCGCTCTGTTGAGCGAAGCCGACCAACGCAGCCACATCCGTGCAGGCCTCGGCGATGCGATGCAGCGCTTCGACGTTATCTTGGATGAACCGCGGCTTGAGCAGGAAATCCTTCGGCGGATAGCCAATGATCGACAACTCCGGGAAGATGACCAACTCGGCACCCGCCTGCCGTGAGCGCTCGATGCAGTGAATGATCTTGGCGCTGTTGCCCGCCAGATCGCCGACCAGGGGGTTGATCTGTGCAGCCGCAATCCTCATGGAGACTCCCCCACCACCTCATCGGTCGTGACCCATCTGGCCCCGGCGGCCGTCATCTCTTCGACGGCAGCCCGCCCCGTCTGTTCCGTAATGGCTTGGATGGCGTCGCCCACTACGACCACGCGGCACCCTCGTTTCAGTAGCCCCATTGCGGCGTCCCGGACACAGTAGTCGGTCGCCACACCGAAGACAACGTACTCACCGACGCTGAGCGACTCGATGAGCCCAGCGGCGCTCGGATTGGTCCACACGTCGAAGGTGGTCGTCTCAAAGACCAGCTGATCGTACTCATCGAAGAGGCGATCGAGTCCCTCGACCCGCTCATCAGGCCCGATCGTCAGGCGTCGGGGCAGCAGCGTCTCCGGGAGCTTGGCCTGACCGGCGGTTCCGTCGACGCAATGCGGCGGGAACTGCTCGAACTCCGGGTCGTTCTCGACGTGGCAGTCGGCCGAACTGATGACGGGGACCCTCGACGCCCTGGCCAGACCGATGAGTCGGACCAGGTTCGGCACGATCTGAACGGCGTTCGGCACATAAAGGGCCCCGTCTGGCCGCATGAAGTCCAGCTGCGTGTCGATGTCGACCAAGATTCGCTCGATGGATCGCATCACACCCTTCCTGCCCGAGCCGCAGGCCCCAATGCCAGATTGTAGTCGCCAACCCGTCTAAGCAAAAGGGACGTCCCACGGGCCGTCAGAGGCATTGCGTGCTTGCGGATTGACGGACGCCGTCGGGTCCCTATACTCGCACGCGCGCGGATGCAGGCTGGTCCGGCCGACCGCCAATCCAGACGACGTCGATGCAGTCGCTTCGTTGCGAGATCGTCATGAGGGCCCAAGGAGGTCGTTTCTGTAAGGAGACTGACATGCTCAAGTCACTGTGTGGCGTGGTGGGATGCAGCGTGTTGTTGCTGGCGACAGTCGGCTGCCAGCAGCCGCTGAAGGTCGGCTCGATGGCGCCGGACTTCACCGGGGTAACCGACGACGGGAAGACGGTCTCGCTCAGTGCGTTAAGGAAAGACGGAGGCGCGGTGGTCTACTTCTACCCAAGAGACGAGACGCCCGGCTGCATCACCGAAGCCTGCGCGTTTCGCGATCGCCTGGCCAAGCTCCACGAGAAGGGCTACACCGTCGTGGGAATCAGCTGCGACTCGGTGGATTCGCACAAGGCCTTCAAGGCCAAGTACAGGCTGCCCTTCACGCTGATCTCGGACTCAGACGGCGCGATCGCCCGCGAGTTCGGCGTGCCCGTGGAACGAGAGACGCTGGCTGGCAAGCCCTCGCTGCTGGTCGAACGTCAGACGTTCATCATCGACAAGGATGGCAAGATCACCGACCAGTTCGCGGTGAAGGACCCCGAGGAACACGTCCGCAAGACGTTCGAGGCGTTGGAAGTGCCCTTCTGAGCATTCGCTTCGCCTCGTGCCGTTCGGGGAGAGCGCCTGCCGCGCCTGGCCTTTCGGCCAGGAGCGGCATGGGAGTGCGACGGACGGCGTCGTTCAGGCGTTGCGAGGACCCTCGCCGAGGTCCTGCAGCGAGTAGCCCGCAATGCCAGTGCTGAAATCGACCCGCTCGCGGGAGCGCGTTCCTCGACGCATCCTGATCGCGCAGATCGCTGCGCCGACCGCTGCGGCGAGCATCCCGATCTGGGAGACCACGACCAGCTCTGTCCACCCCGTGCCCCAGCCGAGGCTTGCCAGGACCGCGGTTGCGGCCAGCACGCCGCAGCAGCACCAGGTCAGGTTCCGGTAGCGTTTGATGCGTCGGGCCATTTCCCTCGCCCTGGCCAGGCCGGACAGGATTTCCTGAACGAAACCGTTCATTTGATCGGTCCGAAGCGCAGCCCACTTCAGCAAGGATTTGGTCATTGTCCCGGGACTCCTCCTTCGACCGACAGCAGCGCTGTCGCGTCCGAGAGCGATCCGTCATGAGGACAAGATCGCCGTCTGGCCGAACCCCGGGCGAGGATTGAACTGCGATGGCGGGACTCAGCGGGGGGCGCAGCCGCCCGCTGTCCCGATGAAGGCCCCGTCACGCGTCGCGAGCCATTTCTTCTTCATGGTCTTCATGGCCGCCATGGTCGAGTCCCCCGGTTCGATCGTCGCGGCAATCATGCGAACCAGGACGGTGAGATTCTGACGGTCGAGCGGGAGCACCCCGCGATCCACCTGGTCGGCGATCTCGGCGAGGAGCTGGCCTTCGTCGCCCGCACGCCACCGGAGGCTGAACTTGTGACCGTCCTTCCAGAGCGTCCATTGTCGCAGAGACATGGCGAACTCCTTTTCGCTGTCCGCCTCATCCTCCCTCCGATTGAAGCTTCGATCTGGACGCCCGCGCCGGCCCGCTCACTGCAAAACGTCCAGGCCCCGTCCGTCAGCCACAGCCGGCGTGGCTGGCATGATCGTCACCAACAGGGGCTCGCGTCGTGAGGCCCCCGTCGCATCGGTGATCGTCAGCGAGGCCACGTAGGTCCCCGCATTCGTGTAGACGTGGTGCACTCGGAGGCCGCGCGAACGCGCGCCGTCACCGAATTCCCAGCTCGCCTGAACCCGTCTACCGCCGACCGCGTCGCGCGACCCCGAGGCATCAAACTGGATTCTGCGTCCCACGCGCCCCGTTTTGGCCCCGGCGGCAACCGCGATCGGCAAGCCCGTCAACGACCGGGAGCGCCCATCCGGACCTGACCCCGTCGGTGGCACCCCCGGGCAACAGACCATTGCGGCGGCCTCACGGAGGGCATCACCAATGGCGCGCTCGCGGGTCCCGAAGTGAATCTGGCGGAGCTCTCGGAGTGCGTCTGTGAGGTACTGGGGATCGGTCTGGCCCGGGTCGGGCGTCTCGGGGACTGGTTCTCCCAGCCGCCTGCAGATGTTCAGGACCCGCTCGCCCTCGCTGGCCACCCCGCACAGATGCCATCCCACCGCGCGATCGAACCGTCTGTCAGGTAGATCGCCCGCCCGAGCATCGTTCCAGGACAACTCGGCCAGCCAGCAGATCTGCGGCAGGGCCGCCTCAACCGTCTGTGCGCCGGTCGAACACCCGCGAAGCGTCGCGACCATCCCCAAACCGCCGTCGTCCCTCCCCAATCGGTAGACGGCCTCGGCCCAAAGGGTTAGATGACGCTCGCAGCGTCGCCAGTGGACGAGGGGCGAATCGTCGCTTCGGCTGGTGCCCAGAGGCGTGGCCAGGGCGATCTGGCTCCGGCCGACCGTCAGACCGGCCGCCCAGACGTCCGGGACCCGTACGCCCTCCCGATACCAACCCCCACGGGGGTTGGTGGCATGATCAGGGAGGATGACGACCTGGGCAGGCCACCTGGCGATCACTTCTGCCGGCGTCGTCCGCGACATCCCCCACAGGAGCGGGCGCTTGCCCGTCAACGTACCGACCCGTTCGATAAGCCGAGCATGGAAGCCCACGTAGGCCTCGACGCTCTTCGATGCCCCGCGCCCCCCGAGATGGACGAATTCGCTGGTATTGAGGTTGCGATCCAGATCGGCGGCCATCCGGGCGAGGACATCGATCGCCTCGGGCTGGTCCAGGTCCAGCCGGCCGTCGCGCATCAGGTGCCCCAGGAGCGGCCGTGCTCGCCATCCCTCAACGTCCGACCAAGAGGTGAGCACCGGTACGACGTGGACGCCGAAGGCCTCGGCGAATCGGCGGATCTCCTGCTGCTGTGCGGCCGTCAACGCCTCGAGCCGCCCTGCCCCTGGCATGGATGGCAATTCCGCACCCGCCCCAGGCTCGAGCAGCAGGTGATTCATCTTGAAGCGGGCCATGGTCTCAATGACGAGCTTGATCTGTCCGCAGGTGGGACGAACCTGCTCGCACCCGGGCGGACCGTCCAGGCGAAGATGCAGTCCTCGGAACCGCATCTCGGGCCAATCGTGGACCTCACACCCGAGGATCAGTTCCTCAGGGGTGATCAACTGAGCCAGTGTTGCGATGCCGTGGAGCAGCCCTGGCTGGGCGTTGGCGACCACCACGGCCCCCGCGGGGCTCACATGGAGGAAGTATTCCTGCTGATGCTGGTAGTCTGTCGCCCACCCCTTGGCCGAGGCCAATGGGCGGATCGGCATCTGGCGGCGGTGGTGGGTCAGGACAGCCGTCCCCTCGGGCGTCCCCGCCAGCAGAAGACGGATGCCACGCCCGCTGGAACCTCGGACAATCGGGAGGTGCAGGCCCGTAATCTGAGAAATCCGGCTTCGAAGCAGCCGGGCCGTCAGCTCCTGTCGAGGCGTCGCCCGGCTCGACAGGAGGATAGGCGTGTGTTCATCGAATTCGAAGGTGGCCTTGATCGGCCGGATCTGCTGGGGCGTCGGGATCAAACCAAGGGGATTGGGCCGACCCTCCCCGGCCAGGGCGGTCTGACAGACCACCCCCGCCCCCACGCCGACAACCATCAGCCGAAACAGGTCCGTGCGGAACATCGTCGAGCCTCCTGCCCTGCACAGACCGCTCGCTTAACGCTCCATCTCGCTCTACCTCTATAAATATCGGACCTACACCCGACAGACCAATCGGAAATCGCTCGGAGGGACGATAATTTCCCCCATCTGCGCCCCCCTTCAGTCTGCCTGGATTTATGGTGTCCCGGTCGTACAGACGGGTGCCCGCAGGCGCCGTCAGTCTGACACGCTTGCCCGAACGCCTTTGTGCCGCGTGCGGAACCAACTGAGCAGGACCTGATCGGCTGGACGGCTGTCCCCAGGGCGTCGTTCGACCAAGCCGATGTCCTGGGCCAGGATGATCCGGCGCGCGAGCGCTCCGGATCCGGCCTGCCCCGGCTGAGCGGCGGGCTGCGTGACCGACGGCAAGACGGCCACGACGTCCCACTCGGCCCGGCCGAAGGAGATGGACCCGTTCATGACCCAGAAGTAAGACCGGATGAACCGCTCGGTATCATCGATCCGGACCGCCGCCGGCACGGCGATGACCACCAGATCGGGCTTCTGGGCGCGGACGCCCTTGGCATAGGCCTCGAGCTCACCGATCGATTTGCCCTTCGTTGGCCAGCAGACGACATCGACTTTCGCCTTAGGATTCAGCTTGGCCAGGACAGCGGGAACGATCTTGTCGTAGGGGGCCATCGCGATCAGCTTGATCGGCTTGCCCTTCGCCAAGCGTGCCAGCGTATGGGGTATGCACGGCTCGAGCGCGCGAACGTCGGCAAGCGAAACGCGCTTGCCGCTGATGACGCGGGTGATCTCCTCGGCGAAGTGCTTGTGGCCGTTCATATTTGGATGAATGTCCTCGCTCATCAGCAGCATCCAGGCCACCGGGTCCCTGGCCCGAACCGCTTCATAGGACGCGTAGCAGTCGACCAGC
Source organism: uncultured Planctomycetales bacterium (assembly GCA_964390905.1). Taxonomy (GTDB): domain Bacteria; phylum Planctomycetota; class Phycisphaerae; order UBA1845; family JAFGLZ01; genus JAFGLZ01. The sequence continues at coordinate 17,246 of CAYMLO010000063.1, read as the reverse complement.
GGGACGGACACCTCGGCCGCCACGCCTCGAACGGTGGCCGCGAACTCCGCGAGGCGCTTGATCGGTCGGCGACCGGCCCCGGGGTAGATCGAGTTGGGCGTGCAGAGCATGACCTCCGCGCCGACGCCGCGACACTGGCGGACGATCTGACGGAGGTTCCCGGCGAAGGTGTCCCGTGGCGTGGCGACCACGTCGTTCATGCCAAACATGACCACGACGAGGTGGGGCTTGCGGTCCAGGACATCCCGTTTGATCCGCTTGAGGCCCTGCGCGGAGGTATGGCCGCTGATCCCGGCGTTGAACATCTGGAGCTTGGCCTTGGGATAGACCCGCTGGAGGGCGATGCCCAACATGTCGGTCCAGGCGCGGCGTCCTCCCGTGTGGTAGTAGACGCCGGTGATGCTATCGCCGAAGCACACGATGCGGACCCGTTGCGCCCCTTTGGTCAGCAGCCGCGTGGTCTTCGGCAAGCCGGACTCGGCACAGGCCGCCTGACCGGTCAGCAAGACCACGATGGACAGGACTGCACTCGGTCTCATGTTGCCCTCCCATCAGGTTTTGAGTCGCGAGGGGCCTTGGCCCCCAAGCCCGTTCACGACATAGAGAAGCCTAGCGAGCCGTCGCCTGTCAAGGAACAATCGCGTGTCTTGATTTCGGGCTTGCCCCTCCGGCGCGTTTCAGGTAGGGACCGGGGATGCTCGGCATCCTGGCGTGCGCGGAAGTGTGGATCATTGCGAACGCGGCGATGGGCGACGTCGCCTCTCATCCGATGCGCGTCAGCGACGAAGTGTTGTTCGCGGCGATGGACCTCGACCGCCCGGGATTGGCGAGTGTTCGATCCGCTGTCAGGAAGGGCAACTACCCGGCCGCAACCGGAGCCTGGGCCGCTTACTTCCGCAAGCGCGAAACGCCCACTCCCCATTACTCCCGGGACACGTGGGGGGCTTTCATCCGGCGTGCGTATCCCCAGCTGGTCGAGCCAATCCTGGCCGCGGCGGACCGCGTCGTTCAGGGGCGCATTGGACATCCGCCGTACGTCATGCCCGTCAAGGACGGCCGGATCCAGTGGTTGCACAACCCCACCAAAGACACCAACTACGTCTCGATCGTCGGGTCGCAGTGGTTCCTGAACCCGTTGGGCCGGGCGTATTTGCTGACGAACGATGAGAAGTACGCGTGCGCCTTTGCCCGGGTCTTCGGCTCGTGGTACGACCATCAGCCCGAGATCCTCGAGCACCAGGGCGGCCTCGGGTTCGATCCGATCTACCGCGCCTACTACCCCGGCATCCGCTCACGGGTCCTGGCGGAGAACTACTACTGCATGGCCCGCAGCCCGGCGCTGACGCCCGAGCTGCACGTCAAGGTGCTCAAGCAGCTGCTCGGCAGCGCGTCCTGGCTGTATGCCCGTGAACGACGATTTCGCGTGGGGAATCAGCAAGTCGCCGCCGTTGTCGGGTTGGGCATCGTCGGAATCGTGTTCCCGGAATTCAAGGAGGCCGAACGCTGGGTGGCCTGCGCCGAGGCGCGAATGGCCGAACACCTGAAGCGCGACTTCTTCGCCGACGGCGGCCACAAGGAACTGTGCACGCAATATCACAAGACGTGTCTCCGCGACATGGGATACGTCTCGCTGACGGCCGAACGAAACGGGCGAGCCAGCCTATTCAGATCCGACGCGGCGCCCATGCTGGAACGGGCGTACGAGTGGCTGTCGCGGTTGGTGATGCCCACCGGTCAGACACCTCCCTTGCACTCCGCCGTCTTCGCCACGGACTGGGCGGTGCATCTGACGATTGCGGCGCGTTGGTTCAACCGGCCCGATTTCCTGTGGCAGGCGCGGCGATTCTGGCGAAAAGGCATCGCACCGAATCAGAAGGCGCCATTCGGCCTGGGCAGCTACCTCGTGTGCGAGGCGCTCGATCCCGATACCATGACGGACATCACACCTGCCCCACCGTCCTACCGTTGCACGCACCTCGACGCGTCGGGCTTCGCGGTGATGCGAACCGGTTGGGCCCCCGACGATGACTATCTCGTCTTCCAGTACGGTTGGGCGAACACGGGACACGCATATCCGGGCGCGCTGTCGTTTCTGCTGGCGATGAACGGCGAAGTCGTCGCCACCCACCCCGGCTCACCGCGGAGCTACCGCCATCCCGCCTACGCCTACTGCCACTCGACGCCGAGCCACAACGTGGTGACGATCGACCTGAAGAGCTACAAGGGCGAGCGCCGCATCGCCCCCGGGGGGAAGCTGCACACGCACGCCGATCTGCCCGGGGCGTGGTACGTCCGCGGGGAGCACGCGGGTTACCGGCCGACGTTCGGGGCGGTCCATGAGCGGAGCATCCTTGTCCTCAAGAACGGACCGGTCTGGATCCGCGATACCGTTCGGGGCGGGGCGGGCCACGAGGCGCAGTGGAATCTCCACACGCCGCTCGGCCTGACCGTCAAGCCGGACCGATCGGCCGTGCTACGGGGCAAGGTGGAGTTCACCGTTCGCCCGGCCTTCGCCGATCAAATCGCATCCGTCAAGACCGAGAAGCGCTGGGCGGCCGTGCTCCCGCGAGACTGCCAACCGGCCGACTGCGGCAAGGTGATCCCGGTGTTGAGATACGTCCAGCCGATCGGGCGAGACGCCGTGCGGTTCGGCGTGGCCATCGGCGAGGGACAGACCGTCGTTGAGCCGCTGAGCGAACGCGTCTTTCGCATCCACAGCGGCGAACGAGCCTACGTCGTCTTGCATCGGGACCAGGCGACCGGCGTCGAGGGCGGCGGGGTCGTCTCTGATGCCGAGTGCGCGTGCGTTCGGTTCAAGGGGGATGGACCAGACCGCGCGTGGGTGATCAGTGGCAAGCGACTGACGATCAAGGGAACGAAGTGGTTCCGAACCGATGCGGCGAAGACGATCGAACTGAACAGGCCGATGTAGCCAGGTATCCGCATCGCACGAGCCGAGACGCCGTATCGAGCAGCTTGGCTGCATCCTCTACAGGAGCGGAATGCATGTGTAGAACACGTACGCACGGCTGTTGGTTGATCGCGTGGCTGGCTATCGGTTGGGTGCCCGACGGCTTTGCGCCTTTGGCAACTGAGCGATGCGCGGCCGCTGAGGGGCTTGCGCTTCAGGACGGACCGGTCCGTCCTGGTTCGTGGGGATTCCGGCCGGCCGACGGGTCGACCAGCGCGGTCACGCCGCCGGGGTTCGTTTGGCGGACGCAACGCGGCGCCTCGCGCTACACGCTCCAATGCGCCCGGGCCGCCACGTTCGACAAGATCGCCTACGAGGCAACCGACATCGAGTATAGCTGCCATTGTCCGCCCAAGACGTTTTCGCCAGGACAGTGGTACTGGCGATACCGCTTCGTCAGCAGGTCGGGCCGATCGTCAGCCTGGAGCAAGCCACGCGGGTTCACGATCCCCGCCGACGCCGTGAAGCTCCCGATGCCCGAGCGGGCCGAGCTGTTGGGCCGGATCCCCAAAGCACACCCGCGGTTGTTCGTTCGTCCGGAAGACCTGCCCAGACTTCGGCGGCGTGCCAAGACCGACCTGAAGCCCCTATTCGAGCGTCTGGTCAGGCAATGCGAACAGCTGCTCAAGAATCCCCCCAGCACCGAGGAGCCGCCCAAGTATCCCAAGGGCACGGTCCGCGGGAGCGAAGCCTGGCGGAGCATCTGGTGGCCGAACCGCGTGCGCACGCAGAAGGTGCTGAACGGTGCGGCGACGCTGGGCTTCACGCGATTGCTGGGCGGCAAGGAAGCATACGGACACCTGGCCAAGCGACTGCTCCTGGCCGCGGCCGAATGGGACCCCAAGGGCGCAACCGGCTACCGATACAACGACGAGGCGGGCATGCCATACGCCTACTACTTCGCTCGCACCTATACGTTCATCAACGACTTGCTCAGCGAGGCAGAGAAGGACACGTGCCGACGGGTCATGCGCATTCGCGGCCTGGAGATGTACCACCATCTCTGTCCGCGCCATCTATGGTATCCCTACGCGAGCCACTCCAACCGGGCGTGGCACTTCCTCGGAGAGGTGGGGATCGCCTTCCTGAATGAGATCCCGGAAGCGGCCGAATGGGTGTGGTTCGCCATGAACGTGTTCTACAACGTCTATCCGGTCTGGTGCGACACGGACGGGGGATGGCACGAAGGGACGGCCTACTGGAACAGCTACGTCTCACGGTTCACCTGGTGGGCGGACGTAATGCGGTCGGCCACGGGCATCAACGCCTACGAGAAGCCCTACTTCTCGAAGGTGGGGTACTACCCGATCTACCTCCAGCCGCCGGGCACGGTCGGCGGCGGGTTCGGCGACCAGACCGGATGGCGAAAATCGGCGCACAACCGGCGGCTGATGACGACGCTGGCGGCTCAATCCCGAAACGGCCATTGGCGGTGGTACGTCGACGCGCACGGGGGACCGGACTCGGAGGGGGGATACATCGGGTTCGTTCGCGGGATCCTGCCTGAGGTGCAACCCACCCCTCCGACGGACCTGCCGTCCGGCCGCTGTTTCCATGGCATCGGTCAGGCCATGCTCAACACCAACCTGCTCGACGCCAAACAGAACGTCGAGGTCATCTTCAAGTCCAGCCCATTCGGGACGCAGAGCCACGGATACGAAGCAAACAACGCCTTCCTGTTGTATGCATTCGGCGAGCGGCTGCTCATCCGCACCGGGCGGCGTGACGTCCATGGGAGCAGGCATCACATGCGCTGGATGCATCACACCAAGTCAACGAACTGCATCACGATCAACGGCTGCGGCCAGATCAAGCACACCGCCATGAACCGCGGTAGAATCGCCGCCTTCCATGCCTCGCCCGAGTTCGCCTACGTTCGTGGTGAGGCGGGCGAGGCGTATGGCGAGCTGGCCAGCCGCTTCACGCGTCACATTCTGTTCGTCAAGCCCGAGTTGGTCGTCATCTTCGACTGTCTGGAGACGCCCAAGCCGGCAACGTTCGAGTGGCGGCTGCACGCGCTCAATGAAATGGACCTCCACGGGCAAAAGGACATCAGGGTCTCTGGGAAGGCCGCCCGATGTCACGTGTCGTTCCTCGCGCCCGACGGCCTCCAGGTCACGCAGACGAACCGGTTCGATCCGCCTCCCCGACCGCGGGTCAAGCTCGTCCAGTGGCACCTGACCGCGGCCCCCCCCAAATCGGCCACGCGCTGCGAGTTTGTCACACTCCTGCGTCCCCATCGCGCCGCCCAGCCCCCCCCGTCCGCCGCGACGATCGAGAAGACATCCTCCGGCTACCGGGTCAAGGCCGCGTTGAAGGACGGACACGTCCTTGTCGGCCTAAAGACGACGGATACGGGCAAAGTGCGGCTGGCAGGCATTGACACGCGAGGCCCGGTGGCGGCGGTCCGGCTCGACGCGAAAGGCAAGCCGATCGATACGTTCGACTCGAAGTGACGCGCGGTGCCTGGCCGAGACGGCAGGCGAATGGACCAGAAGGGCATCGAAGCAGCAACCGAAGGCGTCATGCCTCCGATTGGGCCGGAGACTTCTGAACGCGCTGGCAGAGGGCGATCAACTCCTCGACCGACCGGCGAATGGCCTTCAGGTCGTCGGCGGCCTTGGCGGACTGCTCGACGCGTTTCGCCTGCTCGGTGATGACGGGAAAGCCGAAGCTGCCCGCGGTTCCCTTGAGCTGGTGGGCAATCTCGGCGAGGGCGGCCAGGTCCCCCTCGGCCATGTGCTGCTGGAAGGCAGCCAGCCTGTCGGGCAGTCCATCCACAAAGACATGCACCAGTTCGCCCAGGTCCGGATCACCGGCCAGTTCACTGATCAGGGGGCTGAGATCCTTGCTGTCAGGTACCGCGTCGGATGGGGCGTCTTCCGTGGATGGCTCCGAGGGCGCGGGGGCGGATGGGTCCACCGGAGCCTCGAGCAACTGACGGACCAGGGCCAGCAGCTCTTGACGGTTGACGGGCTTGGTGACGACGTCGTCGCACCCGACTCCGAGACACCTGTGGCGGTCGCTGGCCATGGCGTGCGCCGTCAGTGCGATAATGGGCCCATCGTGGCCCGCCGCTCGCAGCTCGGCCGTCGCCCCGTACCCGTCCAGCATGGGCATCTGCATGTCCATCAAGATCAAATCGAATGGCGAGGCGAGCGCTTCGTCCACGGCGGCGCGCCCGTTGTCAACCACGGTCACCTCCGCGCCGGCCTTGGTCAGCAGACGAGAGATGAGCCGTTGGCTGTCGAGCCCATCCTCAGCCAGTAACACGCGCCCGGCAAGCCTCGCGCCGCTGAACTCAGTGTCGCCCGACCCCGGTTTGGACGCCCCCCCACCTTCATGCGGGTCCTTGAGCATGCGCACGCCGTGCAACCTTCCGGTCTCGACGGTAGCCGTGAACGTGCTGCCCTCGCCCGGGGTGCTCTGAACGGTGATGTCACCGCCAAGCATCTCGGTCAGGCGTTTGGAGATGGCCAGACCCAGCCCGGTTCCGCCGAACTTGCGTGTCGTGGACATGTCGGCCTGCGTGAAGGGCTCGAAGAGTGCAGCCTGTTGCTTGGCGGTCAGCCCAATGCCGGTGTCGACCACGTCGAAGGCAATGTGGGGCTTTGCACGCCCGGGGTTGTCGGCCATCCTGACGCGTACGCGCACCTCGCCCGATTCGGTGAACTTCACGGCGTTGCTCGTCAGGTTCATGAGGACCTGTCGCAGGCGCGTCGGATCGCTCCGGATCATCTCGGGGACGGGCCCGGCGTGCTCGACCTCGAAGCCCAGTCCCTTCTCGACGGCGCGTTCCCGCATCAGCAGCCCCACGTCGGCCGCGATCTGCATGGGCGAACACTCGATCCGCTCGATGGTCATCTTGCCGGCCTCGACCTTCGACAGATCGAGGATGTCGTTGATGATCGAGAGCAGGTGATCTCCATTCCGGCGGATGGTCCCCACGCATTGGGAACGTTCCTCGGCCGTCTGGTCCGGATCGAGCAGCAGGTCCGCGTATCCGATGATGGCCGTCATCGGGGTACGGATCTCGTGGCTCATGTTGGCCAGGAACTCGCTCTTGGCCTGGCTGGCCGCCTGTGCCTGAGACCGGGCTTCTTCCAGGGCCCGATTGACTTCCTTGAGCTCCCGCTGCTGGGCGATCAGCTGCTGGCTCTGCGCCTCGAGGTGCTGCTTCCAAGCCTGCAGCTCCAAGTTGCTGGACTTGAGCAGCCCGGCCTGCTTTCGGAGATCGTCGTCCGCGCGCTTGCGCTGAATCGCAATGGCGTAGATGGAGGCCATCCGCTCGATGAGCCTCATTTCCCGGCTGGTGTAGTCCCGATCGGCGTTGGCCAGCGAGATCTGGCCGACCAGCGTCTCTCCGATCAGGGCGGGCGCCGACAGGAAACGCTCGACCGACGCGTCCCCCGGGAACTCCCCCGTCGACCGCGGATCGCTCGACGCCGAGTTCGTCATGACGGACTGTCGGTTCTCCAGCACCCACCCCCACAGCCCGCTGAATTCCTCGATCACGAGGGCCTCGTCACCTTCCTGACCGGCCTGCCAAACGTCCCGGCTGATCGTCGGGCAGACAAGATGCCCCGTCTCCGGGTCGATGTGGCCGACGTAGCCAAACGTGCTGCCCGTCAGACGCGACGCGTGGACCAAGACAAGCGCGGAGATTTCCTCAAATGACGCCCACGACAACAGCGCTGCCGCCAGATCGGCGATGGTCGTGTTGAAGTCGACCTCCCATGTCAGGCCTCCCTCGGCCTCGCGGCGGTTTTCGATCTCGGCCCGGAGCTCCTTGTTGGCCTTCGTCAGCTCGGCGGTCCGCTGAGCAACGCTGGTCTCCAGCTGCTCATTGGCGTGCTTGTACATGAGCTCCCGCTCTCGCAGAGCGGTGCACAGGTCCCCGAAGGACTGGGCCAGCTCGGCCAACTCTCGGGTGTCGGCATGGATCTGCTTGGGCGACAGGTTCCCCTCCGCCACCTCGGCGGTCGCCTCGACCAACTCCCGCAACGGCCGGGTCGCTCGCCTGACAATGACCACGCACATCGCCGCCGTCACGAAGATCAGCGCACCGGCCACCAGAACGAGCTCCCGGCGAGCCCTCCCGAGGACCGTGGCCAGCCTTCTCTGGGCGTCCGACATGTCCAGGCCGACCTTCTTGTCGATCAACGACGCCCGCCGCGTGAACTCGTCCAGGTAGGTCGTCGCGGTGACCGCCAGCCGAATCCCATCGGCCGTTCTGGTCGGAACGATCGTGTAGTGCGTATACTTGCCCCGTCGCGTCCCGTCATGCTCGGTCCAGCGATACCATCCGCCAGACGTTTCGCCGTCCGAGGCGCGCTCGACGATGTTCCGGACGTCGGGTTGCCCGTCCCGTCGCTCGGAGAGGTCCTTGCCGATGAACTCTGGGTGCTTGTGGTACGCCACGCAGAGGCGGTCGCAGTCCAAGAGGCTGGTGTAGGCAAGTCTTCCGATCGGCTGAACGGCAAGGCGCTGGAATTCCCCGTCCGCCTGCAACCGGGCGAGGGTCATGCCGGGGTGCGTTCGGAGAAACAGATCGATCTGTCCGGCGACGCTCTCGGCCTTCATCCGAACGCCGTCGACGCCCAGATCCTCCATCGCCCTGGCGGTACTCGTGCTGACGGTGTTGCCCAGGCTTTCCACGGCTGCGGTCACGTCCGCATCCATGCGCCTTTCGGCGTCATAGGCAACGGCGAGCATGAAGCCCGCAACCACGACGACCTGGATGGCCACCATGGTGGTGATCTTTCTGGACAGCGTCCTCTTGGTCATCTGGACGCCCTCATGTCGCCGCGGTCCGAACGGGCGCGATCCAGCCCGGCCGTCCCGGGCCCTTCGTCCCTCCCGCCCAGCCTGCTCGAGGGCAGTGCCTGCCCCCGCCGGCCTCGGCGCAGTCTCTGCCTACCAGGGCCTGTGGGTCTTCGTCGGCATGGGGAAAGCCTGGCTTAACTAGGGACTTGCCTTGAGGAAGAGATTCTCGGCGGACCCCGCCGACCCCTGGAGGACCGGGGGCCGTGGGCCGCCTGGTGCGGGCCTGCCCGGGAGCCTGGCACGAGGGCCTCGTCAGAGGATGGCGTCACGCCGGCCGCCCTGTCGCAAGTCGGTCCCATAATCTGGGGGCGGACGCTCTGCGTCAGGTCCGCAGCCATCGGCATGGAATTCGGGTGGGAATGGGTGAGACTACCCACCCCAAGGCACCATCGGCTCGCCCGAGCCGCCGTAGCGCTCGTAGGGGTCGAACCCGCGCTGGGCGTAGATGAGGTTCTGCATGAACTCGAGAACGGCGGCCTTCTCGTCCATCCCACGGGCGCCCCGGCCCTTCAGGCGGAATTCCTTGGGCTCCATCCGGTCGTTGGGGTACAGGCCGTCTCTGCCCCCGGACTCGAACGTCGGCCAGGGATCACGCATCAGTTCGGCGTGGCTGTCATAGAAGAAGACCCCGCCGCGCTTCCACAGAAATGGCGAGTAATCACCCTCCGGGTCGATGTCAAGAGAGTGATACTTTGAGGTGCAGGGCTGGCCGTGATAGAGGCCGACGATGTCGTTGGCGTGGAACATGTAGTCGTTGCAGTTGTACGGGCCTTCCACCATCCCGTACATGCCGGCCGTCGCGACATGGCGATTCCACTGCTCGTCTAGGATCAAGGGCAGCCTGGCCGGGTTGTAGACGTCACCGACCTTCAGGATGGGCCCCTGCACGTCGCCCCAGCCGGGGTCCGAGTCCCCTTCCAGTTGGCACTCGATCGCGATCTTCCATCGCCGCCCCCACACCGCCCGCGTGTAGTTCCAGACGTCCTGGGACTTAACCGGATCACTGATCTTCTCGAACTCGGGGCACTTGTAGAGATTCTCGAAGCGGGCGTAATTCCACAGCATCCCGCTGCGGGGCACATCGACGTAGTCGGGCCAGTTCTCCTGGCGCGCAAGCTGGATGGCCTCGAGATCCTCCTTCTCGGCCAGCCAGGTCTCATTGGCATCGTAGACGCTCCCGGAACTGTCATGCCCTGTGGCGATGAAGGGAAACGTCCCGTCATAGTCGTCGGCGTACATCATGAAGGCCTTGCCGTACTGGGCGATGCGACTCAGACACATCGTCGTCCGTGCCTGGGCCCGCGCCCTGCCTAGCGACGGCAAGAGGATCGAGATGAGTAGCGCGATGATGGCCACCACGACCAACAGCTCGATCAGCGTGAAGCCCCTGGTTTTCCGTGGCGTCTGCTGCGTGTACATGTCAGCCTTCCCTTGTACTTCCGCGGACGTCAACCCACCAAAAACGCAACCTGACCACACTCCCTGTCAGGGCCCGCACCGAAAACCCCGCAGCATGTGGTCCGGCCCTCGCGGCACTCCGTGCCGCAAGCCTCCCAAGCACAACCCAAACAACCGGTCGACGTGTTCTTTCCCGTCCAGTGACCTGTCCAACTCCATTCTACCCCCGATCGGCCCGGGCGTACAAGGCATTTTTGGGGAGAATCCCGGAGGGGACGCTGTCCCCCAAAGCGCACGCCCCTCGCCTCGCAGCCCACCCCCGGGAGGCCCCGGGGGATGCGACGCCAATACGCGACACTTACGGTCGAACAAGGACGCCGTCTCGGTTCCTGCCGTTTTCTGCTTGCCCCACAGCCCGTCGGCGTGATAATATGGTGGGGTGACATGCCATGGAGGGTGGCAACAGCTCTGGATTCGTCTTGATCGACTGGTCGGTGTGCGTACGGTGTGCCTGTCCGGGTGAGCCATGTGCGCACGCCATTGGGGGGTCTGGTTTGGTCCTTGGTGCGTCACCGGGGCAGGAGGTCGCCTGTTGACCTTGAGGTTCTGATTGTTTCTGGAGGAGGACAGCAGACATGAGATGGTTGACCGTAACGTTGGTGGCCGCGGTGTTCGCCCTCGGGGTGGCGGCGCCCGCAACGGCCGATTGGTACGATGACTTTGCCGACATGCATTTCTGGTACGATAGCAATTACGCGTTCGACCCCAACCTCGCCAAGCAGTTCACCCCCTACCCAAGTCCCCCATACGACCCCGGCGACTGGGACCGCTGCAACCCCCAGTGGGACTTCATGCCGTTCTTCGGCGTGAAATGGGAGGCCGGTGTGGCCACGCACCCAGTGGTCGGGTCGAATTGGATCTGGATGATCACCACGCCAAACCCGTTCTTCGTGTATACGTTCTTCTGTGCGTTTGTCGACGATGGGGACCACAACCCCGCCACCAGCACCACCTGGTTCGATGACACGGGCTCCCACTACATGCTGGCCCGCATCTCGAATCCGCAGTATCAGGCCGACCCCAACAACGACGCCGGATACGTCCGTCTGCTGATGAACGCGAACACCGCCATATGGACTACGCTGTGGATCACGTATGAGTGGTACGACGACAGGCCCTGGGCCGGCGCCTGGTACTGCATCGAGTTCCAGTACGGCGACTCGGAGAGCATTCGGCTGCCCAACGGCATCGCCGTCAAGGACCCGAACATCGACGAGCACCAGTACGACCCGAACGACCCCAACTGGGACGCCGACCACTACCGGAACCACCCCGTCGGCTACATGGATGAACCGAATGGGTTCTGGCTGCTGCTCCAGTTCGAGGTCTATGACGCCAACTACGGGTTGGGCGACCCCAACGGCAAGGCGGTCTGGTCGGCGTGCTGGAACGGCGACAAGTACGACTGGGACGGGGAGTACATGATTGGCACCGACTTCCCCAACTACCCGAACCACCCCAGGGCCCGCAGCGAGGACATCACGAAGTGGAACGACGGGGAGTTCTACTGGTATGAAGGGGTCAGCGGGGTGGCCACCTCGTCCAGTTCCAGTGAGAACCCCGCGGCCATCCCTGATGGCGGGGCGTTTACGGACATCGAGATGCGCTGGGGCACGTTCACCAACGTCTCGAAGAATCTCAATCTGACGGTCACCAAGTCTGACATGGGTTCGGTCCACGTCTGCCCGGGCATCCCTGACCCCAACGACACGGGCGACCCCAACGACCGGCTGTACCGGTACACGAATGGGACGCCGATCGTGTTGACGGCCCAACCGCTCAGCGGCAAGTCGCTCAAGCAATGGACCATCTACGATCCGAACTACCCCGGTGACGCCAACTACGTCGCCTACGACACCAACACGGTGCTCTACCTGACGATGGACGCCGATTGGGAGGTCAACGCGAAGTTCAAGTGCGGTTCGAGCGTGCCGCCGTTCGTGGCGATGACGCTGCTGGCGTTGGGACTGGGTCTAGCGATCCGCCGATTCCGCTAGCGTCGGCGACGCCGAGTAGAAGCGCTGGTCCCTCGTTGGGGCCAGGTTGAACGGACACGGATCTTCAGACAGACGGCGGTCGGACGGATGCCGACCGCCGTCTCCTTTTGCGCCCTGGTCGCATCCCCGCTGATCCGTCCCTCGGGTGGACAATGGGTCGGCGGCTTTCGTCTGGCCATACGCGGAATCGCCGATGCAAATCACACCTGTGCCGAAATCGCGTCTGGTGCGCGCGAAACCGGGCGCGTCGGCGACGCGCCCGGTTCGGTTCTGCCCCGCTCCTGCCCCCGTCTTGGTCAGGCGTTTCGCCTTCGACCTAGCAGTGCCAGCCCGCCCAGGGACAGCACCGCCAACGTCGCCGGCTCGGGGACGGCGCCCATGAACTGGACCTCGCTCAGGCCGACGGTGCCGGCCCCATAGTTCTCCGTGATCCTGAACTGCACATACTGGACGTCATTGGCGTCCAAGGCAAAGATCTCAGAGAAATCGATATCGGCCAGCCCTGATGCCTGGCTGGGATGGATCGTGCACACGCTGGTGAAGCTGTCGAGCAACTCGGACTTGACCAGGATTTCCATCGTCTGGACACCGACACTGGTATTGTCGGGGGGGTATTCATTGAAGTTCCAGATTCGAACGGCGCTGAGGTCCTTCTTCTCGCCCAGATCGAAATCGAGTGTCGCCTGGTTGTCCGACCAGTCGGCCGCGCTGCTCTGCCACATGGCGTTATCTGCCCAACTGGCTTGGTGCTCGTCGTATGCGGTTAGGCCTGGACCGAACAGCTCGTTCGGCCCGCGGGTGGTATTCAACTGGCTCGACGCAGCAACGGAGACGGGCGTAACATCCAGACCGAAGCCGGTTGCCGTGCCGTCGAACCCGACTTCGGAAAGCCCGACAAGCGTCGCATCGCCGTGGTTGGTGTCTATGTCAACCTGGACGAAACGCCCGTGGGCCCCCGCTAGGTTGAAAGCCTCGGCGTAGTCCGTGGCGGCATCGCCGGGCGCCTCGGCGAGCGTCCGGGATCCTCCCACCTGCACAAACGTCCCGGGCACACCCGTGTCGGATGCCCACACGGTGAAGGCATTCACCCCCCGGTCCGTGTCGCCCAGCGTGGGTTCGTTGTAGTTCCACAGCTTGATCGACCCCAGGCCATAGACCTCCCCAAGGTCGAATCGCAGGGACTGGTCGGCGATTACGCTGCCGTTTGCGCTCAACCACATGTCCCCGGGGGATGTTGAATGCTTGTCGCCGTTGACGCCGCTGCCGTCGATGATGCTGTGCGCGACCCACTGCTGGCCTGACGGGGCGACGGTCACGCCGGGAACGACGTCCGCCCGAGCCAGCGACCCGGCAAGCCCAACCATGCCCACAAGCATCCCCGCAGAGACACCCATCGCACGTCTGACACGAAGCCTCTCAATCATCGTACTTGGTCCTCCTGGTTCTCGTTCGTTGGTAACCTGTCAGCCAAACAACGATCCCCGCGGCCTCTCGGGCTCCGCAGGGCCTCCTGCCGGGCGGCGTCGGCGCTGCTGAGCTTGACCCAGTTGTCGAGGATCACTTCGCTGCCGGTGGCGTAGACCCCATCGAGGTCCCGGTCGAGCGCCCTGCCTCGCTTCCACCGGCTCGGCCAGACTGGCCGAAGGCCCGGAGGAAGCGGGCGCCGGATCGTTGGCCCCACCGGACGATCCGATGGACATCAACTGGCAAAACGAGGAATACGCGGCGATTGCGGTCCTCTGGGTGCTGAAGGGCCTGGCGAGGACCGGAGGTCGGCGCCAAAACCGCCGACCTACCTAGGCGAGAGCCGGCTCACATAAAGCGCAACTGAGATCCCCCGTCTCTCATTGTCCCTCAGAGGTTATGTAGGCGCGCTGCCCTGGAAAAATCAAGTCCGAAGTCACCCTTTTTGCCACCCGGGATATCCCTAGGGCGCCGATCAGAAACGGATACGAGTCATCGGCCCAGGCCAGCCTCCGGTCGGATCTGTTCAAGTGGCGCGGCACTGAGGAAGATGTCGGCAAGCTGGGCATGGGCTTGGCCGTGCCTGGCAACGCGCAGGAAGACGTCGGCCGCCACGTCTCGTCGCCCGGTGAAGTGATGGACGAAGCCCAAGACGACCAATGCGTCGACGTCGTCCGGCTGCCTGCGCACCCACGCCTCGAGCAGCGCCAGCTGCCGATCGAAGTCGCAGGGATCCCCGTAGCGGTCACGGAGGTCGAACGCGGAGTCCACGATGTCGGGAAACAGGGTGATACCCTCCTGGACGGCTCGGGCAGCCTGGGCGTAGTCGCCCGTGGCGAAGCGGGCCGACGCATAGGCCAGGAAGGCGTCTGCATTGTTCGGGTCCTCCCTCGCCACCTGCTGGAAGAGGGCAGTGGCCTCCTCATACTCGCCGCTGGCGAACAGCTGCGTGCCCTCCAACATCATCTGCTGGAGCCGCACAAAGGCCTGGTCCATGTCCCGGCTCGGATCCTGCTCGTCCCGCAGCGCCGAGGGGTCGCGCCACGCTTCGGCCGGCTGCGTCGGATAGCCGGGATAGGTCTGGGCGGTGGACGGGGTGGGCTCGGACCACCCGCCCGGCGGATAGACCGGGACCTGTGCGATGCGGTCGTCGTAATAGGTGGACTCTGGCACGGCGTAGGTGGGCGGGGCGTAATAGGTGGAACGGTAGGAGTAGTAGTTGCCAGGATACCCCACAACGACCGGACAGGTGTACACCGGATACGCACAGGCCGTGTAGTACGAAGGGTAGCAACACCGATGGGAAACACATCCACGATAGAAGCCGAATCCGCCCCGACACGAATGCTCGCCATGCCTGTGACCGTGTCCTGGGCGCCCGCAACCGTGTCCAGGTCTGCGGCGATCACCGTCACGGCGTGCCTCCGGGTAGGAGGGGCTGCCCTCATCCGGTGTCCGGGCCGGCGAGAAGATCCCAGGCGTGCTCCTCGGGGCCTTCACGAACCCGTACCCCCGCCGCACGACGACGCCGGCCACCTTCTTGACCTTCTTGCCCAGGCGTTGGCGGCGGGTCAGTTCGCTTGTGTCCTGTCCCGAACGCGTGCCCGTGACCCCCTCGCCGCGAGGCGACCGAGCACGAGCGAACACCCACTGGCCCAGCTTCTTGATCTTCGGCCTCGACCCACTGGACCGAACGCTCTGCCCGCTCGTCCTGGACGGCCCAGGTGATGCACTGGCCACGCTGCCCGCCGATTGGCGTGTGGGTAGTGTCGGACTGGCAACCGAGCTCGAGCGCGCCGATGATCGCCTCGATTCCAGGCGCCGCCCGACCCACGATGCTGCCTTCTTGATTGGTCTGAGCTGGACCCGCCCGGACGATGCGGATGTGCGGGCCGAGGAGCTCGATTGGGAGCGGCTCCCGGCCGCCGTCACGTTCCGAGGCCCCCGCATTGCGGGGGCGGCGCGCTGCGTTCCGCTCGAGGCGGAGGTCCCAGCCCGAGCGCTTGTCCGCTGGCTGGCCCCGCGGGACGACGAGCTGGTGCGTGCAGGTGTGCTGCGCTGCGGGGTGCTGCGACGCGCGACCACCTTCTTGATCGCGCGCTTCGGCGCGATCCGAGACCGCGTCCCACTCGATTGACGGGAACTTGACCGTGCACTGGATTGGGCGCTGGACCGCGAACCGCTCTCGCGCGACGGCGCCGATCTTCTCGCCGTCGACCTGGAAGACCTCCGGTCCGAAGAGGAGCGGTCGCGCCGACGCCCCGCCGCACTTTCGACGGCCATCGCGCTCAGTATCGCCGCCGCCGTCAGGTACGCGAACCAGACTTGTCGAGGATAGCGCATGACGTGGCTCCTTCACCTGGTCCTGCCCGTTGCGGGCGGTCAACGTCCAGAATGTAGGAGTGGAGTCCTTGGCGGCTGCCTATTGAAGTATACACGATTCGGCCCGAGATATCCCGAACGAAATGACATTCGTCCCGAGGCATCGACGGCGTGACTCCCAGATCGCTGTTGTGTATCCTCTGAGCTGGGCAGCACCTGCCAGAACGCTGCAGCGCCCAGACAGGGGGCGGGATTGACCAGTAGCACGGACATCCCGGAGATCGTGGTCAGCCGGGACCAGACCGAGATCGTCCGCCGGTTGGTGGACCGTTCGCCGCTGCGACTTGGCCGGGACGGCGACAACGACCTGATCCTGAACGACCCCTCGGTGCTCGGCAAACACGCCGAGGTGGCCCAGGAGTCGGGCCGGTGGTGGATTCGCTGTCTTGATGACCGGCAGACGCTCGAGGTCTCGGGCCGGACGTACCAAGCTTGCGCCCTGAAGGACGGCGACCAGATCGGCATCGGCCCGTTCGAGCTGCGGTTCCGCGAAGGCTCGCAGGCGCTGCTGGACTCGGGGGGCGAACTAGACCCCGGGCGGACCCGGGTCTTCGACGCGTCGAACACGATGGTGGTCCCGGACATCGAGCCGAGCGCCCAGCGCGTCGAGATCCCCGGTTACGAAATCAGCAAGGAGGTCGGCCGCGGGGGGATGGGGCGCGTCTACCAGGCCATTCAGATCTCCACCCGACGGACGGTAGCGCTCAAGATCATGCTCGAGGGCCCGTTCACGAGCGAGAAGTCAAAGCGCCGGTTCGAGCGCGAAGTCCACATCGTCGCGTCGCTGCGTCATCCAAACATCGCCCAGATCTACGAGTCAGGTCTGCATGAAGGTCGCTATTGGTTCGCCATGGAGTTCGTCGACGGCGAGCCCCTCGACGCCCCCGACATGGTGGCGGGCCTGACGACGAAGGACCGGCTCGCGTTGATGGCAACGGTGTGCGAAGCCGTCGGACACGCCCACGACAAGATGATCGTCCATCGGGATCTAAAACCGACGAACATCATCATCTCGAAGGACGGCGAGCCGCACGTTCTCGATTTCGGCCTGGCCAAGGTCGAGGACCCGCAGCGCGATCAGGCCATGTTGCTGTCGATGGCGCGCGAATTGATGGGCACGCCCCCTTACAGGTCCCCGGCGCACACCG
>CAYMLO010000062.1:0-55344 GCA_964390905.1 uncultured Planctomycetales bacterium | reverse complement strand
AGGCCGGGTGCGTTCATGACGTCTTTCCGGAGTCTTGGTCAGGCGGAGCGGGGGCGGCGGGGGTCTTCTTCTTCTCGTCGTCGTCGGCGCCCGAGATCCCCTTCTTGAACTCGACGATGCTCCGGCCGACGTTTCGGCCGATGTCGGGCAGCCGCTTGCCGTAGAAGATCAGCATGGCCAGAACGATGACGATGGCGACTTCATAGCCGCCCAGGAACCACGCCAGCATCTCAGGGTCGTGCAACAAGAATGCCTCCCTGGGCCCCAGAACCCATCAGCTTGCTTATTATACCTTGTACCGCCCGCACCAAGTCAATACAAGCCCAGATTCTTTGGCGGGGTCCCCAGCACGCAGGCAGCTTTGCCGTGCGGCTCAGTTGGTGTCGCAGGCGGCTCAGCCCTCGCGTCGGGGCTTGCGGAGGGCCTGCTGGGTCCATTTCAAACAGGCGTCGGGCATGATGCCGTAATGATACAGGTGGACCGACGGCACGCCCAGCGCCGCGACGCGGTGGACGTGGCGGACGAGGACCGGCGCCTCCGTCGACGCCGGCGGGTACGTCATCAGGCCAATGCTCAGTCGGTCCGTGCCCCCCATCGTCCCCGACAGCCATTCGACCGTCCGGTCGATCAGCTCGGTTTCGGGGCTGTAGCACGTCCCCACCACCCCTTCGAACTCCCCGGCCACGTCCGACAGGTCGAACGCCGAGCCGTACACGTCGCGCTCCGCGTAGACGATCAGGTCGCACTGGCACGTCGATCGGATCCTGCGGAGATATGCGCTGAGCTGCTCGGTCCGCCATCGAACGAAAGCGCCCAGCGCCCCATCGCGGTCGACCCTGGCCTCGACGGTCTCATCGCTCGGCGTGGCGCGCTCGAACCATTCTTCCAGATCGGCCTGCACGGATCGGATGACGGTCTCGACGTCGACGTCGGCGTCCCGCGCGCCCTGGCGGCACGATTCGCAGAAGCACAGGCTCATCAGGAACTGCTCGACCGGCCCGGGCGGCAGGCCGGTCTTGATGTGCGTGTGATAGTGTCGAGCGGCATTGAACGCGGGGGACTCGAGCTCGATGGCCTGGAACGGGTAGTTGCCAGACAGGTCCTCGACGGCGCCCCGCATGTACTCGCCCACGTCTGGGTTCAGCGGGCACATCCACGTGGGGTTGACGTCGCCAAAGACGGTCTTGATGGCGACGTCTGGTCGGCGACGGACCATCTCGGAGTTGTGGCAGCAGACGGTCCAGCTCCGCAGGTCCATGCCGCGATCGGCGCAGGCCTGGCCGATCTGAACCAGCGGATTGCGCGACTTGAGCCAGTCGGCCACAATAGGACGTAGCCGCGTGCCGGCGTACTTGCCGGGGTCGGGCTGGAAGTAGGCCGCCCCGGGTTGGCGGTAGACCCGCGGCCGGTCGGCCAGGGCCGCGTGCATCCGCAAGTGCTCGATGCTGTGGTAGATCGTCGCGACGCATACGCCCTCCGCGCCGATCTCCTGCATCTGGTCGAGCACGCGATCGACGCCCTCGTCGAGCAGGTCCCAGGGGTAGCACCACATGTAGGCCGAAAACATCGTCCGTCTCCGTCGGTCCGGGTCCCGGAAGTCTACCGGTGCATCCGCACGACCGCAATCGGGCGGCGGCTTGATGTTGAGCGTCCAAGCGGGTTAGATTGATTCCAGTATCGACGCGGGGACCGCCTCATGAAACACACGCTGTCCTGTCTAGTGCGGAACCAGCCTGGCGTGCTGGCCCGGGTGAGCGAGGCCTTTGCGGCCAAGGGGATCAACATCGAGAGCCTGGCCGTCGGGGAGACGGATGACACGACGGTCAGCCGGGCCACCATCGTCGTGGTGGGCGACGACGAGACGCTGGCCGAGGCGGAACGACAATGCGAGGCCCTCGACGACGTCATCCGCCTGGAGGACCTGGCCAGCGAGGAGTTCTACGACCGGGAGTTGCTGTTGGTGAAGGTTCGGGTCCGTCCCGAGACGATCACCCGGATCATGCAGGTCGCCGAGCTGAGCCAGGCCCGCGTCATCGGGCTGAGCGACAAGACGATCACGCTGGAGCTGGCGGCCAATCATCGGGCCATCGACGGCATGCTGCGGATGGTCCGGCCGTTCGGCATCGTCTCGCTGGCGCGAAGCGGACAGATCGCCGTACCGGCGGGCGACGAGGATTTACAGGAAGACGAAATTGCGCCACACACCCCTCCGCACGTTTGGCGAGCTTCTGAGCCAGGCCCGGCGTGATCCTCCGCCGCGGATGGTCGTCGCCGCGGCGGCCGAGCCGGCCATCATCGCGGCGGCCGCGCACGCCATGCGCGAAGAACTGGTCCGGCCCATCCTCATCGGGCGCTGCGAGCGGACCCGGCGGCTTGCCGAGGAGGCGTCGATCCCCCTGGAGAACGTCGAGCTGATCGAGGCCCCCGACCCCGTGGTGGCCTCCGCCTTGGCCGTCAAGCTCGTCCACGAAGGTGAGGCCGACCTCGTCATGAAAGGACTGGTGCGGACCAAGGACTTCGTCCGTGCCGTCCTCAACCACCAGATCGGCATGCGGTCGGGCGGGACGTTGAGCCAGGTCGCCCTCTTTGAGTCACCCGACCGCTCCCGACTGATGCTGCTGACCGACTGCGGGATCAACATCCGGCCGCGCTTCAACCGCAAGGTGGCCATCATCCGCAACGCCGTCGAGCTGGCCAACGTCCTGGGCATCGACGAGCCGAAGGTGGCCGTCATCGCTGCCGTCGAAACCGTCGAGTTGCCCACCATGCCCGCGACGCTCGACGCCGAGCTGCTGCGTCGGATGGCCGAGGCGGGGCATTTCGGCCGGTGCATCATCGACGGGCCCCTTGCCATGGACAACGCCCTCGACGGCCAGACGGCCGAGACCAAGGGCAGGGCCAGCCCCGTCGCCGGCCAGGCCGACGTCATCGTCGTCCCCGAGATCGAGACCGGCAACGCCGTCTACAAGACGATCCGCTACGTTGCGGGGCGTGACATGGCCAGCGTCGTCGTCGGCGCCGCCGGCCCCGTGGTGGTCGCCAGTCGGTCCGATTCGCCCAACACCAAGCTCTACAGCATCGCGCTGGGGGCGCTGCTCAGCCAGAGCGACCCGGACGCCATTGCGGGCAGGGCCAGCGGGCGCCTATAATCGCGGCCGATGCGCGGGCAGCGCGACGGACCGGGTGCGTTCATGTCGGACCGAGCACAATTCCGCTGGAACCTGCTCGAGATGATGCGAGATGGCGAGGCCTTCAGTCGCCCCCAGATCGCCGAGCATCTCGGCACGTCCCTGCCGACGGCCAGCGGGCTGGCCCGCGACATGCTAGCCGACGGGTTGTTGGTCGAGGCCGGGCGGGGGCCGAGCACCGGGGGGCGACCCGCGGCGATCGTGCAGCTCAATCGCCAGTTCGCCCAAGCCGTCGGCCTGTCGATTAGCCGGCGCGAGATTGTCGGCGTGCTGACGGACATGAACGGGCAGATTCTGGCCCGGGTCGGCGGGCGCACCGAGGGCGAGTTTGACCGCCAGCAGGTGATCGAGCACGTCGTTCGGGCCGCCGAGACGCTGCTCGGCCACGACCAGATGCGAAAGCCCGCCGGGGTCGGCGTCGGCATCAGTGGCATCGTCGACAGCGAGGCCGGCGTGTCGATCCAATTCCCGTACCTGTCTGACTGGCACGACGTCCGGCTGGCTGATCTGCTGACGAATCGGCTCAAGGCGCTGGTCGTCGTTTGGAACGACGTGCAGGCCGCGTCCCAAGCGGAGATCCGACACGGCGCGGGTCGCCTCTCGGACGACTTTTTGTACCTGCACGTCGGTAAGGGCATCGGGCTTGGCGTGGTCGCCGACGGGAAGCTGCTTCGGGGTCATCTCGGCCATGCGGGCGAGCTGGGTCACACCGTCGTCGATCCCAACGGGCCGATCTGCCACTGCGGCAACTTCGGGTGCCTCGAGTCGGTGGCCAGTCCGCCGGCCATCGTGGCCGGCGCCATCGACGCCCTCAGCCGCGGGGTGCAGTCCAGCATCCTCCGGCAAGCGGGTGGGCGGACCGAAGCCATCACCATCGCCACGATCCTGCAAGCCGCACGCAAGAACGACCGGCTGGCCAGCAACCTCCTGCACACGGCAGCGGACCATCTCGGGCAGGCGCTTGCCAACGCCGCCAACATCGTCAATCCCGAGCTGGTCGTTCTGGGCGGGATCTTGGCGGGCGAGGAGGAGGGCCTGGCCGGCGCGTCTGTCCTGACGGATCGGCTGACACGCAAGTTGAATCACACGATCCTGCCCGCCCTGGCGGGCAAGACGCGGGTGATCGTCTCGCCGCTCGGCCCGTTGGCCGCCCCGATCGGCGCGGCCACCGTCGTGATCGACCACATGCTGAAACGCCTTGCCGAGGAACGGTCCGATGCGCATCCCGTCCCTGCCGACGACGCCAAGGCGGCCGACCCGATCTGACCCCGATCACGGAGCATGGCGCGTTGTCTCCCAGCATCCATGACCGTCGCGCAGTGAGGAGGATCGCCCGGCTCGGCCCGCTGCTGTGGATGGGGTGGCTGGCGGGCCTCGTGGGCTGTGGAGGCATGGACGGCTGGCGCGAGTCGTGGCAGGCCGCCCGCGCGCCCGACCGCCATCTCCGGCTGGGCGGCGCCCAGATCCCGTTGGAGCTCGTCGAAGGCTGGGCAATGCGCTGCCCGTCGACCTCCTTCGTCATCACGCGGGTCGGCAAGGTCCGGTTCAGCCACGACGGGTTCCGCGCGCTGGTGAAGGGCCAGAGCAATGTCGCCTGCACCAGCGCCAAGATCCCCTGGTACGAGGCCCGAGACTATCGCGACGCACACGGCCACCTGCCCTGCGGGTGGCGGATCGCCTGGGACGCCTACGCGGTCTACGTCCATCCGGACAATCCCGTCAGACAGATCACCATCCAGCAGTTCAAGCAGGTCCTGCGGAACCAGATCACCTCGTGGAGCACGCTGGACGGCCCGAGCGAATCGATCAACCTGTACGGTCCGCCGCGGAACGGTCGGGCGGGTCGGGTCTTCATGCAGATCGCCCGGCTGTTCATGGCCGATCCCCCTTGGAGGCAGATCGCCGATCCCGACAAGATCGTCGAAGCGGTCAGCAACGACCCGATGGCCATGGGCCTGACCCGAGTGGGCCATGCAGAAACCGCTCCCTACCTGGCTCTGAAGGGCGTGATCGACCGGCGCGCTCGTGTGCCCGACTACGACACGCTCGAGGCAGACACGTGGCCGCTGCTCAAGACGATCTGGATCTGGACGGCCGACCCGCCCGACCCCGCCGCCGCCGACCTGATCGACTATCTTTACTCCGACAAGGGACAGGCCGTCATCAAGGCGAGCGGCTACACCCCCATCCCCCGGGACCGCGGCACGGCCCGGATCACACTCCGCGACCTACCCGCCAGCCCGTCCACCCGACCGCGCTGAGGCGATGTCCGGAACGACCTCGTGACGGCGTCAGTCATCCGTCTGTGCGCAAGTCAACGCGAATTCTTCGCTTTTTCTCGAACCTATTGACCTCCGTCCGGTTCTTAGGGGTAGCAACGGCTGTCT
Organism: uncultured Planctomycetales bacterium; assembly: GCA_964390905.1. Classification (GTDB taxonomy): domain Bacteria; phylum Planctomycetota; class Phycisphaerae; order UBA1845; family JAFGLZ01; genus JAFGLZ01. The sequence goes on along the minus strand of CAYMLO010000062.1, from coordinate 49,769 downwards.
GAAGCGACGGGGCGGAGCGGCGAAGCGACCGGGCGAATCGCCGCCGGCAGGCTCACTCCCCATCGTCGCCGGCTCGACTTCTCCATCGAAAGACCGGAGAGCGCTTCCGCGACTGCGAACGCCCAGCGTGCGCCAGCGTTTCCTCGTCGCCGGGGCGGAGCATGGCGTCAGACGCCGGATGAAGGGAGGCGCATCATGGGCGCTCGAGAACCAGGACGACTCAGGCGGCTGTTCCTATCTGCGACGAAGCGCGAGCACAGCGAGCGATTGGCCATCCCCGGTGAGCCGCGCAGGAACAGCGTGGCCGGCTACGCGGTGCGCAACGCCGGCTACGTCCTGACCACCGAGCAGATCAGGGACATCGAGACGGCCGACCTGGCGCCCTATCGGGGATGTCCCGCATGGCCTGACGCTCTGTGGCCCTGATTCAAAGGCAAAGCGCGTCTGGCCAGCGGATCTGCCGCGGACACGATGAGCAGGGGGCAATGCGATGACCGCACAACCGTCCGGAAAACTCAGACGTCTGTTCCGCGCCGCGGTCGGGCGCGGTGCGGTCGAACGGTTGATCACGCCGAGCGATCCGGTGTCGGCCCAAGGGTCCAACGGCCCTAAGCAGGTCGGCGACCTCGAGATGACTGACGAGCAAGTTGTGGACGTCAGGATCGCCACCATCGTGTGCTGGTCGAACTTCATGTGGCCTCTTAACGGGTGCCGCTGATCCGGTCGCGACGGGCGCGCTGACCCGGACGCGCCCCCGCGGCTCTTCGTGCCTGCAGCTGATGAGGGAATCGGTTGGCGGGCCACATCGAGAAGAAGGAAGAGGGCCATGGCCACTCAGCAACCGAACGAAGTTGATCGTCGCGCTCGCGGCCCGGCCACGGGCGGCAGGAGTGAACGGCTACTCATCCCCAACGGGCCCAGAACCGACCGCTCGCGCGACGAAGTCGAGCCAGACAGCCGCTATGCCATCAACGGCAAGCAGCCCCGCTTCACCGAGTCGGCCGAGGTGCTTTTCCGCTGGGCGAACCTCAACTGGCCCGGCGCGTTTTGGCCCTGATCCGACGACGAATGTACCGGCGCGCACCTGATCTGCGGGCGATTTCGGGAACTTTTCCCTTGACATCCGCAGAAGCGCGGCTAGATTACATTGTAATTGATCGGAACCGAGAGGCCATTTGATTCAGCAGAGAGGAGGCGTGTTGATGACTGCGATAGACCGACAACTCGTCAAGACGTCACGCCCCCGCTGGGTCCGGGCCTGAATCTAACCTTCTAGCGTTGGATGATCGACCGGCCGCTTCTTCGGGAGCGGCCGGTTTCGTTTCTGAGCAGACCCGCCGGCCGCGGGCGTGATCGAGCCGTCCGCGGCGCCCAGTTCCCTACAAAGACACGCTCAACGCGCCGCGCACGGGCTACGCTTGGGGTCTGTCTGTTCGGGAGGAGAACGTTGACTGCAAACCGAGTCGATTTACAGGAAATGCTCGAGAACGATCGCTTTCCGCGCTCTTCGAAGTACGACGCTCAGTGGGTCGCGGAGAACTCAATGGGGCCCAATGCGCTGTGGCTGACTGAATGGCTCTGCGGCGAACTCGATCTACAGTCGGGCATGCGGGTGCTCGATATGGGGTGCGGCAAGGCCATGAGTTCCACCTTCTTGGCCAAGGAGTACGGCGTCTACGTCTGGGCCAATGATCTCTGGATCAAGCCGACCGAGAACTGGCAGCGGATCTGCGACGCGGGCGTTCAAGACCGCGTCTTCCCCATCCATGCCGAGGCGCGATCCCTGCCATATGCCGAGGGGTTCTTCGACGCGATCGTCTGCGTCGACTCGTACTTCTACTTCGGCACCGACGATCTGTACCTGAAGTACTTCGTGAACTTCGTTCGCCCCTTGGGTCAGATCGGGATCGTCATTCCCGGCCTGATGCGGGAGTTCGACGACGGCGTGCCGGAGCATCTGACACGCAGGCAGGAGAGCGGCGGTGTGTTCTGGGGCGAGGATTGTTGGGGTTGGCACACGAAGTCGTGGTGGCGGCGTCTGTGGGGACGGACGTCGCTCGTGGAGGTCGAGCGAGCCGATACGCTGGACGACGGCTGGCGCGTCTGGATCCAACACGAAAGAGCCATCGATGCGGCCGGCACCGGTCAGTTTCCATCGGATTGCGAGGTGTTGGAGGCCGACGGCGGGCGGTACATCGGCTTCGTCCGGATGATAGCGCGAAGAAAGGGGGACGGGAGCGAATGAGAAATCTAGTGATTTCCCTGACAGAATTGGGCTGGAATTCCTCTTGCCAAGAGCACTTCGCGGCATTCAAAGACCTGGGCTTCGAGGCCGCCAGGGTCATTCAAGAGCACAAGGAGGCCTATCTGCTCTTTGCAGAAGGCAGGGAATTGTCTGGGGAGGTGTCGGGTAGGTTCCGCCACCAGGCGCAGTCAAAGGGGGATTTCCCGGCGGTGGGGGATTGGGTGGCCGTCGAGGGCCGTCCGGGGGAGACGAAGGCGACGATCCACGCCGTGCTTCCCAGAAGAAGCGCCTTTACACGAACGGCCGCGGGCGGCAGGACCGAAGCACAGGTCGTGGCCGCCAACGTCGACGCAGCCTTCCTCGTCAGCGGGTTGGACGGCGATTTCAACGTGAGGCGGATCGAGCGCTATCTGACGCTCGCGTGGGACAGCGGGTCGTCGCCCGTCGTCGTCCTCAACAAATCGGATCTGTGTGCCGACGTGGAGGCGCGCGTCGACGAGGTCGAGCGCATCGCGATCGGCGTGCCAGTCTTGCCGATCAGCGCCGTCGAGGGCCGCGGGCTGGATTCGCTCCGCGACCACGTGGGGCCCGGGAAGACGGGCGTGTTCCTCGGCTCGTCGGGCGTCGGTAAGTCGACGCTGATCAACGCCCTGTTGGGGACGGACCGGATGAAGGTCCGTGCCGTTCGTCAGGACGACAGCCACGGAAGACACACGACGACGCACCGGGAGCTGATCGTCCTTCCGGGCGGCGGGGTCGTCATCGACACGCCCGGCATGCGGGAGCTGCAACTGTGGTCCGACGAGGCGGGGCTGAAGCAGGCGTTCGATGACATCGAAACGTTGGCCGAGCAGTGCCGGTTTCGAGACTGCGCGCACCGATCCGAGCCGGGATGCGCCATCCGGCGGGCCATCAAGTTGGGCACGCTTGACGCCCGGCGGTACGAGAGCTACCTCAAGCTCAACCGAGAGCTTCGCTACCTGGACGCCCGGCAGGATCAGAAGGAGCGGCTTCTGGAGAAGGCGCGGTGGAAGAAGCTCAGCGCGGGACGCCGCAAGCGGAACAGGCACGCGAGGCCCTGGCGGTAGAAGACGACGGTGCGGGAATTGTCATGCCCAGTCTGACGATAGTCGACGCATGGCGACGTCTCACGCCGACCCAGGTGACAGGGAGGCAACGAATGAGCATTCAAGTGCGAAGCGAACGCCCCGGCGAGGAAGACGCCATAGACTTCGTCAATTGCAGCGCGTTTGAGGAGATGGACGAGGCCAACCTGGTCCGGCTCCTCAGAACGTACTTGCCCGCCTACGATCGGCGGCTTTCGGTGACGGCCTGGGACGATGACGAAATGGTCGGCCACACGCTGTTCACGCCGGTCCGGATCCGGCTGATGAGCGAGACGGTTCGGGCGTTGATGGTCGGCCCGGTCGCCGTCGTCCCCCAGCGACAGCGGAGCGGTATCGGCGGGCAGATGCTCCGCTTCGGCCACGAGCTAGGCCGTCGGGAGGGGTTTGCGCTGGCGTTTCTGTACGGCCATCCATCGTACTACCCGCGGCACGGGTATCGCGCGTGCTTCGGGTTCGGCAAGGTCAGCATCGACGCAGACCAGCTTCCGCAAGCCGCTCGGACGTTCCGGCGCCGGCCCGTCCGCCCGGCCGACATTCCGTGGCTTGTTGAGCGATACGAAGTCGAATGGGCTGACGTCGACTTCGCGGTCTTGTGGGGCGGCACAGTTGGCGAGTGGGCGCTGCCCTGTCTGAACGCGGTGATGTGGTGGACCCAGGACGGGCGGCGCGCCGCCTACACGGTCGACACACCCGGCAAGAACCGCTGCCAGATGCTCCTGGCCGACGATCCAGAGCTGGCGCGGGAGGTCGTCGCCACGATCCGCCCGCCCACGCTCAACCACCACCCCTCCGGTTGGCTGGCACGCGAGGCGCTGGACCCGACGTGGAGCACCGCGCAGGCCGAGGCGAGCGACGCTGCGATGGCCCTGGAGCTACAGGACGGCGCGCTGGGAGCGTACCTGCGCGCCCGCGAGACCGGCGATCGCGCCCCGGGCTATGTCTTTGGCCCGCTGCCGTTCCTGGCGTGTTGTTGAGGATCCGTGGGTCTGGTGCGTGATCGAAGCGCTTGACTCGGATTCGGGAACTCGAGGACGGCCGATGTGAGGCCATGCGAAGGAGGCACATGATGCGGAAACATCCGATGCACGCTCGCCGCCGCCGATAGGTTGGGGAGGACGCCCCCGACGGTGATGTGGCGAGCACCCCAACCGGTGGGAGGTGGCCTGTTGAGCCAGGGCGGCCGCCTCACAATGGCCGGGACAGATGCAGAGAACCCCGGTCTCAGTCCGGATCGGCGGATGCGACAGGCCGCCGTGAAGCCGGAACCGGAAGTAATCGCCGACCCCAGAGGAACGGCGGTGAACGGGGCCCTGCCGTCGCAAAGCCCGTGAGCGCCCGTGCCTTGGTGCGGGCAGCGAGAGCATACCGAACCCAATCCCTTGATGTGGCCTCAACCCACATTCAAGGAGATTGGCGGTGGCGAGCTCGAGGAAACGGTTCCGACGCGTTCGGAACGAGGCGTTTGTGTGCGCGCATTGCGGAACGTACGTGCGCCCTTTGTCGAACGGTTCATGTCGTAACCATTGCCCGCGCTGTCTGTGGTCGAGACATCTGGACGACGTGCCCGGCGACCGCGCGTCCGACTGCGGTGGGATGATGGCGCCGGTTGGCGTAGAGCAAGACCCCAGACGCGGATGGATGATCGTGCACCGGTGCACGCGATGTGGTGACGTACGCCGCAACAGGGCTGCATTGGACGATCCGATGCAGCCGGACGGGTTTAACGTGTTGCTCCGCGTCGCGTCCCGATGACGACGGGCCCACGCGGGCGGGGAGGAATTTGTGGTGAATCTGCTAGACCTGGTTCGTCGGCAGGAGGTGCCGGGTCCCTGGAAAGAGGGCGAGAACATTCCCTGGAATCGCCCGGATTTCAGCGAGCGAATGCTCGCCGAGCATCTGTCGCAGGCGCACGACCTGGCCAGCCGCCGCTCGGCGACGATCGAGAAGCACGTCGCGTGGATACACGAAGAGTTGCTGGCGGCGCATCCGACCCGGATCCTCGATCTGGCGTGCGGCCCCGGGCTGTATAGCAGTCGCCTGGCCAGGCTCGGCCATGAATGTCTCGGCATCGACTTCGGGCCGGCGTCCATTGCCCATGCGACCGACTGCGCCCGCAAGGAGGACCTGAACTGCAGGTACCTGTGCGAGGACATCCGGAAGGCGGACTACGGCTGCGATTTCGGTCTGGCGATGCTGATCTTCGGTGAGTTCAACATCTTCTCGCCTGCTGAAGCCGAGGCGATTCTCCGCAAAGCCCACGGCGCGCTGGCGGAGGACGGTCTGCTTCTGCTGGAGCCTTCGACCGCCGACGCCCATAGGAAGGAAGGCCGAACATGGTATTCGGCCAAGAGCGGGCTGTTCTCGGACAGGCCGCACCTGTGCCTCGAGGAGACCCATTCGGACGCGGCGAGCCGAACGGTCACCACGCGGTTCTACATCGTTGATGCGTCGTCCGGCAACGTCACGCGGCATGCCCTGACGAACCAGATCTACACCGATCGCGAGTATGAGGGACTCCTCGTCAGGTGCGGTTTCGCCGATATCAGGTTCTTCCCGTCACTGGCCGGGGCGGATGCTGAGGCAACAGGTGACTTCATCGCCATCGTCGCGAGGAAGCCAGCCTGAGCGCCCTACGAAGGAGTCCGTCGATGACCGTGGCCCTGAGAACGGCAACCAGGGACGATATTGATCGACTGATGCCGCTGTTTGTGGATCTCTACAAAGGAGACATCGGGCCGGGATTCCGCGACGTGCTCGACGAGTACGTGTGCTTGGATGCGCATCGCGTCATCGTCGCAGTCTGTGAGGGCTGCGTCGTGGGCGTCATCGCGGGGAGTTATCGCCTGGACATCGACTATGAATGTCGGGCCGGCTTCATCGACGCGGTCGTTGTCCATGAAGCGCACCGCAGTCAGGGGATCGGCAAGCGGCTGGTCCAGGACTTCGCGGACTGGGCGGCGGGCAGGGATTGCACGGTGCTGCAGGTCATGAACGGTCGTCGTGAGTTCTTCGAGGGCCTCGGCTTCAAGGAACGGGAAGTCCGGTTTCACCAGGTGCCGATCGACGCCCTGCGCGACCGGAGAAGCTCCGCCCCAGATGCCTGGCCGTCCGGCGCGCCCATGCGGTCTCTCAGAATCTGCGCGACATTCTGCAAAAAGCCGCGTGACCGGGTGTCCTCACGTCGGGGGGTTGGCTCCTATCGGTAGAAGGGCCCTTCGCATTGGAGTGGGTGTGGATCAGATCGCCTCGTTGGTAGTCCGGGCGGCGGCCGGGGATGTCCCGCGGGATGAGCGGCTGGCGGCGTTCGGGGAGATCGTGCGGCGGTTGCAGGACATGGCCTACGGCTGCGCGTACGCGATCCTCGGCGACTTCCATCTGGCCGAGGACGCCGCTCAAGAGGCGTTCCTGGCCGCGTACCGCGAGCTGCCGAACCTCCGCGAGCCGAAGGCCTTTCCGGGTTGGCTGCGGCGGATCGTGATCACGCAGTGCAACCGCCAGACCCGGCGCCGACGCGTCCCGACGCGAGATCTGACGGCCGCGACGGGCGTGGCCTCGGGCGATCCGCAGCCCCACGAAGCGGCGGAGAAGGGCGAGATGATCGACAAGGTCCTGGCGGCGATCCGGCAGCTGCCGGACGCCCAGCGGATGGCCACGACGCTCTTCTACATCAACGGGTATTCGCAGAACGAGATCGCCGAGTTCCTCGAGGTGCCGGTCACGACCGTCAAGAAACGGCTGGCCACCTCGCGGGACCGGCTCAGAGACAGGATGCTGTCGATGGTCGATGAGACGCTGAAATCGTTTCGGTTGCCGGGCGACTTTGCCGACACGGTCGTTCGCGAGGTCGCCTCCGAATCCGATCTGCAGAGCGCCAAGACGTATCTTGCCTCAGGATACCACGGCAAGCGGCAACCGGAGCTGTTCGGGACGCTGGATGCAGCAAAGGAGGCCGGCATCTACGTCGTGGAAGAAAACGGCCAAGTGGAAAGCGCCGGCTACTTCGACGAGACCGTGTTTGGCATCGGCGCGACGCCGGTACGGGCCGTTCGCCCGCGCGAGATGGCCGGCGAGGCGGCCGTGCCCGATGTCGAGGACAAGTTCGTCGAGTTCGTCAAGGGGTTTGGCGGCTGCTTCAAGCTGGCAAGAGACAGGGGCATCCACCTGGCCGTCGTCCACGGCTCCATGTACGACCACGCCTTCTGTGGGTTCGTGCCCTGCTTCTACTACCCCGTCGTCACGCTGCCGTGCGAGCGGGCGAAGTCCATCGTGACGCGGGCGACGATCACGCCCACGGACGACGAGCGGCTCAACAGGCCTGGTGCTTGTTGGTTGCTCGACCCCTACGCCGCCAAGCTGTCCGCCGGCATCGGTGAGGGGTCCCCCCACGTCATCAGACAGGACGGTGAGGAGGTGGGAATCGTCTACGTCGACCGCGATTTCACCGCAGCCGACCACTGGGGCATGCCGTTCGGCCATATCTGCAACGTGACGGTGCGAACGCGAGACGCGGCATTGGCGGTGATTCGTCTGGGGGCCGAGCTCGCCGAGAAGGCCGGCGAGGGTGAGCTGTGCCTCATGCAGTCGCACATGACGCTGATCACGCAGACGATGCTCAGTCTCGGCGGGACGTACCTGCTGCGTGGCTCGTGTGACCTGCCCGGGCTGGACGCCGAAATGGTCGCCATCATCGACCTGGTCGGCCTGACGCGAGACCTGACCGAAGCGCTCCCAACCCGGCTGACCGACTCGCCCGCGCACGACGTGCAGGCCGCGCTGTCCGTCGAGATGGGCGGCAAGACCGTCGGCTTCGTCGCGCAGCGGGGGCGCCTCCAGATCGTGACCGACAGACAACGCATCCACCGGCCGCTGCCCCGCTGGGTCGTCACGCGATTGTATGCGGGCTACTACGCCGGCGCGGACGTCTTGGCGATGGGCCCCATCCCGTGGGACCGAAGCGACGGCAAGACGCCCGACGACGTCTCCCTGGACAACCGGCCGCTCGACCTGCCACAGGCAGAGGCTGCGCTCTTCGCGGCCCTGTTCCCCAAGCTGTGGCCGGTCTCCTGGCCGGACCCGGACGTCTGGCCGTGGGTGATCGGTCAGGAACATCCGAAGTATCAGCACGAAGCGGGAAAGACGGCCGAGATGAAGGCCCGGATCGATGCGCTGCGGTTTCCGTGGATTGGGAGATAGGGTTTCAGGTCTCGGGTTCCGGGTTCGGGGTACGCAGGCCGAGGTCTGACCTGTGGCCAACACAAATGGTCTGCCGGTCAGCGTGGCCGCCGGCGTGAATGTCGCGCTCACTCCGCTCGGGAGATCTTCAGCGTTCCCAGCCGGTGCGACGGTTCTTCCTGCCCCTCCGGCATCGCGACGGGGTCTTCGTCTACCAGATCATCTGCGTCTGAGACAGGCATCGCGAATGACGAGCTGACGGCCAGGTGAAGGCCGCCGCTCCGCTCGCGTGTCACCTCGAAATCAAAGATAAACCGACGCACATCGGCGAATTCCGTCATCTTCCGCAGGACGAGAGCTGCAAGGATCCCACGGAAGAAGTCCGCGTCCTCCTCGAAAAGCGTCCCTTCCAACGACGTCACCGCGTCCTCGATGAACTCGACCTGCGCGGGCGCCGGTAGAAACGCAGCGTTCCACGCCAGCACCGCCAGCTCGATCGCGTTTTCCGTTGCGGCCGGTCCTTCTACGCGGTCAAGGAGAGGCTCGGCGAAGTCCAGAAGCACCTCGGACATCTTCTCGGGAGACGAGCGCCAGATCACTTCCGGCACACGCTCCTGAACGAGAGCTTCAGTTCTTGCCTTCAGCCTCCGAAAGCCCGCGGCCCGGCTGCGGTTCCTCCCCCGGTTCCGGTCCTTCTGCCGTCGACGTCGTTTGGTGCCCATCAGATTTCGAGCCTCCGTGCTCCAGGATTTCGAGATCCAGTTCTCGCGGGCAGTATTGGGGTTGGGCTACTCTTAGAACAATAGTGAAACAGAAACGGCGTCTGTGTCAAGGAGAAGATTGGGGTTCGGGGGACGGCGTCTCACCGGAGCGTCCCGCGGTCTAGAGGGATCACGCCCGTTCCCCCCAGATCCCAACCCCCAATCCCTAACCCCTTCCCTCCCCCCAGGGGAGGCCGACTAAGGAAAGTGGGCGCCCCCTAGAGCCGATAACCTCTGAAGGGATATAGGACGATGGGCGGGGTCTCCTCATCCTGAGGGTCTGTCTGCATGCCGATGGCGTCCGATAATGTGATGGTCCGGCCTGGTGGCCTGACGATATCGATGCCGCTGGTCCGCCTGATCGGGCCGGCCTCGCTGATCTTCTGCCCGCTGCTGCTGATCGGGTACCTGTCGTTCCGCTATGGATTCGACGCGGGGGCCGGGCTGCGGGCGATGGCGGCGATCTACGCGCTTTGCGTCATTCCGGGGTACGTGGTCCAGCGATTCGTCTTTCGCATCCAGGCGGCCACGCCGTTCGAGGGCCTGCTGTCGTCCCTGCTGCTCGGAACCTTGCTCAGCCCCCTGCTGTGGTTCACGCTGTGCTGGATCGGGCTATCGAGCGTCTTCTACCCGGCGATGTTTGCGCTGGCCTTGGCGGTTCCGTTCGCATGTGGGTGGCATCGGCAATGGGCCGATCGACTCTTGCGGCTCGTGTCCCCCGCCGAGACGCCGATCCTATGGCTGGCGTTGGCGCTGGCGGTGTTGTGGAGCTGCCAACTCGACCTGGTCTCGATCCGCGACGGGCAGGTGACCCTCCTGCCGCACAATGACCACATGTGTCAGACGTCGTTGATCGCCGAGCTGGCCCGGGGCGTGCCGCCCGCGACGGTGCCCTTCATCGCGATCGCGGACAAATGGGCCTATCACCACCTGCCCGATGTCTGGTGCGACATGATCCGACGCGTCGCGGGGACGGACGCCCGAGATGCGTACTTCTTCCTGGCCCTGCCGTTGCGGTACGTGTTCGTGTGCTTCGCGTGTTACCTGGCGTTGGTTCGAAGATTCGGTCGCGCGTCGGCCGTGGTCGGCGCGGGTTGCGTGCTGGCGTTCGTGGGCTATCACGGCAGCCCCTTTGTTCTCACGAATTGGCTGCTGACGTATCTGTACTGGAACTTCCCCTGCTCGTTCGGGCTGATCGGCGTGTTCTTGATTCTCTACTACGTCTCGACGATTCGGCCGGACCGCCCGCGGGGGCCGCTGCTGCTGATCTCGATCCTGTCGGTTCTGCTTTTTTGGCATAAGGCCAACTTCGCCCTCGCCACCGCGCCGGCCGTGTCGATTCTGTGCGCCGTCATCCTGTTGAGGCGGCGCGACGTCCGATGGCTGCTCGTGTGCGGGACGGCGCAGGCGTTGCTGGTCGCCATCCGGTACCTCGACGTCTCCACGGCCGACCTGCCCGCGCCGTTGGTCTTCGAGCCGTTGCGGTTCGTCCAGTACATGTGGTGGAAGGGCACGCTGTGGCTCAAGGCGCTGGATGAGGCGGGGGCCGGCTGGTTGTCGCTGCCTGTCCAGGCCCTGCTGACGATCCGCCGGAACGTCGACGCCTTGCCGGCGCTGCTGAAGTGGCCGGCGATCTTCATGCTGTGCGTGGCCTACCTGTTTCACCTGGGGATCGCCGTCGGCGTCTATGCCCGACTACGCTGCGGATTTGGCCGGCTCCGTTCGCACGCCAGCGCGGTGGACGCCCTGATGTTGCTGATCCTGGCGTTCTGCGTCGCGGGCTTCGTGGTGTTCCCGATCCAGAAGGGGCTGGTGTGGAACGTCTCGATGCACAACTTCGCGCTGGTGTGTGCGCTGCTGTTCGTCCTGATGGGGCCGGCGCTGTGCGACGTGGTCGTCCGTCTGCGGGGCAAGGGCAGGCGAAGCGTCGCCGTGGGCACCGCCCTGTTGGTGGCCGCGTTCGTGGGCAACGCCTACGCCCTCGGGCGAAAGGCGCTGGGCCCCACCGCCGACGTGCAGGACGTGATCAGCGAAGGGCAGTACGCGTGCTACCGATACATCGAAGCGGCGACGTCCCAGGACGCCATGGTCCTCCAGCCGCGGTTCGAGCAGGGGCTCTTCACCGCGGGGCTGCTGACCCAGCGCCGCGTCGTGCTCGAATGGGGCGCCCCCGTCTGGGAGGACCGGGTGGATCTCCAGCCAATCCTGTCGGACCTCCGCGGGTTCTACCGAGGAATCGCCCCGCACAAGGCCCGCGAGATCCTCGAGCGCTACGACGTGGACGTCGTCGTGGCGAAGTGGTCGCTTCCACAGCGGGAAGGCTATGCGCCCTTCCTGACCGAGGTGTTCCGCCACGGCGACATGGCGGTGTTCTGCGTGGACGCGGACGTCATCGCTGGCGGTATTCCGGCAGCGGACCGGTCTTGGCGGCTGCAGCCTTCGGGAAGGCCGGATCATTCGGCGCCACGCCGAAGCTGTTGTCCTTCCACGTCAGGTTCTCTCTGCGCGTCTGGTTGAAGCGGATCGGCTTGCCGGACGTCCTGTAGATGATCTGGCCTTCGACGTGATACCCCTTGCTGCCCTGGTCGAAGAAGATGCCGTTGTTCGGCGCGCCGCCGTGTGCGTACTTGCTCCGGTGGATGTCGTGGATCAGGTTCCCGCGGAGCACCGTGCCCGGCTGGAGACCCAGCGTGTAGATCCCCCCGCCGTCCGCCAACATCATCATGCAGTCGTGAATGTGGTTGTAGGCGACCAGGCAGTCGCGCTGGCAGGTCGAGGACGTGTCCCACCGGAACCCCACCGAGATGCCCGTGTAGGGCATGTCCTTGACCAGGTTGTGCGTGATCTTCGTGCCGACGCAGAACGCGTCGTAGACGCCGACGGCCCCGTGGTTGACGGCCCCGCAGCGATGGATGACGCAGTTGGAGATCTCGTTGCCCTTCGGCGCGTCGGTCCCGGGGTTCTTCCAGTCGGCGGCCAGGGATTGGTTCCCGACCAGGCTTGCCCCCGCGTCCTGCCCCGCCGCACCAACCGCGCGGACGTCCGCCAGCCCCTTGCCCCGCCAACCGACCATGATCCCATTCCCGCCGATGTCACACAGCTCACACCCCACGACCTGGTTGCGTTGGCAGCCGATCCCCAGGCCGATGCCACACGCACCGGTGTGCAGGATGCGGCAGCGGTCCAGCCGGCAGTCCGTGGCGTGGGTCAGCTCGATCGCGGGCGGCAGGACGTAGATGGGGCCCTTCATGTGCGTGCCGTGGTGGCCGGCCTGAATGCCGAGGTAGCCGAACGACGGCAGCGGCCAGGCGGTGTGCTCGAACGTCAGGCCCTGCAGCCGGATGTTCCGCACGGGCGCATCGGCCCGACCCGCGACGACGACGAGCCGCTCCAGCTTCGGCGCGACGAACCGGCGGGCGTTGGGGTTCTCGTTCGGGCCGGCCATGGTGGTCAGCGTCCCGCTGGCCCGGTCGAGATACCACTCGCCCGGCTGATCGACGAACGCCAGGGCGTTCTCGACGTAGACGGGCTTGCCCGGGCTGGCCGTCGTGGCCGGACCGTGGCCGATCCATCCCATCGGCGAGGACACGGTCACGGCGCTGTCCTGCGAGGAGACCACGGCCACGCGCGAGATCGACCAGTTTTGGTACATCACCAACTCGGCGTCCTTGCCAGCCAGGTCGCCGCCGGGCGGCGCCTGACTCAGCGCGATCTGCTTGATGTCCTTCGAGACGCGCCTGACGCGGAGCAGGTCGGTGCCGTTGGGAAACCGACCGCGGGGCAACCGGACGCCGTCGGCGAACAGCTGCCGGAATCGCCACTTGCCCGATTTGACGTCGGGCAGCTCGACGGTCCATTTCCCACCGCCCGCCTTCTTCCAGCCCTTGATGACACGCCCGCCGCTGATGACGACCTTCTCACCGGGGCAAGCGGCGTAGGTGATGGCGTGCTGGCCCGTGCCGGCGTCCTCGGGCCCGAACACCAGCGGCGCGTCCAGCAGATACGTCCCGCCCCGGACGAAGACCGTGACGTCCTTCTGGAGTCCCTTGCGGACGAGCGCACGGACGGCGTCGCGGGCCCGCGCCAGCGAGGCGAACGGCGCCTGCTTCGTCCCGGGGTTGGCATCGTTGCCGTTCGGGGCGACGTAGAAGTCCGCCTTGATAGGTCCGGCTCCCAGGTTCAGTGAAACGACCATCGATACGAGTGTCGCGTTGATCATGGCGTCTCTCCTTAGTGTCGTTCGAATGCGTGTGGGCACGATACCGGGACGCCGTGACGTTGTCACGCGATGTGTCCAACGTCCTTCGCTTAGCCCCGTCGCGTGCGACGGGGAGGGGCCGCACGCGGCCCCGCTAGACGACGATGACGGCACCCCATCCTCAACACCCAGCCATCAGATCGCTCAACTGCTCGACCCGTTTCACCCCGGCGACGACCGACGTCACGCCCGCCTGATCCAACAGCCAGCGAACCGCGTATTGGCTGGGCGCCAGGCCTGCGTCTTTGGCCTCGCGCTCGAACTGCTCGAGCTCGTCGTAGACGGTTTCCTCAACGCTCAGCCACTTGGGGTTCTCAGCCGCCCGGCTGTCCGACGGCAGGGGCTGACCGCGACGGTACTTGCCCGTCAGCAATCCGCCCTGCAACGGTTGGTAGGGCGTGACGGCGATCTGGTTGTCGACGCAGATCGGCAGAACGTCGGCCTCGACGTCCCGCTTCAGCCAGCTGTAGGGAGGTTGGGCGATCACCGGCCGGGGCCAGCCGTTCTGATCACAGATGGCCAGCATCTCCCGGATCTGGGCCGGGTCGAAGTTCGAGAACCCCCAATGCTGCACCTTGCCCGCAGACACCAGCTCCGCCATCACGCCGACGGATTCTTCCAACGGCGTATCGGGGTCGGCCTTGTGCAGCTCGTAGAGGTCGACGTAGTCGGTTTTCAGCCGCGCCAGGCTGGCGTCAATCTGATGCAGGATGTGTCTTCTGGACAGCCCCGTGCCTTCATACTGGCCGTCCCCGATGGGATTGCCCACCTTCGTGGTGACCACCGCCTGCTCCCGCCGGCCGCGCAACGCCTCGCCGAGGATGGCTTCGGCCACACCGCCGGGGGATCCGAAGTGCCGGTCGTAGCCCTCGTACATGTCGGCCGTGTCGATGAAGTTCACGCCGTGGTCCAGCGCCCAATGCACGATGCGGATCGCGTCCTGGCGGGCGACCGGGTTGCCGAACGTCATCGTACCGAGACAGACCGGCGATACGTCGAGGTCGGTGTTGGGGATGTGACGTCTGCTTAGCATGGGTCGTTTACTCCTCGATCGCAGGCCAGGGGTGGTTTGCGGGGTCCAGCAGTCGGCTCGGCGCGAAGTACGCGGCCGGATAGTCGTCCGGCTCATCGGTGAGGCCGAGGATGCGGTTGCAGATGCATCGGGCCGCATTGAACGACACGCCCGTGCCCGAACCGCATTGCCCGCCGATGATGTACTGCCGTTTGCCGTCCAGCAGGCCGACGACGGGGTACTCGTCCGGCGTGAACCCGGGCGTGCCGCTCCATTCGTGCGTCACGTGGTAGCGATAGGGCTCGTAGGCGTAGTGCCGTTTCATCTCGCCGATGAGGAACTTGGTGATGAAGCGCGACGGCCGGTTCTGGCCCGCCTGTGCGTCCGGGACGCGCGTGGCGTCGGACCCGATCAGCACGTGGCTGCCGTGCTTGCCGAAGAACCCCTGCAGGCCGCTGATGCCGACATGGGGCTTCATCGCTCGGGGCCCCCCCTCCCCCGCGGCCGCCTGCGTCTGGACCGGGAATAGCGCGTCATGGAGCTGCGGGTGCAGCAGCGCGCTGTAGGATTCCGTGGCGTTGACGATGTGCCGCGCGCGGATCGTCCCGCGCGACGTATGCACGACGTAGTCATCGCTCGACCCGTCGACGCGGGACACCTTCGTCCGACAGAAGAGCTGCACCCGCCCGGCCGACAGCGCGGAACGCAGCAGGCACCAGACCCACTTGGCCGGATGGAACGACCCGGCCGCGATCGAGAAACCGGCATTGTGCCGGACCTGCATGCCGGTCTTGTCCATCACCTCTTGCGGCGTGATCTGGATCCAGTCGGTGCATCCTGAATCCACGGCCAGTTGCACTGACTCGGCCAGCTTTGCCTGATCGTCGGCACCGCGTGTCTGGACCCAGCCCTCGCGGGCGTAGTCACAGTCGTAGCCCTCGTCCCGGATGGTCTGCTCGATCATGTCACCGTTGCGATAGGCCGCCTTGCAGTAGCGGGCGGCGAACTGTCTGGCGAGCTGGTCGCGTTGCCGGGCCGTCAGATCGGTTCGCGCGCGGTCGAGGTGCGCCAGGACCGTCTCGCGGACCATGGCGTAGTACCGCCCCATGACGACCAGGCCCTCGTTCCGCCCGGAGGCGCCGCTGGCCGGATCGTCCATCTCGAGCACGACCATTTGCCTGTCTTCGGGTGATTTCCTCGCCCAGTGATACGCCGTCGCCGCGCCGGCGAAGCCTGCCCCGATCACGACGACGTCCGCCTGATCCGGCAGCGTCGCGCCGGGGTCATGCCGCCACGGGTGGTTCGCCAGCGGGTTTTCGTCGACCAGCCAGAAGGGCACACGCGAGACCGGCGATGCGAACGACGCGTGCCCCAGCGCCTCGGGGACACCCACGAGCATCTGATGCAGACACCATCCCGTGAACCGCCACCACCGTCCGACGAACGAGGAGCCGGCGAACTGCGTGTTGGCAAACGTCCGCGCGGCACGGAGGTCGTGCCGCCGCAAGCCCGCCAGCAGCCCCAGCGCAACAGACAGGCGGCGCAGCAGGCCCACCGACGCCGGATGAGTCGCGGGCATATCCTCGTTCGACGTCGACGCGTCGCTCACCTCAACTCCTCGATGGCGTTGCGGGTCCTGGCGGCCATGTCGTCGATCAGATCGTCGGGCATGTCCGACCACCAGGGGAAGCTGACCATGTTGTCGAAGAAGCGGTCGCTTTCCGGCACGTTCGCCTCGCCGAAGCCGAGCCTGTCGAACAGCTCGGTGCGGTAGAGAGGCCAGTACTGCACGATGCACTTGAGCTGATACTTCTCGAACAGCCGCTGGATCAGGTCGTCCCGGCCTCGTCCGGCCTGACCGTCGTAGCGGGCGGCCATCAGGTGGAACACGTGGTCGCAGCCGTCGGGGATGGCCTGGAAGCTGAGCTCGGGACAGTCGGTCAGCGCTCGCTTGAACCGGTCGGCCTGGCGACGGCGCTGGTCGTTGACCTCGTCGAGGCGTTTCAGCAACAGCCGGCCCACGGCGCAGTTCGGCTCGCCCATGCAGAAGTTGTGGGGCCACCGACCGGGGATCGGCTCGACCACGTCGCCCATCGCCGGCACCCAGTACCGCTCGCGCTGGCCCTCGAACGACCAGTTGCCCATCCATCGAAGCCGCCGGGCCTGCTCGGCATGCGCCTTGTCGCGCACGGCAAGCAAGCCCCCCTCGCCAAGCGTCGTGATGTTCTTGTGCGTGTGGAAGCTGAAGCAACCGAAATCGCCGATCCCGCCGACCCGTCGGTTCTTGTAGCGGGCCCCGGGCGCCTGCGCGCAATCCTCGACCACCATCAGGTCGTTCCGCTCGGCGAGGGCCAGGATCGGATCCATGTCGGTGGTCAGGCCGTAGAGGTGAACCACCACGATCACCCTCGTCTGGGGCGTCAGCAGCGATTCGAGGGTCGTGGCGGTCATCAGCCGCGTGTCGGGGTCGATGTCGGCCCACCGCACCGTCGCTCCGGTGCGGGCGAACGGGACGGCCGTCGAGACGAACGTGTGGGCCGGCACGATCACCTCATCCCCCGGCCCGATGCCCGACAAGATCGCCGACAGCTCGAGCGCAGCCGAGCAGTTGCTGACGGCGACGGCGTCGGGGCAGCCGAGGAACGCAGCCCATTCCTGCTCGAACGCCTCGCCCTCCGGACCGGTGGCGAGCGTCTTGCCCTCGCGCAGGACCCGAAGCAACGCCTGCTCTTCCGCCTCGTTCAGCCGGGTCTGCACGGCGGGCATCTCAATCAGCGGCAACGTCGAGGTCGTCTTCGGGTCCATCGCGCTTCAGGTCCTTATGCAAATGATGGCGTCCGCGCTACCGGCGCTTCGTACAGATCTTGAGCCCATGCTTCTTGAGCAGTCCTTCCAATGCCAGGCCCACCTTCAGGCGATGCTCGTAAAGCGGCTTCGGGTCCCAGGTGAACTCGGTCAGGCTCTTGCAGATCTGGTCGGGGATGACGGTCAGCCGCTTGGCCTGCTCGACGTCCGGGCCGGTCACGCCGCGCTTCTCGAGCGTCCGCACGGCGTGGCGGAGCTGCCAGAGGTATTCGAAGTCCTCGATACCCTCGCGGAGGATCTCCCAGCGGATCGAGTTGACCGGCCCGGAGAGGTACTGGGTCGTCTTGTCCTGGGCCCCCTTCTGGTTGGGCGGATAGATGAACCGCCCGTCGCCGTTGCCCCAGTGGCGCTTCGTGCCGACGGGCGTGCTGTAACCCGAGACGTAGCTCATCGGGTCCTCCCACGGATTCTGGTAGTTCGGCTCGGGGTAGGCGCAGCCGCTGGTCCAGTAGTTGGTCGTCCAGATCAGGATGCCCTCGACGTCGTACTTGTACGTCTGCCACAACCACATGCGGAAATCGATGGCGGGGTGGTCGATGAAGAGCGTCGCGTACGGCTCTCTGGGCCCGCAGCAGACGTACCACATGATGTGCTCGCCCAGCGACTGGCGCTCGCGGCAGACCTTCTCGCTGTACGAGGCCGTCAGCGGGCACCACAGATCGACGCTGCCGAACATCGCCGGTTCGGGCTGCTCGGTCAGCATCCGCGTCAACCCCGGCGCCGACCGCTTCAGGATCGCCATGCCGTCCTTGACGAATTCGTAGTCCTTGGGATCAGGCTCGTCGAACCAGTAGATGTAGGCCTTGTCCAGCCAGCCCTTCTGGCGGAGGTGGGCCTCGACCTGGCTCAGGTACGCCTTCATCAGCGCGTCGTACTCGGGCGTGCCCTGCGCGAAGCCGCCGATGCTGCCTTTGTGGCGGCTGTGGAACGTGCCCGATCCCATCCCGTGGACCCCCAGCCTGAACGCGGTGAACCCGAATTTGTCCAGGTATCGCTCGGCGGCGCGGTCGAAGGCGGCAAAGTCGACGTTGACCTTTGCGTTCGCGCCGGTGACCTCGAAACCGGGGTCCTTGACGAGCTCCGGCCCGCCGTCGGTCCACTTGAACGACACGTCGTCGAACCAGGCCGTCCCGGTCTGATCGCCTTTCTCCGTCCAGCGGGCCGGCCTGAGGACGATCTTCACGTAGCGCGCTTCAGCCGGCGACACACCGCGTAGGACGCGCTCGCACTGCTGCCATTCGCCCGATCCGGCTAGCTTGATGTCGTGGTTCCTGTAGGGAATCCAACGGCCGGCCTTGGTGTGGTGATAGACGCTGACCAGGTACTCCTGACCGGGTGCGGCGGTCTTGGCCTTCCAACGTAGTGTGTAGCTGACTTGCGGGTCGATCGGGATCAGGTCGACCGTGCTGGCCGAGACGTCCCCCGTCTTGGTGTCATCGACAATCTCGAGCGACTGCGTCCCGGCGGCCTTGACGTCCTTGACGCGTTGACCGCCTTGCCAGGCCAAGCCGGTCTCGACCGTCACACGCATGGGATCCAGCGCCATCGGGTCGTAGGGCGAGATCCGGTGCGCGGCGAAGTTCTTCATGTACAGGTCGTACACCTGGCGGAGCTCTTCGTCGGTCTTGAGGTTGTGGTACTTGCGGACGTTGCCGGACCTGAACCCGAACGTCGCGAAGACGTGCGCCTCGGTGGGCAGCGCGAATCCCAGCACGCGCAGCGAAACGGGCACTTGCCAACGCATCCCGCCGTCGGCCCGAACCGTCACCGTCCCTGTGTACTCGCCGGGCTTCGTGTCGGACGGCACGTACACGGTGATCCAGATCGGCTGGTTGGTGTTGGCGGGGACGCCGAACGGTTCGTCGCAAGGCGGCAGCGGGTCCGGCC
Source organism: uncultured Planctomycetales bacterium (assembly GCA_964390905.1). Classification (GTDB taxonomy): domain Bacteria; phylum Planctomycetota; class Phycisphaerae; order UBA1845; family JAFGLZ01; genus JAFGLZ01. Next base: position 30,442 of record CAYMLO010000062.1, on the reverse strand, counting down.
AGTCCCCGACGCACCCCACCCGGTCGGTGGGCGAATGGACGTGGACCCACGCCACCCGGTCGATCGTGACGTTCGTCTTGGCGATCCGGCCCGCCGGGCCGGTCAGATCCGACATCTCGACGCGGACCTGCTTGGCATCTGTCCGCGGACGCAGAACGAGCTGGAACGGTTCGTACTCGTTGCCGGCTGCCACGATGCGGATCGGTCGGCCTTTTCCGTTCGGGGCGGCACGATACCGACTGATCTTGTGCGTACCCTCGCACCACCACAGATCGCCTCGCGGGTCGGACGCGATCAGGTCCCCGTAGTCGGCTGCGTGCAGGACGGGTAGGGACACGGTCGTCCGCGCTGCGAAGCGCAGTCGGCCCTCGGCATCTCCCGCCGCGACCGTCAAGACGTACACGCCAGGACTCCTCAGATCGAGCGGCGTGGCAAAGCGGGCCTCCTTCCTAACATTGAGCTTGCAGGTCATTTGATCGTCGAGCCCCCGCCCGTCGCGGAGCGCAGTTACCCTGACCGTCGCGGTGTTCCAGTCCTTTGGCGCCTGGATCCGGCCGGAGACCGCCGGCTCGGGCGATTCGGGCCCGACGATCTCCTCGATCGTCACCTTCAGATCGGGGTCCTGGTGGAGGACGTCCAGGTAGTGGGTCCTCCCGATGGCGTCCGGCAGCTTCCGGTCCAGGGCGGTTTCGTAGCGGTACCCGTAGACCTGCAGGTTGCCCGGCGCCGAATCGCCCTTCACGTCGGGGCCGCCCGACGCCCTCAGCCTGACCCGCAGGGACTGCGTCGGATACAGCGAGGGGGGCACGGTCATCTCCTTCCCGGCCCGCGTGCCCAGTTTGCCGACCGCCGTCCACGTCTTGCCGTCCTTGCTGGCCTCCACGTGGAGCGTGCCGCTCTGGTAGTACCCGATGGTGACCGACAGCTTCCCGGACGTCTGGGCCGCCTCGCCGACCCGGTGCTCGTACGTCACCGTCTGCCCGGGGCCGAACACCCATCGGTAGCTGTTGAAGTTGGCCGTGTGCGAGATGAGCCCGCGGAATTCGTTGGACCCCTCGCCCTTCAGGTTCGGGGCGGCGACGTATCGTCCGTCGGTGATCCGTTCCCCCTGGCCGAGCGTCACCCCGCCCACCGCCGCGTGGATGGGCACGACGGGACGGAGTCGCACGTCGTCATAGAAGACCGTTCCAGGGACCTGCCACTGCCCCACACGCAAGAACACGCCGTCCGTGTTGTCGGGCGTGACGAAGACGAAGCCCCGCCGGCTCCACGTCTCGGTGGGGGAATAGTCGCGGTTGTTGCTCGACGGGCCGGTGATCAGGCATCCGCCGCCGGTCCCGGGCGACGTCTTCAAATAGCCCGTGAAGCGATAAACCGTTCGCGGCTCGAGCTTCAGATCCGTGCACCGCCAGTAGCTCGAGTCCCTGCCGCCGCCCGTGACACTGACGGTGCGCTTGCCGGTCCTTCCCTGATCGGCCCAGGCCCCCCGACCCCCTTCGAGCTTCCAGCCCGTGGGGGCGTTCTGTCCGTCCTCGAACGAGGCGTTGGGCACGAGGCCCGGGTCCTCGACGAGCTTCGCCGGCACGACCAATCGCCCGGCCGGCTCGGCCGCGACCGACGGCTGACCCAGCATCCCCAGCAACAGGATTCCCGACAGCACTGTGTTCATGACCATCTCCAAGATGCGTTCGGTATGGGGCTCCCGACAGCGCCCAGCCGACCATGTTGACCGGCCAGACATCATAAGCGCCCGGGTCGAGAATTCCACGATCTTCGCGGCGTTGCGGACTGGCGTGGCGGGGACCTGTCCCGATACCATCTACCAACGCCTGAGTGGGGCCGGACGAAGGAGCAGCCATGTCTCAACGTGCCAAGGTGGTCATCGTCGATTTCTTGGACGACGCGCTCGAGCCCGAGCGACGCATCCTGGGTGAACTGGCCGACATCGTCGCGCTCAACGCCCGTTCCGAAGACGAGACAGCGGGCCGGATCGAGGACGCCGACGCGGTGATGGTCTATCACAGCCTGTCGCTGACCCGCCGCACCATCGAGCGCCTGGAGCGATGCAAGCTGATCGTCCGTTGCGGCGTGGGGTTCGACAACATCGACGGTGCGTACGCTCGTACCCGCGGCATCGATCTGGCCAACGTGCCTGACTACGGCACCGAGGAGGTGGCCGACTCGGCGATCGGCATGATGCTCGCGATGGCCCGGGGCATCGCCGTCTACAACTCGCGTCTGCGGGCCGGGCAGGGACCGTGGTCGCACACGCACGTCGTGCCGTTGCAGCGTCTCCGCGGCAGCGTGTTCGCCATCATCGGCCTCGGTCGGATCGGCACGGCCGCTGCGGTGCGGGCCAAGGCGCTGGGCATGGACGTGGCCTTCTATGACCCTTACGTTCCTGACGGTCGCGACAAGGCCCTCGGCGGCCTGCGCCGGTTCGAGTGCCTCGAGGACATGCTCCAGGGCGCGCACGTCGTCAGCCTGCATTGCTGCCTGACCGACGAGACGCACCGGATCGTCGACGCGGCCGCCATCGCAGCGATGCCGCAGGCGTCCTACCTGGTCAACACGGCGCGCGGTGCCTTGGTGGACACGGCCGCGATCCCCGACGCCATCGCGTCCGGTCACCTGGCCGGTGCGGCCATCGATGTCCTCGAGACCGAGCCGCCCCCCAACGACGACCCCTTCATCGCCGCGTGGCGCGATCCGGACCATCCGGCCCATCACCGCGTGCTGGTCAACCCGCATTCGGCCTTCTACTGTGAACAGGGCGTGATGGACATCCGGATCAAGTCGAGCGAGGCCTGCCGCCGTGCGCTACTCGGCCTGCCGCTCCGCAACGTCGTCAACTGACAGGCGCCTGGGGGCCCGCCGGCATCAGTTGAAGAATGACATGTGATCCTCGAGGGCCTGGCAGATCGCCTCGATGTTCTCCAGCGGGACGTCGGGCTCGCACTCGGCGCTGAGCATCAGGCCGCCTTCCTTGGCGCCGAGCTTGACGACCGCTTCCCGGACGTGCTCCCGGATGTCAGCCGGCGTGCAGAACGGGAAGAGCTGCCGGTCCAGGTCGAGGTTGACACACACCTTTCCCTTGCATTCGGCGACCAGTCCGTCCAGGCCGTTCGCGCGGATCTGCGGGTTCAAGACGGTCACCCCGCACTCGATCAGGTCGCGGATGATGGGCAGAACGTGCCCGTCGGTATGCATGTAAACGTGCGCGCCGGCCTGACGGCAGACGCCGTAGATCTGCGCGAAGCAGGGCTTGAGGTACCGCCGCCACAGGTCCGGGCCCATCGCGACCCGGTCCTGCATGCCCAGGTCGTCGCCGAAATGCACGATCCTGGGCTTGTCGGCCACCATCTTCCGCGCGACGGCCAGGTTGTGGTCGCGGACCATGTCGATCATCCGAGCGAGCTGAGGCGGCTCGTCGATCAGGTCCATCATGAAGTTCTCGAAGCCCCGCAGGTAGTACAGCCGCTGGTACATGAAGCCATGGGGCAGGTCGTTGCCCGGCGGCGGGGGGGTGTAGTCCTCGAACGCCGCCCAGTCGGCCAGCGGGTGGTGCACGCACAGACTATCCAGCCCCTGGGCGATGTTCTTCCAGACGCATCCCCACTCGTCGGTGTACTCGCCCTCGCCGTAGCGACCGCCGAAGTTGTCGAAGTCCTGGCTGCCCCGCTCGTATTCGCCGAACAGCCGGGGATGTCGGACGACGATGTCTTCCAGGTCCTCGCGGTACTTGCTCCACGTCGCCGGCATGAGACTGACGGCCACGTGCAGCCAGGCCGGCGTGCGGAACTCGATCGCGCGAAAGCGGTTCTCGTCCGGGGATATCGTCGGGTCCGTCATGGGCGCCCCCTTCAAGACACGGCCGCCGAAGGCGGTATCTTGACAAAACGCGCGTCGGAAGTACAGTGCGCCTGCGAGATCCTTGGCGAATCGGTTGGGGGAGGCGGCGCCCCTGCGGAGGCGGTTTCTTGGATTCCCGGCAAGTGATGTTGGCCCAAGCCGGACTGTGTGTCACGGCCCTGCTTGCCGGTTGTGAGTCCCAGCAGCCGACGAGCCGCCTGGCCCAGTTCGATCGCAGCTACCGCATGGGCTGCGCCGAGCTTTCGATGGGAGATGCCAAGGCCGCCAGGGAACACTTCCAGGCCGCGGCGGGATTCCGCAACGACCACGCTCTGACGCACTACTACCTGGGCGTTTCGCACGCGATGCTCCACGAGGACGATCAGGCCCTGGTGGGGCTGGGTCGGGCCATCCGGCTGGATCCCACGCTGGCCGCTGCCTACTACAACATCGGGACGATCCACCTTCGCCACCGACGGTTCCGTCAGGCCGCCGAGGCCCTCGAGAAGAGCGTGGAGCTCGATGCGGACAACCCCAAGGCCTTCAACAACCTGGCCAAGGCCTACTACATGCTGACCCTCCCTGAGCTGGCGGTGACCGCGTATGAGACGGCCCTCCAGCTCGACCCGAACTCGCGGAATGCGTTGGCCGGTCTGTGCCGGTTGGCCTTGGCGGCGGGGAGCAAGGACCGGGCCAGCCAGTACCTCAGGCGGCTGGAGCGGCTCGACCCCGATGCCCCCGACGTCGTCGAGCTGAGACGGTCGGTCGCGAAGAACTAGGGGCGCAGAATGACCAGCCACGACATCATCTGGAGTCTGGGGGTCCTGGTGGGGGCCGGGGGCATGGCGGGAGCCGCCGAGCCAACGGAGAGCGCCGACAACGGCGCGCCTGCGGCGTTGATCGCGCCCACCAACGGCCATGAGCTCTACATCTCCGGCAAGACGCTGGACGAGGCCCGCCCCACGACCTGGCCGGCCCAGGTCGTGGTCCAGCCCAACCAGCGGATGACGCTGCGCGTGCCGGCGTTCCTCGACGCGGCGAGCACGGACCCGCGACGCGTGGCGGTTCGGCCCAGCGCCAAGCACGGCCTGATCTACCTGGCCGCCGCCGGTGCGGCGGCTGAGATAACGGCCACCAAACAACCGGTCGACGTGACCGTCAAAGTCGATGCCACGACCACACGGAAGATCCCGGTCGTCCTCCGCAGCAGCGTCGTGGCGGACCTGCAGGAGCTCCTCAAGGGCCTCGAGGGGATCGCCGTCGCCCTGGAGGCCGGGTACGTCGTCGTCCGCGGCGCGCTCATCGAGAACGCCGACCGGAGGCGACTCGACCGGATCCTGGCGTTGTACCCGGGCGTGGTCGACCTGACCGGAGATGCCATCGACGCACCCGACAAGATGGTCGAGATCGACGTCGTCATCGTCGTGGTGAACGACCGGATCGTCCGCCGCATCGGATTCGACTTCCTCCAGGCCGTCCAGCTCCATTTCGACATCTTCCAGACCTGGAACTACCGCAGCCCCGCGGGCAATCCCTGGCCCGTGCCGCTCGACACGTCGGTCAACTCGCCAGCGGTCCTGCAGCACAGCCAATGGGGCGAGACGCTCAGCGCAGCCGTCGAGTACAACGTCAACATCGCCAACGCCATCGACGAAGGCAGCAAGGTGATCGCCCGGCCGCACCTGGTAACGCTCAGCGGTCAGCCGGCCGAGTTCCACGCCGGCGGCGAGATCGCGTTTCGCCTCGAGGGCGTGCAGGTGGCCGAGCTGGAGCGGTACGAACGCGGCATCATCCTGAACGTCACGCCAACGCTCCTGCGGCCCGTCAAGCCTGGCGGCAAGCCGAGGGTCTTGATCGACGCCGAGGTGACCCGCATCAGCGTCACCGACCTGCTGCTGGGCGGGGCGAGCGGCGGGGACGTCGACTTCGACAAGACGCGCGTCAAGAGCAAGACCATCCTGGAGATGGACCAGACGCTGATTCTGTCGGGGATCTATCAACGGGAGTACCGCAAGCAGAACGACGGCGTGCCGGGGCTGCGCGACGTTCCCGGGCTCAAGCTCTTCTTCAGCCGCGAATCCACGCTGCAGGACGTGGTCTCGACGATCGTGTTCTTGACGCCCCGCGAGCCGGGTTACCTCGACCAGGCGAACGAGGAGGCGACGCGGGCCTTCGTCGAACGTCGCCGCAAGTACATCGAGGCCCGCGAGAGCGGCGATCCCGAGCTGCTCGCGAAATTCAAGGCGGAGCACCCCGACTGGATGAGGCCGCAGCCCAACCGCTACGCCACGCATTTCTTCCTCCGCGACAACTCGAGCGTCTACTTGGAGCTGAGGGGAGAGGATCTCAGCGAAGAAGAGGTCCAGAAGAACATCCTCAACATCCCCTCCGCCAAGCGTGCCTATGGGGAGGGCGACTAGCGCGCCCCCCGCCGCTGAATCCGCCGGGCGCCCAGCAGCCGTCGCGCCGGTCGAGTCCTGACGTTGTGGGCAGCATCGGGGCCCGTATAATTGCACCAGATCACCACAGCCACAACCTGCGAGGCGAGCACGATGCGAAGCAAGACAGTCTTGGTGTTGGCGTCCGGGGCTGTACTGGTCGGCGCCGGGTCGTTGCGCGCGGAGGCGCCGAGCAGCGCACCGGCCGACGACAAGCTGGCGGAGAGGACCATCAAGGCGCCGGTGACGATCGAGGAGATCGCCAAGCGTCAGGCCGAGTTGGCCGAGGAGCTGGCGGCAAAGCCACTGACCACATCAACCCGGAAGGCGGCGACGCAACCGATTCACCCGGCCACGCAGCCGGAAGACGTGGCGACCAATCTGTGGTTCGCGCTCAAGCAGTACGACGCGATGCTGAAGCAGCAGAAGCTCGCGCGTGAGCGCCTGGACGAGTTGAAAAGCGCCGCGTCCATCGCCGACCTCAAGAAAGAGACGGATCAACTGCGGGCCGATACCCAACGCCTCACCGAGAATCTCGAAGCCAAGCGGGCTCCCGACGAGGTCGGGGCCCTCGCCGAAGTGGTCGAGCGCTACAAGAAGACCAACCAGGACCACGACACGCAGGTCCAGGCCAAGTCGGCCCGCCAGGAGCAAATCGACGGGCTCGCCGAGCGGCAGAAGGCAGCCAGTGCCAAGTCGGCCGAGGCCCGCAAGCAGCTCGACGAAGCGCTCAAACAGTTCACCCTCCGTGCGACGACGGCCAAGGCGGGCCCCGAGCGGAACCGCGTCGATTTCGAGCGTCGGCTCGCCCAGCTGAACTACGAGATCGCCCTGGCCGAGAGCGAAGGGCTCAACCTCGAGGAGCAACTGCTTGGCCAGCAGCAGCGCCGCGAGTCGCGTCGGCTCGAGGCCCTGACGCCCTACGTGCAGACGCTGCGCCGGTGGATGAACGAGTTGGAGGAAGCGGCCGCGGCGGGCGAGCTGAAGCGAATCGAGCGACGCCTCCAGAGCGCGACGAAGGAGCACGAGCGGCTGTACTGGAGTGCGGCTCGGGAGATCCAGATCGCCTACAAGCAGTTCGAGGAGTACGACAACCCGACGCGCGACCGATTCCCGCAGAGCGAATTCGGCAAACTCGAGAACGCGATCAACCGCGCACGGAGGGACTGGCAGCACTTTGTGGACTCGCTGCCGCGACGCAGCGGCCAGGAGGTAATGACCCGGTACAAGGAAATCCGCAAGAAGCTCGAGAACGCCCACACGTACGACGACGGACTGAACGACCGGCTCGATTTGAGCATCGACGAGCGCGAGGCCGTCTACCTGCTCCGGGACAAGGTCGAGGAGCGCCTCGACCAGAACAGCGGGTTGCTCGCCAAGGAGGTCGCCAAGACGACCGACGAACAGGCCACCAAGCTCGAGGACGAGCTGGCCGAGCGACGGGCCAAGCTGAACAAGCACATCGCCGACATCACCGATCTGCAGAGCGCGCTGATCGAGCGGCTGACCGAGGCCGTCGACATCCACGGCAAGCACGTGGACCTGCTCGAGCGGACCCGCAGCCGGCTCTACTGGTCCTACTTGATGGTGCGGGATCAGGGGATCATCCGTTTGAAGCCCGACAGCATCCGATCGGAATGGGCCCAGGGAGGCCAGCGTCTGCGGGAGGATCTGCGATCGGCCTGGGACCGGTGCGGGGACCAGCTCGGCCAGGCCCCGGGCTGGCGATGGGCGATCACTGTCCTGCTCTTCGTGGCGGCGATTCCGCTCGGCTGGCATATCCATCGGACCCAGGTGCGGCGGGCGGTGCGGCTCGAGGGGGAGCTCGCCCAGAAGATCCGGGACAAGGGCATCGAGGCAGCCGGCATCGACGACAGGTTCAAGCTGGCCGTGACCCGGCTGGTCGGTCAGACCCCGCTGCTCGTCTGCCCGTTGGTCGCCCTGCTGGCCGATCTTTTCATCCTGAAGCTTAGCGGGCTGGCACTTCGCCTGGTGGCGAGCGTGATCCTGTTGCTGTTGGGGATACGGCTATACGTCGGCGTGGTCCAGTCGCTGTTCCTGCAGGCCCTGCCGCGGTTCCGCGTGGTCCGCTGCAGCAACAAGATCGCGGGCTACTACCGCCAGTGGCTTTGGGCGTTTCTGGGCATGACGGTCCTGGTCGTGCCCGTTCCGCTGCTGTTGTATCTGCTCGACACCATGCAGACGACGCGGATGTACCTGTGGCAGGTGTACAAGGCGCTTGCCCTGCTAATCATCCTACTCTTCCTGCTCCGCAAGCAGCGGGTCCTCAAGGTCGTGGGCCGGCCCGAAAACCTGCGGGCGCGCTGGCTGTATTCGCTGATTGCCGGGATGTACCCCGTCATCCCCATGGGTGTCTTGGGTCTGTTGGCTCTGGCGATCCTGGGGTATGGCGCCCTGACCAGCTACCTGATCAGGAATGCGGTCCTGACGCTCTCGGTCGTGATGGGCGTCACGATCCTGACGCGGTATGTGGCCGAGCTGGCCCGGAAGTACCGGTCCGGGCTCGAGCAGCAGCGCCAAGCCCAGCGGGCCGCCAACGGCGCCACCGCAAGCGCCGCCGCCATCAGTGCCGGCCAAGAGGTCGCCCTCACGGGGGATGAGGCCGCGAGCGAGGGGGAGTTTCTTGTCACGCTGGCGGGGTCGCTATTCAACTGGGCCGTGCGGATCGCTGGCCTGATCCTGATCCTGGGCGTGTGGGGCATCACTCTCGTCGAGATTCAGTCGGTCCTGACATACCCCCTGGCCGGCAGCGCCCCCCAGATTGTGAGCCTCTGGCGGGTCGTGGCGGCCGGAATGGCGTTTGCGGGAGGGATCCTGGTATCGCGGAGCCTGCGGTCCGTCCTGAACACCCGTGTCTATCCGGTCTACCCCATGCTCGATTCCGGCGCCCGGGCAGCCATCAACAAACTCCTCCACTACCTGCTGGTGGTCGTGGGGATCTACGCTGCCATGCAGCTGCTGTACATTCAACTCGGCGCACTGACGGTGCTCGTCGGTACGTTGGGTCTGGGCCTCGGGCTGGGGCTGCAGCCGCTGTTCATCAACTTCATCAGCGGCTTGATGATCTTCTTCGAGCGCCACATCAAGGTGGGCGATATCGTCGAGGTGGGCGATCGGATCGGGGAGGTCACCAACATCAGCATGCGCTCCACCTCGATCAAGACGTTCGACAACATCGACATGGTCATCCCCAACGCCGATTTCATCACCAGCCAGGTCGTCAACTGGTCGCTGCAGGACCGCCAGATCCGCGGCAACCTGACGATCGGCGTGGCCTACGGCAGCAACGCGGAGCTGGTCCGCAAGCTGCTCCTGCAGGTGGCCGACGAGCATTCGATGGTCCTCAAGGACCCCGCCCCGTCCGTGTGGTTCACCGACTTCGGTGACAGCGCACTGATGTTCCGGCTCAATGTCTGGTTCGGCGATCTGTCCGATCGCGTCTCGTCCCTGACCGAGATGCGGTTCACCATCGACAAGTTGTTCGCCGAACATGGAATCAACATCCCGTTCCCGCAGCAGACCCTCAGCCTGATCGACGACAAGCCGCTCCGCGTCGAGGTCCTTCGCCCCAATGCCGCAGATCCGCCTCAGGACGAGCCGCCCCCGCGCTGACCGCACGATCGACTCCTGACCGATCCACGGAGTGCGGCGGCTTGACGCCGCTTTGGGGTTTCCCGGGCAATACCGTTCAACGGTAGAACCCACACTCGCGTGCGGCGTCGAAGAGGGCGACGATGTTCTCGGCGGGCACGCCGGCCTGAATGTTGTGAACGTTGTTGAAGACGTAGCCGCCGCCGGGCTTGAAGGTCTCGACGTTGCGGCGGACGTGCTGGCGAACCGTCTCCGGTGAGGCTGTCGGCAGGACGTGTTGCGGATCGATCCCGCCGCCCCAGAACACCAGCCGGTCGCCGAACCGGGCCTTGAGGTCGGCCGGGTCCATGTTCGCGGCGCTGATCTGCACGGGGTTGAGGATATCGATGCCGTTGTCGAGCAGGTCGTCGATGTACCCGACGCACGAGCCGCACGTGTGGTACCAGATCTTGGCCTGCGTCCGCGAGCGGATGAACTGCACGAGCTGCTTGTGTCGCGGCTTGACGACGTCGCGGTAGAAGGCGGGCCGAAAGAGCGGGCCGTTCTGGCCGGCCAGATCGTCCCCGATCATGATGACGTCCACCACGTCGCCCACCGCGTCGCAGAACGGCCCGAACCAGTCCAGCCAGTACTTCAGCGTCTGGTCGAGCATCGCCTCGCAGAACGCCGGCTGCGTCATCATGTCCACGAACCAGTTCTCCAGGCCGCGGAGGTACCAGCAGATCTCGTAGGTCACGCCCGAGATGCCGCTGACGACGGCGTAGGGCGTGTCGTTCCGGATCGCCAGCGCCCGGTCGCGCAGCCCGTCGAACCGCGTCGGGTCGTCGCCCCGGGGCCAGGGGTGGTTGGCGACGTCGTCGATCGACACATCGGCCAGCGGATGATGCGAGATGTCCATGTACAGCGGTTCGTCATCGGGCATGGACCAGGTCACGCCGAACTCGTCGGTCAGGTCGTGCCAGACGCGCCCGTCGCGCTGGCGGGTGACGATGCCGCCGGGCCAATCGGCGGGCGGGCCGGCGCTGATGTACCGCGTGTCCACGCCGAACCGCTCGAGCACCGCCTCGCAAGGCCGGGCGAGCTGCTGGACGGGGTCCATGATCGTCAGCTCGTCCTCGATGCCCAGGTGTTCGAGCAATGCATCGTAGGCGAACTTGTGGATGCCGGTCTGGTTGCCGCCCAGGTCGATCGGCACCCGGTCGGGCTCCCGATGGCTGAGGGCCTCGAGCACCCGTTCGCGCGACGTCATCGTCTCTGTCTGCACGGGTTGTTCCTCCGGGAGAATACCGCGCCGGCCCGCGGGGGGGCGTCAGTCGCAGTGAAACACCTCTTCCATGTCCGCCCACCACTCGCCCTCGGCGCGGGTCTCGAGCGGCTCCTGACAGGGCTTGCAGACGCCCCACCACTTCTGCGTGGTGGGGTCGGCGGCCATCTTGGCCATGTCGGCCTCGAAGTCGTCGCCGACGTACTCAAAGTAGCCAAACAGGTAGCCGTCCTTGTGGTAGATCGAGTAGTTGCGGATGTTGCACTGCCGGATCATGTCCAGCACGTCAGGCCAGACGGCCGCGTGCAGCTCTCTGTATTCGTCAAACTTGTCAGGCTTGACCTTCACGACCATGCCATAGCGTTTCATCGTGGTCGCTCCTCGCGTAGGGACATGCAAGCCATGGGGCAAGCCCCGTCGCCAAGCGGTTCGAATCCAAAACCCGCTGTGATTATACTGCCAACCCAAGGTTGCGACGACGAGACCGATCACCTTACGGAGACGAATGAGATGATTCGCACGCCCCCTGGCAGATCATCAGCGGTTGCAGGTGCCCTGTGGTTGGCGTTGTCCTGGGGGATTGGCTCGACGCCGGCGAACGCCGAGGCGACGAAGGGGTCGGTGATGGGCTGGAAGGACGCCATCGACGCGGTCAAGGCGGACCCGTCGCTGCGACCGGCCGTCGAGGCGTTGACCAAGAACGCACGCGCGGCGGCGGCAAAGGGGTTGGTCCGCCGCGCCGACTGCCTGGCCGACGTGGGAAAGCATCGCACCTGGCTGGACGGTCGGAGCAAGGCGCTCGAGGACGAGATCAAGGAAACCTTCGCGCTGGCGATGAGTGACTTCAGCGCGTGCAACACGCTGGCCGGCGAGCTACCGACGGTGGCCGCGGCGGCGGTCCTGTCCGGCGACGCGGCGCTTCGCGAGCATGTCATCGCGCAGCTACAGGAGATGACCCGCTGGAGCCCGCTGCAGCGGCCGGGGTGGACGCTCTATGCGCCAGGTCATCGTCTTCCGAAGGACGGCAAGGACGGGAACTGGCTGGCCACCGGCTGCGGGGTTCGGGCGATCGTGACCACGCTGGCCATCATGGGGGACCGGGTCGACGCGGAACTCCGCGCCGCGCTCGACGCGCTGCTGGCCAAGGAGATCGCGGGCGTCGTGGACGACTGGCGGGTGAAGCGGCCATGGTTCGTTCGGAGCAACAACCCGATCACGAACCAGTGGGTCTTGCCGACGGAGGGATTGGTGCAGGCGTGTCTGCATCTGGGGCGCGACAAGCATCGGGAGGCCTACGAGCTGGGCGTGGCCAACCTGCTCAAGGCCCTGTCGTCTCACGGGAAGGCGGGCGAGTTCGAGGAGGGGATCGGCTACGCGAACTTCACGGTGACGTCGCTGGTCTACACGGCCCGGGCGATGGCGGCGGCGGGCGATCGGCGGGCGATCGACCATCCGTTCCTGGTCCACTTCCCGACCTGGGCCGTCCACCACATCCAGCCGGGCCGGATGACCGTCAACTGTTTCGATGCCGGGCGCGCAGCCATCCCGCGGGAACACGGTTACTGGCGGACGATGTTGTCGCTGCTGGTGTTCGCATTGGATAGCGACGTGGCGAACTGGGCGTTGCACGATCAGTTCGATGGCCCGCCGGGCGGCCTGATCGGCCTGATCGGTCATGTCGCGAGCAAGCGGGTGGGTCGCAAGGCGCCGGGCTTGTTCGCGGCCTACGAGCGCGCCCCGATGGTCGTCTGGCGCGACGGCTGGAACGACAACGCTAACGGCGTGTGGGTCCGCGGCGGGCATCGGCTGGATCAGCACGACCATCAGGACCGGGGCCACGTCAACGTCATCCATCGGGGCAGGGCGATCCTCATCGAGGCGGGCACGCCTTCCTACTCCGACCCGGACATGGGCGTTCACTACGCGTCGGGCGCCGGACACAACGTGCTGCAGGTGGGCGCCGTCTTCCCGAAGCGCCCCTACCCGGTGCAATCGAGGGCGGACTATCCGGGCTGGCAACGGCCCAAAGGGATCGCGCCGATCACGGTGGACCGGCTCGACGCGACGGGCGGGGCGGTCACCGTGGACGCCGGCCGCTGCTACGCCGAGACCGAGCGATGGCGGCGTCGCGTCGAATGGACGAGCAGTGCGGTGACCATCCGCGATGAGGTGAAGCTCAAACCCGACAAGGCAGACGTCGTCCTGTTCCGTTGGCACTTGGGGACGGATCAGCCGGTCGAGATCTCCGGCGAGGGAACCACGATCACCGTGAAATGGCCCGACGCGCAGATGACGCTGGAGGCCAGCCAGCCGATTGCGGTCACGCAGCGAAAGGGGCCCGATGCGACGCTCACCGGAACCCGCGACCATCAGCACACGTGTCTGGAGGTCAGGTCGCGCAGACCCGTCAGCGAGTTCCGCCTGGCGACGAACGTCACGCCGCGTGAGAACCCGAACAAGTAGTCAAGGCGTCGGCGCATCCCCCATTCCCTAGGTCGAGCCTGCTCGGCCGGCGGTTACGAATCGTCCTTGCGACCGAACCATCCCTTCGTCACGCGCATCAGGAAGCTGGGCAGGTAGGTCGGCAGGTATCGGCGCTGGGGGAAGTCGCGGAGGATCCGCAGGGCCCGAGAGGGCTTGGTGAAGAACCGGAGGTTCGCCTTGCGCTGGTAGGCGAACAGGACCTCGTCGGGCAGGTCGGAGCAGTTCACGTTGATCCCCGCGTAGTCCGCCCCGGCATACGAGACGTTGGCGAGCTTCTCGGGATGCGCCTGCTCGACCATCTCGTAGAGCTTCGTCTTGGGAAAGGGCGTGACCGTGAAGAATGACGCGATGTGGAGCTTCGAGTTCACCATCGTGTCGATGGTCTGCTGCAGTTCGGCTTCGGTCTCGGTGGGGAAGCCCAGCATGGCCAGGCCGTTCGAGAACACGCCCTTCTTGACGCACATCTCGACGCCGTCCAGGAACTTGGGCACGCTCAGCCGCTTGCCCGTGAATTCCTGCAGGCGCGGCGAGGCGGTCTCCAGGGCGAAGGCGGAGTAGTACATCCCCGTGTCGGTCAGCGCGTCGACGACCTCTTGGGTCAGGATGTCGGTGCGGACGGCGTTGGGGAAACCGATCTTGAACTTCAGGCCACGCTTCTGGGCCAGTTCACAGAATTCGATGACGCGCTTGCGGTCGAGGTTGAAGACGTCGTCGAGGAATTCCACTTCTCTCATGCCCCACGTGCGGAGGTAATGATCGATCTCGTCGACGATCCGCTCGGCCGAATGGGCGCGGAACCGCTTGCCGAACACGTCGTGGCACCACATGCACTGGTACGGACAACCGCGGCTGCTGACCAACGAGATGTACTTCCGCCGTCCGATCGGCGCCAGCGACTGCAGCGGCCAGTAGGCCTTCACGTCGATCAGGTCGTAGGCAGGAAAGGGTAGCGCGTCGAGGTCCTCGATCGGGGGCATCCTGCCCGGGTTGGTGATGACCTGCCCGTCGCGGTCGCGCCAGATCAAGCCCGGGATCTCGCCGAGATCGCCGCCTTCGAAGCGGGCGCCGATGAGCTGCTCGAGCGTCAACTCTCCCTCGCCGACGACGGCGGCGTCGGCGACCGTGTCTTCCATCGCCTCTTGGCGAAAGGCCGTCGGATGCGGGCCGCCCAGGACGATCAGGGCGTCGGGCAGGCCTTCGCGAACGTGGCGCGTTATGTCACCCAGCATGTGGGCGCTTGTGGTGATGGCGCCGAGCCCCACGACGTCGGCTTGAAAGGCAACCGCGCGGGCGGCCAGCTCTTCTGGCGAGCAGTTCTCGGCACGCTGGTCGACGAGTTGGATGTCCAGGTCAAACTTGGTGCGGAGGTATCCGGCCAGGTAGAGAATGCCCGTGGGGGGCGTGGTCAAGAAGTAGCTGAGCGTTCGGCGCCCGACGTTGGCCAAGAAGAGACGCAGACGCTTCATCCAGGGACAATCTCCTCGCCCGCCGAGAGGTCCGTCCGCACGAGGCGCGGAGGCCTCGTGCACATCCGAGCGTACTCATCGACGCGGATGGCTGTCAACCGAGAAAAGGGGGGCTTGTGGCTGCAGCGCTCGCGATCCATCCGCATCTTGGCTAGGATGCGGGGCGGCTGTTGAACGAGGAGTTCACGCCTGAACCGCACGAACCGCGAGGACGCCACGATGACGACGCTGCAGCTCGTTCCAGGGATCTGCAACCTGAAGGCCACCATCACCGCCCAGGCCGCACCCGACGATACGGTCAAGGTCAGCGTAGAAACCGACTGCCCCAACTGGTCGAAGGTGGCCGACCAGATCGAACCGGTCGACCCGATCACCGAGCTGTTCAAGCCCTATCCGCAGATCGGCGTGGTGCAACTGATGGACCAGATCCCGCACAAGTCCTGCCCGTTCGTCAGCGCGATCCTCAAGGCGGTCGAGATCGAGGCCGGCCTCGCCCTGCCCGCGAACGTGACCATGACCATCAGCAAGGACTGAGTGATCGGTCACTTGGTGGCAGGCGCGGTTCGCTTGAAGATGACGAACCGGACCTCCCGCACCCAGGGCCGGTTGCCGTAGTAGCCGTATTCCATCAGACTCCGCGTCTTATCCAACTTGAACTCGGCGGCAGGCTTGAACGTCTGCAGGAACCCCGGTTGGGAAAGCATCTGAGCCTGCGAGGGCAAGCGCATGACCGTCTCGCCGTTCGTGAGCGTGTTGACGTTCATCACGACGAAGGCCGGTTGAAACTGGTCGTACCGCTCGGGGTGGAACTGGATGCCGGGTGCGTACATGAACCGATCGCACAACCCCAGGTAGTCGAAACAGGGCAGGTCCGTCGCATAGGGGATCAGCCCCATCTCGGAACACAGCACACGATCGCCGGGCTGGGCGTGGCGCCTGAGCCAGTCGGCCACGTCGGCGTGAGCGGTCGGTCGGGTGACCGACGGGCAGGCGTAGAAGTTGCTGGGCAGCGGGATCCACTGCAGCATCTGCGCACATCCGAGGAGCCCCAACGTCATCGCCAGGATCGGGCCCGTCGGACGCAGGATCCTCCCCGTCCACGTCCAGGGCGCCGCGAGCACGCCGATCCGCGACAGCAGCACCGCGATCAGGGCGGTGGTCGGGGCCAGGAACCGGAAGTAGGGCCCTAGATCTCCTCCGACCAACAGGTGAAACGCCCCGGTCGCCACCAGAAGCGCCGTCGTCGCAAAGAGCCGTCGGCGCGTCCGCGGCCCGAGCATCGGAACGGCCAGGACGGCCCAGAGCAGCGGCCAGGGGTGTGACCAGTAGAACGAGGTCCACAGTCGCAGACGGTCCGCGCCGCGCTCGGCAAGCTTCAGAACCATCCCCGGGTGCCACTTGTGGATCGTGCTGTTGCCCACCCACCGTCCGAACATGCCCAGTCTAAACACCTGATGGACGAGCACCACCGCCGCCAGGAAGACCAGTCCCCAGATCACCCCCTGCCGCAAGCCCGATCCGCGTCGGCTCAGGATCAGCAGGAAGATGCACAGCCCCCCCGCGACGATCAGGCCCTCAGGCCGGGTGATCGCCATCACCCCTGCCGTCAAGGCGAACCCCACGCGCCCGCCCGTATGTCGAAGCCGCCCGGCGAACAGCGCGAGCGCCGCCACCTGCAGCGTGTAGAACGACGTCTCTAGACACTGAACCGACCACGCCGCCAACGGGGTCGCGCCGGCGATGAAGACCCCAGCCGCCAGTTGCGCCCACAGCCCCCCGCCCGTCTGCCGCGCCAGCCGGACGCCGACGATTGAGACGCCCACCGCACAGCCCAGCCCCAGCAGTTTGGCGAACAGCACGCCGTCGAGGCCGACCTTCATACCGGCCGCGAGCAGCATCACCCACGACAGGTTGCTGTACCCTTCGGACGGGGCGACATCGTTGAGCGACAGCCCGCGGCCTTGGACCCATCGCCGGGCGTAGGCCAGGCTGATGTACCCGTCGTCGCACGTCTGGTTGAAGAAGTAGAGGCAGTGGAGGCTCGTCAGCATCGACGCGATCAGCAGGATCACGATCTCGATCCGGACGGTTCGTCGCCGAACGCCGGCCGGATCGACGAAGACGGTCAGACCGGCAGGCGGGTCTTCAGACGGTTTGTCCATCGCAACGGCGGGCATGGCAGGCGACGATCCCCAGGGAGAGACGGGGCTTCCGGGCGACAACCTGGAATCAGCAATTCCGCTGACCGATCGTACCCTTGCCGACATGCGGCGCCCAGCCGTCCGACCGCGTGCGTCTCAGGTTAGGGGTTTTCCGATCCTGACCAGCGCCTATAATGAAAGGGAAAAGCCCGGTCTGCCAGGCAGGGCATCTGGGGGCTTTCCCCGCGGTGGTTTCTTCCGATTCCCCACGAGTCAACGGGGCAGGAGGCACGAAAGCGGCATGAAGGATTCGATGCGTGTTCTATTCGTGGGCATTGCGGCGGCCATGCCTTTGCTGGCAACGCGACCCGGGGCGGCCGTCGAGCTGGTGGGCGTGCCGACCTGGCTGGCCCTCGGCGACGCGGGGCCTGAAACCCCCCTCGGGGTGTCCGTGGACGAGACTGCAGCGACGGGCGTGGACGTTGCGGTCGGGCTGCCCGGCGTCCTGAGGACGCCGTTGAAGGCCCCCGACGGGCAGGCCTATGTCCAGTTGAGCGTTCCCGGCTGCGGGCGGACGGCCGAGCGGGACGGTTTGCCGGCCATGCCCTTCAAGGGCTTCTTCCTCGAGATCCCCTACGGCGTTGACGTCTCGGTCGAGCTGTTGGACCAGACGGTCGCCTCGCTGGGGCTCGGGTTCACGGTCTATCCCCTTCAACCCCCCCAGCCCGACAACAGCGCCGAAGCACCCGAGTTCACGATCGACGCCGACGCCTACGCAACGGACGGGTTCGTTCCAGCCGCCCCAGTGACGATAGGGGAGCCGGGGTTCATCCGAGGCCGACGCGTCGTGTTCGTGCAAGTGTTCCCCCTCCAATACAACCCGGTGACCACGGAGCTGCGGGCGTATTCGTCGCTGCGGTTTCGACTGAAGTACGCGGGCCAGGTCGATCCGGCCGGTGCAGCCCGCAGGGCGCGCTTCGCCACGGATTCAGACGACGCCGTCGCCGGCGCCTTCATCCTCAACGACGCGCCGACCGTTCGCCTCGTCGGTGAACAGGCCCTCTCCGGCGGCGAGGGAGCCGACTACCTGATCATCGTGGCGGATGCGTTCTACGACCAGATCCTGCCGCTGGCGGAGTGGAAGCACAGCAAGGGGTTCGTCACACGTGTCCTGAAGATGTCCGAGGTGGGCAGCACGGCCGAGGACGTCAAGAGCGCCATCCAGACCGCCTACGACGATTGGACCCCCGCCCCGTCGTACGTGCTGCTGGTCGGAGACCACGATGACGTCCCGCCCGACTACTACAGCGGCCTGAAGAAATGCGTCACCGACCGCCCGTACGCCTGCGTGGACGGGTCCGACTTCTATCCCGATCTGACGCTGGGACGCCTGACCGTTCACACCGCAGATGAATGCGCAACCGTGGTCAGCAAGATCTTGGTCTACGACCGGGACCCGGACGCCGGTTCATGGTATGACGCCTTCCTGAGCGCCGGCTACTTCGAGGACGATGGCAACGACGGTACCGCCGATCGTTGGTTCATGGAGACCAGTGCGTACGCGACGGCGTTCATGGAGACGAATCTGGGCAAGACGACGTACACCGCCTGGTGCACGAACAGCGGGTCGCACGACGAGTACCACTACTGCGCGTGGGGCTATTCGCACCGGTTCGCCTACCCGGACCCGATTCCAGCCGAGGTGACGTCGCGCTGGACGAGCGCGTTGCAGGCACAGTCGGACGTAACGACCGCCATCAACACGGGGGTGGGCCTGGTCTTGCACCGCGACCATGGCGGCACGACCCGGTGGGGCCACCCACCCTATTACACAGGCGACGTCAATGCCTTGACGAACGGCGTCAAGACGCCGGTGGTCTTCAGTATCAACTGCAAGACGGGCTCGTTCCACGACGGCACGTGGGACTGCTTCTGCGAAGCGTTTCTCGAGAAGAGCGGGGGCGGGGCCGTCGGCATCGTCGGCGCGACGCGCAACAGCTACTCCGGATACAACGACCTGCTGGCCCATGGCATCTTGACGTGCTTCTGGCCGTCGTACGATCCGACGCACACCGACACGACCTATCCCCATTCCTGGCGACCGGCGTCGGCGCTGGACTACGGCAAGTACTACATGCTGACGTACAAAGGATCGGGATCGACCACCGAAGGCGAGTTCTACATGTTCCACTGGTTCGGCGACCCGGAGATGATGCTCCGGACCCGGTCGCCCCAGGCCCTGTCGGTGACGCATCCGGCTTCGGTCGACTTCGCCCAACCTGTGGACGTGACCCTCACCGTCGAACAAGACGGCGCGCCGCTCGGCGGAGCCCGGGCGACGCTCTCAAACGCGGACTCGGGCGAGCACTGGACCGGCCTGACCGACGCCGCCGGCTCGATCACCTTCTCGAGCATCACGCTGAGCCGGCAGGACGACTACACGGTGGTCGTGACCGCCCATGACGCGGTTCCCTATCACGGAACCCTCGCCGCTGCACCCTCCTCGGCCGGGGCGATCTATCTCGACCAAGACGCCTACTCTTGCGCGGGCACAATTGCCATTCGGGTGATTGACGGCGACATTGCGGGCACTGGCGAGCAGGACGTCGCCGTGACCACCGCCGCCGGGGACACCGAGACCGTCCCCCTGACCGAGACCGACCCCAACACCGGGGTCTTTGACGGCACGATCTCGACGGGACCCTCTCCCGCGACTCCGGAGGACGGCATCGTCCAGGTGTCGCACGGGGAGACGATCACGGTCACGTATCAGGACGCCGATGACGGCGCGGGCAGTCCGGCCACGGTGCAGGACACCGCCACCGTCGACTGCGAACCGCCCGCGATCTCCAACGTCCAACTCGACGAGGTTACGGGCAGTTGGGCGACGGTTTCGTTCGAGACCGACACGCCGACGACGGGGCGCGTCCGGTGCGGCCTGACGTGCGGCGGCCCCCATCCGATCGTGGGCGAAGACGGGGCCCTGGCCACCACGCACACCGTGCTGCTCGCGGGGCTGGCGGGCGAGACCGCCTACGTCTTCGAGGTGGACGCCTGGGACGCCGCCGGCAACTTGGCGACCGACGACAACGGCGGCGCGTGCCACGCCTTCACCACGCCCTACCTTCCCGACTACTTTACCGAACTGTTCGACGCGGGCGACAACGATCTGGCCTATCGATCGCTGACGTTCACCCCCGACGGGTCGGCAAGCTTCTACAGCGTGTGCGGTGGGACGGCCACCGAGTTTCCGACGGACCCCAACGGCGGAACGGTCCTGAGTCTGGGCGACGATGAGAACGTCCTGGTCCTGCTGTCGGGCGACGCGACCTTCTCGTTCTATGGGATGATCGGCAGCGCGTTCTTCGTGGGCAGCAACGGGTACATCACCGCCCCCACCGGCGACAGCAACCCCACCGAGTCGCTGGGGGACCACTTCAGCAGCCCCCGCGCTTCAGTGCTGTTCGACGACCTAGACCCATCGGCAGGCGGCACGGTCTCGTGGCGGCAGCTTGCCGACAGGTTCGCCGTCACGTTCGAGAACGTACCGGAAGCCGGCACGGCCAACTCGAACAGCTTCCAGGCCGAGATGTTCTTCGACGGCACCGTCCGACTGACCTGGCTGGGCATCGACGCGACCGACGGGCTGGTCGGGTTGTCTGCCGGGGAGGGCTTGCCGTACGATTTCGCCGAAAGCGACCTGAGCGGATACCCCTCTTGCGGGGCACAGCGCATGTTGACGGTGACGGTGGTCAACGAATCCTGGGGACACGTCGAGCTATCGCCAGAGCCCGGCGACGCGAACGTGCCACAATACGGCGAGGGGACCAGCGTGGTGTTGACGGCCGTCCTTGACAGCAACAATCCACACCACGGGTTCGGCCACTGGAACGTCTACGACCCCAACCACCCCGGCGACGTGAACCACGCCGCCATCGACACAAACAACCCCCTGGCCATCGTCATGGACGCCGACCGCGAGGTGACGGCTGTCTTCAAGTGCGGCCACTCGCCTAGTGCCCTTCTCCTGCCGGCGATGATGCTGACGGCGTACGTCTTCGTTCGTCGGCGGAGGTGACGCATGGGCGAGACCGCGCTTCTGGAAGCCGATACCGAAACCGAAAAGGGACGACGATGCCTGATCAGCGCGTGCTCCTGATCAACGCGAACGTGATGAAGCCGCCCGTCGCGCCGTTGGCGCTGGACTACATCGGCGGGGAGCTGGCTCGGACGGGGATGTCCGTCGACCTCGTGGACCTCTCATTTGCCGACCGGCCGGACGAGGAGATCGCGCGAGTCCTGTCCGGCGTCAAGCCCATCGCGGTAGGCGTGACGTTTCGAAATACCGATGACTGCTTCTGGCCGAGTTGCGCGTGGTTCGTGCCGGGTCTGCGCGAACAGGTCGAGACGATCCGCGCGAACACGGCCGCGCCGATCGTTCTGGGCGGCTGCGGGTTCAGCGTGTTCCCCGTCCAGATCATGGATCACTGCGGCGTGGACCTGGCAGTGGTTGGTGACGGCGAAGCGCCGTTCGCCCAGTTGGCCAAACGTCTGAGGGATGCCGAGGGCCACCGCGACGTGCCCGGCCTGGCCTATCGCGACGACGCGGGGCAGGTCGTCGTCAATCCGCCCCGGTACGGTCCGACGCTCGACCTGCCGACGGATCGCCGGATCATCGACAACGTTCGTTATCTGCAGACCGGAGGCATGGGCAACGTCGAGACCAAGCGCGGTTGTCCGAACGCTTGCATCTACTGTGCCGATCCCGTGGTCAAGGGACGCGTCGCGCGCTGCCGCGACCCCCGTCAGGTGGCCGATGAATTCGAGTCGCTCATCGCTCAGGGCGTCGACGTCATCCACCTGTGCGACGCCGAGTTCAACGTGCCGCCGGACCACGCGATGGCCGTGTGCGACGAGATGGCCAATCGTGGCCTGGGGGATCGCCTCCGCTGGTACTGCTACGCGACGGTGCAGGGATTCTCGGGCGAGCTGGCGCTGGCCATGCGGCGCGCGGGCTGCGTGGGCGTCAACTTCGGCGTGGACAGCGGCTGCGATCGCATGTTGGCCGTTCTCCGCCGCGGCTATCGCCGCGACGCCGTCCGACAGGCCGTCCACCACTGCCGCCAGGCCGGCATCACCGTCATGCTCGACCTGCTGCTCGGCGGGCCCGAGGAGGACCCCGCCTCTGCCGCCGAGACGATCGATTTCGTCAAGGGCCTCGATCCTGATCGGGCCGGCGCCGCCACGGGTGTGCGGCTCTATCCCGGGACCGCCATGGCCCGAATCGTCTCTGAGCAAGGTCCGCTGACCGAGAACCCCCACCTCCACGGCCAAGTCGAAGACAACGACGACTTCCTCCGCCCCGTCTTCTACATCGATAGGAAGCTCGGCGAGGACGGCCCCGGCCTGATCCGCGATCTGATCGGCGATGACGACCGGTTCTTCAAGCCAGCCCCGCCCCAAGACATGGTCGACTACAACTACAACGACAACCCCGAACTGGAAGCCGCCATCGCCGCCGGAGGTCGCGGCGCCTTCTGGGACATCCTCCGCTCACGCGGCGGAGCCGCGTGAGGAAACGTCGAAACGTCGAAACGTCGACAAGTCGACACAGTGAAGCGCCGAGACTGCGAGCCGTTCCGTGGCGAGACGTCACTGCATGAGCACGTGCCGGAGCCATGCGGTTCGCAGTTTCGACGTTTCACACAGTCCTGGCCCGAATGTTGAACAGCTTGCAGTAGCCCTGCAGTTGGCGTTTGTAGTCGCCGTAGAAGAAGATCTGGTGAAAACCGGGATAGGCCAAGTAGTCCGTCACCCCGTCGAGCTTGAGCGTTACGGCGACCACGCAGCCGCCGGACGGCGGGACGGCGGGATTGTCCACGACCGTGCCGGCCGAGATGATCATGCTCGGGCGGACGTCGTCTTTCTTGCTCAGCACGAACTGCGCCACGGTCGCACGCTGGCCGACGCGCCACATGGGTCTGGGCACGGCGTCTCGACTGCCATGATGGTGGGACAGGTAGTACGGCGCCGCCGGTTTCGCGAATCCATCCAGCCGCGTCGCACACGTGCAGTGCGAGCCGATCAGACACCCCTTCGAGGTCTCCGCCACCGGATCCTGCTGGAACCCCGGCCGGTCAAACAGATACTGGACCAGCGCGTGGGTGGTCGACGCGTTCAGGTCGGCCTCGCAGGCGGCCGGGATGCCGTGGTCCAGCATCCGCGACCACGCGATGCAGGGCAGGCTGATCTTGCTGCGCCCCAGCGCGCCCAGACAGTCCATCGTGATGCCGTCCCCCTGTTCGCGTTCCAGGATCGTGCGGGCCACGACGTAGCTCTTGACCCCGTTGAGAACGTCCTGCTTCGTCGGCCCGGACGTCCTGGTGGCGTGCTTCGTGTAGTCCTCGGCGATTCGCTGGATCTCGTCGCTCACCGGCGTCCGCTGGTACTCATCGAGGAACGTCTTGGCCGGCAGGTACCGCAGCCGCGTGCCCAGGTGCTTGACGCGGCTTTCCCGGCGCTGCTTGCCCCGCAGCACGATGTAGCGCATCTCCCGCAGCTTCGCGGCGGCCCGGATCATCTTCATGCCGTAGACAGCCTGGCCGAAGTCGTTCGTCGAGCAGATGAAGGCTCCGGGCTTCTTGGAGATGCCGGCCGTGTTGGTCGTGAACGCAGCCCCCAGCGGCGCGAACACCACGGTCGGGATCTTGCTGTCGACGGCCTGGTTCGCGGTCGGCCAGGCGTGCTGCTGGCGATCGAGCAGGACGACCAGCAGCCCGTCGGGCTTCGCCGCTTTCGATTCGGCGATCCATTGACCCGCTTCGGCGATTGAATGGATCGGTTCGGCCCGGACCGTGAGCTTCACGCCCATCTCGGCCGCCGCCAGATCCATCTGTTTGCGGTACTTGGCCAGCGCGGCTTTCCCGTCGTAGATCTGTCCGGGCCAGCGCATGCCGTACTCGCCCTTCCGCCGGACGAAGGCGGCCCGGATCGACGGCGTGTACTTCGAGGCCGGCCCCGCCGGCGCAATCCGACGTTCACCGCTCGCTTCCATGGCGGCCAGCACGTCGGCCCACAGCGACGAGCCGATCGCCGCGCCGCACGCACCCGCCAGGAAGCCGCGACGCGAGCAGTCCGCCGGCGCCATTGGGCATGGATTGAGGAGCATTCCCATGGTGTTCCTCCCGATGCTGTGGTGCCCCACCGCTTTGGCGGTAGGGGGACACAAGTTCAATGGAGATTCACGTCCCCCACAGCGTAGGCCGTGGGGCATCCGGTTGGCCCGCACGAGACTAAACGAGCGATCACGGCGCTAGCAGCCGCAACGACGATGGCCGCACCGCCAACCGCAGCACCTGCAGTCGGCCTCCACGTCCAACGTCACGCCCTCGATGGCGATGTCGACGCCGTCATCAGAGACGTCCACGTCGAGGCCCGGGAGCTCGACGCTCACGCCGTCGTCCGAGACGTCCACGTTCAGGCCCGGCAGTTGGACGACGACCCCGTCATCGGACACGTCGACGATCCCGCTGGGCAGGTCGATGGTCGCGGTGCAGCTGGAGAAGAGGACCCCGCCGAGCGTCGTCAAGGCCATCGACGCCGCCATCATGCGCTTCATCAGATTGCAGGTCATCACCACGCTCCTTCCCGGCCGCCGCCCTGCCCCTGACGAGATGTTGAGTAGGATGTGTAGCATACCCCCGAGGATCACCCGACGCAACTCGAGGCGCGCAGCGCCGAGGACTGCGTTCGGCGATCCGACGGGTCAGGTGATCCGGAGCTGGTGGCGGTCTTCGGCGGCGATCGCGTCGGCCCGGGCCAGCAGCTCGTCGGTGTCCGTGCCCGCCGACAGCAGCCGACCGGACAGGGCGCGGCACTCCAGACCGGCCAGGAAGACCGCCAGCGCTGCCGCCTTGTCCGGCGGGTACCGATCCTCGCCGTCGAAGAGGCCCTTCATCATCGGCAGGTACTTCTGACCTTCCGCGCTGAACACGTGGTACTCGGTCAGTCGGGTTCGCACCAGACCCGGGCCCATCCCGTAGACGTAGATCCCGTGGTCGATGACCTCGTGGGCGAGGCACTCGGTGAACCGGGCGACGGCGGCCTTGCTGCTGGCGTAGCCCGAGCCGAACGGCAGCGGATTGCCCGTCCCGCCGCCCGTCAGCGTGATGATCCGCCCGGTCTTGCGCTCGATCATGTGTGGCAGGACGGCCTGGCAGCAGTTGAACGTCCCGAGCAGGTTGATCGTGACGTCCTGCCACCACTTGTCGGCGTCCACCTCGGCCACGGGGCCCAGGGCGTAGAAGCTGCCCGCGTTGTTGATCAGCACGTCGATCCGGCCGAAGTCGCCGAGGACGCGGTCCACCGTGCCGAGGACTTGCGCCAGGTCGCAGATGTCGGTGGGGTAGTGACCGGCCCGTCCCCCTGCGTCGCGGATCTGCTCGGACACCTGGCTGATCTCGCGCTCCGTTCGGGCCACGCAGGCGACGGCGGTCCCCTTCTCCGCCAGCGCGAGGGCGATGGCCTTGCCGACCCCCCGGCCCGCCCCGGTCACGATTGCACAACCCGGATCCTTCGACATGGCACGCCTCCGAGGACTGCGGCGTCTAGCCTACAAACACGCATTCCATATCATGCCCGGCCGGCGCAGCGCTCCCGCTAGGCGCTCTGTGCGGGGAGCAGGATCTCGCAGCCCGTTTCAGGCGGGGACGGCCAGCGGGTCCCGCAGCTCGGACATGCCGGTCGGTCGGTCGGCCTGCGCCTGCGGCACGCAGGGCACGGCACACGCGCTGCGACGTCAAACAAGGTGCGACAGATCAAGTGCCCCGGCCAGCTGAACGTCAATGTGACGATCAGACCCAGGGCCATCTGAAAGGGCGTGCTCCGCCGCCACAAATGCCACCACGTCAGCAGCGTCGAAACGAACATCACCGCCAGGCTGATCCCCAGGAACCGTGGGCGGTATGGCCAATCGAGCCATCGCTTGATCAGACGATAGGCGTTGGGGAACTCGGCCTCGACGAATTGCTGCAGGGCGGCGCCCACCCAGGGCGACATGATGGATGACGCGACGGTCAGGGCAACGATGCGGGTTCGACTCAGCTCTCGCGACAGGGGAACCTCCATCGGCCATCGATCGAGCACTTCGCCCTCGGTGCCGAGGTGGTAGACGACCACATTCCGGTGGCCGACGTTGCAGATGACCAGTCTGTCCTCCAACCAACCCACCTGCCAGGCCACATGATTACGCAGCTCTTGGGGCAGCTCCGCCTCGAGCTGGGTCTCGAGACTCGCGTCGATGACCGACAGCGTGTTGCCGGACAGCACGATGCCCATCTTGCTGACGTAGCCGAGGGCGCGGATCGGCCCGCACGACGATTTCCACAACGGCAGGACCGTCATCTCCTCCAGATCGATGGCGTAGATGCTGTCGCCGTCGATCCAGACGTTCCCTAGCTTGGGCTGCGAGCCGATGAACCGGGGGTTGATGAAGGGCGTCCCGGTCTGTCCGGGCTCGACGAACCCTTCCCGACCGATGTACCCGATCGGTCGGCCATAGGGATAGAGATACCCCGCCAGCAGCCCGCGGTACGGCAGCCGGTGCCAGATCGCGACCTCCTCACCCGGCGGCGGCAGATACCGCCAGCCCGTCACGTCGCTCCGCCGTCCGCCCCGCCAGCCCGAACGCAGCACCGCGTTGAAATCCACGATCCCACCGAGCCGGAGTCTCGGCGCCCGGCGCTCGGTGAATGTCCCGACTTCGTTGCCATCCAGGTCGTACCAGGTGACGTCGCGTTTCCGCCGTCTGTGCGAGTAGCTGATCTTGCGGAACTCCAGGTGGGGCACGCCCTTCTTGTCGAAGACCACCCGTCGAGAGAACAGATCCCCCCCCCCGGCCATCAGGTTGGTGGCGATGGGTGCGAGCATGCCCGCCAGGATGAACAGGGCCACGCACAACACGGCCGCAAGCAAGATCTCGCCAACAGACCTGTATAACCGGCCCGGGCGCATCGGCCTAGCCCTCCCAACGCGTCAGCAGGTAGACGTTCACGTACCACAGGATGACGACGTAAATGCCGCCCATCGCCCAGGCGAATTCCAAGGACGGGGCGACCTCGAGCATGAGGTATCCCAGCGGCACGGGCAAAACGAGCGGCAGTAGCCGTCCGCCGTACCACCGCGCCGGTCGCCACGCCGCCGCCACCGCAGACAGATAGAACATGTACCCGATCAGCCATCCCAGCAACGGCGCGGCCGTCATCCACGGCTCGAGCGGCGCCGACAACGACGCCCACGTGCACCACCCAACCGCCACCGTCGTGGCCACCGCGCCGGGCAGCCAGAACATCACAGAGCCGGTGATCAGCTTGCCGACCGCCAGCCTCGACCGCGAGCACGGCCGCATGAAGAAGAACCCCGACGCGCCGCCCACCTCCGGCAGCGCGTGCCACAGGCCGAACCCGATCCCGTACAGCATCGCCAGCAACGCCCCGTCCGACAGCCGCACCAGCGGGAACCGCGTGTCGACGTCGATCACCCCCAGCATCGCGAACGGTCGGACCACACGCCCCAACGTGAACTCCGCCGGCCAGGTGGCCAGATTCATGATGGCGTAGCCGGTGAACAGGATCGACGCCCCGGCGATCCAGAACCAGCCGGCCCGGAGGTCCTTCCTGGCGATGGCGACGATCACAGGCCACCCCCTTTCCGGGCGATGAACTGGGTCGGTTCCCCGCTGTTGAAGTCGATGAACAGGTCCTCGAGCGTGCTGGCCAGCGGCTCGATCCGCTGGGCGCCCCGTTCGCGGAGACAGGCCTCGTGCGTGCCGTCGTAGTGCGCGATCGTCAGCACCGCCTCCTGCCTCGATACCTGCAGCCAGACCAGGCCCGGGACGTCCAACAGCGACGGCACTTGCCCGTCAAAGACCACGCGGATGCGACGGAGCTTCTGTTTGAACTCCGCCAGCGTGCAGTCCACGCGCAAAACGCCTCGGGTCAGAATCCCGATCCGGTCGGCCACACGCTCCACGTCGCTCAGCACGTGGCTGCTGAACAGGACGGTCCTGCCCTTCTGATTGATCAGTTGGATCATCGATTCCAGGAATCGCCGGCGGATCACCGGGTCCACGCCGAGCGTGGGGTCGTCCATGACCAGCAGGTCGGGATCACACGCCAACGTCAGCGCCAGACTCACTTGTGCTCGCTGCCCGTTGGACAGCTGCCGGATCCGCTGCTTGGGCGAGAGGCGGAAGTGCCCGAGCATGTCGCCAAACGAGCGGCGGTTCCATCGGGAGAAGAACGCGGCCTGGAAGTCGGCCAGGTCGCGGATCCGGGCCGACCGGTACAGCTCGTGGCCCTCGGCGACGTAGCCGACGCGGTCGCGGAGCCTCGGCGGCAGGTGACGTGAGTCGTGCCCCAGCATCCGCGCCGACCCCCGCGTCGGACGGAGCAACCCCAGCAGGATCTTGATCGTTGTCGTCTTGCCCGACCCGTTCGGTCCCAGCAGGCCGTACACACAGCCCGTCGGCACCCGCAACGTGACCTGGTCCACGGCGCACCGATCACCGTAGTAGCGCGTCAGCTCGTCCGTCTCGATGGCCAGCGTGATGCCCGCGTCTCCTCGGCCGATGCCAGACTCACACCCCACGACTACGAGGGCCCCGCTCGGCGGTTCTGGTGTACCCGCGGTGCCCAAATCACCAATTCTAGCCGACTTGCCGGGCAGGCGGTAGGGAGAGGCCCGCGCCGCGTCGACCTGGGGCGTAAGGACCTTCGTTGCGGATTCGATTCTGCTCGGGATTCGTGCCATGCTGCAAGTCACCCGGGAAACTGGAGACGGATAGCCCGTCAAGCATGTGTGGATCCCTATCGCCCACAAGGGCATCTCGTCCTTGAGGTCAACTGACGTGTACGCTTGTGGTGCCAGGACGATGGACCCACGGGGATTACACACCCAATGGCCCTCCGCGGTGCCGGTTTTGCCGCGTATGTTGGAACGCTCACGGCGTCAGGTTGGGTCCCGGGGCATCGGCGTCCCCTGACGCGACGGGGGGGGCGGTTGGCGGGAGGGGTGCTTCGCTTCGGGATGAGGGCCCGGGCTACGTCGACCGGTAGGCCGGTGGGCTTCGTGGTCACGTGGACCGGTTCGGG
Source organism: uncultured Planctomycetales bacterium (assembly GCA_964390905.1). Classification (GTDB taxonomy): domain Bacteria; phylum Planctomycetota; class Phycisphaerae; order UBA1845; family JAFGLZ01; genus JAFGLZ01. Next base: position 1,036 of record CAYMLO010000062.1, on the reverse strand, counting down.
CGGGCCCATCGGATCCGCGCCATCAGCAGGTCGCCCCGCCAGCCGTCGTGGGGGAGGCATTCGCCGACGGTGACCCAGGATTCGTCGGGCGTGGCGGCGACGGTGTGGAAGTTGCCCATCCGGGCGACGTGGGCGGCGCTGTTGACCCCGTCGCCGATCAGCGGAAGGACCACGCGCTCGGTCGTCCGGATCAGACGGAGCGTCTTGACGTCGACCCGGGCCATGTACAGCGGCGCCCGCCATCGGAACACGTTGACGTTCTTGGCTGCCTTGCGCGTATAGACCAGGTGGAGCGCGTCGCTGTGGGGCAGCCATCGCTGCTGCGTGGTCGACATCGTCAGCGGCTCTCCGTCGTCCCAGCACCAGGGGCGCTGCTTGTCCCAGTGCAGGCCGTCCGGCGATGAGGAGACGTGGCCGCGGTTGTCCTCCGCGCGGATCGTCATGTAGTAGCGGCCCTCGAACGCCGCCAGGCTCGGCTCCAACAGGCCGCGCTTCACATTGCTCTTCAGTTCGTTGCCGCACCGCTTGATCGTCAGCGTCTTGCCGTCGAACCCGCACAGCGCCGAGCCGACGGACCGCGCGGCCCGGCCCTTGGGTCCGAACGAGAGGGGCACGAGGATGTCGCCGTCATCGAGCGTGACCCGCTGGGCGCACCCACACGTGTAGATCGCCGTACCGCGCGGGTCGTCCCACACAAGCTTCTTGGCCTCGGAGAACGCACCGTCGAGCCCGCGGACCACGTAGACCGGATACCGCTCCAGCTGCGGCCGGGCCAGCGTGCCCTTCTTGTTGTAGTAGACGTTGTGACCCATCGCCAGGACGGTCCGGGTCTTGGGGTGGTATTCGGGCACGACGTCGCAGACGCCTTCGGTGAGCCCGTCCCGGGCGGGATGCCGACCCAATGCGCGGATCTTGGCCGGGTCCGTCCACGTCTTGCCCAGGTCCGTCGACACCGACGCGTGTACGTGCCCGAACACATCCGACCCCGTGATCGACTGGAGCGTCATGAACGCCGTCGGCCGCTCGTCCCCGGGCA
>CAYMLO010000061.1:0-56743 GCA_964390905.1 uncultured Planctomycetales bacterium | reverse complement strand
GGTCCCCGGCCACCACATCACGGTGGGCTCGCGGCAGCCGCCGTCGAACATCGTGCCCTTGCCCTCACGGAGCGGACCGGCCGATCCGGCGTGCGTGCCGTAGCTCAGCCATGGGCCGTTGTCCGAGGTGAAGATCACCATCGTGTGCTTGTCGAGCTTGTGGCGCCGGATGGCCTGGAGAATCTGTCCTACCGACCAATCCAGCTCCGCCACGACGTCGCCGAACAGCCCGCGTTTGGTCTTGCCGGCGAACTTGTCCGACACGTACAGCGGGACGTGCACCATCGCGTGCGGGACGTAGAGCAGGAACGGCCGGTCCTTGTTGGTGTCGATGAACTTGACCGCTCGCTCGGTGTACCACGTCGTGAGCATCTTCTGTTCTTCGCCAGTGACCTGGGGGTTGATGATCTTCGTGCCTTCGATCAGGGGCAAGTGTGTCCAGCGTTCGAGGCGCTTGGCCATCGGCTGGGTCGCCACGGCCGGGTGGTACGGCCACATGTCGTTGGAGTACGGCAGCCCGAAGTAGTCATCGAAGCCGTGTCGGGTTGGCAGGAACTTGGGGTGGTGGCCGAGGTGCCACTTGCCGTAGCAGGCGGTGGCGTATCCCTTCTGCCTGCAAACCTCGGCAAGTGTCATCTCGTTGGCGTGAATGCCGTGCTTCGCTTTGGGGCCGAGGGCGCCAAGGATGCCGATCCGCACGTTGTAGCAGCCGGTCATCAGCGAGGCACGTGAGGCAGAGCACACCGCTTGGCTGACGTAGAAGTCCGTGAAGACGCGGCCCTCCTGCGCCATGCGGTCGAGGTTGGGCGTGCGGTAGCTGCGGGCACCGAACGGTCCGATGTCGGCGTAGCCCATGTCGTCGATGAAAATGATCACGAAGTTCGGCAGCCTCGAGGCGCCGCGAGCGTGTGCGGCCGGCGAGGCAAGGGCCATGACGGCAACGGCCGCAGGAATGAACAGCTTCATGGATGTTGGTCCTCCGTCTTGAGGGATCGCACTACCAGCGGTGCCCCATTCTATCGATTCTCGGCGGGGAGGGGGTATCCCAGCTCGAAAGCAAAGGCGGCCCGACGCCACGACGCGCGCTGCGCCGGGCCGAGGCAGGGCAGGATGCACTGGCGGGTTTCTCCCCAAGCATGTTTCCCCTCGAGGAGCTCGTGCCGGCTTTGAATCGCGTTCTGTTGGCCCAATCTCTCACCGCCCAAAGGCCAGCTTCGTCGTCTTCTTGACGTGCTTCATCAGCTCGCGGGTGTTTTTGAAGTAGGTGTCCTTCATCTTCTGCTTGCTGAAGAGCTCCGCCATCTGGTCTTCCCAGTGGGGCGAGCGCTTGTGATCGCTCTGGCCAAGCGGCGTGACGGACCAGGATTGGATCGGATTCGTCAGCAGGACGAGCATGACCGCGCACTGCCCGCCGTAGGCATAGAACTTGCCATTCCGGGCCTCGCCGAAGTACAGCGTTCGCAGCGTGGATAGGCCCGGCAGGTCTCCGCCGGAGGCGGGGAAGTGCTTCCCGCCTTCCCGTCCGATCCTGTAGACGTCGCCAAACTTGACCTGGACGGAGCCGTGGGCGGCTGCCAATCGCCGTGCCCCGGTCGCCAACGCTTCAATCATTGCGGACGGCTTGAGTCCGCGTCGCGGCGGGTCCCCCGTGCGGTCGTCACCGCGCAGCTTTTCGGGAATCGATTCCTTCCAGAACTTGTACGCCAGAACGCCTGTCTGGTCGGCGTCGCAACGGCGGTTCCACGAGCTGATCGCCTTGTACATCTGGGCGACATTCGGGTTTGCCTTGACACGCCTGTCGGCGCGCTGCCACGCCCTCGCCAGGTTCGCCTGCCACCTCTCTGCGTTGTACACCGATGTGTCGAAGGCCAGTCGCTTCGCGACCTCCAGCTTCAGATGGCGGTGGGCGTCGAACAGCTTCAGCGCGTTGTGCTGGCGTTGGCGCTTCTGCCATGCCAGGTCGTTGTAGATGTAGCTGGGATAGTCCTCGGGCTTCATGGGGCTGTTGGCCATCATCATCGCCGGCACCGAGTTGGAGTTCACCATGTATCTGTCCTTCGGGTTCAGGCAGCTGACGAGGTCCTTGGTTGCATGGATGCCGCGCCATTGATTCTGGGAGAGGTGCCCGGGGATCGGGCGGGTGTGGTCGATGCCCTTGGGGCGGATCGGCACGCGCCCCGTTCGCTGGTAGTACATGTCGCGCGTTACGGTGCCGACCATGACGTTCATGCTCATCAACTGCGCCATGCTCAGCGCGTGCTTCATCTCCGTCACGTCTCGCGCAGTCATCATCGCGTAGAGCTGGTCGATGAGTCTGACCTCGTGAGCATATGAGGTCGCCACCGCGTAGGCCTTGCCGTCCTTTGTCGTGACCACCGGCCCGTGCCGGGTGTAGGGGATTTGCACCTGCCGCGTCTTGACGTCTTGCCCTTCCCGCACGCGGATCTGTACCGTGCGAATCGTCATGTCCTGCCATTGGCCGTCGTACTTGTACAGCTTGGGATTCCTGGGGTTGAGCGTCTCGACATAGACGTCCGTCGTGTCGGGTCCCCCCGTGGTCATCGCCACGGAAAGATGAGCGTTATGCCCGAGAATCGGGAGCGGCCCTCCCACGATGAAGGCCCCGGAAAGCTGCAGGTCGCCGCCGTACATCCGCGCCTCGTGGAATCGCGTCGGCCCGTACCATTCCATATGCGGATCGATCAGGGCCAGCAACGTGCCCCTCGGAACGCCCGGCGGCGGGTTCCCCGGACTCAACGACTCGGTCGAGCCGCGATGGGGACCAGGAGGCAGCTCGATACCCACCTTGCTGAGGTCGTCGGCGGCCTCTCCCATAGGCCAAACCCAGAGCATCATCCGACTCAGCGCCACCTGCATCCAAGGTTCGAGCTTGGGAGCCCATGGGGGCACCTCGGTTGGATGATCGGCCATGTACTTCTCGACGCCCTTCTGGAACGCTTCCATGCATGCGCGCGTCTTGGCGGACAGCGTTCTGTACAGCTTTCTCGAGATGGTGGCATGCCGCCATCTTCGCTGGCGAAGGTCATGCTCGAACATCCTCGGCCCGAAGACCTCGCTCATCGTTCCGCACGCGAGGCGGTAGTTCTGCATCATCTGCTCGAGCCGATCCTCGGCTTGGGCGTACCCCGCGCCGAAGCACGCGCCCTCCTCGGTCTTGGCGAAGATGTGGGGCACGCCCCACTGGTCGCGATGGATGGTGACTTGCTCTGCTGCCCCGGATCGCACGACTGCGATCACTACGACCCCAGGCCATACCCACGCTGTCCTCAAGCCCCGCATCGGAAATCTCCCTATCGGTATGCTGCTTTCAGCCAGGATCTAGACTTGCTCCAACGCCCGTATTGTTGCCTCGGGTCTGGAAGTGTCAAGAATCAGATATGTCCGGTCCGACAAGCGCTCTACGGGTCTCTCAATACACTGCCGAGCCTCCTACCCGGTGGGAGTTCTTCATGATAAGATGGCTGGAAGCCCATCATCGATGAATGCGGACGCTTCAAACCGGAAAGCCCGCGATCGCTCAAGAAGGCATGCCCTGGCTGCATCGGACGGAGGCCTACGACGACGATGCCGCACGCATCCTCTGACGACGACAACGCGAGTAGAGCGGAACGGATAGCGCGCGCTGTCGAAGATTGTATGACCCGTCGCGAGGCGGGCCAGACCCTCTCCGACGAGCAGATCACCGAGGCCTATCCTGACCTGATGCCGGAGCTCGGCGAACGGCTTCAGGCGATCAGGGCCGTCGAGCCCGCGGATGGGCCGGTTGTGTCATCGGCCACGCAGGATGCTGCAGCACTGCGTTTCCCCGGCGGAACTCCCCAGGCCGGGCGCTCCCCACGTCTTGCGATAGAGGGCTATGAGATCGTCGGCGAGCTTCATCGCGGTGGGCAGGGCGTCGTGTACCAGGGCGTTCAACGCTCCACGAAGCGTAAGGTCGCCATCAAGATCCTCTCGGAGGGTCCGTACGCCTCCGAGAGGTCGCGGAAGCGGTTCGAGCGCGAGATCGAGCTGGTCGCCAGCCTCAAGCACCCCAACATCATCGCCGTCTTCCATTCCGGGACGACGGAGGGCGGTCATCAGTTTTGCGTGATGGACTACATCCGTGGGCGACCCCTCCATCGATACGTGCGCGAGAACAGGCTTGCGCTGGAGGAGATCCTGGAGTTGTTCGCAACGGTGTGCAAGGCGGTGAACTACGCCCACCAGCGAGGTGTGATGCATCGCGATCTGAAGCCGTCGAACATTCTCGTCGACGCCGAGGGCGTGCCGAAGGTGCTCGACTTCGGGCTGGCCAAGATGGTTGGCGGTCCGGAGCAAGCCCTGGTGTCGGTCACGGGCCAGATTGTCGGTACGCTCCCCTACATTTCACCTGAGCAGGCCCGCGGTAATCCCGACGAGATCGACATCCGGACCGACGTCTATGCGCTCGGGGTGATCCTGTACGAGATCCTCACCGGTCGTCACCCTTATCCGGTCGGAGGACAGGTCGTCGACGTCCTGAGACACATCGCCGAGACGCCGCCCACGCCTCCCAGCAAGGCCTGGCGGCGTGACTCGGGCGTCATGCGTCGCGTCGACCAGAAGGGCGTGGCCAAGAGCGGCTGCCCCATCGACGACGAGGTACAGACCATCGTGCTCCAAGCGCTGGCCAAGGATCGGCGAAGGCGCTACCAGAGCGCTGGGGACGTGGCCCGGGATCTGGACCACTACCTCGCCGGAGAACCGATCGAAGCCAAACGCGACAGCGCGGTGTACATCCTCAAGAAGGCGTTGTCCCGATACAGAGCCGCCGCATCTCTGGCCATCGCATTCGTCGTGTTGATCACGGGTTTCGCCATCACCATGGCCGTTCAGTCGTCCAGGATTGCCCGGGAGCGTGACGCCGCAAGGCGGGCGCGCCAAGCCGAGCAAGAGCAGCGGGAACTCGCGGACCACAAGAAGCTCGAGGCCGACCAGCAGCGTCGGCAAGCGGAGCGGCTGTCGCTGGGCTTGGCCTTGGACCGGGGCTTCGGCCTATGTGAGCAGGGGAAGGTCGGCCACGGGATGCTCTGGTTGGCGCGGACCCTGCAGATCGCGCCGGTCGAGTCGGACGACCTTCGACGGGCCATTCGGGAGAACCTGGGGGCTTGGCGCGGCAGGATCCATCCGCTCAGGGCCCCGCTTCAACACCACGGCCCGGTTCTGGCGGCCGCGTTCAGCCCAGACGGCTCGCGTGTTCTGACGGGGGGGCTCGACAGGACCGCCCGTCTTTGGGATGCGGTTACGGGCAAGTTGATCGGCGCGCCGTTCAGACATCAAGGCGCCGTCGGGGCCGTGCTCTTTCACCCCGACGGGTTGCGGGTTGGCACCAGAACCGGCGCCGGCACCGCTCAATTCTGGGACGCGCCAACAGGCAAGGCCATCGGCAAGGCCATCAAGCACGAAGGCCCCATCTGGGCCGCCGCTTTCAGTCCGGACCGTTCGCGTATTCTGACGGGAAGTGCGGACCAGACGGCTCGGCTCTGGGACGCCGCCACGGGATCTCCGATCGGCGAGGCACTCCAGCACGGTGGAATGGTCTGGGCAGTCGCCTTCAGTCCCGACGGGGCGCGGATCCTGACGGGGTGCGACGACGGCACGGCCCAGGTCTGGAACGCGGCCACAGGCGAGCCCATTGGTGAGCCCTTGGAGCGTGAGAGCGCCGTGCGTGCCGTCGGATTCAGTCCCGACGGCCGACGCATCCTCACGGGAAGCTCAGATACCACCACGCGCGTTTGGCGCGTGGCCACAGGTGAGCCGACCGGTGTGCTCCTCAAGCACGAAGGGCCGGTCGCGGCTGCCGCGTTCAGCCCGGACGGCACGCGGATCCTGACGGGAAGCTGGGACAACACGGCTCGGCTCTGGGATGCGGTCACGGGCAGTCCCATCGGTGCCCCGCTCGAGCATCAGGGATTGGTGTACGCCGTGGATTTCAGTCCGGAGGGTGATCGTCTTCTGACGGGCAGCTTCGACACGCGGGCGAGGCTCTGGGATGCCGTCCCTCTAAAGGCCGCCGCTGCGCTGCTTCAGCACGAGAGCCCTGTCTGTGCCGTCGCTTTCAGTCCGAATGGATCGTGTATCGCGACCGGATGCCTCGATGGCACGATGCGGCTCTGGCACGCAGGCACCGGCAAGCCCTCTGCCCAGCTTCCCAGGCATGGCGGCAAGGTGACGGGGATGGCCTTCAGCCCGGACGGCGCGCGCATCCTCTCGGGAAGCTACGACAAGACGGCGCGGCTGTGGGACGCCGCCACCGGGCAGCCGATCGGCAAGCCGCTCCGACATGCGGGTTGGGTCTGGGACGTCGCATTCAGCCCCGACGGGGCTCGGGTCCTGACGGGATGCTACGACCACACCGCTCGGCTCTGGGATGCCACGACGGGCGAGGCAATCTGCAAGCCCTTGGAGCACCAGGGGGCGGTCCACGCTGTGGCCTTCAGCTCTGACGGCTCCCGCATCCTCACTGGAAGCTACGACCACACCGCCCGGGTGTGGGATTCGGTCACAGGGAGGCCCATCGGCCGCCCGCTGCCCCACGAGGGGATGCTCTGCTCCGTAGCCTTCAGCCCCGACGGCTCCCGGATCCTCACGGGGACTTGGGACAACGTGGCCCGGCTTTGGGACGCAACCACCGGCAAACCGATCGGCGATCCCCTGGTCCATGGCGGCGCCGTGGCAGCCGTGGCCTTTGGTCCTGATGGCCTGCACCTCCTGACAGGGAGCGCGGATCACACCGCACGGCTCTGGGATGCAGCGACCTGCAAGCCGATCGGTCCGTGTTTGAGGCATGAGCGTCCCGTCGCCGCGGTCGCCTTCAGCCCGGACGGCTCACACGTCCTGACCGGCAGTTTCGACAAGACCGCCCGGCTCTGGGACGCGAAGGTGCGGCCCCTGGAGGGCAAGGTGGAGCAGATCGTCGTGTGGACCCAGGTCATCACCGGCTTGGAGCTCGACACAGGGGGGACGGTTCGGGTGTTGGCTGCTCCAACCTGGCACGAGCGTCGCCGCCACCTGGAGGCGCTGGGGGGCCTTCCAACGCCATGATTCTGTGACCGCGCCCGCCCGCCCGACAGGCATTGTCCGTCAGATCCGCCCTCCGCCGCGCAGACGAGCGGGCGTTCCTCCTTTTCGAACTCGATCATGTCCTTCCGGTGACGGTTCTGGGATGGATTTCGGTCACCGCTCAGGCGGAACGGTGTTACACTGATGAAGACGGGGTGCAATAGGCTGGGTGGGGGCTCGTTGTGCCTGATGTCGTCAGCGGAGGGGGGGTGTTGCCTCGAGGAAGGCCACAGCCTGCGTCTGCGCGGGTCGGCCCTGGGGATCGGTGCTCTGGACGTGTGCGAGCCGGTTCTCTTGAGTGGGTGGCTGGCGACTTCGAGTGATCAGGCCCTGGCGGAGGGGCGATCGGCGCTCCGCCACGGGCAGCGTCCCCCCACGGGGAACCCGATGGGCAGGCTTCTATTCGTGATCGCGGTCTTCATGGCGGCCCCCGGCGCGCTACGTGCGGAACCGCGGGTCGTGCGCCCCTTTGAGAGCACTGGCGGGCTCGCATCGACGAATCTCATTGATGGCCCGGTGCTGGCCATGCTGAAGCAGCGGGGCATCCAGCCCGCGAACCCGTGTTCCGACGAGGTCTTCATCAGGCGGGTGTACCTGGACGTCATCGGGACGTTGCCCAGGGCCGTGGAGGTCCGCAGGTTTCTGCAGGACCGTCGCCGCAGCAAGCGCGCCACGCTGATCGACGCCCTGCTGGCACGGAAGGAGTTCGCCGACTACTGGGCGATGAAGTGGTGCGATCTGCTGCGAGTCAAGGCGGAATTTCCCATCAATCTGTGGCCAAACGCGGTCCAGGCCTATCATCGCTGGATTCGCGACGCTCTGCGGGACAACAAGCCCTACGATCAACTTGCCCGCGCGCTGTTGACCTCGAGCGGCAGCAACTTCCGCGTGCCGCCGGTCAACTTCTACCGCGCGATCCAGGGCCAAGAGCCGGCGGCCATCGCCGAGGGGGTGGCCCTCACCTTCATGGGCGTGCGCCTGAAGCATTGGCCGGAGGCCCGTCGGTCCAACATGACGGCCTTCTTCTCGCGGGTCGCGTACAAGAAGACGGCCGAGTGGAAGGAAGAGATCGTGTACCTGGATCCGGCGCCGTCGGGTCCCTTGGAGGCCGTTCTTCCCGACGGGGTCTCTGTGCGGATTCCGCCGGGCGAAGATCCGCGCGAGGTCTTCGCCGACTGGTTGATTGACCAGGACAACCCCTGGTTCGCGCGCAACATCGTGAACCGCATCTGGGCCTGGCTGCTCGGTCGGGGCATCATTCACGAACCGGACGACATCCGACCGGACAATCCCCCGGTGAACCCCGGACTGCTGGCCTGCCTCGAGAAGGAACTGGTCAAGGCCGACTACGATCTGAAACACATCTACCGCCTGATCCTCAATTCGGGCACGTATCAGCGGTCTTCGATTCCCCGGAGCACGCATCCGGACGCCGAGGCCCTGTTTGCACATTACATGGTCCGCCGCCTGGATGCGGAGGTGCTGATCGACGCTTTGTGCTGGATCTTCGGAAGCGGGGAGGCGTATTCGAGCCCCATCCCCGAGCCTTTCACGTTCATCCCGAATTACCAACGGACCATCGCGTTGGCGGACGGGAGCATCACCAGTCAGTTCCTGGAGATGTTCGGCCGCCCGGCCCGCGATACCGGGCTTGTGTCCGAGCGCAACAGCCAGCCCACGGATGCCCAGCGGCTTCACCTGCTCAACTCGAGCCACGTGCAGCGCAAGATCGAACGCAGCTGGCGGCTGAACGACTTGATCCAGACTGCAAAGGGGAACCGCCGCTTCGTCATTCACGCCCTTTACATGACGATCCTCTCGCGCCAGCCAACGCAGGCCGAGCTTGCCGCCGCGGAGGGCTACACGAGAACCAAGGGATTGGGGCTGAAACGGGCCGTTCACGATCTGGCATGGGCACTGATCAACACCAAGGAATTCCTGTACCGGCATTGAGCCGGACGCATGCTGCTGTGACGGTGGGTCGAAAAGAAACGAGGAAGCGGGCATGAGCCATCAGACGACCAGAGACGTCATGACCAGGCGCGCCGCGCTGAAGCGAGGGCTCGTCGGGGCGGCCGGACTGGCGCTGCTGGATCCTCGCGGCGCTCCTGCGAAGACTGCAGGCAAGCAGACGCGGGCCAAGGCGGTCATCCAGATCTGGATGTGGGGCGGCCCGTCACACCTGGACACCTTCGACCCGAAGCCGGACGCGGGAGATGACTATTGCGGCCCTCTCAAGAAGGTGATTCCCACCAACGTGGACGGGATACAGATCGGCGAATCGCTTCCGTTGCTGGCGAAGCAGGCCGACAAGTACGCCATCATTCGCAGCATGACCCACGGCGTGAACGCCCACGAGACGGCGTCTTACATCGTGCAGACCGGCCGCGAGCCCGGCAGGTTGGTCTACCCCTGTGTTGGGGCCGTCGTGTCGCTCTTCAAGGGGTACGACCACGGCTACAAGGGCTTGGCCCCGCCGTACATCGTGCTGACCCAGCCTCAGGGCCGTTTCTCGGAGGCGGGCTTTCTGGGACCATGCTACAAGCCGTTCGCTACCGGCGGGGATCCCAATCGCAGTCGCTTCGTGGTGGAGGGGATCGTCGCGGAAGGGATCTCCGATGAGCGCCAACGGGCGCGGCGCACGCTCCTGCACACGCTCGATTCGCTCGGCAAGGCGATGCCGGGGAACGGGCACTTCGAGCGACTGGACCGGTGTGAGGAGAAGGCCTACGGCATGATGTTCGGAGACGTCCGGAAGCTGTTCGATCTGTCTGCAGAGAAGGACGAGATCCGAGAACGGTACGGCCGAAACACGTTCGGTCAGTCCTGTCTGATGGCGCGCCGGCTGGTCGAAAGTGGCGTGCCCTACGTGACGATCAACTACAAGGGGTGGGATACCCACAAACGACATTTCGAGACGATGCGTCGCAAGCTGCCGGAAATGGACCGGGGCATGGCCACGCTGTTGCAGGACCTGGCCGACCGCGGCCTCCTGGACAGCACGATCGTCTGGTGGAGCGGCGAGTTCGGCCGGGGCCCGAAGATCCAATGGGAGCCGCCCTGGAACGGCGGTCGTTCGCATTACGGCAAATGCTTCTCCGCCGTCGTCGCCGGCGGAGGGTTCAAGGGCGGACGTGTGGTCGGGGCTTCGGACGCCAAGGGGGAGAACGTGGCCAAGCGTCCCGTGCATCCACGAGACCTGATCCGCAGCATGTACGCGTTGCTGGGCATCGATCCCGAGGGTCCGATGCCGAACCCGAGGGGTCTTGCCGTGAAGGTCCTGCCACCCGCGAATGACGGGGCGAAGGGCGACGGTCGCTTGACGGAGATCATGTGATCCGAGGAGGGCGACGATGACGCTGTCCGTGCGACTGGTGCTCCTGGCGTCCGGCGTGTGCGCCGCGGGCGCATGGGGCCAGTCGAAGAAGTGGGAACCGCATATCGGCTACGTCTACCCCGCTGGGGCCAAGACAGGCTCCGTCGTCGAGATCTGGGTCGGCGGCCAGTTTCTCCGTGGCGTCACGGGCGCGTACGTCTCCGGCAAGGGCGTCCGGGCCTCGGTTGTCCAGCACTACAAGCCCCTTCGGAACATCAACAAGGAGCAGCGCGACGCTCTGGTGGCGCGCATGAAGGAGGTCAGGGACAAACGGCTGGCCGAGCGTCCCGGGGAAGGCCGACGTCGCGGGTCTGCCAAGAAGAGGCCCGGCAGGCGGGGCGCTGCCAGGTCCAATCCGGGCAAGAAGAACGCCAAGGCAGAGGCGGAAGCGACTCCCGCGGCCCTGCCGAGCCATCCTCTCCTGCGCAACCTGGACGACCTGAGTCTTCGGGAGCTCGAGCACGTCAGGCATGAACTCCTCAACTTCAGGAGGCGGCAGCCGAACGCGCAGATCGCCGAGACGGTGCTGGTCAAGGTCACCATCGATCGCGACGCGGTCCCGGGCGACCGAGAGCTTCGGCTTCGGGGCCCGCGCGGCTTGACGAACCCGATGTGCTTTCAGGTCGGGTCCTTGCCAGAGACCAAGGAGTTGGAGTCCAACGACCCGCGGCGCTACAGGAAACGGCCCGACGATCCGCCCCTCGCCCTGCCCGTTCTGCTGAACGGACAGATCAAGCCTGGAGACGTCGATCGCTTCCGCTTTCGAGCGCGGCGGGGGCAGCGGCTCGTGATCGAGGCGCATGCTCGGCGATTGGTCCCCTATCTGGCCGATGCCGTTCCCGGGTGGTTCCAGGCGACCCTGACGCTGTGCGATGCCAGCGGCAACGAGGTGGCCGCCGAAGACGACTACCGCTTCGACCCCGACCCGGTCCTGTTCTACGAGGTTCCCAAGGACGGGGAGTACGCGTTGGAGGTCCGCGACGCCATCTACCGCGGACGGGAGGACTTCGTCTACCGCATCGCCGTGGCCGAACAGCCCTTCATTACGCGGATGTTCCCGTTGGGGGGTCGGGCGAAGACTGAGGCCGTCGCCAGGATCGCGGGTTGGAACCTATCGGAGAAGCGACTGCCTCTGCAGACCGACGCCGAGGCCGACTGCATCCGGCGGACGTCCGTGCGGCGCGGCAAGTGGTTCTCCAATCCCGTGTACTACGCCGTGGACACGCTGCCTGAGAGCAGTGAGACCGAACCCGACAACAGCGTGAAAGACGCCCAGCGCGTCGAGTTGCCGCGGATCATCAACGGGCGTATCGCCGAGCGCGGGGACGTGGATGTCTTCGGGTTCGAGGGCCGCTCCGGGGAGGAAGTGGTGGCCGAGGTGATCGCCCGCAGGTTGCACTCCCCGCTCGATTCGCTGTTGCGGCTGACCGATGCATCGGGGAAGGTGCTGGCGTGGAGCGACGACGAGGAGGACAAGGCGTCAGGGCTGCTCACGCACCATGCGGATTCCTTCGTTCGTGTCCGCCTGCCCAAGGACGGAACCTACTATGTGCATTTGGCCGACTCGCAGCGTCATGGTGGGGATGCCTATGGCTACCGCCTGCGCATCGGTCCTCCGCGGCCCGGCTTCGCGCTGCGCATGACGCCGTCCAGCATCAACGTGACTGGCGGTCACGCTGCGCCGTTCTGTGTACATGTGCTGCGCAAGGACGGATTCTCGGGCGATATCGACGTGGTCCTGAAGGACGCGCCCGATGGTTTCTCGCTGGACGGCGGGCGGATTCCGAGCGGGTGCGACCGGATCCGTATGACCCTCACCGCACCTCGAAGGCAGTTCGATCAGCCGGTCGTCCTCCGGCTGGAGGGCCGGGCCCGGGTGGGCGACAGAACGATCAGGCGTCCGGTCGTTCCCGCTGAGGACATGATGCAGGCGTTTCTCTATCGGCATCTGGTGCCGTCGCAGCAACTCATGGTCGACGTCCGGGGCGCCAGAGGTCGGGGGCGAGCGGTCCGGCTGGCCGACCGTGGCCCCGTTCGGATTCCCAAGGGCGGCACGGCGCGAGTGCGGATCCGGGCTCCGAGGCATCCCATGCTCCGCCATGTGCAACTGGAGCTCAGTGATCCGCCGAAGGGCGTGACCCTTCAGGATGTGACGGTTCTGCCCGAGGGCCTGGCGCTCGTCTTGAAGGCCGATGGCGACGCGGCTCGGATCGGGCTCGAAGACAACGTGATCATCGAGGCCTTCGCGAAGATGGCGGGGCGGCAACAGCGCGGGAAGGGGGCGAAGAAGAGCCGGAGAATTCCCTTGGGCGTACTGCCGGCTATCTCATGTCGCATCGTGGAGCGCTGAGCCACCAGGTTCCGTTTGAGGATCCGTCAGACCGGAGGCGGGTAGAGCCCCCTCCGTATTGTTGGCGTCGGTACCACGTTTGGAGATAGGGTTCCAGCGGCTGGGGGGTGCCACGAGGGCGTGCTGACGGCGTCTTACGTCCGATCGGCGCCGCGGGACACCTCACGCAACTTCTCGACGAGCGAACGAGCCCGATAGGGCTTCTGGAGGAATCCCGCCAATCCCCTGCCCGCGAACCTCTCGCTGGCCTCTTTCTCGCTGTACCCGCTGGACAGGACGACGGGCGCATCGGGTCTGATCCGGCGGATTTCATCGAAGGCCTCTTCGCCATCCATCGCGGGCATCGTTCGGTCGAGGAGTACGGCGGTGATGGCGTCCGCGTGTGCCCGAAACACTTCGACGGCCTCACGTCCGTTGCTGGCCGTCAGCACCGTGAACCCCGCTCGTTCGAGTGCCCTTGTTGCGACCTGGCGAACGGCGTCCTCGTCGTCCACCACCAGGATGGTCCCGCTTTCGAGAGGGCCGTCCTTTGTGGCGGTGGCGGGAGCCAACAGATCCTCGGCGGGTCTATCTGAACAAGGGAGCAGCATCCTGAAGATCGAGCCCATTCCCGGCGTGCTGTCCACCTTGATGGCCGCGTGATGGCCTCGAACGATGCCCAGCGTGGCCGCCAGCCCGAGCCCCCGCCCTGCGAACTTCGTCGTGAAGAAGGGGTCAAAGACCTTGGACTTCGTCTCGGCGTCCATCCCGCGCCCCGTGTCGGACACCTCGAGGTACACGTACCGTCCCTCAGACAGGTTCTCGCCCATGTAGGTTTCGGTGAGGAACCTTCGATCGGCATCCACCACGCCCGTCGCCACGGTGATCACGCCCTCTTCGTCGCCGATGGCCTCTGAGGCGTTGACGATCAGATTCATGATCACTTGCCGGATCTGGGCGATGTCGGCCTCAACCGCGGGGAGATCCTCGGTCAGCTTGTGCTGGACCGTCACCTTCTTCGAGATCGATGCGTCCAGCAGTTCCATCATCTCCCAGATCAGCTTCGAGAGGTCGACCGGGATTACCACGAAGGACCCTCTGCCCGAGTAAGCCAGCATCTGATTGGTCAGTTCTGCGGCGCGTAAGGCCGACTTCTCGATCTGCTCGAGGCTGGACTTCGCCGGAGCGCCCTCGGCTAGGTCCATCAGGGCCAGACTTGCGTTGCCGAGGATGCCGGTCAGCAGGTTGTTGAAGTCGTGGGCGATGCCGCCGGCGAGGATGCCGAGGCTCTCCAGCTTCTGAGCTTGCTGCACCTGGGCCTCCAGCTTCTGCCGTTCCTCTTCGGCCTCCTTGCGCTCGGTGACGTCCTGGGCAATGCCAACGGCGCGGTAGACCTCCCCGCGATCATCGCGGACGGGAAACCCACGGTCGCGAATCCATCTCGTCGACCCATCGGGACGGATGATCCGGTATTCCTCGTCATAGGTACCTTCCTGCTCCATGTGCAGGAAGGTCTCCCAGGCGCGCTGGCGATCATCCGGATGGATCGCGTCCGCCCAGGCTTCGGCGTTGCTGTAGAGATCCAGCAGGGAGCGTCCCCACACCTTCTCGTATGCCGGGCTGGCAAACACCGTGCGCTTGCTGGACCAATCCGTTGTCCAGAACACGTCCTCAATCGTGTCAGCGATCTGCTTGAGCAGCGCCTCGCGTTCGCGCAATGCCTCCTCTGCTCGCTTGCGGTCCGTGATGTCGAAGCCATAGACGTTGACGTATCCAGGGACAACGACGGGCGCGAACGTCAACGAGATGACACGATGGCTGTATACGACTTCCGATTCCGTGCTCGTGCCGTTCTTCAGAACACCTGATACGACTTGCCGCCACTCATCAGGCAAGACTCCTCCGACATCGGATCGCCAAGCATCCAGCAGGGGCCGGCTGGCACTGTTGGCATACATGATGGTCCCATCCCCACCAGCTCGGAGTATGGGGTTTGGGTTCTCGCTCGGGAATTTCGCCAGTCGGCCGATCTCCTCCTCCGCCCGTTTGCGCTCGGTGATGTCCTGCACGAAGGCCAGAATCCGCTCCTGCCCGCCGATGACGGCACGTTTCAGATTGACCTCGCCCCAGAATGCCTCTTCGTTCTTCCGTCTGCCCAGCCACTCGAAGGTCTGGGGGCCTTCTTCGACGGCCCTTCTGATCTTCCGCGCCGCATCCGCCTGCGCGTAGGGCGGCTCACCTAGACTGATCTCCTGTACGCTCAGGGACAAGATCTCCTCGTGCGAGTAGCCGAGCATCTCTTGCACCGTTCGGTTTGCGTCCAGGATCTTCCCGGTGGCCATGTCATGAACGAAGATGGCCTCGTTGCAGTCGTTGAATATCTCGCGGTAGTTCCTCTCAGAGACCCTCAGCTGCTCCTGCGCTTGCTTCCGGTCGGTGATATCCTGCACGAAGGCCAGGATCCGCTCCTCCCCGCCGATGACGGCACGTTTCAGATTGACCTCGACCCAGAACGCCTCTTCGTTCTTTCGCCTGGCCAGCCACTCGAAGGTCTGGGGTCCCTCCTCGATGGCCTTCCTGATCTTCCGCTCCGCGTCCGCCTGCGTGTAGGGCGGCTCGCCTAGACTGAAGTCCTCCACCTGGAGGGACAACGCGTCTTCATAGGAGTAGCCGTACATCTCCAGCATCGTTCGGTTCACGTCGAGGATCTTCCCGGTGGCCATGTCATGAACGAAGATGGCCTCGTTGCTGTCGTTGAATATCTCGCGGTAGTTCCTCTCAGAGACCTTCAGTCTGTCCTCCACCCGCTTGTGGTCGGCCTGGGCCCGCTCGAACTCGGCGACACGGGCGCGGAGCGCCGCTATCTCGGCCAGTAACTCGCCCCCGGGCTTCTCGTGATCGCTCATGATGAACCCACCCGCTCAGGCCCAATCGTGGGATGGGGCCCGGCAACTAAGGCGAAAGGCGCGCGTCTGCGTGTTGGGCCTGTTCGTCGCACGGTGCTCTGTGGCTCAGCACTCAGCTGACCTCCTGACAGGCGATGGTGGACGAAGCGATATGATTTCCGGCCTGACCCGTTCGCATCCGTTGGACGCGTGTGGGGAGATCCCCAGACGTGCTCCATTCGCGGCTTTGCGTCCGACGCGACGGGTCGCGTCCCGGCTGGATGAGTATTATACCACCTGAGTGGAGAAATAGAATGTTTCATCGTGAGGCGGCACGCTTCGGATGTCGGCGTTGCCGCCGGAGGAACGCAATGGCGCCCCCGATCAGTGTCGAGCCCGACCGTGAGACGGAGACGGACGTTCACTATGTTCGTGTCGGCCATACCTCGAGCGACGTGTGGCATCCGTATTTCCATCGAGAGTGCTGGTCGGCCGACGACGCCGGATTCATACTCCACACGGATGACGAGGTGTGGTACCTGGACATCGCGTCGGGCGAGGCGACCCCGCTGTCGGTTCGGACGACAGGCCCGATCGGTCCGCTGCACGTCTCTCGGGACGGTCGCCGGCTGTTCTTTGTGCGAGGCCAGCAGCTCTGCACGATGCCGCTGCTGGCGGAGGGCGACGTCGATGTGCTCTACGAAGTCGAGGCCGGGCTGAAGCCGACCGAAATCAGCCCCGACGCCGCCGACAGCGGCATCGCGCTGATGGTCGAGGTCGGCGAGCTCATGCGGCGGGTCTGCTACGTTGATCTGGCCACCCGGGAGTGCAGAACTTGCTTCGAGGGCAACCGACGCCTGGGACACCTGCAGATGAACCCGACGCGGCGTGATCTGATCCTGTTCGCCGACCAGCACGATGCCGAGAACTGGCAGCGGATGTACACGGTCAGGACCGACGGGCGCGAGCATTTTCCGTTCTACGCCCAGCGGCCCGGTGAGTGGGTGACGCACGAATGCTTCAGCCGCGACGGCGAATGGGTGACCTTCACGGTGGCCCAGCCCGCCAAGGGCTTGCACATCGTCCGCGCCGACGGGCGGGATGCGCGGCGCGTGGCCGAGGGCTGCTATTGGCACGCCTGCCCCTCCGCCGACGCCGAGATCATCGCGGCCGACCTGTACGACGGGGAAGTCCGCCTCGTTGATCGCGACAGCGGCGAGCACCGGACGGTGACGCCGGCCTGGATGCCCGACGGGCAGATGGTGTCCCAAGGGCCGCTGCATCCACATCCTTGTCTATCCCGAACCGGCCGATGGCTTCTGCACGTGGACGGGTCGGCCGGGCGCGGGGTGCTGCGACTGATCGATGTGACTGCGCTGGCCTGAGCGGACGCGGAAGCACCGGACATCCGTACCCAGAGGGCTCGGTTCTCATCGAGTGTCGGTTCGATTATGATGACGCGCGCTGCGTGCGGCGGAGGGCCCTTCTTGCCTTCACAGGACAGTCAGCCTGACTCGGTTGAGCCGTTGCTTCGGATGGCGGGCATCCGCAAGGCGTTCGGCGGGGTGGAGGTCCTGCATGGCGTGGACTTCGACCTGCGTCGCGGGGAAGTTCACGCGTTGGTGGGGGAAAACGGGGCGGGCAAGAGCACGCTGATGAAGGTCCTGTGCGGCGTGCACGCCGAGTACGACGGGCGGATCCTCCTGGAGGGCCGGCCGAGGCGGTTTGGCTCGCCGCGGGACGCCGAGGGAGCGGGCGTGGCCATCATCCATCAGGAATTGTCGCTCGTGCCCGACATGACGGTGGCCGAGAACATCTTCATGGGGTCCGAGCCGACGACGCGCCTCGGGACCGTCGATCATCGCCGCATGCGTCGCGACGCCGAGCGACTGCTGGCCGAGCGGCTTGGGTTGCGTATCGACGTCGGGCGCCCGATCGGCGAGCTGCCCATTGGGGTGCAGCAGCTGGCGGAGGTGGCCAAGGCCCTGTCGCGGGACGCAAGCATCCTGATCATGGACGAGCCGACCAGTGCGCTGGCCGACGCCGAGGCGGAACGGCTGTTCGGCATCATCGCTCAACTCAAGACGAGCGGGGCCGGCGTGGTCTACATCTCGCACAAGATGGAGGAGATCTACCGGCTGGCCGATCGCATCACCGTCCTGCGCGACGGCGACCTGATCGGGACGGCGACGTCCGACGAGTTGCCGCAGGAGCAGATGATCACCTGGATGGTGGGCCGGAAGATCGACCAGTTTTTCCCCAAGCAGGCAGCGTCGCCGGGCGACGAGATCCTTCGCGTCGAGCGTCTGTCGTTCCGAGAACCAGGCACGGGCAAGGTGCTGGTCGACGATGCATCCTTCACGGTGCGCCGGGGGGAGATCGTCGGGTTGGGCGGGTTGATGGGGTGCGGGCATACCGAACTGCTGGGTGCGATCTTCGGACGGTTCGGCCAAGTGCCGCGCGGGCGGATCGAGGTGGACGGTGAGGCGTTGCCCTTTGGCTCGCCGTCGTCGGCCATTCGCGCGGGGGTGGCGTTGCTGACGAACGATCGGAAGATCAGCGGACTGGTCTTGCCGATGTCGGTGCTGCACAACATGACGCTGGCGGCCCTGCGTCGGGCCGCGCCGCATGGCTGGTTGCGGGGTGGGCTCGAGCGTCAACTGGGCGAGCCGTTCGTCGACCAGCTGGGTATCCGCCTGAGGTCGGTGGCGGACGAGATCGGCACGCTGAGCGGCGGGAATCAACAGAAGGTGGTGTTGGCCAAGTGGCTGATGACGCAGCCCAAGGTGTTGCTGCTCGATGAGCCGACGCGGGGCATCGACGTGGGGGCCAAGCACGACATCTACGAGCAGATGAACCAGCTGGCCGCCGCGGGGATCGGCATTGTGCTGATCACCAGCGAGTTGCCCGAGCTGCTGGCCATGAGCGACCGGATCTTGGTGATGGGTCGCGGGCGGATCACGGCTGAGCTGACCCGCGAAGAGGCCACTCAGGAGCGCGTGATGGCCGCCGCGATGTGAGGCCAAGCCCGATCCTCGTCTCAATCGCTGTCGAGGTGACCAAGCTCCTAGACAATGACGGCAACGACCCGACAAGATCGAACTGAGTCCGAGACGCAGGTGAGCCGGGTCCGCCGGGCGTTGCGCAGGACAGGCCGACATCGCGGCTTGCTGGCGCTGTTGGTCGTGCTGATCGGTTGGATGGCGTACCCACCGCATGACGCGACGGGGGAGGCGATCTGGCCGGACATGCGGCAGCAACAGGACGTGTTCTTTGAACGTGCGCAGTACGGCATCCTTGCCGCGGGGATGACGCTGGTCATCCTGACGGGCGGGATCGATCTGTCGGTCGGATCGTTGCTGGGGATGACGGCGATGTGCTTCAGCATCTTCGTGTGCTGGTGGCACTGGCCGGCGTGGGCGGCGGTGTCGGCGGCCCTGGCGGTTGCGACGCTGGCAGGGGCCGTCAACGGTCTTCTCGTATCGTACGGGGGGATGCAGCCGTTCGCGGCGACGCTCGCGATGATGGTCTTCGCGCGGGGGGTGGCCAAGATCGTCTCGAACGGCGCGAAGGTGCAAACCGGGCTGGGTGAGGGCTCGCCGTGGATCTTCACGCAGATCGCCTATACGCCGTGGCTGCGCTTCGACATGGGGGGACTGCCGCTGAACCTGTCCGTGGCCGCGCTGCTGTTTCCGCTGTCGATCGTGCTCCTGTGGCTGATCAGCCGGTACAGCCGGTTCGGTCGGCATCTGTTCGCCATCGGCGGCAATGAGGAGGCGGCGCGGCTGAGCGGGATTCGCGTGAAGCTGAACCAGGTGGCGGCGTACGCGATCTGTGGCCTGACGGCGGGTCTGGCGGGCCTGTGCAACGCGGCCCGGCTCGACCAGGGCGACCCGGAGGCCGGCGGGACGTTCGAGCTGGACGCGATCGCCGCCGTCGTCATCGGTGGGACGAGCCTGATGGGCGGTCGGGGCGGCGTGGGATTGACGCTGATCGGCGCGCTCATCGTGGGATACGTGGAGAAGTACCTGAGCATCCTGGGCTGGTCGTTGCCGGCGCGGTTGATGGCCAAGGGGGTTATCATCGTGGTGGCCGTCTTGATCCAGGGACGCGGGGCGCGGAAGTAGCGCCGGCGGGGCGCTCGTACGTCTCGCCGCGAGCCGAGTGGATTCGCAAGCCAAGGAGAGTACCCATGCAAGCGACATTCCGAAGACTCGGGGTGGTTGTGGCGGTCTCGCTGGCAGCAGCACTCGCCGGTTGTCAGAAGGAGCAACCCGCCAAGCCAAAGACGAAGGGCGAGAAGGACGCGATGTCCAAGGCCGCGCGGGGCACGGGGGAGCAGCCCTGGGTGGTGGGTATGAGTCAGTGCAACAACGCCGAACCGTGGCGGGTGCAGATGAACGCCGACGTCAAGGCGGCTGCAGACAAGCGCCCGGAGCTCGAGGTCATCTTCAAGGACGCCCAGAACAAGTCGTCGACGCAGCAGGATCAGGTCCGCGAGTTCATCCGTCAGAAGATCGACCTGCTGATCATCAGCCCCAAGGAGGCCCGACCGCTGACGCGGCCCGTGGGCGAGGCGATGGACGCCGGCATCCCGGTGATCGTGCTGGACCGGGCCATCGAGGGGGACAAGTACACCTGCTTCATCGGGGCCGACAACGTCAAAATCGGTCGGGAGGCGGGCAAGTACATGGTCAAGCTGCTGGGCGGCCAGGGCGGCATCGTCGAGCTGAAGGGCCTGATGACGTCCGTGCCCGGGATCGATCGCCACAAGGGCTTCATGGAGGGGATCAAGGGATCCAAGATCAAGATCCTGGCCGACCCGGACTGCGAGTGGCTGGAGGAGAAGGCCCAGGCGGAGATGAACAGCATCCTGAGCCGTTTCCCCAAGATCGACGCCGTCTACGGCCACAACGACCCGAGCGCCCACGGCGCCTACATGGCCGCCAAGGCCGAGGGCAAGGGGCGCGAGAAGACCCTCAAGTTCATCGGCATCGACGCGCTGCCCCACGAGGGCGTCAAGTACGTCCGGCAGGGCATCCTGACCGCCACGTTCGAGTATCCGACGGGGGGCAAGGAGGCGATCGACGTCGCGACCCAGATTCTGTCCGGCCAGAAGGTGCCCAAGAAGATCGTTCTGGATACCAAGCTGTTCGACCAGGCGAGCCTGGGAAAGGGCGGCAAGCCGGCCACGGCCGCGCCGAAGCCCGGGCCGAAGAAGGCGTCAACGCGTGCGGGTTCCGCCGCGCCGCCGGCCAAGCGACCGAAGACGCTGAGCATGGGTCGGCGTTCGGGCTCGTCGGCAAGCGACAAGCACTTCTGCTGCACGGCGTGCGAATCGGGATTCACGGTCTCCGCGGATAGGGCACGGCAACTGATTCGTGAGGCGGCTAAGGCCAATCCCGGCAAGGAGCTGCTGGTGAAGTGTCCCAAGTGCGGCAAGTTCGCGTGCGCGATTGGCCTGAAGTGTTCCAAGTGCGGCAAGTCCTTCGTGCTTGACCGGTCGAAGGGCGCGGTGTTCCCCGATTCGTGGCGGGACGAGTGTCCCCATTGCGGCTACAGCGCGCAGCGGGCCCGGGTCGTCGAGGTGGCGCTCCGACGAAAGCGCGAAGGCAAGTACGACCCGAGCAAGGTCCCGGAGTTCATCCGCAAGGCGGTCGAGGAGGCCGAGGCTGCCCAGAAGAAGAAGCAGAAGGAGTAGCCGACCTCACCTGCCCGTCGAGGCCGCAACCGGTCCGGGTCCGATCGACAGGTGAAACACGTAGGTCTGCTCGGCGAGGGGCGCGACGCCATTCGTCCGGACAGCGGCTGCCGACAGGACCAGCGTCAGCGTTTTGGACTGGGGGGTGGGCGCGGGGGCGCGGAACTTCACGGCAAACCATCTCGAGATGTCCGTCGATTTGGGCGATGGAAGCGCTCGGCGCAGCCATCGCCCCGAGGGCAGTTCAACGGTGACGGGTACAGGCGGGCCCCCATCCGTCGGTGTCGTGGATATCTGCAGGTCGGTTGCTGCAGGATCGTCGGCGTGAAGGTCGACGAACAGGCGGACGGCGCGATTGGGCGCATCCGCCAGATCCACTTTGCCCATCAACGTCACGAGCTGGCCGGCGCGGACCGCCAGGTGCCGCGCTTCGGTCTGGACGCCGGAGCGAAGCTCGACGGGGACGGTCAGCTCGGCGCCGGGAACGGGCGGCTGGGGGTCGGCAACACGGGTTAGATCAAGCCAGGTCGCGGGGGCGGGTGGGCCGAACGGTTCGGCAGGCGCGGGCGTCTCGCGATGGATTGGGGCGCCACAGGGCTTTGATCTCGACCCGGCGTCGGGCAGCTCGGCGCTGGCGAGGATCGCGCCGGGTTGCCCGGGCAGGATCATCCGCAACGCATCTTCCTTGACGACAACAGCTTTGCGCGGCGCGGCGTCGGGTTCAGAATCAACAGAGCGCCGCGCCACGGCTTCCGACGGGATCGGACAGGCCGCGTCCAGGTCAGCGAGGCAGCGGGGGGTGATCAGCTGTCCCGGAGCGACCTGGATCGGACCGGGCGGGAACGCCTGTGGCGGCGGGGTTTGGGCGAGGCGCTCCTCGACGACGGCTTCGGGGTCCGGGCGGTCCAGCAGATCGATCCGCAGGTTGTGGACCCGCCAAGCGTACGAGTCCCCTCGTCGCCTGATCTCGATGTCGAAGGCGATGTCCACCCAGCAGAGATCCATCTGCCACTGTCTGGCCCACCACCCCGCGGTGGACAGAATCAAGCGTTTGCGCTGCTGCGGGGTCAACTTCTTGGGGGCGAAGATCTGATCGGCATAGGTGCGGCAGACCCATTCCAGAAGCCCGAGCACCTCCCGTTCTTGTCGGGCGGATGCGGCCCGGTAGGCCCGATCAACGTCATGCGAGGCGGTCCGCACGGCCGCGTGCCGAGCGATGGCCTGGTCAATCAAGCCGTCCGCCTTCCCCACCAATCGCCAGGCGGCCTGGGCCTTGACCATGGCCTCTGTCAATTGCTGTCGGCGTTCTCGTCGGACACTACGACACATCGACAGAAGCTGCTCGAGCCCTTCGGGATCGAGGACGGCGGACGTCCGCAACTCCTCGACGAGCCGGCCCACGGCAACGGGCGTGATGGCGAATCGGTCGCCGAAGCGTCGGGCCAGATGCCGCTGGAAGTGTCTGGCGGCCAGGGGGTCTGCATAGAGGGCCGAGCCGAGTGCGGCGAACACCCGATCCGCTGCGGTGTCGAGGTTGAGCCCGTCGACGTGTCGGCCGTCCATGATGGCTGGGATCCGTCCCCACGGATCGTCCAAACCGCCCCGGAGGGGCGCGGACGCCAGCACATCGGCGCGGCGCCACAGACTCGCCAGTGCGTCCTGGCGGGCCTGTCCCAACACCCGTCGGGCGACCAGCGCCGCCATCTGTTCGTGGTCGGGCAGTGGCTCGTCATCGGCGGCCAGGTCCATCAGCAGACAGACGACCTCATCTCCGGCCGACGTGCCCACCGCCAGCGTGCGGCAGCTCGCTTCGGCCTCGGCCAGGTCGGCTGCGTGTTGGGTCAGGCTGCGGGCCTTTCTGATTGCGTGTCGAACGTCGGCCAGGGCCTTGTCGATCGCATCGTCCAACTGACGGAGGCGGCGGGGAAAGCTCGCCAAGCTCGCTTGGCCGTTCGTGCTGATCGCGCTTGGTACTGATACGTGCTCGAATGCGCATGTCTTGGCAATCGACCGCGTGCAGGCGTCTACCGAGGCATTGTCGACGGGGTCTAGGCGCAGGCCGGTTCGGACCCGCTCCACCGTCTGGACCATGCGTTGGACCCGATCGACACGAGTCTGCCAGTGACCGGTGAGCGTTTCCATGAGGTGATCGGCCCAGGCGGTCTGCTCGGGGGTGAGGCGAGCCGTCGGACGAGGGGGGAGTGCCTTTCCCGGCCAACTCGAAAGTCGTTTCGGTCGGTCTGCGCTTGCCGCGCCGGAACGGACCGGTTGGAAGGACGGCGATCCGAACTGGTGCGTCACTGACTTTCCGATGGAGTTGCCGCGTGCGGACGGCCTGGGCGGTTTGAGCAGGGGAGGGGGTGTCCGGAGCCCCTGGACCTCGAGCCCCGCCGGGTTGCGCGACTCAGACCACAGGGCCGTGGATCGATCGTCGGGCCATAGCCTCGCCTGAGCGAACCACGATGCGTCTGCCGGGCCGACGGCGACGCTAGCCAGATCATCGAAGATCCACACGACCCCGCTGCAACCGGGATGATCGCTGACCCTCACGCAAAAGGGCCGGTTGCGCTGATGCAGGAAGTGGTCCCGCAGATTCCCGCCCTCGCCGCCGCCGCATCGGCCGACCATGCTGGCGGGCCCGTGGACGCTGCCGTCGGTCAGATCGACCAAGACCTGGGCCGATCCGCTCGTGATGATGAGGCGCCGCGTCCTCAGGTTGTACCGAAGATTGGCCGTCGACAGTGCCGGCCCGGACCGATCGGCATCGATCACGAGCCACTGACCCGTCGCCGAGCACCGTCCTTCCCAGGCCAGATCCGTGTCCAGGCCCAAGTGGGCCTCACCCGCGACCGGCTCGATGTGGATCGTGGGCCTGATCGTGACCTTCTGGCCGGGACCGGGACGCAGAACGAACGGTTTGCGATGGTGCCGGTAGCGGATCTCGATGGCTTGGAGCGTCTCTGCGTAGATTGGCGTGATCTTGACCACCCAGGGGTGGGGGGGCGGTTTGATTTGCCCGGCGGCCGGAGCAGCGGCTGCCGCCATGACGGGTGCGCACAGCACCATGGTGGCCCACAGGGCCGATGCGCGAACGCCCGGCGATGGCTGTCTGTTGCGCATAGGATGTGGTGCGTTCCTCGCTCGATTGGCGCGTGGGGGTAGGGTCCGATAACCGCGCGCCGACTATCAGAAATTTCGGCAGGATTGGCGGGGAGGCTTCAGCCGAAATCGGCCCGCCCGCGTTGCTGGAATCGACACACTCAAGATGACGAGATTTCCCTTGACGTACTAGATGTTGCGACTTATGCTACGAGTCGTTCAAGATATTGGGCTAGCGGGGACGTGGGGGGGTGGATTGATGTGCTGGTCTGGCCTGCTGGTCGGTTGATGGGCGTCTTGGTATATGCGGTGCCCGTATTGCAAAGAGGACGAAGACAAGGTCATCGACTCCCGATCGAGCGAAGGTGGTCGGGTGGTCCGTCGTCGTCGAGAATGCCTGTCCTGCGGACGCCGGTTCACGACGCGAGAGCGTGTCGAGGATGCCGTCAAGCTCCAGGTGATCAAGAAGGACGGGACGCGCGCCCCATTCGACCGCACCAAGATCCTCGACGGGCTGCAGCGGGCCTGCTACAAGACGTCCGTCTCGGTCGATGCCCTGGAGACGCTGGTCGAGGAGGTCGAGGGGGAGGTCTTCCACAACTTCGACCGCGAGGTCAAGAGCCACTTCATCGGCGAACGGGTGATGCGGAAGCTCAGGCAGCTCGACCAGGTGGCCTACGTTCGCTACGCCAGCGTCTACCACGATTTCAAGGACATCCACGAGTTCATCGACGAGGTGCACGACGTCCGCGACCTGTCCCGCGGGGAGACGCCAGGGCAGCGATCGCTGTTCGATTGAGCAGAATCGGGGAAGGCGGCTACGGAAGATCAGTTGGGGCGGAGACTCGGCAAGGGCAGACCCCAAAGCCGTGCGCCACGGCTAGCCGGCAGGTATCCGTCGGGTTGTAGCGTCTTATCATGGAGGACGGAGTTTGACAGCGCGTGCAGGGAGGCCGGTGTTCCGGGCGAGCGAATTCAATGTGACCGATTTCGTCACTGGCCTGCGGGCTCGGGGCCGCTGTCAACTCCATTTTTGCTGACCGATCGAGCGAGGTGCGGAGCAGACTGCTTGGAGGTAGGGAAGCCGGCCCTTGTTTTTCGGGGGCTGGCTTCCTGGCCTCCTTTTGTTTTTGGCGGGTGACGGCATCCGTTGCAGGCCTGGTAGGTTCGCGGTACGGTAGGGTCTCGGGAGGAGGCCGCCATGTCCTCGCTTGACCGCACGCGCGGCGTTACCGTCACGGATGGTGCCTGGGGGACGGAGTTGGACGGCCTGGGGTGCCCGCCGGGCTTCTGCCGTGAGCGCTGGAACGTGGAGCGACCCGAGCTGGTCCGGGAGGTGGCCGACCGCTACGTCGCCGCCGGTTCGCAAGTCATCCTGACGAACACATTCATGGGCAACCGGGTGATTCTCGCGAGTCACGGTCTGGCCGATCGGGCGGCCGAGCTGAGTCGCGCCGGGGCTGAGATCAGCCGTCAGGCAGCTGGGGATGGCGTTCGGGTGTTCGGGTCGATGGGTCCCTCCGGCAAGATCGTCATGATGGAGGAGATCGAACCGGGGGAACTGGCGGACGCCTTCGGCGAGCAGGCTGAGGCCCTGGCCGAAGGGGGCGTGGACGCCCTCCTGTGCGAGTCGTCGACCGAACTGGCCGAGATCCTCATCGCGGTCCGCGCCGCCAAGGACCGGACCGATCTGCCTGTCGTCGCCAGCATGGTCTTCGATTCGGGCTCCGACCGTTGCTTCACGTCGATGGGCGACAGCGTCGAGAAGGCTGCGGATGGGCTGGCCGAGGCGGGAGCCGACGCAGTGGGGATGAACTGCGGCGTGGGCATTGCCGAGGTCGCTGCTCCGCTCGCCAGGCTACGGGCCTCGACCGACCTGCCCGTCTGGGTCAAGCCCAACGCGGGGCTCCCCGAGCTGATCAAGGGCAACGTGGTCTATAAAGAGACGCCCAAGGAGTTCGCCGCTCACGTCCCCGAGCTGCTCGAGATCGGCGTCGATTTCATCGGCGGCTGCTGCGGCACGACCCCCGACCATATCCGCGCCCTCGTCGACGCGGTCGCCAAGGCGACCTAGAGAAACGTCGAAAAGTCAAAACGTCGAAACGTCGAAACGAGGAGAAGTCGGCGTTTCGACTTCTCGATGTTTCGACTTTTTGACTTTTTGACGTTTCGACGTTTCTCTGCTGGCTACCCGATTGGTATGCCGGTGAGTTTGGCCTGAAACACCATCTTGTCGTCCACGAGGCCCTGGAACGTGCAGATGCTGCGGCGTGGACGGACGTCGGCGCCCGCGCCGAGCAGGTGGAGGCGGCAGGGGGGCTCGACCGTGCCGCGGAACGTGCAGTCGTCCAAGGCGGTGAAGGCGAGGAACTCAGAACAGCCGAGATGCGCGTGTGTGTAGTAGGCGGCGGCGTGGGCGGCCATCTCGATCATTAAGACGGCGGGCAGCAGCGGGCGACCGGGGATGTGGCCGGCCGTCCACCAGGCGTCCTGGCGGATGTCGGCAAAGGCGATCATCCGGCCCGCCTGGGTGTCGATCATGACGACCCCATCCAGCAGCATGAATTCATGCCGGTGGGGCAGGGCTTCGTAGATCTGCTCGCGGGTGAGGACCACGCGCGTCAGATCGTATTGGTTCGGGTCAAACAGTAGGGGAGGCGGCATATTGCCCTTCGACGGGCGGATCGAGTGGCGGCTTGGCTAATGTGCGCCGCCCTACCTCCGCGTCATCCCGACGCCGCATCCGACGAGCCTCGCCGGCGCACAGAACCCCGCTCGGCCTCGCTGAGGCCTAACCGGTCCATCCCAGCCCTTGCCGTCGGCTAGTCCGCTGCTGAACGTACTTCCAGGATCTTCTTGCGGACCTCCTGTGCGGCCGCCTTGATGTCCTGCATGGCCTTGCGGACGCGTGTGCCGGCCGCCTTATTGCCCCCCTCGGCCTTTGCGACGTCCTCAGCACATTGCTCGACCAACTTCTTGAGGCGCTCGTAATCCTCCACGATGTATTCCTCCTCAGCCGACTGACAGGCCGCACGACGGCTTGCGGCGTTCCATACCCGGTCTTCCGTCCGCCAGAACATATCAGACGGCGAGGCAAATTGCCATACAAAAGCCGGGGCACCCGATTGGGAAACGGCGCGGAGGGCTAGATCTCCGTGCCGGGCCCTGCTTGCTCCTCCTCCGGTTGCCGATGGAACCGGTTGCTCAGGAAGCTCTCGGCCAGCAGGAGACCCAGCAGCGCCAATGCCAGCCAGCCTGTCAGCGCGTGGGTGGCGGCGCCTGGTTGCCCCGTCAGCACGAGCTCGTCAAGCCGCTGCACCCGTTGGACCCGTCCTGGCGGGAAACGCGACGCGATGGCCGTCACCGATGCCCGGGTCAGGTCCGACTCCTCGGCCGGGGTGTTGACCGAATAGCCGAGGGCGCCCCGTTCTGGGCGGGCTTCCGAGCGGATCAGGTAGTGGCCGCATCGGTCCGTGACGGCCAGGGCGGAGCCGTCATCGGGGTGGACGGCCACGGGCCAGGACCCGCGTCGGGTTGGCGAGGTGATGGTGACGAGGACAGGGCCCTTCGAGGGGGGATTCCCGCCGTTACGTTGCTTGCCGGCGGCCTCTGGCAACCCGAGCCGCGTCGATCGGCCGACCCGGAGGTTCCTTGCCAGGCAGACGCGAGGGAGCGTCTCAGCGATCAGCCCGTTGAGGAGGACCAACATCGGCCCGGCGTCGATGGCGAAATCGCTCCACTGCCGCACCGGGGAAAACGCCAGCGCGACAGACCTGCCCCGACCGATCTGTCGGACGATGATGGCGGCAGCGCCGTCGTCGGTGCGTGCGAGGACCTGGCCGCCGCCCAACGGCTCATCGAATCGGACGTAGCGGCGGATGGCGGGCTCGCAGAGCGACAGCCCCGATCCGGCCCGAAACGGTGCCAGCAGCGGGTGGGGATCGTCCAACGGGGCGACGTGGACGGTCTGGGCGGGGGTGATCACCTCGGCGGGCAGGGCGGCCAGCACGGCTTCGCCGTCGGCGTACCCGCCGGCCTCGAGCGACGGGCCCGGGATGACGATCAGCTGGCCCCCCGTTGCCACGTACTCAGCAAGCTTGGCGAACGCCGCCGCGGGGACCGACGCCACGTCCGCCAGCACCACGGCCACCTGATCCGCCAGATCCGCCATGCCCGCCAGTTCATCCACCCCACGTTGGGTCAGGGCGACGCGGTTGTGCTCAACCGGCAGACTGGACGGGGCCATCATGGCCGACACGATTGCGACGACCTGACTGTCCGGCCTGCCGATGACGGTGATTCTGGGCAACGGCCCGACGTGGAGGCTGAAGTACCGCACGTTGTCGGCGCTGAGGGCGTCATCCGGGCGAAGCCGGATCTCGCCCTGGTGCAGTCCGGGCGGCAGATTCGTCAGCGCCGCGGTCTTGTGCACGACGTCCCGAGGCTTCAGCGACAGCGTCCCCAGACGCCACCGTGGATCTCCGTCGAGTGTTACCTCCAGAGACGCCTTGCCCCCCACATCCCCGGCCCGCAGGCCGATGGCGATCTCCGCTGCTGCGCTCGCCGGTACGGTGCGATCGGGCAGCACGGGATCGAGCAGAACGACGTTCGTATTCGTCTCGGTCCCGACGTCGATGCAGAAGACTTGAACGTCCTTGCGTGACGCGTACACGCCCACAGGAACGCTTCGCCATGCTTGTTGGGTCAGATCGCCGAATACGTAGATCTCACGCGTCTCGAGGGCCCCCTCCTCGAGCAGCTCGTAGGCGTGGTCCAACATCCCGCCCACACCGCGATCGTGGTCGGCGACCTCGAGCTGCTCGACCTGCTGTCGGATGTACTCGACGTCGGGGCTCAGTCGCGTCGCCCCGGACGGCAGCGATCCGGTCAGCAGCGCCAGTCGCGAGTTCGCCGGGAAGCGGGTTCGGTCTCGCAGCAACTTGGCTGCGATTCCTCGTGCGAGCTCAAACCGGGTTTCGTCTTGGCTTCGGACGCCCATGCTGGCCGAGTCGTCCAGGCAGAAGACGGCCTCGACGGGTCCTCGGGTCATGGTGGAGAACGCCGCCGTCTTCAGCGTCGGCCGGGCCAGGGCCGCCACGAGCAGCAGGATCGCGAGCGTTCGCAGCAACAGCAGCAGCAGGTGCTTGATCCGCCGCCAGGATTCGGTCTGCTGCTGCGTCTTGATGACGAACTGCACCGTCGGCAGGGCGACCCGCTGGGACCGGGCGCGGAGCACGAGGTGGATCAAGACCGGTCCGGCGGCCGCCAGCGCGCCCCACAGCATCGCCGGCGCCGCGAACGTGATCTGCGCCAGCCCCCATAATGTCGCCGGCATGCCCGCCGAGACCCAATCGGACATCACGCGCCAACCCTACGAAAAACCTGCGATTCCGGGAATACGGGCCTTTTCCGGAGCCTAGGCTCATCTTACAATGAGTTAGACCTGTTCTGAAAGTTCGTTTTGGCCCGGGCGGTGATCCCGGGCTGGGCATGTCTAAACGTCAACGTGGACAGCGACCTGGGCGTCCCCCGGAGGGGAGTAGGGCCCGAGACGGACTCATCCGGCGGGGTTCGAACGTCCAGAGGAGAGCGGGGCGTGAGCGTGCACAGGAGCCGGCGAGGGGGACGTGGATTCACGCTGATCGAGCTTCTGGTGGTGGTGGCCATCATCGCCCTGCTCATCGCCATCCTGCTGCCGTCGCTCGCCAACGCCCGCAGACAGGCCAGGACGACTGTCTGCGGGACACGGATCGGACAGCTCATCAAAGCCATTCTCCTCTACGCGGAAGACTACGACGAGACGCCGCCGTTCCTCGGCACGGGGTACCAGAACATCAAGGACATCGACCCAGGGGACAGCGAACCCAACTACTGGGGCCACAACAACTGGTACTGGGCCGAACAGGAGAACTGGGTGATCCCCCGCATGCCCGAGTGCTGGCTCGACGAGCAGGCCGAGTGGCCCGAGGACGCCACGGTCCGCAACGGGTCGCTGTTCGCCTACACACGTTTCGAGCACCTCTACCGCTGTCCGGAGTTCGAGCGCGTCGCCGATTCGGAGAAGTCGCAAGACGCTTTCAACTACACCCGCTCGATCACGTGCCGCAAGATCCTGTCGGCGCTGTGGGGCGACACGGACGAGAGCATCGCCCCGGGCCCCATCGTCAGGATAAGCGGCGCCTATTCGCCCGCGGAGCTGTACATGCTGATGGACGAGCAGTGGGACTACAACTGTGCGGCCCCGGTGGACCAGCTGGGGATGGGCGACGGGGCGATTGGCGGCCAGATCTACAGCTTCTGGCAGGGCGCGGAGTGCGTTCACTGCATTTGCGGCGACATGCTCGGTTCCTACCACGGGGCGATGGGCAGGGAGGTCCCATGGGAGGGCGTCGACGCCTCGCGGCTGGGGTACGTCGCGTACTACGACGGGCACGCGAACCTGGTCCGGGATCCCCTCCCGCATCGGACCGCGGACATCTTCGCCCCGGGCTTCGATGTGTGGCTTATCCCGACCGGCCTGAAGGTCTTCGAGTTCGCCAGTCAACTGCTCTACGCCCAGCGCGGCGTTGAGACCCCCGACATCGAGGACGTGGTCGACATGTTCCAGGGCTAGGCTGCTGATCCGCAGATCGCCGCCACTCAACGGGTGGATGCCGCGGATCGCATCAGCGTTCGAGCCGCGAGTTCCAGGACCGAGTCCCTTCCCTTCACGACGTCGGCGATGGTCCGTTCGGCACGGATCTGAGGAGTGTTTCCCCTTCCTTCGATGATCCTCCCCATCGCGTCAGACACGTAGCCGTTGGACACGCGGACGACCAGGTTGCAGGGCAGTACGACGTAGGCGCCCTGGCCGGTGAGGTTGCCATGCGTGGTCGTCCCCATCGTGATCGGCCGACCGGTGCTGATCAGGTAGCACGCGAACAGGTCGGCGGCGCTGCCGGTCCTGGTGTTCAGAAGGAGCACGATGGGTTTGGTGTATTGCCATTCACCGGCCGGGTCGAAGTACGACTCGCGCCTCAGGAAATCCGAGTGAGCCGGGCCGCTCTTGGTGTAGGCAATCGCAACCTTGGTCTTGGTCGTGATGAGCCTGCCCACCATCCGGCGCTGAGCCGTGCCGAAACCACCGGGGTTGTCTCGGATGTCGATGATCAGCCCGGGCGTTTCCTTCAGCTCGTCGAGGGCCTTGTCAAACTCCCGGGCGATCTCCATCCGCCCGTTGAACGACGCGATGCGAGCGTAGCCGCAGCCTGACGGGTGAACGCCCCACCAGATGTACTTGCCTTGGCTGACGGGAAACGCCGGCTTCGCGACGGCGGGGGGCTTGGTACGAGCGCGCCGGAGATCCACCTCCACGGCGCGCTGCCCTGATGGCGGGACGCACTTCAGCGACAACTTGCTGCCTGCCGCCCCGTCAAGGAGCCGACGGTGGGCGGCGTCCATGAAGTGCCGTTCGGAAGAATAGACGCGGAAGAGCGGTCTGAGCGCCTCGATCTTGTCCTTGACGCTCAGTCCGTCGACCTCGGTGATGGTCCAGCCCGGTCGGATCCCCTTCCTGAATGCGGGGGATCTTGCGCCCACGTGCGTGACGACCGCCTTGCCTTCGATTAACGCCGTAGAGACGTCGGGGGAGGACCTCGGCAAGCCGAGCCCGCGCTTGTAGTTGCACAGCCAAGAATGCGAGTCTCTCAACTCACGGACGAATTGGTAGACGAGTCGATAGAACTCGTCGGTCGTTTCGGCCGCCTCTACCTTCGGTCGGTAGCGTGCCCGGACGTCCCCCCAATCGATTTGCTTGTGCTCGAAGAACGAGTAGGTCCTGTCGATCGCATTCCAGAGGATGTCGAAGTTCTCCAGCCGCTGGGCCTTCGACAGATCCACCTTTGGCTGAAGGCTGTTGGGGGGGCGGTGGTGCGTCACGAACCCCTTGCCGATCCGGTCGATGACGTTCTGCTTCCAGGCCGACTTGTGCAGGCCTTCCGGCGCGTCGTCAAGATGACGTATCCAGGTGATGGGCTTGGTGAGCCCGAGTCTGGCTACTTCTCGAATTCCCTTAATGCTCGAGCCTGGGACGCCCGGGTCCTCGAGGGGAGCGGCCTTCTTGAACCAGCCGACGGCCTTGTCCCTATTGCCGGCGAGGTCTTCGATGTAGCCCAGGTACACGTGCGTGGTGCACAGATCGGTCGCGTTCAGGTCCGATGCGCGGTTCATGGCAAGGTCGAGCAGAACCCTTCGGGCCGAGGGGACATCCTTGTGCTTGCCGCTTAGGTGCTTCCTGGCCTCGAGCAGACTACCCCGTGCGCGACGCTGGGCGGGGGTTGCCTTGGCGAGACGATTCTTGGTCCAGTCAGCTCGCGCGGCGGTTTCCGGCTGGTGGTCGAGGTGGCGCAGCCACGTGATGGGTTTGCCCATTCCGGATCTCGCCAGCTGCCGGGTTCGTGGGAGGAGCCCGTCGACCGCCAAGGCTCTGCGGTACCATCCAATCGCGGCCTCGCGGTTTCCGGCTCGATCCTCGATGTAGCCCAGATAGATGTAGACCATGCACTGGTCGCCGGGGGCAAGCGTCGTGGCGGGGCCCTTGACCAGATCGAGGAGAATGCGTCGGGCGGCGTCTGGCTTCTTCTCCTTGCCGGTGAGGGCCTGGCGCGCTCGAGCCAGGTTCATCGCGGCATCCGCCGTGCTGGTTCTGGCCGCACGGTCTTTGTCAACTGCTTGCGCGCTTGCTTCGTGCAAGACGCCGGCGCCGGACAGGCACGTCGGCATGAGCATCGCCAACACGGCGAATCGGCGTATCATCGGTGTACCTCCGCAGCCATAAGCGTCTACGGCGTTCTGAAACGGTTCTATGGTGGCCCGGTCAGCTTCTCGACGGCCTCGCGCGCTGCCTTCCAAGGGAACTTGCCCGGTTCTCGCACGCCTTGGCAGAGCGCCACGCATTTGCCGAATGCCTCGATGGCATTCGTCTTACGTCCTGATTCGGCGTATTGGCGGCCGAGGTAGAACCATGCAGTCTCCGACCATCCCCTGAGGTCGGGATACTCCTGGACGGTCCTCTCGAGCGAGTCGGTGGCCTTGTCGTCCTGTCCCGACAGGCGGTGACAGATCCCGATCATCGTCAAGGCGTGTGCGGCGTAGCTCCACTCGGGATACTGCTGGTAGACTTGGCGGTAGACCGCGATCGCGCTGGGGAGCTCGCGATTCTCGTACAGCCTTTCGGCCTCGTGAAGGAGGGACCTTCTATCCTCGGTGCCGCTCGCGTCTATTACCTTGGCCCCCTTAGGGATCTGGAACGCAAACAGCTCGTCGGGGACACGCTCGTTGTAGGCGATCCTGATGGCCTCGTAATCCGGACGGCCTCGTCGCTCGGAGGTGTGCCATTGCCGGGCACGCTGGATGAGTTGGGTGGCTGGGTCGAAGACGAACCAGAACGACATCCCCAGTCGCGGATAGTCGCACGTCACGAAGACGGCGTTCCGTCCCGTCTGCTCGTCCCTTCTGCGGGACACCTCCCATCGATCGGCGTGCGCCATGAGTTCACCAAGCAGATTGTCGCCCACCCACAGCCTGAGTCTCAGGGCCAGCTGCCATACCCTCACGCCCTGCAGGAGGCGCCCTTCCATCATGCGGACCTCGTTGCGCTTCGGGAGGTAGACGTAGGTGACGTTGTCCCGCATGACGACGACTTCGGAATCCGTTTCATACCGTAGGCTGTCCGAGCCTGACCGATCGTCTCCGGCCTTGACCCAGCAGTCGAACGGTGCGCCGGACTTCGTCAGCCCGTTGATGTGAATCGTGCGAACATCCTGCAGGGCTGCGATGGCGTTCTCCATTCCCCAGGCGACGCCGGCCCCGTCGGGCGAGCGCGTCAGCAGGCCTACGCCGAGCGCAGCCACGACGGCTGCTGCAAGGGCCGTGGCAAGCCTGCCGGTTCGTCTTCGGAGCAAAGCACCCGCTCGTGCGGCCAATCCGGGTTGGGCGGCGTTTCGAGTGACATGTTCGACGCGCGCCCGGTACAGCATCTCCCGCAGCCCGGCTCTGTGTGCGGGATCGGGCACATCGTCGAGAGGAAGGTCTTGCAGCAAGGCCTCGATGTCATGGTTGCTGTCGGACATCCTATCCGAACTCCCGACCCACGCCGCTTCTTGCCATGTCCCTGCGCAGTCTCGCCAGGGCCCGGGACAGTTGACTGCGAACCGTGCTGGGACTCCCGCCGGTCAGGGCGGCGATTTCCGAGACGCTCATGTCCTCGAAGAAGCGGAGTGCGATGATCGCCTGATGCCTGGGTTTCAGTCCGAGGATGGCTCTCTTCAACGCCAGCCTGGTCTCCGCGGCCTCATCCGCCACCGGGATCCCGGTGTTCTCTGTCCGCACTTCGCTCGCGAGGGTCCCCAGCAGACGCTCTCGACGAGCGGTCTTCCTGAGGTGCGCGTTGACGGTATTCGTCGCGATTCGCCAGAGCCAACGAACGAAGTCCTGCTCGCCTCCCCGGAAACCGTCAAACCCTCCCACGACCTTCAGGAAGACGGTCGACGTGACGTCTTCGGCAGTGTCCCGTGCGAACAGACGATGCACGCAGTAGCGGAACACACGGTCGTAGTGCCGCTGACACAGATCCGCGAACGCCGCAGGATCGCGTCTTGCCTGGGAGATCCGGTCTCCCTCGACCGGGCGCGCACCGGGGCCGAGATCCGACACGTTCCTGATGCTGCCGTTGAGATCCCCTTCATGGGCCGTCATGATCGGTCATGAGTATAAACGCGCCTGGCTCGAGAACGCGGCAGGGAATGGGCGCTTTTCTGAGAGAACCTCGCACGATCCTGACGATGGACACGCGCTCGTACCTATCATCGATCTTCGTTCCGCAGAGGTGGTCAGTGATTGGGTGTGCCCCCGCCCCGGATGCTCCGACGTCGTCGTCGACGGAGCGCCTCGGCCGCGAGTAGGAGGCCGACCGTCGACGGTTCGGGCAGCACGATCGACCTGGACGTGTAGGCGAAGTCGGTCTCGCGCTCGGTCACCGTGACCAGCTCGAACCGGACCGGGTCCAGATGGGTGGCACCGATGACATGCAGGTCGTAGCCCGGCAGCGGCAAGATCTCGATCAGGTTCGGGTCTGTTACCAGGTTGGGGTCGTACGGGACATCCGGGACGGGCAGGACGATCCGATTGGGATCGGCATCCTCGGGCAGAAACCCCTGGTAGTGGAAATGGCCGGCGTAGGCTGCGTGGACGTGCGCGCCGTAGTCGTGGTTGGGATCTTCCAGGAACGCGCTGAACTGGGCGAACTCGGCCGCGGTGAGCGCCCCTCCGTTCGAGAGGATCTCGCCCAGGATTCCCCTCAGCGAGAACATCGGATTGTGCGACATCATCACGATGTTCTCTTCCTTGTCCTTGGGACATTGCGCAATGTCGTCGGTGAACCACGACCACGTGCCGCCCTCGAAGTCGTGGAGGTCCGCGTCCTCGCCCAGATCGTCGTCCCGCGAACACCAATCGAGGCACGAGAAGTGGACCCCGCCGTAGTCGAAGGCGAAGTTCTGCAAGTAGCTCCAGTCCTCGATCTGGGGATTCCACACCTGGGTAGGGGCCTTGTCCCAATTCGACAGCCCGGAATTCGGGTCCGACGCCAGCGTCGCCAGCGACTGATAGACCGGATCGAAGAGGGTGGCGAAGTTCTCCTCGTCCCCGAACTGGATCTCGTTGTCACCGATGAGGGGCACGTAGGGGACCTCGAGGTCGTCGAGGAGGGACTTGGCGGTCTGGAGGTCCGCGCCGTCGTCGCCGAACCCCAGATCGCCGATGGCGAAGACCAGATCGATGTCCTCTTGCGTTCGGTTTGCGTTGATCCAATCGATGCACTGTTGCAGCTTCTGCCCCGAGTCGCTTTGGGGTCCTCCCGAGAGGTGGGGGTCGGCGATGACGGCGAACGAGAACGAATCCCCCGTCGCGGCGCAGCGTGGCGGGACGAGGGCCGCAGACGCGACGATGAACCCAATTGCAGCGGAACAAGACCTGCTCGGCATGCCCCCTCGCCCCTCATCCTGGTATCGGTGGGCAGCGCGATCGACGAAACTGCCCGCCTATGCTTCTTGATACTGACAATCCCGAGTCGAGTCAAGACGACTGCCTAGGGGTTGGCGCCGGGTTTTGCACCTTGCCGACTGTCCGCTACAATACGGTTCGTACCCCTTCGCGTGGACGCGGACGTTCTGAATCGACAGGTGAGCCTGGAGAGACCAATGGAGTCGACCCCAAACCGGGAGGCAACCGAAGCGTCCCAAGCCGGAAACAGCGTGGTCACTCGCAAGAAGCGCGTCACGGTCGAGGACTTCGGCAAGCCGTCGGCTCAGCTGACGCACGTGGCGCCCGAAGATATCCCTCCTTTGCCGGCGCCGCTGGACAACCCCGAAGATGAGCCCGAGTGGAAGCCCCTATCGGATGACGTCCGGGGGAGCATCGAGTGTACGCTCGACGACACCGTGGCGGTGGGGATCCCCAAGCCGGCGAGCAAGGAAGAAGAGGACGCGCTGGTCGCCAAGTTCCTGACCGGGCTGGAGAAGCTCTTTGACGACAAGAACAACTGGACGTTTCTCCAGCCGCTGGTCCTGTCCATGGAGCATTGCGCGAAATGCCAGACGTGCAACGACGCCTGCCCGATTTACGAGAGTAGCGGCAAGAACGACATCTACCGACCGACGTTCCGGTCCGAGATTCTCAGGCGGTTGTACTACAAGCACGTCAAGGGCGGCGGGCTGCTGAGCCGGTGGCAGCACGGCGACATTGATATCAACTGGACGACGATCTCGCGTCTGCTCGAGCTGAGCTATCGCTGCACGCTGTGTCGTCGCTGCGCGCAGACCTGTCCGATCGGCGTCGACAACGGGCTCATCACGCACGAGCTGCGGAAGCTGTTCAGCCAGGAGCTGGGCATCGCCGCCAAGGAGCTGCACGAGAGCGGTTCGGTGCTTCAGCTCAAGGTCGGTTCCTCCACGGGTATGAGCCCGCTGGTGGTCAAGGACAACATCGAGTTCATCGACGAGGACACCAGCGAGAAGATCGGGTACACGATCGAGACGCCCTGGGACAAGGAGGGCGCCGACGTCCTGCTGATCCACAACGCCGGGGAGATCATGGCCTGGCCAGAGAACCCGGGCGCGTTTGCGGTGATCCTCGAGGCGGCTGGGATCAGCTGGACGCTGTCGAGCGACATCGTCGCCTACGACGGGATCAACTACGGGCTGTGGTACGACGATCTCCAGCTGGCGCGCGTGGCGATCAAGCATGCCGAAGCGGCCAAGAAGC
The DNA here is from genome assembly GCA_964390905.1 of uncultured Planctomycetales bacterium. Lineage (GTDB taxonomy): Bacteria > Planctomycetota > Phycisphaerae > UBA1845 > JAFGLZ01 > JAFGLZ01. The sequence continues at coordinate 18,953 of CAYMLO010000061.1, read as the reverse complement.
TGGGCGTCAAGAAGATCGTCGTGGGCGAGTGCGGCCACGCCCACAAGGCCCTGAGCGTCGTCGCCGACCGGGTCCTGACGGGCGAGTTGAACGTCCGGCGCGAGAGCGCGATGACGATCCTCGAGGACATCGTCTTTTCGGGCAAGATCAAGTTCGACCCGTCGCGGAACGACTTTCCGGTCACGCTGCATGATCCGTGCAACATGGTCCGGCTGATGGGGGTGGTCCAGCCGCAGCGCCGGATCCTCAAGCACCTGTGCCCGAAGTTCCGGGAGATGACGCCGCACGGCGTGCACAACTACTGCTGCGGCGGTGGGAGCGGGTTCGCGATCATGTCCCCGCGCAACTTCCCGGACTGGCGGTTCAAGGTTTCGGGCCGCAAGAAGATGGAGCAGATCCTCAACGCCTTCGCCGACTGCCCGGGCCCCGAGACGCCCAAGTACCTCTGTGCCCCGTGCAGCAACTGCAAGGGCCAACTGCGGGACATGATCGACTACTACGATTTGTGGGAGAAGTCTCGCCTCCTCTACGGCGGCCTGGTCGAGCTGATCGTCAACGCAATGGCCGACGTCAAGCCGGGCTTCATCGAGTGGGAGTGGCATTAGGCAGCGCTGCATTCGGGTACGCGCGGAGTCGCGGATGGCGAGGTTGGCGCCGCGCGATCGGGAGAATCGATCGCGTCCGTTCCGGTGGACCGTCCCAGGCAGAGACGTTGACTAACGCGTCGGTCCTCGGGGACATCTGCAACGGCGTGTTGCCTGAAGCGAGGGAACTTCGCTGATGTCGCTGCGAAGGCGTCTGGAATCAAGTCCCGAAACGGTTCAGGAGTTCGAACTGGCGGCTGAGCAGAAGTACTTCGAGGCCTTGGAATTGATGGCTTCGGGGTACCGGGGCGCCGGAATCTATCTGATGGGGTACGTTGCTGAGATGCTGTTGAAGGTTGCCTTCTTCCGATACGACGGGGCTCGTCCAGCAGATCTGGTTGGTCCGCGTCTCGGTCCGGCCAGGAGACGAGGGCGGGCCCGTATTCCCCGCGACGTGCCGTGGGAGAACTACCATAGCCTGAACTTCTGGTCGTTGCTGCTGATCTGTGAGAGGCGTTGGCGCAATGACCCGCTTCCCGCACGGATCGAAGCGCGCTTGCGGCAACGTACCCGACGGCTGTACCAGCACTGGTGGGTCGAGATGCGCTATCGCCGGGATTCCTCCCGGTCACTCGAGGTGCAGACCGTATACGACGACGCTACCTGGGTTCGCGACAACCGTGTAGCGCTATGGAGGTAGCCATGCCTTTGCGCAACAGGAGATCCGCGGAGCGTACGCCGGAAACCTCGGACTTGCAGCGCCGTCTGGTCGAGGAATGGCGCGACCCGAGCGAGGAGGCCGAGGAGCCCGTCATCATCGAAGAAACGCACGCTGAGAACCTCCCTACCCATCTGTATGTCATTTGGCGGGCCTGGGGTGACCTGAGCCAGCGAGATCGGTCGGAAATCATCATGGATGCGTACGAAGAGGTACGGGGACCCGACGGCGCCCTGCTCGTTAGCGTGGCAATGGGACTCACGCCGGCAGAAGCTGAACGCATGGGAATCCGATACGAGTAAGAGCAGCCCTCCCCACCACACACCTCAGGATTCCGTACAAGCCGAAGCTGAATCAGGATATTGCTGCCTGAGCAGACGGCCCGGGAGCGGGAAGTCCCCCGGCAGCGCCGCGCCCTGCCGCTCAGTCCTTGTCCTTCTTCTCTTCCGGCACGTCGCTGGTGGCCAGGTCGGCCCAGGTCTTCTTGCCGTCGGCGCCGTAATGGGGGGCGGACCAGGTGACCGGTTGGCCGAGGCGGTCCACGATCTGGGCCTCGAGCTTGCCGCCGCGGACGTTCGGCTCGTCGTTCCAGCGGATCTGATGCCAGGTGAAGTACTTGAGGAAGAAGTGCGCCATGTGCGTCAGCGGGATGTAGGCGATCAGGACGCAGCCCAGCAGGATGGCCACCGCCATCAGGCCGCCCGCCACGGGAGCGAGGTCGAACGTGATCAGCCGGTAGGTGAACCCGCGGATGCCGGCGAACGCCTGGTCCTCGAGCCCCACGGCGACGCGCGCGACCACCACGACGATGAGGATGAGCGCCAGGTTGAAGATGTGGGCGGGCTTGGTGAAGTCGCGCACCTTCTGGTCGGTCAGCCGCCACACGAGCATCAGCAGGCTGCCCAGCGCCGTCAGGTCCAGGCCGATGACGCCGGAAAGGAGGATCAGCACCCCAAGCGCACGGTCGACGGGGCACGTCCCGTCCGTCGGGCAGATGCCCACCGCCTGGAGGATCGCGCTGAGGACGGTCAGGCCCAGGAAGCCCATCAGCAGGTATAACCCCAAGTGGAACGGGTACGATCGCCACCACAGCGGACGGTTGTACTCCCACACGCCCTTGAGCAGGAGGATCTCGGCCCCCATGGCGGTCATCTCGGAGATGCGGGACTTGGAGCGGGCCTTGGTCCACCAGTCGAGCTCCTCGAAGTAAGACCCGCCGTGATGGGCCTTGCCCTTCTCGTGGGCCACCGGATAGAGCTCCCAGCGGAGGTGGACGGGCATGCGCTTGGCGCGGACCCCGCGGATCAAAATGGCCCCCAGACACACAGCGACACACACGTAGGCAACTATATAGAGCAACGCCATTTACGATTCCTCAACACACTGGCCGACGCGGAAGACGAAGGGGCCCCTCATCGGACCGCCGAGATCGGTGACCCTTGCTCCCCTGATCTGGAGGTAGCCAAGGGGTTTGCCGGGGAAGAACGCATATGCCTGTTCCGTAGCGAGTATCGTGGATCGGTGAGTTGGTGTCAAGCCAGAGGGGGGAGCGGGGTCCGGGTTCCGGGTCTGGGGGGGCAGGGGGGGGCATCCATCGGTCGAGGGAGGAGGGTTTGGCGCGTGTCCGCTGAGCGGGTATCAAGGGGGGCGTGTTCCGGGGTAGGGTCTCAGGGGCGGTGCTTCCCCGGCTGTTCTCCGATGGATGGGGGGCGTTACAGGGACGCGTGGCGTTTGCTGGAGGGATGATGAAGCGGAATGCACACAACGCTCAGTGGGTGGTGGGTATCGCGGTCGTCATGGGTGCTGGCGTGGGACGATCCGTCGGCGACGTGGGCTCGGTCGAGGACGTTTGTCGGAGGTGTCCGGAGCGGGTCGAGAGGTTGTTTGAGTGGCTCGACCTCGGGCGTGCGGAGCTGGGGGCGGTCAAGGCGGCGGTGGACGGCAAGGACTGGCCTGCCGCGTGCCGGGCGCTGTTGATCTACTACCGTGAGGGGAAGACGGGCGGGTGGCTTCGGAGCCCCGTCGCCAAGCCGGGCACGGGCACCGATCCGACGGCCGAGGCGATTCTGAAGGACACGATCACCTGCTACCGCCTGACCGCCAAGGTGCCGCGGCGGTCGGACGGCGGGCTCGACTGGGCCTACAACGGTCCGAACGGCGACCGGGAGTGGGGGTGGGGACTGAATCGTCACTTCCATCTCAGCGCCCTGCTGGGCGCCTATCGCAGGACGGGCAACCTGGCGTACGTTCGGTGCATCGACCGCCACCTCCGCGACTGGGTGACCTCGAACCCCTATCCCGCCAAGAAGAGCCGCACGCCTCAATGGCGGGGGTTGGAGGTCTACCATCGCGTCGCGCGGTGGGCAGAGATCTTCTTCGAGCTGCAGCACGTCGACGAGCTCTCGCCGGCTGCCCGCGTCTTGATCCTGTCGAGTATTCCCGATCACGCTGACTACCTGAGGCGCTTCCACGCGCGGGGCGGCAATTGGATCACGATGGAGATGTGCGGTCTGGCGACGGCGGCCGTCGCCTGGGCGGAGTTTGAGGACGCGGATGCGTGGCTCGACTACGCCTGCAAGCGGATGCTCCCCGAGATGAGCCGGCAGGTCTATCCTGACGGGGCACAGAAGGAGCTGACCAGCAGCTATCACTACGTCGCCCTGCGGAGCTTCGAGCGGTTTGCCGATGTGCTGACCCGTTCGGGGAAGGATGCGCCCGCCGCGTTCAAGCAGGGCTTGGCGCGGATGTACAACTACATGGCCTCCACGATCCGACCGGATGGGCACGGTCCGCTCAACAACGATTCGGACCTCAGCGACCACCGGTCGCTCGTGATCAGCGCAGCGAAGGTGTATGGCCGAACCGACTGGATCTACATCGCCACGCGCGGCAAGCGAGGCTCGCGACCCGACGGGCTGCCGTCCGTGGTGTTCCCCTATGCGGGACAGTTGATCATGCGAAGCGGCTGGGACGCGGACGCCCACTGGGCGTTTTTCGACGTCGGGCCGCTGGGGATCGGTCACTGGCACCACGACAAGCTGCATCTGTCCGTGGCGGCGTTCGGGCGGGACCTGCTGGTCGACAGCGGACGCTATACGTACATGGGCGGGGCGTTCCGGGGACACTTCGTCGGTTCGGCGAGCCACAACGTGATCCTGATCGACGGGAAGGGCCACAAGACGGGGGTCCGCGCCGTCTCCGAGCCGATGTCGGGCAACTATGCGGTCGCGCCCGGGTTCGACCTTGCGCGGGGCACGTTCGACGAGGGATTCCGCGACGTGTCCGGTAGGGCGACGCACACGCGGGCCGTGCTGTACGTGCGGGGCAGGTACTGGATTGTCGTCGACCGGATTGCGACCGACCGGCCCCGGACGATCCAACCGCTGTGGCATTTCCACCCCGATTGCGGGGTTGTCGTCGAAGGAAGCGCCGTGACGACGACGGACCCCGGGAAGGGGAACCTGCGCGTCATCCCCGTCTCCAATCTGAAGTGGGGGGTGGAGCTGGTCAAGGGACGGACGAAGCTGAGCATTCAGGGGTGGTACTCGCGCTGCTATAACCTGAAGCGTCCGAGTCCGACCGCCGTATACACGGCCAAGATCGCCGGGCCCGCGACGTTCGCCTGGGTGATCGTGCCCGCCAAGGGGCCGGCCCCGACGGTGCATGCCGAGATGACGGACGCGGATGCAGACGTCGTTGGGCTGCGCGTCGAGGTCCCCGGGGCGAAACCTGACCGGCTTGGCATTCCGATGACGGGTGCGGTTTCGGTCAATGGCGGTGGTGTCGTGGTCGAGGCGCCGGCGCAGTGATGCGCGCACGCGCAAGGGATCGATCAGCCAAGGAGGTCGTCTCATGACGGACTCGGTCGTACGCCACCTTCCTCGAATCGGTTTGGTGGGCATCCTCTGTGTCGCGACGGAATACGCGCTGGGCGGTGTGGCGGACATGCGCGCGCTGGTCGCCAGGCGCCCGGAGCTGATCCACCACTGGACGTTCGAGGGCAACCAGGCCCGCAGCTGCCTGATCGACACACAGAGCCAACGCCGCCTGCGCGGCGTGGCCCAGCCGCAGGGCAAGCCTGCCGAGCTGGACCTGCGGCAGTACGGCTCCGACAAGACATCCCGCGGCCTGACGATTGCCCGAAAGGGCAAGGACCGCGGCATCGTCGCGCAGACCACAGAGGCGGTACGGTTCGAGCGTGAAGGGACCGTCGAGCTGCTGTTTTGCGCCCGATCCATCCCGCCGGGTGAGTTCAACAAGGGATGGATGGCCTTCACCTCGACGGTTGGGGGCAGCCGGCTGTACCTGGCCGGCGTCAGCCACTTCCGCGACCGACACGAGGTGATCGCGGGGTTCGGGTCGGGCAGCCCGTTCCACGAAAAGGCCGAAGTCGTCATCGCCAGACAGGACGGGACGCCGTCGTTCGAGCTGGGCCGGTGGTACTACCTGGCGGTGACGTACAGCCACAGCCGTCGGACGGGCGGATTCGTCATCAACGCCTGGATCGCCCCCGTGGGCGTGGCCGGCGCGACGCTCGTCCACACCGTCCAGGACGCCAAGCGCACAGGCAGTCGCGAGCCGGTCGGCGTGCGGACGGTGTGGTTGGGCTGCGCAGCTCAGGCGTCGCAGATCTTCGACGGGGCGATCGACGAGGTGGCGCTGTACGATCGGCCGCTGTCGGGCGAGATCCTCGAATCGCACTACGCGGCGCTTCGCAAGCCCGCGTCTGTGGACCGACAGGTCGACCTGGCGCTGTTCAAGCAGCCGCCGCTGTATCGGGTCAGCAAGTCCCTGGCCGGCCGGCACGCCAAGGCGTACACGAAGGAATGGCAGTGCACGAGTCCCGATCTCGTGGTGTACCTCCCCGATGCGCAACGCGGCCCGAGGGCCGACAATCAGCATTTCATCGTGTTCCCATTGAAGAACGGTGACTTCTTCGCCCTCTGGACCGCGGCCTATCACGAGAGCCACCCCAACCAGCACATCGTCTTTAGCAAGAGCGCCGACCGTGGGGTCACCTGGTCGCCGCCGGTTACCGTGGCTGGTCCTAAGGTCGTCGAGAAGGACGGCAAGAGGACTTACGAGGGCCTGGCCTCATGGGGATTCCCCATCTACGTGCCTGACAAGAACCGCGTCTACGTTTTCTACAACAAGGGGATTGGCCTGTACGACCCCCAACCGGGGCTGTCGGGCGCGATGCGGTTCGTTTACACCGACGACGACGGGCGGACCTGGAGCCGGGAGTACGACGTGCCGATGCGGCGGACGGCCATCATGTCGCCCGACCCCAACTACCCGCCCAACTGGATCATCTGGCAGCAGCCCGTCGAACTCACGCCAGGCCAGATCATTGGCTGCGGCACGATCTGGGCCAGCACGCTGATGGCCAAGCAGGACCCCAAGGCGCTGACGGGCTCGGAGTGTTTCTTCTGGCGGTTCGACAACATCCTGACCGAGGACGAGCCGTCCAAGATTCGCGTGACGCTCCTGCCCGACGGCGGTCACGGCATCCGCATGCCCAACACCGAGGGGTCCCGTGCGAGCACGGCCGAGGAGCCCACCGTCGTTCGGCTGAGCGATGGGCGATGGTTCTGCGTCTTCCGCACGTATCGCGGGTGCGTCGGGTGTGCGGTGTCGACCGATCAGGGCCAGACGTGGTCGGAGGCGCGCCCACTGGTGTACCGAGACGGTGGTCCGCGTGTCCTGCAGCCGACGGCCTCCTGCCCGCTGTATGCGCTGCGGGATGGGCGGTTCCTGCTGACGTTCCACAACAACGACGGCACGGCCAACGGCGGGCGACATCCGTGGGACTGGCGCTACAACCGCTCGCCCGCCTTCTACAGCGTGGGCACCGAGATGCTGGACAAGGACCAGCCCGTTTGGTTCACGCCGCCGGTGATGTTCTTGGACAACGAGGTCAAGCCGTGGGGGCCGACGGGCCGCCGTTCGGTTGCCGTCTACACGAGCTTCTTCGAGTTCGAAGCCAAGCGCTGGTACTGGTACCCCGACCGGAAACACTTCCTGCTGGGCAAGTTCATCACCGACGAGATGCTTGCCGAGGCGGGGAAGGTGCGACCCTAGCGGCTCGCCACGCGTATATGATTGCGTATGAATCCGCCCCATTGTGGCACGGGCGTCTCGCCCGTGAGGATTCCCAGGAAAAGTAGAATGTCCCCTTTTTCTTCCGATATCGTTGCGGTGTCGCTCGTCCTTGCGGCCACGTCCAGTGCAACGGCACGGATCCGCCCGTCCTTCTTGCTGGACCACGTGCTGTGGGAGGCGACGCATATCGTGCTCGCCACGGAAGGTGAGGTGGTTGACGGACGGCTGGAGGTCATTGAGTCATGGAGGGGCGACCTTGTGGAAGGGGCGGACCTCGTCCTGCCGGACCTGGCTGCGTTCTCAGGCAGGGATTCCCGTCGAATGGACCGTTGGCCAGCCAGTGGGGCGCCCCCGAGATTCGTAACCGGCTCGAGAATGCTCCTGTTCCTGAAGAAGGCTGCCCTACGCCCGCAAGCAACCAAGCCGGAGGTCAGTCGCTGGTTGCCTGCGAGCTATGCCGGCGGGTTCAAGACCTCGGTGGCCTGGATAGAACATGGAGAGTGTTACGGCCTTGGGCAGGTCGAGAATCCCGGCCCGAGCATGATTACGAACGTCGGGACCGAAGTCGAGTTCAGAGCGCGGGTCGGGGCCTTCGACGCCATCCGTTCGTTTCTCGACGGTGCCCTCGCTGAGCAGAATCCGTCGGGCGTCGCGCAGGCGATTCGGACGTTTCACAAGATGGGTTTCTTTCGCGCGACCGAAAAGGCCATAGAGGCGCTGGGTGGCATGCGAGAGCACGGTCTGCCCATGCTTCGCGATCTGGCGAGCGAGGGGGCGGTGCGACGCTGGCACTGGAAGATAGTCCACATGATGCCAAGGGCTGGCGGCCCGGCTGTTGCCGCAGACCTCACCGACATTGTGCGCGAGGAGCTTGGGTATTGGTCCTGGAAGGCACCTGGCCTGAAGAGAGGCTGGTGGAACAACTCCAACGAGCGAGGGGAGCTACGTGAGAAGCACATGAGACTCCACCAGGCACTACGCGAGTTGAAAAAGCTTCGATACCCGGCCTGCCGTGACGTGGTCACTCAGATCCAGTATCTCTGGCGATCGAATTCGGCGTTGAGGTTGGGCAAGAACTGTGAAGTCCTTCAAGCATGCGACGGCATCATTCGCCAATTGGACGAGGGGTGACGCGTGGCTCGAGTGCACGACCCGCGCGAGCGCAAGGCCAGAGGACGGTTCGGCTTGTTCGCGAGGTCGTGTCGGTTGGCGGTCGTCGTGTCCGTGCTTGCCGTTCGGGGGTCGGCGGCGAGCGGGGGAGAGTCAACCTCGTACCTGAAGATTGCGCGCGCTTGCGCTGATGCGCTCATCAAGCACGGCCGGGACGATCTGGGGCCGCAGCGGACGGGCATGATTCTGTCCATGCTCGACCGGAGAACGCTTCGTCCGCCAACGAAGCTGCCCAAGGCCCCGGCGGGCATCCGCAAGGCGGACCGGACAACGCTCTTCGGCTCGAACGCCAACCTTCAACAGAACCTCTACGTGGCATGGCTGCACCTCAGTCGGCTTACCGGGGAGCCAGGTTACGCCCGCGCCGCACGTGAGGCCTTGATCGACTTCCTGCGACTCGCGCAGCATCCCGACACCGGGTTGCTGGCCTGGGGCGAACACCTCTGCTGGGACTGCAGGACGGACACCCCGGGCACACTCATGGGCGCCAAGTTGATCCACGAGCCCAAGCGCAAGGTGCAGTTCTTCGATCTGCTGTATGCGGCCGAGCCTGAGCGTACGCTCGCCTATGCAAGGGGGCTCTGGGAACACCAGATCGCCGATCACAAGACCGGCAACTTCAGCCGCCACGCGCGCTACGATGCGCACGGGCCGGGAAAGGACTACGACTTCCCCAAGGAGGGGAGTTACTTCATCGATTGCTGGTCGCGGGCGTTGCAGAAGTCCCACGATCGTACGTTCTTGGAGGCGATCCGGGTATTGGCTCAGCGCTACCTGGGCAAGCTCAACGATCATGATCGCATGGATTTCGACTCGACCACCAGGCCGGAGCGGGAGAACAACTGCATCACGATTCAGAACCTTGGCCTGGCCATTGAGTGCCATGATGCGGCCACGCGGGTCGACAGCCAGACTGCCAAGGTCTTGCGTCAACTTGCGGGGCGGCTCGATCGCGGGTTCCTTGCCCTACCGCATGCGCCGGCAGACCCGAAGCGGGGCTTCGTCTACTGCGTCTACACCGATAGCGGCGAGCTGCGTCCGCGCAAGGGCGGCGATGGCCACTCGCGCCATTGGGGCATGGGATACGGCGCCAAGAGCACGATGATGTACGGCTTGCTCTGCCACACGCGCCAGGCGCATCTCGGCAAGACGCCTGCTGGCCGGGCCTACCGGGGTCTGGTCTTGGCGGCGGCCGATTTGTACCGGGGGCTTGCGCCCGATCCGAGGGGCCAGGATCTGTGGGCGGGCGAATACGGGATGGCGATCTTCCTTGAGATCGCTGCCTACCGTCTGGGCGGGAACCAAGCCTATCTCGATCGCGCCCGTGCCTTGGCTGACCAAGCCATCGCCGTCTTCTGGGACGGCGATGGCCCGCTACCGAGGGCCAGCTCGAGGACGAGGCATTACGAGGCCATCACCCGTCCCGATACGCTGATCCTCGCTCTGCTGGCCTTGCACGAGCACGTTTCTGGCCTCGAGCCGAAGATCCCCATCAGCGACGTGGACCGGTGAGCCTAGAAAAGTAGAATGTCCCCTTTTATCGGTGACACTTGAAAAGTAGCACGTTCCCTTCCTCTTTTCCCCTTTTCTCAGCCTGAGCCCCTTTCTCAGGATTGGGATAGGTCAATCCCAGCGGGATTCTCGCCGATACAACGTCACCCGCGGGGAATCCCTCGGCTGTTAACCGTGGGAGGAGGTGAATGGGCACGCAGTGGACATGGGGTATGCAGACCCGGACGCGCTTCTTCTCAGCGAGAAACTCAGACCTGCAGTCAGAAGTCGGCAAGGGACGTCAACAATCAACAGCTCTGGATCAAGGGGAGTGGTGGCGACCTCGGCAGTTGCCTAGTGTGGCCTGTCCCCGACAGGGATCGACGCGCGGGGTGCCAAACACACCCCCGGAGCCCGAATAGCACGAGTCGTACAACCGAAAGTACCTCTGCCCATCATCGACGACGCGGGCAATGTGATAGGGTCAGCCTGCTACGGTATCGGCGTAGACATGCTGTCGAAGCCGTAGGTAGACATCCGTGCCTGCCAGACATCGGCGCCGAAGAGATGCACCTTACGGAAGGTTGTGCCCGGACAGGTGCCCAGAGAAGAGATGCCGCGCCGGGCGCTCTGCCGATCTGACAGCGGAAGGAGTAGAAGATGACGATTAGGGGTAAGGTCGTGCTGACCGTTGCCGTTCCGTTGACGGCAACGTCGATCTTGGTTGTGCTGGGTTGGCAGATGCTGGCAAGCATGGGCAACGCGACCCACGGCCTGGTCCAGGACCAGTTCCTGCCGCTGATCAACGAAGACGTCAAGGCGGTCAACACGTTCACAGAGAGCGTGCAGTTGATCCTGGAGGCCGATCGGGACGTACACCAGACCGTCATTGCCGAGAAGGCTGCGTTGGCTGCGTCGGAGGACAAGGAACTTGCTGAGATTCGCCAGACCAGCGAGGAGAACATCGAACAGGCTGCATCTCGAACCAAACGCGCCTGTGCGATGGTCGATGACGACCAGATCGAGAAGCTCTACGCCGACTTCCAGGCCAAATTCGATGTGTGGGCCGAGAAGACCCGGAAGGTCGTCCAGAATGCAGGTGCCGCAGGGAAGGTGCAATCCCCCCGGAAGATGAGCAACGACGTATCGGTCCAGAAGGCCTTTGCCGAGATGCGCGTCATTCTGGATCAGATGACAGAGGTGCTGCAAGGACGGATCGCGCAGGGGCTCGAGGCGATGAAGGCCAAGCAAGCCCGCGCCGAGCAGGTAGCTGTGGAGGTCAGCGGGAATGCCGGATGGACGTCCCGCCTGTTCGCGCTGGTCGGTGTGATTTCAGCGTTCATCACGCTGTGCCTGGGCTTCACGGTGGGACGGGGTGTCAGCCGGGCTCTCAGCCGCATCATCGCGGGGCTGAGTGACGGGGCCGAACAGGTGAAGGATGCTTCCGCTCAGGTCTCGACCGCCAGCCAGCGGCTAGCCGACGGAGCCTCCGAACAGGCCAGTAGCCTGGAAGAGACGTCCAGTGCCTTGGAGGAAATGGCCGCCATGGCAAGGCAGAACGCCGACAACGCCAAGCAGGCCAACACCTTCATGTCCGAGGCGAGCCAGGTGATCGGCGAGGCTGACGAGGCCATGAAGGAGACCTCCACCGCCATGGGGGAGATCTCCGAGGCCAGCGATCACATCAACAAGATCATCAAGGTCATCGAGGAGATCGCGTTCCAGACGAACCTGCTGGCGTTGAACGCGGCGGTGGAGGCCGCCCGGGCCGGTGAGCACGGCAAGGGGTTTGCCGTGGTGGCCGACGAGGTGCGGAACCTGGCCCAGCGAGCCGCTGAGGCGGCCCGCGAGACCGGCTCACTGATCGAGCAGACGGTGTCGCGTGTGAGCCGGGGTGTGGAGCTGAACCAGAAGACGACGGAGAGCTTCACGAGGATCGGCGGGAGCGCGACGAAGGTGGCGGACCTGGTGGCGCAGATCTCACAGGCGTCTCAGGAACAGGCGCAGGGCGTCGATCAGGTCAACACGGCGGTGGCGCAGATGGGCAAGGTGACGCAGTCGAACGCCGCCGGGGCCGAAGAGTCGGCGAGCGCCTCGGAGGTCCTATCCGCCCAGGCCCGCGCGGTCCGAGGTATGGTCGGCGACCTGGTGGCGCTGGTTGGAGGGAAGCGCTCCGAGGAGCCCGCCCCTGACCATCGCGACGCAACGCCCGGAACGGTGCCGGAGGCACCCGTCGCTCAGAAGTTCGATTGAGGTTATCCGTCCATCTGGCCCGAAGACGGAGCCAGGACATATCCTAGACCAACGAGGAACGGGTAGCCCTGCGAATCTCAGACCGGGAACGCCGGTCCCTTCGTGTTGGGCCCTGCCTGACGGATTTAGGATTCGCAGATATTTGCCAGTCTGAGCCTGGCTGGCTTGGATTGCGCAGTTGTAGGCCAGGGGGTCCCCATTCTCCTTTCCCCTGTTCCCTTCCATTATCGACGTGGACCGGTGGCCCCTGAAAAAGTAGAATGTCCCCTTTTTTACTCCCTTTTTTACTCGAAGTCGAGCTGGAAGCTGTAGACGTTGTCGCTGAGGCGGCTGCTGACCTTGGTGCCGCTGCGGTTGAAGAGGTGCTGCATGGCCTTGTTCTCGCGGAGGACCTCGGCGGTGAAGCCGGCGATGCCGTTGCGGCGGGCGATGGTGATCAGGTGCCGCAGCAGGAACTTGCCGATACCGCGGTTCTGCCATTCGTCGCGGACGACGAAGGCGACCTCGGCCCGGTTGGTCTTGGCGTCGAGGTAGTACCGGCCGACGGCGATCATGTCCTCCCCGTGGGCCTCGGGGACGGTGGCGACAATGGCCACCTCGTTGCGGTGGTCGACGTAGACGAAATGCTGCATCTGCTTCTGCGGTATTCGCTTGATGTATGTCATGTACCGATAGTAGACCGTCTGTTGGCTCAAGGCGTAGAACAGATCGCGGACGCGCGGTTCGTCGGTCGGGTGCATGGGCCTGAAGTTGATCTGCGTGCCATCGTTGAGGACCATGGTCGCCCGAAGCTCGCTGGGTGCGGTGGCGGCGATGCGGCCTTCGACGTCGGCCAACTCGGCTCCGACGTACTTGGCCTTGATCGCCTGGAGGAGCAACTGTGGGCGGAACTTCGGGTGGGCGATGCTGATCAGCGCCAACGCTCGCTCGCGTACGCTCTGGCCGCGGATATAGGCCACCCCGTATTCGGTGACGATGTAGTGGACGTTGGCGCGGGTCGTCGACACGCCGCCGCCCGGGCTCAGCGTCACCACGATTCGGGAGACCTCACCGCCCTGGGCGGTCGAGGGCAGGGCGATGATGCCCTTGCCGCCCGGTGACCGGGCCGTGCCCCGCTGGAAGTCGGCGTGTCCGCCGATGCCCGAGTAGAACTCCGTGCCCAGCGAATCGGAACAGACCTGGCCGGTCAGGTCGACTTCCAGCGCGGCGTTGATGGCCACCTGCTTGTACTGTCGGCCGATCAGGTGCGGGTCGCAGACGTAATCGCTCGGGTGGAAGGCAAACACCGGGTTGTTGTCGATGTAGTCGTAGAGTCTTCGCGACCCGAGCACGAAGCTGGTGACAACTTTCCCGCGGTCGATGTGCTTCCTCGCACCCGTGACCACGCCCGACTCCACCAAGTCGATGAGGGTGTCGGTGAACATCTCGGTGTGGATGCCCAGGTCCTTTTTGCCCTTGAGGAACTCCGGCACGGCCTGGGGGATCCGGCCGATGCCCATCGCGACCGTTGAACCATCCTCGATGAGGGCGGCGACGTTCTCGCAGATCCTCCGCGTGATGTCGGTCGGTTCGGGGGGGACGCCCTCGAGCAACGGCGTGTCCACCGGCACGAGGATGTCCATGTCGTGAACGTGGATCGAGCTGTCGCCGCGCGTTCTGGGCATCTGTGGGTTGACCTGGGCGATCACCAGCCCGGCGTTTTCGGCCGCACTCTTGACGATGTCCACCGAGATGCCCAGGCTGCACATCCCGCGTTCGTCGGGTGGCGTGACCTGGATGAAGGCCGCGTCGAGGGGCAGCTCTCCCGAACTGAACAGCCGCGGGATATCCGACACCAGGATGGGCGTATAGTCGCCCGGGCCCTCCTGGATGACGTCGCGAACATTCTCGGCGATGAAGAAGCTGTTGACGCGGAAGTTCTCGGCAAGCTCCTCGTCGGCGTAGGGTGCCTCGCCCAAGGTGAGCATATGGACGATCTCGATGTCGGCCAGCTCGGTGGATCGATCCGCCAGGGCCTGAACGAGCTCCTGCGGCTGGGCGCAGCCGGTCCCGACGAAGACACGCTGGCCATGCCGGATGCGCGACACCGCCTGCGCCGAGGACTCGACGAAGCCCGCGTACTTGCTTTGCCAGTTCGGGTCGTAGCTTCTGTCCAGTTTCGTGCTCATCGCTTGCCACCCGTTTCGGTCAACGTCATCCGCGCGTCTGCCACAAACGGCTCGGTCCCCACCTCACCCACGATAAAGGGGTTGATATCCAGCTCGGAGATCTGCGGGAAGTCCGTGGTCAGCTGGCTGATTCGCTGAAGGCCGGTTGCGATTGCGTTCAGGTCCACGCCCGACTGACCGCGCGCGCCTTTCAGCAGCTTGTAGGACCTGGTGGCCATCAGCATCTGCATGGCCTCGTCGGCCGTGATGGGCGCCAGGTAGAACGTTACGTCCTTCATCACCTCGACGAAGATGCCGCCCAGCCCGAACATGAGCATCGGGCCGAACTGCGGGTCGCGGCTCATGCCGATGATGATCTCTCGACCGCGAGAGCACATCCGCTCGACGTAGGCACCATCCAGACGGGCCTCGGGCAGTTGCCGTCGGATTCGCAGCATCATCAGATCGAAGGCGTCGCGGACGGCCTCCGGATCGGCCAGGTTCAGCCGCACGCCTCCCATGTCCGACTTGTGGACGACGTCGGGCGAGACGATCTTCATCGCCACGGGGAATCCCACGCGCTCGGCGACGTCGATGGCCTCGTCGACGGTCGTGGCCAGCGCGCCTTCGGGCACGGTGAAGTTGTAGGCCCGCAGGATCTCCTTGCCCTCGACCTCGCCGAGCTGGGTCCGTCCGGTCCTCAGATGCCGGGCGATGATCCGCTCGACGCGACGGCGGTTCACCGGGAATCTCGTCACCACACGCGGTGGTCGCTCCTTCCAGGCGGCGTAGTCGCACATCGCCCGCAACGCCGCAACCGCGCGCTCGGGAGCCGGGTAGTCGGGCAGGTTGTGGGCGACCAGCTCCTCCCGGCCGGGCATGACGTCCTGCCCCCCCATGAAGGCGGCCAGCACGGGCTTCGTGCCTCGGAGGCACTTGACCATGGCGCGGGCGGTGTCGGCCGGCTGGGTCATGGCCTGGGGGGTGAGGATGACGATGATGGCGTCGACCGAGCCGTCGTCCTGGGCGGCCTCGAGGGCGGCCACGTACCGCTCCGGGTCCGCGTCGCCTAGCACATCGATGGGATTGCCTACGCTCGCCGCAGCAGGCAGCGACTTGCGCAACGCGGTGGCCTTCGCGCGGGCCAGCGTGGCGACCTTCATGCCGGAATGCTCGACGGCATCAGCGGCCATGATCCCCGGACCGCCGGCGTTTGTGATGATGGCCACGCGGTCGCCCTTGGGCAAGGGTTGCATCGCCAGCGCCTTGGCACAGTCGAAGAGCGTCTCGAAGTTGTCCGCCCGGATCACCCCCGAACGCTTGAACGCTGCCCCGTAGGCAATGTCCGCACCGACCAGACTCCCCGTGTGGGAAGAGGCCGCCTTGACGCCTGAAGACGTCGTGCCCGCCTTGAGGATCACGACGGGCTTGGCCGACGCCGCCGTCTCGGCCACCTTGATGAACTGATCACCCGAACCGATGCTCTCCAGATAGCCGACGATGACGCTGGTCTGCGGGTCTTCGGCCAGGGCCGCCAGCAGGTCGCTCTCATCGACGTCGGCCTTGTTGCCGATGCTGACGACCTTGGCCAGGCCCAGATGCCGATGCGCCGCCATGTCCAGGATGGCCGTGCACAGCGCCCCGGACTGAGACATCACCGAGATCTCACCGGGCTTCGGCATGTGCGAGGCGAACGACGCATTCATCTTGTGGTGGCTGTTGATCAGGCCCAAGCAGTTCGGGCCCAGTAGTCGGACGCCGCTGTCTCTGCAGATCCGGGTGATCTCACGCTCCACCTCGGCGCCCGCGGGTCCGACCTCCTTGAACCCGGCGGTGATCACGACGATGGCCTTCGCGCCGGCATGGATCGAGGCCTCGATCGCACTGCGGACGGCCGGCACGGGTACCGCGATCACGCTCAGGTCGATCTTGCCGTCGTACGACCGGAGCTCCTTGCAGCACGGCAGGTCGAGGATCTCGTCGGCCGACGGGTTCACCGGCACGATCGTTCCCTCGAACCCGCCGCTCTTGAGGTTGGCCAGGATGTCATGGCCGACCTTGCCCGGCGTCCGCGACGCGCCCACCACCGCTACTGTCTGAGGGATCAGCAGGGATTCCAGCATGGCCAACTCGCTTCCTAATCAGGCGCCACCAGGCGGGCTTGCGCTCTGTGCAAACGCGCTCTGGCACGTGTCGGGGGTATAGTGCGCTCTTCGGCGCATCGGATCAAGGCCGTTGGGGCAGATCAGCAGCAAAGGCACGGACTCGGCGGCTTCCCGATGTTGCATGCGGTCGATTCATGGAGGGCGCTTTGGTTCTGGCGGTCACGTCGGCTGGCGACCCGGAAACCGCGAGCGGTTGCCTTGGCGTCTGTTTCCGCTAGAATTCATCGTAGACCTCGGGCTCACGAGACGAGGGGTAGCACCCTGTTATCCCAGAGACGAGAGAGGCGGCGTGCCAGCGGACTGGTGGCGAGATGGGGGTGGCCCGCGCTGGCTTGCGCCCTCGGGGGGCTGGCCGTTTGGTGCGTGATGCCTGAGCGGCACGACAGGGCCGATGAGCGCGTCGAGCCGGCCCCGGCGTCAAACCAAGTTTCCGCGGAACAACCGACCGGGCCGGTGCGGTTTGCCGCGCGTGACGCGACCGATCAATCTCACACGGATACATCAGAGGTGAGGGAACGAGTCATTGGGCCCATCGCAGGCCTGCCTCTCGAAGGGCCGGACCGCGCCGCGACTACGGCGCTGAGGGCCGACAGGCTTGCGGAGCTGCCTGTCGAGGCAGACGATCTGGCGGCCCGACGCCGGCGCTTGACGCAAGCCTGGGCGGCGATCATGTCCTCTTCCCATGCGCCGGACCCACCCCGGCAGGCGTTTCTGACGGACATGGCGACCGACCTGTTCGGCGACCAGGGCTCCGCCGAGCTGACCCGACTTCAGGACAGTGACGAGGCCCGACGTGAACTGGCGCGACATCGTGAGCACCGTCAGTGGCTGCAGGGTCAGTTTGCCAGGCTGCGGGCCGACACGTCGGTCACAAGGTCCGAAAGACAAGCGGCGGTGCGACGTCTGCTGGACGAGTACCTTGACCGGATCGCGGGACGGTCCGACGGAGAAGCACCGGACTAGGGAGTGTTCTGTGATAGCGACATCGAACGGATCACGGCGGGGTCTGCTGGGGTTCGCTGTGGCGGCGGGCTGGCTGATCCTGCCTCAGACCGCATGGGGCCAGTACGGGACGGTGCCTGTCCTCGACGAGGCCTTTCAGGCACAGCTCGACGCGGAGACCCACAGCCGGCGCTACGCGGGGTGTGACGCGAGGCTGCTGATCGACGGTCCTGCGGCGTACCAGGCGTTCAAAGATCTCGTGAACGATGCGACCGACCACATCCACGTCGAGACCCTGGTGTTTGAGATCAACGAGTACGGGCGCGACTCAGCCAGCCTGTTTGCCGAGGCCGCCCTGCGTGGGCTCGAGGTCCGGCTGATCGTCGACCCGTTCTACCACTTCCTGCCGCGGAAGCTGGCCATGCTGAACTTCATCGAGGAGTCGGGGGGTGAGTACCGCTTCTACTGGAAGCATGGCACGGTCTCCATGGAGCGGGTCAAGTACCGGCTGCACAAGAAGATCCTCCTGGCCGACGGTCGCGAGGCCATCTTGGGGGGGATGAATTACGGCACGCGGTATTTCGCCGAGGACGCGTGGCGGGACACGAACATCCTGGTGACCGGGCCGGTGGTCAAGGACATCCGGGAGGAGTTCCTTCAGGACTGGATCGAGGTCAACGGCTGGCGCGACGGGGTGCCCGACCTGACCCGCTATTACCCGCCGCTGGAGCCGACCGGGCCCGGGGAGATCCGCAACGTCGATCAGCGGCCGGCGCACGACGATCTGGACATCAACCGCCTCGTCGAGCTGCTGATCGACAACGCAACCCGCCGCGTGGTGATCGAGACGGCCTACTTCATCCCGAACGACCGGGTGAAGGAGCTGCTCGCCAACGCGGTCAAGCGCGGCGTGGACGTCACGGTCATGACCAACGGACGGTCGTCCAACGATCTGGGGGACACGCTCTTTTTGCCCAGCCTTCTGACGTTTTCGCCAATGCTGGATGCCGGGGTGGAGATTCTGTTGTGGGAGGCCGGCTTCGAGCACACCATGCACGCCAAAACACTGCTCATCGACGACGCCGTGGCCATCGTCGGCAGCTACAACATGTCCAATCGCAGCTACCGGTGGGACAGCGAGAACGTCGTCGTCCTGACCGAGCCCGGCCAGGTAGCCGCTGTCCGGGAGATGCTCGCGACCGATCTTGGGCAAGCGTGGATCGTCCACGTCGATCGGCGGTGGTTCAAGAACGTATCGGCCCTCGACTGGATTCGAGCGTTCTTCGTCAACCTGCTCTCCCGCCACATGTGAGAAAGGGGTCAGGTACGAATGGCATGAAGCTAAGCGCATACGTGTCCTCCTTGGCGATGATACCAGGAT
>CAYMLO010000060.1:39180-57439 GCA_964390905.1 uncultured Planctomycetales bacterium | reverse complement strand
CTTGCCGTCAGATTCGAGCGGCCGGTGACGAACCTCCCCGGAGACGACGTCGTTCTGTTCGAGCTGCAGACGCGGCGAAACAGCCCGGTGGCCGGCGACCCGATGCACGTGAGTCCACTGATCTGGCGGGGCGGCCTTCGCGCTCTGACGATCAGCGCCTATGACGTTCAGTTCGACGATCCGACGGCCAAGCCGCTCGGCCCGTTTCGACTGATGCAGTCGAGCCGCCCGGCGCGGACCCTCGAGGACCTGGTAGGCGGGTCGCTCACGGCAGCCCATGTCAGTCGCGATTTCAAGGCGCTGGCCGTGGCGATCGACCTGTCCCGGCTGGGCTATCCCGACGGCGCTACCGTCCCTGGGCTGTTTCTCCAGGACGCCGCCCCCGGCAGCGCCGCCGTGGACCCCGTGTGCATTGTGGGGCTGCCCCTGCCCAAACCGCCCAACGTGCTCGCCAAGGAGCCACCGGCGGTCGTCCGCAAGCAACCCAAACTGCTCGAAGGGTTCCTGGCCGGACCGATGGCCGACGTGGACCAGATCGTCTTTGCCGTTCGCGTTCCGGGAAACGACCACTGGTATGCGAACTTCGGATACTACTCGAGCCCCGCCCGGGAGTACCCGCCGCAGCGAGCGCCCAAGGACATGCAGTTGCCCCCTATCTTCAAGGAGGGCGGGCGCCTCTGCACGCTTCATCTTCGTAGCAGAACCTTGAAGGTCCTGCTGGACGATCCCCACGGCGGCGTTCGGGACCCGCAGGTCCACTACAGCGGCGAGAAGATCCTCTTGTCCTACCGCAAGGGCGGTCAGCCGTACTACCACCTCTACGAGATCAACGCCGACGGCACCGGCCTGGTTCAGCTGACCGACGGCCCCTTCAACGACATCGAGCCGACGTACCTGCCCGACGGGGGGGTCATCTTCTGCTCGGACCGGTGTCGGCGTTTCGTGAACTGCTGGGTCACGCCCGTCGCCACACTCCATCGGTGCGAGGCGGACGGCAGCGGAATCCGCGTGATCTCCACCAATATCGAGCACGACAACACGCCCTGGGTCCTGCCCGACGGTCGGGTCCTCTACACGCGCTGGGAATACGTCGATCGGAACCAGGTAACGTTCCACCATCTCTGGACGACCAACCCCGACGGCACGGCCCAGATGGTCTACTTCGGAAACCAGCGTCCGGGCTACACCATCATCGACGCCAAGCCGATCCCGGGCGGTCAGAGGGTCGTCGCCTCCTTCTCGCCGGGACATGGCCGACCCGAGCACGCCGGCTACGTCAGGACCATTGATCCTGGTCTCGGCCCGAACGACTGGTCGGCGATCCGGCCCATCAGCCGAGGTGGGCCCAGCTACCGCGATCCGTATCCCCTTTCCGACGACTGCTTCCTCGTCGCCGTCGAGCGCGAGATCCGCGTGATGGACGACCGGGGTCGGACCGAAACGATCTACACCTTACCGTCCGACGACGCCAAGCTGTTCTGTCACGAGCCGCGTCCGCTCCGCGCCCGCAAGCGCGAGCGGGTCATCCCATCCCGCATCGACCTGTCGCAGCCGACGGGACGTCTCGTGCTGGCCAACATCTACGAGGGTAGGAACATGGCCGGCGTGCGTCCGGGAGAAGTCAAGCAGCTGCTCGTGCTCGAGCAGTTGCCCAAGCCCGTGAATTTCTCCGGCGGGATGTGGCCCATCAGTATCGGCGGGACCTTCACGCTGGCGCGGATCCTCGGCACGGTCCCGGTCGAGCCCGACGGCTCGGCCTACATGGAGATCCCCGCGCTTCGGTCGCTGTTTCTGGTCGCCGTCGACGAAGACGGCCTGTCGGTCAAGCGGATGCACAGCTTTCTGACCGTCCAACCGGGCGAGACGACCGGATGCGTCGGCTGCCACGA
This sequence comes from uncultured Planctomycetales bacterium, assembly GCA_964390905.1. Classification (GTDB taxonomy): domain Bacteria; phylum Planctomycetota; class Phycisphaerae; order UBA1845; family JAFGLZ01; genus JAFGLZ01. The sequence continues at coordinate 55,550 of CAYMLO010000060.1, read as the reverse complement.
GAATCGTGTCGTCCCGCCCCCCACGAACGTCGACGGGTTGATGGCCCTGAATCGGCCAGCCGAGAAGATCCGACCTGTCGAGGGCATCCCCGACGTGTTCGACTTCCCCCGAGACGTCCAGCCCCTCCTGGACAAGCACTGTGTCAGCTGCCACAACCCCGATCGGTACGAGGGCCGCGTGGATCTCTGCGGGGACCACTCTCCGCTCTTCAGCCAAAGCTACTGGACGATCACGCAGCACGGACTGATCGCCGACGGTCGAAACGAGCCGCGTGGCAACTTCCCGCCGCGATCCATCGGCAGTTCGGCGAGCCCGATCATGAAGCTGATCGACGGCAGCCACCACGACGCGAAGCTCCCCCCACAGGAGCGCGACGCGATCCGCCTGTGGATCGAGTCCAGCGCGCCGTACGCGGGGACGTACGCCGCGCTCGGCTCGGGCATGACCCCCGTGAGGTTCCCTGAGGAGGTGATGGCGCGACGATGTGCGTCCTGCCACGAACGCCAACCGGCAAGCAAGCGTCGCATCGGCAAGCATCGCTACTACCAATTCGGGCGTTCGGGGCCGGCCCGTCCGCTGGTGCACAAGTTTCTCGACCTGCAGAGCATCCGGGCCTACATCGGGTACTACAAGTTCGGTGACGGCCGTCCGCCCCAATCCCTCTGCAATCTCACGCGCCCGGACAAGTCGCTGCTGCTCCGCGCACCGCTGGCGAAGCGATCGGGGGGATTGGGTTTGTGCAAGAACGACGTCTTCGCCACGGTGAAGGACTCGGACTACCAGACGATCCTCGGCGCGATTCGCCAGGCCGCCGAGCGGCTTGCCGAGGCCAAGCGGTTCGACATGCCGGGCTTCCGCCCGAACGACTACTACATCTACCAGATGCAGCGGTATGGGATCCTGCCGAAAGACCTCGGGGCCTCCGATCCCATCGACGTCTACGCGGTGGATCGGGCCTACTGGCGGTCGTTCTGGTATCGGCCCCTTGACCGAGAAGCGCACACGCGTGCACCGTTCCCAGGCGGGCGGCTCGACAGATGAGGCGCCCGCGCCACTCAACGACGGCCTCGTTTCCCACGCAGGAATTCATGATGACGACGATGGCACGGTTGTCTTTGGCAGCTCTTCTCGTAGTCGGCTCGGACTCCATGGCCGCCGCATCGCGGGAACCGTTGGTGCTCACGCGTGAGGTGACGGTGCGATGCGAGACGGACGCACCGGCGGTGTCCCTGGCGGTGGCCGACCTGCTGGCGGACCTGAAGCGGGTGTTGGGCAAACCGGCCCGGCTTGTCGCTGCGAGCGAGGCGGCGCAGATCGTTGTCAGAATCGACCCGGCCGTCGTCAGACCGGAGCGGTGGCTCCGAGAGATCTCAAGCGATGCCCTGACCATCACCGGCGGGGATGCCCTCGGGGCGGTCTACGGCGTGTACGCCTTTGCCCGAAGCGGGCTTGGCGTCGATCCGCTGTGGTTCTGGAAGGATCTTCCGCCCCAGCCACGTTCGCGCATCCCCTTGGCTGTCTCTCGGAGCAAGTCCGTCGCGCCGGCCTTTCGGTATCGCGGGTGGTTTGTCAACGACGAGGATCTGCTGACCGAGTGGCAAAAGCCGTCCGGCCAACGCTTCATTCGCTATCCGTTCTACGAGCAGGTGATCTCACTGGATGTGGCGGACCGGATCTATGAGGCCTTGCTGCGGTCCGGGGGGAACCTGGTGATTCCGGCGTCGTTCGTGGACGTGATGAATCCGCCGGAGGCGGCCCTGGTCCGCAGGGCGGCCGAGCGAGGGCTCTACGTCAGCCAGCACCACATCGAGCCGCTGGGGGTGAGCCACTTCGGCTTCGAGAACTACTGGCAGCGCAAGGGAGTGAAAAAGTCATTCAGCTACGGCAGCGACCCCGACAGCGTCCGCGAGGTGTGGCGCGCGTCTGCGGCCAAGTGGGTCGAGTTGGCCGGCGACCGCGTGGTGTGGCAGCTGGGGCTACGCGGCAAAGGGGACACGGCGATCTGGAAGAGCGACAAATCCGTCAGCCAGGCCGACGCGGGGCGGATGATCAGCCGCGCCATCGCCGAGCAGTGGCAGATCGTCTGCAAAGCCGACCCGCGGGCACCCCCCCCTGCCACGACAACGCTCTGGCTCGAGGGCTCGGAGCTGATGAGCAAGGGCAGCCTGACGTTCCCCCCGGGCGTGACGATCGTCTTCGCCGACGAGGGCGCCAGCCAGCAGATGCAGGACGACTTTGACAACACTCCTCGCCGGCCCGACCGGACCTACGGCGTCTACTACCACGTGGGGTTCTGGTCCCGCGGGCCGCACTTGCTCCAGGGAACCACACCGCAACGCGTCAAGAAGGTGTTCGATCAGGTCATCGAGAAGGGCAACACGCACTACGCCATCATCAACGTCTGCAACGTCCGCGAGCACGTGCTGGGCATTCAGGCGGCCATGACGGCCATGCACGGGCCGTGGGACGCCGGCGCGTTCTTGCGTGCGTGGAGCCCCCCCTGCCTGCAGCAGGCGTACGGGCTGTTGATGGACAGCTTCATCCCCATCGGCCCGGCGCGTCTGCTTCAGGACGGCGCGGCCTTCATGGCAATCCGTAGTCGCGTCGCCGCCCTCGGCGTGGGCAAGCCGGCGCGGGGGAAGCTCCCGATCAAGGCCTTCGACGAAGCCATCGCCAAGCTTGACCGCATCATCGCGGACTACCCCGCCGACCAGATCCCGCCGCGCATGCGAGACTTCTACGACGTGCACTTGCTGACGCAGGCACGGATGTGGCGGGCCCTGTTGCGATGCGTTCGTGCCCTGCAACTGGCCGGTAGGGAACCAGCGCGTGTGGCCGAAGCCGAGGCGGCGCTCGAGGCGTTTCTGGCTGTCCGCCAGCGGGCCGCCCGAGGTCGCTGGACGAACTGGTACCGCGGGGACAAGAAAGTCAACACGCCCGCCATGCTCCAACGCCTTCGGACGGTCCGCGCAGAGCTCTCGCCCGGCGGGCGCGGCCAATGAAGCTCACGCGGCACCATTCCTGAACACGCAGGCGGTGTTGCCAGTCAATCCGTCTCCGAACACAGCGAGTTGGCATGAAAGGAGAAGACGCGCGTCGATCCAGGACGCCCGGCCTTGGCCATCTTCCATACGACTCACAGGAACCCAGCGAGGCCCGAAGAACCAGCAGGAATCCCCGCTATCCGGCGTCGACAAGCTCGGTGGCCTGCCCCAGTCGCTTTATAGGAAGTTGGACTTCCGCATAGCGCAGGAACCACAGCATGAACGGGCTGTTGTAGCACAGGTATCGGGGCGGACCGACGACCTCGACCCGGTTGGGATTCGCTTTGACCCACTCCCGGAGCGCACCGAGCGCCTCGGCGAACTTCGCATCGTTGTACCTGCCGCGAACGGCGATCGAGAGGACCGTCATCGGGGAAACGTCCTTCACGTGCACGCGTCGGTCGTCCGGGTCTTTCCCGAGCTGGCCCCACGTCGACTCGCCGTACAGAAAGGCCATCGTCTCGGCGGCGCGCATGTGGTCTGTCGCGAGCCTCACGTTGTCCGTCTTGCCAGTCTGTTCGGGGTACCCCATTTCCACCGGGGCGGTCATGGGGATCTTGCCTCGCTTTATGTGGTTGAAAAGGGGCATAAACATCCCTTCCTGCCCCTTCGTCTCTCCCTCCCGGTCAGCGCTGACCTGCGCCAGTCGATAGGCAGGATAGTCCTTGATGACAACTTCTCCGACCGGACCTGGCAACGGAAACCCTTGCGGGAGTTTGGCTTCTCGGATGACGAACGGCTTGCCCGTGATCTGTTCCGATGCGCAGCCTAGCAGGGCAGCAAGCATGATCCCAACCACCAGCAGCCTGTTTCTTCTGCGACTGTTCATCGCTCGGTCTCCTTGGCCCCTCCCCCTTTGGGAATATAGATGAATCGAACCGCCGTGGTCTTCGCGCGCGGGGACTGAGAGATTCAGGAGGGGCTGCCGTCCCATCGGCCGACGTAGCTGCCTGTCGCGTCCGGCGATGCGTTGATCCGTTTCATTCAGGGCAAGACAGCTTGGCCCCAACCAGGTCAGCCGACCTACAGTGATCTTGGCATGGTGGCCCCTCGGCAGCTCTTTATGGCCTCAAGCGAACCGTGCATGAACAGCCCCCGTGATAACCAGCTGTCACTTGATCTGGGCACCCGAGGCGGTAGGGTAACCCGCTGACGGGAGGCAAGTGGGAGACGTCGATCAGGAGGAGCAAATCCTAATGGCGCGAGACTTCTGGCGATCAGCATGCATCGCCCTGGCAAGCGGCACCTGGGCAGCGGCCCCTGCCGTCGCTGAGACGCCGCCCAACTTCCTCGTCATCATCGCCGACGACTGTTCGTACAGCGAGTTGCCGCGCTTCGGCGGAAAGAACGTCTCGACCCCACAGATCGACCGCTTGGCCGAGGAAGGCCTCCTCTTTCGCCGCGCCTACGTAAGCATGGCGATGTGCGTCCCGTGCCGTGCGGAGTTGTACACGGGTCTCTATCCGTGCCGGAGCGGGGTCTGCTGGAATCACTCGTCGGCGAAGGCCGACACCGTCAGCATCGTCCAGCACCTAGGCCGCCTCGGCTACCGAACGGGCATCGCTGGCAAGATCCACGCCAGGCCGCGAACGGTTTTCCCCTTCGAGAGGGTCGACGGCTTCGAGCGGAACTGCGTGGCCGAGACGGCCCGGTACGACGTGTCCGGCATCCGCGCCTTCATGACGCGTGACCGGTCGAGGCCTTTCTGCCTGATCGTGGGTCTGGTCGTTCCTCACGTTCCGTGGACGGTGGGCGATCCTTCCGTCTTCGACCGCAAGAAGCTCGTGTTGCCGCCCCACTTTGCGGACACGCCGGAGACGCGAGAATCCTTCGCGAGGTACCTGGCCGAAATCGCTTACATGGACATGCAGGTCGGCGACATCCTCAAGGCGCTAAAGGACGCTGGCCAAGCGGACCGAACCGTGGTGGTCTTCACCTCCGAGCAGGGCGGTCAGTGGCCCGGCGGGAAGTGGACGAACTGGGAGCAGGGCCTGCGCACCGCCCTGATCGTGCGTTGGCCGGGGCGCGTGAAACCCGGCGCGCGAACCGATGCCCTCGTGCAGTATGCCGACGTGCTGCCGACGCTCCTCGACATCGCCGGCGGGAGGCCCGAGGCGTTGGGGTTCGACGGCAAGAGCTTCCTCCGTGTGCTGACCGGCGGGAGCGATAGGCATCGGCAGTTTGCCTACGCCATGCACAACAACGTCCCCGAGGGCCCTGCCTACCCGATCCGCTCCGTCACGGACGGTCGGTTCCGCTACATCCGCAACCTCACCCCGGAGGCGCTGTACATCGAGAAGCACCTCATGGGCAGGGCCTCACACAATCCGTATTGGCTCTCATGGATGTGGGCGAGCGAGGCCGACCCCCACGCCTGCGCCATGGTGCGCCGCTACATGCGGCGCCCGGCGGAGGAGCTCTACGACACCGTGGCCGATCCCTTCGAGCTTGAGAACCTTGCTGCCGACCCGGCGCACGCCGCACGAAAGGCCGCGCTGGCCGCCGAGTTGGAGCGATGGATGGCGGAACAGAAGGACCCCGGGGTCCCGCTCGACACGCGGGAAGCGTTCCGTCGCAAGCGAGCGTCGGGCCAAGGGGCTCAGCGGTAACACCCAACTGGAACCGGGGAGATCGCCCTAACGCCTATGTCCTTGAGAAGAGGAGGTGCGTCAAGACGCACCGTACGTCCTCACCGCCGTCGCCACTTCTCCCAGATCGTCTCGTCGGCCAGCAGCTTGATGAAGATCCCGCCGATCACGGGGCGGGCCCGGAAGTGAATCTGCTTGGCCGTCTTGGTGTCGTACCAGTCGGTGAAGGGCACGCGGTCGCGGGTCTGGTGGGCGAACGTGTACAGCGGGGCGAGTAGCGTCCGGAAGTCCGCCTCCGACGTCGCCAACGTCGCCGACCAGACCTCCCAGTCAGCCTTGGTGTAGTCCTTGCGGTTGTCGAGCGGCAGGCCGTACTTGTTGAGCCTGGTCAGGTAGTAGGCCACTTCCTTCTGCGCGATCTTCTCATCGAAGAGCCCCAGGCCCAGCAGCTTGTCCCAGACCAGGTTGTACTTCTGGCTCCAGGTACCGGGCTTGTCGAACGCCAATCGGAAGTGATCGCCATCGTCGGCCATCCTCGGCCATTGGGCGGCCATCTCTCTGGCGGCCCGCTTGTACCTGGCGGCCTCGGGCTTCTTGCCGAGCATCTCACACAGCATACCGTACGCGCCGATCGCGTTGATGGCCTTGAGCGAGAGGTTGGCGTTATGGGCCAGATGGCCGGCGAAGTCGTCCGTGCAGAGCTGGTCCTCCGGATCCAGGCCCTTGGCCTCCAGATACGCAGCCCACTGGGTCAGAAGGTCCCAGTGTTCACCAGCATAGGCGGCGCTCCCCTCGGCCTTGGCCACGGCGGCCGTCATCAGGATCATGTTGCCGCACTCCTCAACGGGCATCTGGTTCCGCTTCCTGCCTCGCCCATAGACCTGGCCATTGGCGAGCGGATAGGTGCCCAGATCGTGCGGGGCGAACGGGTGCTTCCACGCATCGGAGCGGGCGTAGGCGAACACCGGGGTGAGCATGCCCTTGAGCATCGTCGGCGAAAACAGCGCAAAGAACGGTGAGGCCGGGTACGCCACGTCCACCGTCGCGATGCAGCCATTCGAGAAGCACTCCTTGGTGAAGAACCACGGCTCGCCCTTGGCACCGACGACGAGTTTGCCGCCCGCGATGGGTTGCCGATAGGTCAGCCCGATCAGCCGGGCGTACTTCTCCCCGCCGACCTTCCGAGCGTCGGCGATCAGTTCGGCATCGAAGACGTCACAGCGCTTTCGGACTGTCTCGTAGCCCTTCGCGCACGCCGTGAGCATCATGTCGAACCGCGGGTATCGCTTCGCCCACCATCCCCGCAGGCGCTTCTGCATATAGACGATCGAGTAGACGTCGTCGTACGCCAATGCCAGATGGCGGCGGACGGTTTTCGCCCCGACCTTTCCCAGCGGCAACGCACACCCGATCGTTGGCCACTCGTCGCGGGCCGCACGAGGCTTGCGTCCGTCGCGATCGCTGGGAATCTGCCCGGAGGTAACGAATGCGTCACGCAGCGCCTTGGCGGATGTTACGTTGATTGCGCCGTTGGCCTCCTCAGGCACCCCGACATAGAGGTAGCCCCAATCGATCCGCACGTTGTCGCCCGACTGGTGCAGGATCGGTTGATCGGCCGAGCCAATCCGACGCAACGTCAGCCCCTCGATCCTGAACGGAACACGGTCCCACGTGACGGCCTGCTCCGGCTTGTTGACGACCCACTCGGCCGTCGCGTCGAAGTAGAGTTGCACATCATGCGGTTTGCCGTCGCAGGAGCGCACCTCGAACGTCAGGTAGGTCACCGGACATGCCAGCAGATCGAGATCGTCCGGCAGCATCGGCGTGGTGAACGTCAACGTGAGCTCGACACCGCCGCTGCGGAACACATAGACCGTCTGCGTCGGTTGGACCCTCAGCGAGCTCTGATCCGCAGCCTCCTTACACACCCCCTCCGGCCCCATGAACCGTCGCGCCTTGCCATCCACGCGAACCATGCCCGCCATCGCATGAACGGCCCCCGTCCAATGTCGAGGCCAATCGTCAGTGAGCCGATCACCAAACGACCAGACGCTCATGTACGGATCCACGGTAACCAGCGGCACCGCCGGCGGACGAAAAGGCGCCAACTGCTCGGCCGACAACCCGACGACGCACGTTGCCAGCAACAGACCGACAACCAAGACGATGATCGTGTTCGACATGGCAATCCCTCTCATCATGAGCGCCTATCCGCCTGGGCGATCGGATCGCCCTGCGTGGCTAGAACGCCGAGATGGCGAACCGGTAGCCTCGAATCTGGGCCATGGGCGCGTCGTCTCGGATGTAGTTGACCGCGTAGAACTCACCCGGGGCAAGCTCGACCCATCCCGTGTACCCCGAGTCGGGGTGCGCATGAGCATCGTAGTCCAAGGGTCGGATTCGGCCGCGCTGTTTGCTCCGCTCGCGCTGGCGCGCGCTTGCTTGAGATTCTGCGTACATGAACGTATTGCGCATGCCCACGCCACGCCCGGGGTAATAGCGATACGCCACCAGGATCCGACCGTCGGCCGTCAGGTGTGCGACCGGGCGATGCCCGCCGTCTATCTGGGTCGCGTGCGGACCGTCCCAGGTCCTGCCGCCGTCGGAGGAGAGAGACTTGTAGATCGGCCTGCCCAGGCCACTGTTCTCCCTCATGTAGCAGATCAGGAGGCCGTCCGACAGCTTGATGATGGACGCTTCACACAGGTTGTAGCCCTTGCGATCGGCAATCACACTGCGCTGCCCCCAGGTCTTGCCGCCATCGGTCGAGCGCGTCACGTATTGGACGAGATGACCGTCCTTGGCGTCCGGCAGGTGTGTCGCCAGGAGCCAGGTTCGGGCGTCGAGCTCGACGACCTCATCGGGCATGACGCCCCCCACGTCCGTCTCGATCGCCTCCGACCAGGACGTCCCGTTGTCGTCGCTGAACCAGAACAGGATGCGGGCGCCGACGTAGCGATCCCGACGCCGTTTGGAGAGATCGTTGACGAAGGCGTCGCACAGATAGAGCAGCCGCCCATCTTGGAGCTGCTGCACCTTCGGACAGTTGAGTTTGTAGAGTCCGTCGGGGACGTCGCTCTGCGTCGACTTCAGGACATATCGACCGGACCAGCTCGCGCCGTTGTCATCGCTGAGACGCACGATCAGACGCGTGTACTTGCGTGGCTGGTGCTCGTCGCTCTCGCGATAGGCAAGGATCAGCCTGCCCGACGTCGTCTTGCAGAGACTCGGGAAGCACTCGTGCACGTCGTCGTCGCGGCAGATGACGAACCGCCGAACGGTCTTCGATGGGGGTTGCTGTACGGGCTTGGCGGGCACGATCGCCTGGGAGGCCCGTTCCTGGGCGAAGCCGTCAGGCACCGCACCCACGAGAAACACGGAAAACACGCAGGACAGATGCGGGAGGTGTCGCATTCGAATCACTCTCTCCAAGGCCATCGTTGTTCCGGGGAACGTCGACCAGCGAGCGACATCCTGCGCGCCCTCGCTGCCGTGTCAAGCAGCAACCATCGATCGGCGCGCACGTGGGCGCGTCCAACGAATCGTGGCATTGTCTTGGCCTGCGAACGGGGTTGCCCGAGCCGCGGGATTCATCCCGCGCGGATCGGTCGCCGCGCGGGATGAATCCCGCGGCTCGGGCGTGCTCCATCAACATACCGCATTCAACGGCAGCCTGGTGTCGTCGAATGCCATCTTGTAAGATCGCCAACCCGTGACTCGGCACAGTGGACACCATACTCAGGAGTGCTGAGGATGAAACGACCGGACAGGACAGTGCGCGTTGGGCTTGTGCCCATGGCCTGCCTGGCTGCCATCGCGCAGTGCATGGCCGATGAAGAGGGACGCGGAATGGTGACGCTCGCCAAGCCAACGCCCCAGCAGGCGACATGGCAGGATTGCGAGATCGGAATGTTCATCCACTTCGCACCCAACACGTGGACCGATCGAGAGGGTGATGACTTGTCGCTTCCGATCTCCAAGTTCAATCCGGCCAAGCTCGACACCGATCAGTGGGTGACGGCGGCCGAAGCGATGGGCGCGAAGTACATCGTGTTCGTCGCCAAGCACGTCGGCGGCTTTTGCATGTGGCGAACGGATACCACCGACTATGGCGTCAAGGACACGCCTTGGCGCGGCGGCAAGGGCGACGTGCTTGCCGACCTGGCCAAGTCCTGCCGGAAGCGCGGTATGAACCTCGGCGTCTACCTCTCGCCGTGCGATCGAAAGCACGGAGCCGGCGTCGGGGGTCGCTGCAAGACCCAAGACGCCCAGGATCGCTACAACGAGATCTACCGCCAACAGCTGACCGAAGTGCTGAGTCGCTACGGCAAGATGTTCGAGGTCTGGTTCGACGGCAGCAACGTCGTGCCCGTCGGCGACATCCTTAAGAAGCACGCGCCAAGGGCGATGGTCTTCCAAGGCCCACACGCGACGATCCGCTGGGTGGGGAACGAAGACGGCGTAGCGCCGTACCCGGCGTGGAACTCCGTGAAGGAAGGCGACGCCAAGTCAGGCACGGCGACCGCCAAACACGGCGATCCCAACGGGACGGCCTGGCTGCCGAATGAGTGCGATGCCAGGATGCGGAACACCTGGTTCTGGAACAGCAAGAACGCCCACACGCTCAAGAGCGTCGAGCAGTTGATGGACATGTACTACCGATCGGCTGGTTATGGCGCGGTCCTACTGCTGAACCACACCCCCGACCCGACGGGGCAGATCCCCGAGGCGGACGTGAAGCGCGGTGCGGAGTTCGGCGCCGAGGTCAAACGCCGGTTCGGCAAACCGCTCGCCGAGACGAACGGGCAGGGCAACTGTATCGAGCTTTCGCTCTCGACGCCCACGACGATCGACCACGCGGTGACGATGGAGGACATTCGCCACGGCGAGCGCGTGCGACGCTACGTTATTGAAGGGCAGGTCGGCCAGCGATGGAAGATCCTGTGCAGCGGCACGGCCATCGGGCACAAGAAGATCGATCGGTTCGGCCCGGCCTCCGTGACGCGCGTGAGATTGCGCTGCGTCGAGGCCGCCGCTTCGCCGCATATCCGATCATTCGCGGTCTACTCGGTTGGTGGTTGAAAAGGGATCGTTGAGCAGGAGCGCAACGCCGATCCTGGACGAATGGCAGCGGATCTCTGCCAATCGCCGACCGCAGGATCAAGGGTCGATGGATCCTGCGACCGCTCCCTGACGGTCGCGGCTCTGATGGGGTGATACGCGCTTGATCATCGGTACCTCAGACGAAACTCAGTGACCGAACACGAGGTCAGATCCACCCGATCTGGCGAAACCACTGCACGGTATCGCGCAGGCCCTCGCGCACGTCCGGGTAGCGATAGGTGAACCCCCAGTCCTTCGTCTTGGTGTTGCTGATCCAGTAGCTCGAGCCGAGGTAGACGGCCGAGCCCACCTCGAACACGCGGACACGGGGCACGCCCCACCTCCGCTCCAGCCCACGCCAGACCTTCGCCGCGGCCAGCGCGCAGGCCATGAACGGCTTCGATAGCCTGACGAAAGGCACTTCCCGCATGCGGCGGCCCACGAGCAAGGCGATGTACTTGAGGAACTCGCTGTAGCTGATGACGCTGTCGTCGACCACGTTGAAGTCCTCGCCGACGGCGTCATCGCGCTTGGAGATGAAGTGGGCGAATCGGGCGACGTCCAGGACGTTGACCGAGGTGGTGATGAAGTTGCGTGCGTCACGTGGGATGACGGGGAGGTAACCCTTGTGGATCGCCAGGACAATGCCGCCGTGCCCGTAATCGCTGCCGGGGCCATACATGGGTGCGGGACGTATCACCGTCAACGGGAACCCCTTCTCACGACAAGCCCGCCACGCCATCTGCTCCTGCTTCCACTTGGTGACGCTGTAGTCGTTGACGATGTAGGTTCCCGTGGGACCCTCGGCCCCGAAGGGTTCGGTCTTCGGCGAGGGAGAGTCCTCCGTGAAGGGGAGATTGCCCTTGCCCTTCTTCGAGAGCCGATAGGGATGGCCGAACACCCCACACGTACTCCAATGGATGAAGCGCTCCAGCCGGGTCGTTTCGAGGGCGGCGAGGAGGTTCGCGAACCCCTCGACGTTCACCTTGCTCAGCGCGTCAATGCCCGCGGAGTAGTCGTAGAGGGAAGCGGCGTGAAAGACGTGCGTCACCGGATGCTCGAAGAGCCTCGCCAGCGTCTGTGGCTGGGTCAGATCCGAGGGAAGCACCGTCAGGTTTTCGTGGTCGAGGTCCAGGCCGATACGCGCGAAGATGCTCCTGTTCCTCTCGTCCTCGAAGGCGTCCGGGCGGTCTGTGGCGATGACGCGCTGACCGTTATCGAGCAAATGCTTCACCAGATGCGACCCCGAGAACCCGCAGGCGCCCGTCACCAGGTCCAGCCGCTCGCCCATCGTCTCTTGACTCCTCAATCTGCCCCCCAATGCTCCGATCCTGGTTCAACAGTACCCGCACGGCCTGGGAAGGCACAAGCGATCTCGCTCGGGATTGGTGGGCGTCTTCGTTTGACCTGAGTGCCCGGCTCGGTAGCATGCTTCGTTGACGGGAGGCAAACGGGGGATGTCGGCTTGCTCGGATCTGGTCCAGAGACCTCAGTCCTTACGTCGAAGGCCACGTCAATGCAGAGGACGACAGCACTTACATTCCTGATTCTGCCGACGGCCCTTGCGTGTGCAGAAGGAGACTCCGTCGACGCCCTACCGGATGCCGGTGCGGAACGGCACGCGAGGCCCGTACGGGTCGTCCTGGCCCCGAGCGCAGCGAAGCTCGTGTTCCGGCCGACGCACTTCAACGCAAACTGCGAGTACCATCGGGCCGGGCTGTACTTCGGAACGCTGCCCGCGGATGATCCCCGCTCCAAACGGCGAGCGTTCGCGTCGCTGCTTCGCGCAAACGGCGTTCGGTCGCTCCGGTTCCCCGGGGGCAATTGCTCCTACTGGTACCTGTACGACAGCGAGGGTGCCACTCGGGAGCTCACGACGGCGCTGAAGCTGGGCACCTATGCCGCCAAGAACTTCCAGAACCAGCACTTCACCCCGCTTGCGAACTTCCTGGTGTTCTGTCGGGACTACGGGATCGAGCCGATCCTGCAACTCCCCACGATGTTCTACAACGATGGCGGGTGCCCGCGAGCGATCCTGGCGAGCAAGTACTCGGCCCGCGCACCGGAGCTCTACGACCGGAACCGCCTGGAGGAGGCCGTCGTGTACATTCGGAGATTGGCGACGTGGACGCATCGCCACGCCCTCGAGGTCCGGCATTGGGAAATCGGCAATGAGGAGTTCGCCCACTGCAGCGTTGAGCAGTTCGCGCCCCTGACCGTCGCATACGCCAAGGTCATCCGACAAACGTATCCAGAAGCTTGCATCTACGTGACGGCCATGGAGTGGGCTGGCGAGCTTCTACCGCGCCTGAAGGCATCGGGATTCGATTCGTCTGACGTGATCCTGACGACACACTACCCGTTCGGCAACTGGTACCTGCCGCCCAAGAGCGTCGACGCACGCGACCCGGCGAACTACCTGATGGCCGACATGAGATTCGAGAAGAACTACGCCGTGTCCCGAAGGATGCTGGAACGTCTCGGATGGCGCGGCGCCCGCCGAGCGGCCACGGAGACGTCCGTCATCCGCTTTCCGCAACCGAATGAGCACTCCTGGGACCCGTTCGCCGTCATCCCCTCGTTCGCACACGCGCTGGCGTTCGCCTACAACTGGAGCGTCCTGATCAGCCAACCCGAGTGCACCGTTGCCTCGTTCCATGATCTGGAGAGCACGTACTTCGGGCTCATCAAGTACCACGCCTACTACGACCGACCCGCAAAACGATACGCCTGGATCCGCCCGGACCAGACACAGCGGCCGCAGAACGTGTCGCCAGCGTGCTGGTTTGCAGACAAGTACGTTGTGACCCCGACCGCGACGGCCATGGGGATCCTGGCCGAGCTGGTCGGCTGCCAGCGCCTCGACGTTCGGGTGTCGGGGGACGGCGGGGCCTATGCCAGGCACGAGATTCACTTCATCGCCGGGTCGAAGGGCAACACCGTGACGTTCGTGGCTTTGAACCGTACCGCCCACATCGTATCGATCGAGCTGCTGATGTCTAAAGACGCTGGTAGGCCCGGGACGCTTCGTGGTCGCGTGTTGACTGCGCGGTCCCTCCGGTCCGTAACGCCGGACGAGATCAGCCTGCACCCGATCGAACTAGGCGGGACCAAGGTGGACTTGCCGGCCCACTCACTTTCCGTGTTGATGTGCCCAGCAAGATGACGTGGAGGCGCTACCTCGATGCCCAGTCGTCGACAGGCTCAGATGCGAAGATTCCTGACGACGAGGGACTGGCCCGGCTTGATCGCAGAAATGCAGCCCACGCAGGCAACGCTCAGTGTGCTCCTGTCGCTGAGCTACGACACGGACGAGCTCATCCGGTGGCGGGCGATCGAAGCTATGGGACAAGTCGCCCGTGTGCTCGCCCGGACGGACGTCGAACGGGTCCGGAACCTGATCCGGCGATTGCTCTGGTCCATGAACGACGAATCCGGTGGCGTTGGATGGCATGCCCCGGAGACCATCGGCGAGATCCTGGCAAATGTGCCCCCGCTCGTGGGCGAGATGGGCGTCTTGCTGACGGCGTTTCTGCGGCAGGCCCCGTTCGAACGCGGGGCCTATCTGGCTGTCTACCGCGCCGCGTCCGTCGAGGCCGCACCGTTCGAAGACAGCGCGCCGGAACTGGTTGACTCGCTGAGGTCGAGCGATCCCTACGTCCGGGGCCTGGCGTCCCTGGCCCTCGGGGCCCTCGGCAAGACTGTGTATCGCGGTGACGTCGAAGCACTTCGCAGCGACACAAGCCCGGTTACGCTCTATGATTTCGAGGCAGGGCGCATGACAAGCACGACCGTGTCTCGACTGGCCGAACGCGCGGGTGCTCTGCTCGATCGTTCGCAGGACACCTAGATGAGTGCGCACGAACGTGCCGTGCGCCTCGGGACCGCGACCGTCAGCAAACTGAGTTTCTCTTGCCCCAAGCCGCAGAACGCATCCCACGTGTGCTTTCGCATCGATTCGGTTACCATTGCCACCTGCCGCTAATCCACAGCGGAGGGCCGGACCGCCGGATATGAGTGAGGATGGGTGAGGGGCGGCGCGGACGTCGGCGATGGCCTCGTCTACCGTGAACGCGCCAGCGCGTGGGCGACATGCTATCTTCGCATGAGAGTCGCGCTCAGACCAAAAAAAGGGCACAACGCGACCGGCCTCCGCGACGCAGCTGGACCGCGGCCGGATGGTGGGTGGCGGTGATGCAACTCCTCGTGCCCGGGGAAATGGCACTTGGCACGAACGCCAACGAACCGATCGGCGTTGGCGCCCGCTCGCGGGCGCGCGGTGGAGCGGATATCGCCGTCGGGGATTCGGCGCTGACGCAGATCGACAATCCGGCGGCGCTGACGTTGCTGTCGGCCGAGGAGTATCGGCTCGACGCATCGGGCCAGCTGATCACGGTCCGGTCTCATTGGTCAGGACCGGTCGACTCAGCGGACGCCGAGAACAGCGTGCCGCCTCCCGTGAACGTGGGCGTTGCGATCCCCATCGACGACCGCTTGACCTGGGGAGTAGCGTTTCACTCCAAGTCGGGACTGTCGGCGCGCTATCAGCTCCGACACGTCTTCATGCCCTTCATGGAACGTCGCGTTCTGTCGGACTTGAAGAACGTCGCGCTGTCCACCGGCGTCGGCTACAAGCTGACGGACAAGCTCTCGGTGGGCGCCGCGGTGCGTGGCGAAGGGGTCACGGCCAAGTACGACGTGGTCCTCGGCCCTGCGGACGTGCACTTCGGTCGCGGCTATTCGCTCGGTGGCGGGTTCAATCTCGGGCTGCACCATCAGACACGCGAAGATCTGGCGCTCGCGCTGGCCTACCGATCGACGACGTGGCTGGGAGATATAGCCGGAGGGGACGGCGAGGCCTCGCCGCTCGGCCGGCCGCCCGTCGACCTTGGCACCATCAATCTGGACGAACCGCGTCTGCCTCAGAAGATCACCGGCGGAGTCGCGTGGGACGCGACCGATTGGCTCAAGCTGGTCGGCGAACTCCGGTGGATCAACCACTCCAACAGCTCGGGCGGCTCGTCCATGTATGCGACGGATGGTCAAGTCGACATCCGCCTACCGGTCAATCTTGACCTCGAGGACCAGTGGGTGGTCGCCACGGGTGCCGAGTTGGCGCTGGACGAACACTGGCGACTCGGCGTGGGCTACAACTACGGCAGCAACGTGACCTCGCCTTCAGGCATGATTCCCACGGCGACCGTCATCGTCGAGCATCACATCACGATCGGCCTACGTTACGAGGCAGATCGCTGGTGGGTGGGCGGGGGCTACATCCTCGGGTTGCCGGCCTCCATGGACGGCGCCGAGAAAAGCCACATACCCCTCGGCGTCGACTACGGGTACGGCTCGATCCGACAGGAACAACACAGCGTCTTTCTGGGCTTTGGTTTCAGTTGGTGATTCACTTCCTGCGCGCACAAGCAATCTCACCGCAGGTCGTCTTGCAGCTGGTACCGTGAGATGATCGGCAAAGGCGCAGCCTGACGTACCCCCCTCACGCGCTGCTAGATCACCCGCCGAATGATGACGGCCAGGACGAGCGCCAACAGCGTCATCGCGATAAAGGGCGGTACGCTGCCACCACATTTGAACGCCGCCTCGATCTGCCAATCGGCGTCCATCGTCAGGTAC